>PBYU01000028.1:1535-7454 GCA_002730035.1 Gammaproteobacteria bacterium | reverse complement strand
TTTGTATATCGAGTTAAAAACGATATGTTTTATAAATGCCATAATTGTGGTAAGGGCACAACTGTTGGTAAATTAATAGAATATGTGGACCCACAATCATATAAGCAATGGATAGTTGATAAGTATAAAAGTGGTAATACTCATTCAACGAAAGAACCAGAGTTTAAATTTAAACCAGTTAAGTTTGATGATAAAGTATTGAGAGGTTTAATAAGTTTTGATAAGTTGCAAGACCATCCTTCATATACATATCTTACAAAAAGAAAAATTCCAAAAGAACATTTTAGTAGTTTATATTTTTGCCCTAAATTTATGACTTGGGTTAATACTCTTATACCTAATAAGTTTCCAAATATAACTAAAGATTATCCTAGAATAGTAATACCGTTTTTTGATATAAATAAGAAAGTATTTGCTTTTCAAGGCCGTGCTTTTGGAGATGAACAACCAAAATATATTACAATAAAATTAGATGAGAACAAAAAGAGAATATACGGACTTGATAGATTAGATGTAACAAAGAAGATTTATGTTGTTGAAGGACCTATTGACAGTTTATTTTTACCAAATGCCATTGCAGTTGCAGGCGCTGATTTAGAAATTCCTAAATTAAAGAATCAAGCTGTGTATATCTTTGACAATGAACCAAGAAATAAAGTAGTGATTGATAAAGTTGAAAAATTAATTTCAAAAAATTATAATGTATGTATATGGCCGAAAACAATAAAAGAAAAAGATATCAATGAGTTAATATTATCTGGTTACAGTTCACCAGAGATACAAAGCCTTATAGATAGTAATACATTTTCAAAATTATCAGCACAACAACAATTAAATGATTATAAGGAGGTCTAATTGTCCCAAACATCTATTAGCGTAAAGAAACGAAACGGAAGAGGGACAGAACCTCTTAATATTGACAAGATCCATAAAATGGTAGGATTTGCTTGCGAAGATTTATCTGGCGTATCAGAATCCCAAGTTGAAATGAATAGTGATTTGCAATTTTATGATGGCATTACTACAGACGAAATACAACAGATATTAATTAAATCAGCGAATGATTTAATTACACTAGAGAATCCTAATTATCAATATGTTGCAGCTCGATTACTTCTTTTTAGTCTCCGAAAATCTCTCCACCATAGACTATGGACACATCCACATTTTAAAGAACATATACAAAAATGTATTAAGTTGAGTGTGTATGATAAGGAAATAATTAAATGGTATGATGAAAATGAATTAGACCAAATGAACGGTCTCATTAAACATGAAAGAGATTATCTTTTTTCATATGCAGGTATGCGACAGGTTATTGACAAATATCTGGTACAAGACCGTTCAAATGGTGCTATATACGAAACACCGCAATTTATGTATATGATGATTGCGGCTACTTTATTCAGAAATTATCCTAAAGAAAGGCGGATGAATTATGTTAAAAAATATTATAATGCGATTTCAACCCATTACATTAATATCCCAACACCTGTTATGGCTGGCGTTAGGACTCCTTTACGTCAATTTGCTAGTTGTGTTTTGGTCGATAGTGACGATACTTTACCTAGTATTTTTAGTAGTGATATGGCTATTGGACGTTATGTTGCCCAAAGGGCAGGGATTGGTATTAACGCTGGGAGGATCCGTGGAATCAATAGTAAAATACGGGGTGGAGAAGTCCAGCATACTGGTGTCATTCCTTTCCTCAAAAAGTTTGAAGCAACCGTCAAGTGTTGCACCCAAAACGGAGTCCGAGGAGGATCAGCGACAGCACACTTTCCAATTTGGCACCAAGAAATAGAGGACATTATTGTTCTGAAAAATAATAAGGGTACGGAGGACAACCGTGCTCGTAAATTAGATTATTCAATACAGTTATCAAAACTTTTTTATGAACGATTTATTAATAATGGTGATATAACTTTATTTTCTCCACACGAAGTACCTGGTTTATATGAAGCATTTGGTACAGATAAGTTTGATAAACTTTATGAAGAATATGAAAGAAAAACATCTATCAATAAAAGAAAAGTGAGAGCACAAGACTTGTTTATGTCAATATTGAAAGAACGAGCAGAAACTGGTCGTATCTATATTATGAATATTGACCATTGTAATACCCATAGTTCTTTTAAAGATATGATTAGGATGTCTAATTTATGTCAGGAGATTACATTACCTACGGATCCTTTACAACACATTGATGGTGAAGGTGAGATTGCATTATGTATCTTATCTGCNATTAATTTAGGTGTAATAAAGGATAAAGAAGAATTAGAGGTATTATGTGATTTATCTGTTAGAGCATTNGAAGAATTAATTGATTTGCAGAATTATCCTGTTTTGGCAGCTGAAAAATCAACAAAAGCAAGACGGTCATTAGGTATAGGTTACATAGGTCTTGCACATTATTTAGCAAAGAACAAAGTTAAGTATGATGACAAAGAAGCATTAAAAGTTGTAGATGAGATTACAGAAGCATTCCAGTATTANNTNTTGAAAGCAAGTAATNNATTAGCAATAGAAAANGGTNCGTGTGATTATTTTCATAGGACTAAATATGCAGATGGAATATTACCTATTGATACTTACAAAAAAGATGTTGATGGAATAGTTAAAAGGAAANTATCNTANGATTGGACTANTTTACGAAANNATATCAAANANAACGGNCTCCGACACAGTACCCTCTCTACTCAAATGCCGAGCGAAAGTAGTTCGATTGTNTCNAATGCTACGAACGGTGTTGAACCGCCNAGGGANTANCTCTCAATCAAAAAATCAAAAAAAGGACCACTCAAGCAAATAGTGCCAGGTTATCCTTATTTGAAAAACAATTACACTTTATTGTGGGATATGAAGTCNAATGAAGGATATATAAACATAATTTCTGTTATGCAAAAATATTTTGACCAAGCAATTTCTGGTAATTGGAGTTATAATCCTGAACATTATGAAAACAATGAAGTCCCATTGTCAGTTATGGCAAATGATTTATTAACAACCTATAAATTAGGATGGAAAACATCCTATTATCAAAACACATATGATAGTAAGAAAGATGAAGATGAACCAGCACACAGTATGGGATTTACAGATGAACCAGAAGTGGAACCAGCAACATTACAAAGTGAAGAAGAATGTGAAGCGTGTGCAATTTAATAAGGAAAAGAAACAATGACTAAAGTATTTAATATAAAGAAAGTAAATTGGTTAAAGCAACCAATGTTTTTTGGTGANGAACCAAACACACAACGATATGACCAACAAAAATATCCAATTTTTGAAAAATTAACTCAACAACAATTGGGTTTCTTTTGGCGTCCAGAAGAAGTTTCTCTACAGAAGGACAGGAATGATTTTCTGACATTAAGTCCAGAACACGAACACATATTCACATCAAATCTGAAATATCAGACATTGTTAGATAGTGTTCAAGGTCGTGGACCGTGTCTGGCACTTTTACCTTATTGCAGTTTGCCTGAACTGGAGTGCTTGATAGTTATGTGGGATGCTAATGAAACAATACATAGTCGCTCTTATACTTACATAATGAAAAATGTTTATCCTAATCCAACAGAAGTGTTGGATACAATCATTACAACAAAAGAAATAATGGAACGAGCAAAAACGGTGACGGAATCATATGACAAGTTCATAGATTATGCTAACAGGTATACATTATTACAAGAGGGTGATAGAAAAGAATTGAAGAAACTTTTGTATTTGACTTTGGTGAACATCAATATACTGGAAGGCATTCGTTTCTATGTTTCATTTGCCTGTACATTTGCCTTTGGTGAACTGAAACTGATGGAAGGAAGTGCAAAGATTGTTTCCTTAATCGCAAGGGATGAAAATTTACACTTAGCGATGTCGCAGAACATTATAAATAACTACAGATTGAAGGAAAATGACAAGGAGATGGTACAAGTCATAAAAGATTCTGAACAGGAAGTTTATGATATGTATAATGTAGCAGTTGAACAAGAAAAGGATTGGGCTAAATATTTGTTTAAGGAAGGTTCTATGATTGGTTTAAATGATAAACTTTTATCATATTATGTTGAATGGATTGCTAATAAAAGAATGAGAGCGATTGGATTGAAACCACAATACGACCAACCAGCAAATCAAAATCCATTACCTTGGACGCAACATTGGTTAACAAGTAAAAGCCTTCAAAATGCACCACAGGAAACGGAGATAGAAAGTTATGTTGTTGGTGGAATTAAACAAGATGTTAAAGANGATAGTTTTACTGGATTTAAATTATGATAATGTGTGAGGAATGTGAAGCTAAATTTAAAATTAAATGTGAAGATGAATTACCTATAAAGTTTTGCCCCTATTGTGGCAATCCTTTACATAATGACGGAGAATGGGAAATTGATGAAGATGAAGACGAGTAGTGCNAAAGCAAAAGGTAGACGATTACAACAAGAAGTTAGAACAATTTTAATTGAAACACTAAANATACATCCAGAGGATATAGAAAATCGCTCTATGGGTGCTGGTGGTGAAGATTTAATTATGGCTAGAGCAGCNAGAGAAAAATTTCCATATAGTATTGAATGTAAGAATCAAGAGAAAGTTAATATTTGGGAGGCATATAAACAGGCTACTGAAAATGCAAAATCATATGAACCTCTTGTAGTTATTAAAAAAAATAAACATAAAAAATTAGCTATAGTGGATGCANATTATTTTATACNATTACACACTATGCTTANGCAACTTATACTATATACCTGAAATGGGNACTTTTTTAACAGGTGTAGATTCAAATTATGAAGANTTATTACCTTGGTGGGTAGATAATGTCCGTAAACANAATCCTAACAGTAGAATAGTTATAGCAAATTTTGGTATGTCAGCATACTGGAATTTTGAATGGTGNAAACANAATGTAGACGAAACAATAGGACCTATGATACACTCNAAATGTGCATGGTTTNATAAACCAGGTTCNATTTTAGAATTGAAAGATAAGTCAGTTGCNTGGTTAGATATAGATTGTGAAGTGGTAGCACCTTGTGAAGACATATGGGATTTAGTACCAACAGGTATGATAGGATTAACTAGAGATTGGATAAGAGAAAACTGGTGGGCGTCAGGTGTAATTGTTGTAAATGACAGACCTAAATTATTANNAGAATGGCATAANNNNTTAATAAAAGAAGCAGATAATATTCGAGGTGACCAAGAAGGATTATATTTGATGGTTGGTGTTAAACCACATGAAGACATACAAGAATTGCCACAAGANTATCAATGGTTAAGATTATCACTTGTAAGAGGTAATGATAGTTCTACTAAAAGAATTATACATTGGACAGGACCTAAAGGTAAAGAATATATAAGGAATACATTGATGAAAGATAAGATNTATGCCAGATAATATGATATCAATACTAACACCTACACGAAACAGACCAGATAATTGTCAAAGATTTATTAAATCAATATATCAAACTACAAAGAATATAGGTACTATTGAATTATTATTTTATGTTGATAAAGACGATCCATCAATGGGTGCGTATATGTCTTTACAANANCATTGNTATGATGAATTTCCTGGGTTTCCAAGAGTTCAATTTANTTTTGGTGATCCTATACCTGTGTGNGATAGTTGGAATTTTATGGCAAAAGATTCCATNGGTGATGTTATTATAATGGGTAATGATGATTTNATTTATAGAACGCCTGAATGGGATANTATATTAANAAAAGAGTTATCAACAATTAAAGATGACATTTATTGTGCATGGTTTGATGATGGTATTAATGGAGAAAAACATTGTGCTTTTCCTATAATTAGTAGAAAATGGGTAGAAACTTTAGGTTATTGTTTTGCACCAGCAGGGACATTTAATTTTGGTTATAATGATACNTGGGTNTNTNATNTAGGNA
>PBYU01000028.1:0-1529 GCA_002730035.1 Gammaproteobacteria bacterium | reverse complement strand
TANGNAGATTAAAATATATACCTAATATATTNGTTGAACATATGCATTTTAGTAANNGTAAANCTGAAATGGATGATACTTATGCTCGTAATAGAACACAAGAACGAGGTAATTTNTANCAGAAAGATAAAATCATATTTGATGATAATGNTGAANAAAGACAAAANGACGCTNATAAATTANAGAAAGTGATTGACAAATGAAAATAGGATTTATAGGATTAGGTAAATTAGGAAAAGATGTTGCTGAAGTTTTGGCAGAAAAACATGATGTTNNNGGTTATGATATNNNTNNAGNTATTTTAAATNCATTGGGTGATGATTATAANGTAAAAATAAACAGTTTAGAGAACACTTGTAAAGACAAAGATATTGTTTTTGTTGCTGTTCAAACACCACACGANCCANNATATGATGGTAAAGAACCTACTTCACATTTACCCCCTAAAGATTTTGATTATTCATACATTACACAAGCTGTTAAGAGTGTTGATAACTTTGTCAGTAAAGATACATTGATTGCAGTTATTTCCACAGTATTACCAGGCACGATAAGAGAACAAATTAAACCATTGGTAAAGAATGGAAGATTTATTTACAATCCATATTTAATTGCACAAGGNACGGTAAAGTGGGATGTAAAAAATCCTGAAATGATTATGGTTGGTACAGAAACAGGTGAATATAATAAGGAGGTTGGATTAATGCATAAATGNTATGNTCCTATTTTAGAGGATCCGTACACAAGGTGGGTNAGAGGTACTTGGGAAGAAATAGAAGCAACTAAAGTATTNTATAATACTTTTATCTCTACAAAACTTGCATTAGTGAATATGATACAAGATGTCGCAGAAAAAATTGGANATATGAATGTTGATGTGGTNACNAAAGCATTAAAAGAATCAACACAAAGAATTATGGGACCACGGTATATGAANGCAGGNTTTGGAGATGGTGGTGCTTGTCATCCAAGAGATAANATTGCTTTACGNACATTGAATAAAAAATATAATTTAGGTTATGATTTATTTGATNCTATTATGAAAGCAAGNGAAGNNCAAGCNAGTAATATGGCAAGAAGATGTTTAGAATATGATATGGATGTGGTAATACTAGGTAAAGCATTTAAACCTGGTATAGACCAGACAGCTGGGAGTCCTTCTATGCTCGTTGGATGGTATATTGAGAAACGTCATGCTTTTAGAAAAGTGTATTATGATAAAGCGCCAGATGAAAATGCATATGTTTATTTAATACACGATAATACNAAAGAGTATAAATTTAATCCAGGTTCTGTTATCATTGATCCATATAGAGAATTAAAAGAAGTGAAGCGCTGTAATGTAGTTCATTATGGCAATTCTAATTCATCTAAATAATTGTGTGAATTATTAATTGTTAGACACCGCAGGTGAGGCGGTCTTGGAAGGAGTTAGTCTAAATGAAAAAAATACTAATAATAGCGGCAGGTGTAGTTCTGTCCCTATCTTTATCATTATCTTCAGCATTCGCTGACCCCAAAGTAGGATT
>PBYU01000027.1 GCA_002730035.1 Gammaproteobacteria bacterium | reverse complement strand
CCCATCGTGCCAACAGTCGGGCATTGCTCAAAATACCTGCTCGTGGACGCATTGCCAAAACCTGCCGCATACCGATACCGCTTTTTTGTTGGCACTCACCGCTAAAGTTAAAGACACACTCTGCATTGATTCTAAGAAAATTTTTGTCTTTGGTGGTTCGAACGGCGGTAATGCGATGTGGCAACTGCCAGATAACCCGGCTCTTTCCGAAAAGATTGCCGCGATGGCATCGTTGATTGGTCTGCCCCATAAGTCTTATAACGACAGCACCTCAGCGTTTTCAACACCTGCGGTATTGCTGATCACGGGTACCCTAGATCTAACTAACCCGCCGGGTCCGTGGGATGACTTGGAACCAACCACTACAAGCAACCAAAGCGATCGTTTCTTCTACGAGTCGGCCAGTGCCACGATCAGCACATGGTCTCAAAGGCAGGGTTGCAAAACCGGCTTTGCCGCTAGGCGCCTTTAGTCGCCCACGCCCTTCGATTGCCGGTCCTACTGTCCAGGAGATCTCACGACATCACCGGCGCTCGATTGTCGAATCGATATGGGACATGACTATCAGCTTGAGGACACATGGCCCTTCATATTAGATTTTTTCCTGAACCATGGTTTAGATCAATCTCGTTAACTAGAGGCAACCGCCCGGTCGCGTGCCCTTTTGGTGGCTTAGCACGACGCTGCGAAAAGATTTCCGGAGGTGTCTTTGGGCGAGTTTGTTAGCGCATGGGTTGAGCCTGATTTTGCTGTGAATCGACTGGGCTATCCTCACCCATGGCAATTTGATGCGCTTCTATACCCTCGCCATGATGATGGCGAAGTGCATTTTCACTCATCGCGTAGAAGCCGCTGGCTGCCTAGATACCATGCAGCTTTGCATGTTCTGTCGACATGGGCATATCGGGCACCATGTACTCAGGATCACCCGGCGCAGGTTCCTGCCAACGGGGTTGCTCTCCCGCCGCCTTGTGAACGCGGCGGCACAGCTCGGTAATACTGCCTTCACCGCGTAAACCATCCAGCACAATGCGGATCTTTTCCTCCGCACTGTATTGCTTACGCGTCTTGCGCTTGATGTCACAGATGATCCGTTCTGACGATGCGGGTCGTTCTGCTGGTTTTTGTTTCATCTCAACTCCTCACGTTAGGATGAACAAAAACTCTCCTTTAAACCAGTGCTATATCTGTTCCATAGGTGCTGACGGGGTACAGCCGACAATCTGGGGCTTGTGCGATGCATCGGTTGTTCACCTCAAAGACACACCGCTATTCAGTAAAGTGATTCCAAGTAAGATTTTTGAGAGTTTTGCTATGGGGATCCCAGTGCTTATAGGGATTCTGCAAGGAGAGGCAACGCAACTAGTACTGGATTGCCATGCGGGTGTAGCAATATATCCTGAGAATGCAGAACGGATGGCTGGTGCAGTAATCAAGATGAAAGAAGACACGGCAGAATACAGAAAACTAAGAAGTGATTGCCTGGATGCGGCACGACAATTTAATCGGAAACAATTGGCTCTTCAGATGCTTGCAGAGCTTGAAAAAGTAGCAATTGCCTAACATGAACTGACTTAGGGTGGGTTCTGATACAAATTTCGCTTACACTTGAGTTCCTTAATAAATTACCTACTAAACTGATTTCTAGGTTGTGGCCTTCGGCAGATTCCAAGATTTCCTCTTCGGACTGGTTAAACGCCAGCGGAGCTTATTCTTCACCGGCAGCGAAGAAGCGTCAATCGCTGAGCTGCTGGACAAACTCATGGGCACTGTCGGTGAAGTATCGGGTATTGTCACAGCCCGCCAGCTTCTTGATCACTACAACGAACTCGAAGATGATCAGAAGCTCGAATTCTTCCAAAACCTCGAACAAAACTTCAATGCCAACCAGGCGGTGGTAAGGCTCGCCTTCGAGAGCTACGAGCAAGATCCTTCCAGTGCCAACCTCAACAAACTGTCGAAAGCGACGGTGCCGGCGCGCAATGAATTGCTTAAACGTCTTAACCAGACACCCGGCGCAACCCATGATCTGGTCGCTATGCGGACTGATTTGTTGGGAATGTTAAATGATCATCCAGGACTAGGCTCAGTTGACGAAGATTTTGTGCGCTTATTTTCTTCCTGGTTTGGACGAGGCTTTCTTGTATTGCAGACAATCAACTGGTCAACTTCTGCAGCAATCCTGGAACGTATTATTCGTTATGAGGCGGTACATGAGATCAAGGATTGGGATGATCTGCGTAGTCGTATTGATCCACCAAATCGTCGTTGTTTCGCGTATTTTCATCTTGCACTTATCGATGAACCTTTAATCTTCGTTGAAGTAGCGTTGCTTAAAGATGTTCCGGGTTCCATCAATTCGATATTGGAAGATGAAGAAAGTGAAATAATTGATTCCTCCGAATACAATACCGCGGTTTTCTATAGCATTAGTAATTGCCAGCCGGGGCTGAAGAGCATTTCTTTTGGCAACTTCCTGATCAAGCAGGTGGTGCAGGAACTGCAGAGTGAGTTTCCTTCTATCAAGACCTTTGTGACACTCTCTCCCTTACCCGGATTGCAGAAGTGGCTCAATACCGAGTCAAGCGATGAGCTACCTGAGTTAGGGGAATTGAAGGAACAGGTCAATGAGCTGCCAGCTAGTGAAGAAGCCGCTGAAGAACATGGGGATCTCATCAGGAAACTCGCCGTTAACTACCTGATACAAGCCAAGCGCGGTAAATTCCCCGCCGATTCGGTTGCCCGATTCCATCTGGGTAACGGTGCCTCGGTGCATCAGCTACATACTGGAGCCGATCTCAGCGAGAAGGGGCTCAGGCAGTCCCGCGGGGCCATGGTGAACTATCTGTATGACCTTAATAATATTGAGACTAACCACGAGCACTATGCTACGAATGGGGATATTGAGTTCAATGACAAGCTCAAGTCCCTGTTGGTAAAGGCCTAGACTTACTGTTTTTTCATTCCAGCCCGCCTTACTAAGCTTTGTACCTCTTTAGCTACCTGCCCGCTTCCCCGGCAAGCTCCCAACCCCTCATTGCGACACCCCTTACCCAAAACTCCCGCCATCATTTCGAAATGCTTCCAAAATTCCCCTATTTCTTGCTAATTAATAATACCCGGGTATAATTGCTAATCATCCGGATTTAATTAATCATTCATTAACGAACTAGAGGAGGGCAAAATCATGAGCTCTCATATGGAAATTTACGCATTTTCTGGTCAGGAACTGATTGCCCGTGGATCGGTTACCAGCGTTGTGTCTATATTGAAAAATGAACATAATCAAACAGATAAAGAAATAACCTTACTCTTTGATGGAAGTACCGGGCAGCAAATCGACCTGGACCTGTCAGGAAGCCCGGAGGACGTACAAAATCGCTATAGGGCAGTGCCTGATAGCCAACCCGCAGAAGGGGTTGTAGTCCCACGAAAAGGCAGGGGACGACCGAAATTGGGTGTGGTGGGCCGGGAAGTGACTCTGCTGCCTAGACACTGGGAATGGTTGGATGCCCAGCGAGGTGGGGCTTCGGCCGTGTTGCGGCGCCTGGTTGACCAGGAGCGTAAGGCGGGAGCCGGGGAAGATCAGGTACGGCAGGCCCAGGACAGCGCCCAGCGCTTCATGTCTTCGATGGCTGGCAATCTGCCTGGCTTCGAGGAGGCGGCCAGGGCTCTGTATGCCCGGGAAGAGGGCCGGTTTAAGCAGGAAACTTCAGGCTGGCCGGCGGATATCCGGGATTGCGCCCGCCGCTATGCGGAAGCGGCGCTCAAATAAGGTGTTAGCCAACCGCAACAGCCAGCGAAAGGCTGGATAAGACTGGAATAGGGCAAGGTGAGGGAACGCCAGCTCTGCACCACATCTCCGCAGATTTTGCTTAGGCGGCAGTCGCTATTCAATCGATAGCCAGTCGATACCTAGCTAATAGAAAGCCACAAGGAAACCAATAAACGCCCAAAGGGCTCTATGCCCGGGGCAAAACTGCTACAATCCAACCAAGCTATTTTTGAAACTGATTGGGTTCAGTAGAAGAGATGAATCAAACTGCCATCGAACCAAAATCACTGCGCGCCGTTAACGAAGTGTTCAATGCCGAAGAGCTGGACGCACTTTGTCAGCGAATAATTGCCAGTGGCGTGCTGGGTCGCTCGAAAAACTACAGTGCGCTGCTCAACTACCTGGTGCAGTGTTCCATCGATGGAAAGTCTCCCAAGGAAATCGAAATAGCCCTGGACGTGTTAGGTCGCGGCGATGATTTTGACGTATCGGCCGACTCCACCGTGCGGGTGTATGTGCATCAGCTGCGCAAGAAACTGGGTGGCTATTACAAGAACTATGATACTGACGCCGAGTACCGGATCGTCATTCCCAAAGGCAGCTATACGGTTGCCGTTGCACCGATTGCGAAACCCACCCTCGAGCCTGAAGTACTGCATCAGACGCATTCACCGTTTAATCTCAACACGGGCTTATTGATTACGGTGCTGGCTTTACTGGCGGTTAACCTTCTCTACATGCTGACAGTGAACAATAGCAAGGTCAGGCTACCCTCCCAGGTTGCGGCGGATCATCCCGTGTGGAATCCGGTGCTTGCGGACCAACTCCCCATATTACTTGTTATGGGAGATTATTATATATTTGGTGAGTTAAACGCCAATGGAAATGTCGCGCGCATGGTGCGGGATTTCAATGTCAACTCTCGTTTCGATCTTGAAGAACTGCAATTCAGTGATATCGAGCGTGCCGAGAACTATCTCGATCTTGATCTGAGCTACATGCCGGAAGGCAGTGCCTTCGCACTGGCAAAAATAGTCCCCATACTTCAGGAGAGTGGCAAGTCCGTTAATATCACCATGATGTCCGACCTCACCACTTCCGACATACGTGACAATCACATCGTGTATATCGGCTATCTCAGCGCACTGGAAAAACTGACTGCCATGACCTTCGCTGGTTCCGGACTGACTATCGGTCGCAGCTATGATGAACTGCAAAATACCGAAACCCAGGAGTACTACACATCCGATGCCGGTCTGCCGGAGGAGGGGGAGCCTTTCAGAGACTACGGCATGTTCGCCACTTTTCCTGTCAGTACCGAAACCCAGGTGATATTGATATCCGGTATGCGAGACGCCGGCTTGATGCATACCGCCCAGGCGCTGTCGGATACCGATAGCCTGGATGATCTCATCGTCGCCATCGACAACGATACCGATGAAGCAGTCGCCAGTTTCGAAGCCTTATTCGAAGTGTTTGGTCTCGACCGTCTGAACTTCGATGCCAACCTGGTCTACGCCAACCAACATGATGTCGATCAGATCTGGGGAGTACCCCAGCCAGCTCTGCTTAACTAACACCCTTACCTAGCGTGTCATTCTCCTTCATGTTAAGCAGTTCTTCCTTTTCAAAGCTATACTTGAAGTAACCGGGGCGGTTGGATTCGATGAATGACTTATTCAGTACCCAAGTCTGCAGGATCTTGTTCATTTGCTCAATATAGCAAATATGTTACTATGCGCCACTGACAGGGATAGTGCAGCATGGCTTGGAATATTGAATATCCCTACACGGATGTAGAGGAGTTTCTCTCAAATTTAGCGCCTGGATTGCTAGCAAGATATCATCGTTTATCGGAGTTACTTATTGAATTCGGCGCATATCTTGGAATGCCTCATACTAAAGCTTTATGTAGAGGCTTGTTCGAATTGAGGATCAAAGGGAAGGAAGGCATCGTCAGGATTTTTTATTGCACACTCGTTAGAAAGCGCATTGTCATGTTGCATGCCTTTACTAAGAAAACTCAAAAAACACCCCTAAAAGAATTGCAGAAAGCTGAGCGGCGATATCGTGAGGTAGTAAGGCGTGGATCATAAAGCACTGAGAGCGAAGGCTCTGTCAAATCCTGAAGTAAAAGCAGCCTACGATGAATTGGAGCCAGAATTTGCTTTATTGAGGCAAATGTTAAAAGCTCGTCAGAACGCAGGTCTCAGTCAGGCAGAAGTTGCCCAACGCATGGGCACCAAAGCGCCTGCGGTAACAAGATTGGAATCAGCATTGGGTAATGGAAAGCATTCTCCGTCATTATCAACGCTGCAAAAATATGCAAATGCAGTGGGGTGTAAATTGCAGGTTAAGCTGGTAAAGATCTGACAGTTTATAACAGCAGACAGACCAGACTTACATTGCTTGTGTTGGAGGTGCTGGAGACACTGCCCGGATAACACTCGTCGATCCAAAGCGGCGAATCTCGATAGTGCAGGGCACAGTGCGACAGCAGAAGTCCTGAACGACTCGCAGCTATCAAACTATCTAGGTAATACGATTGGCTCTTACCGCTCCGCGCCATGCCGTCTACTGAATTCGGTTAGCCCGTACCGCTCCACGTCGTGCCTTGACTGCCAATTGCTTGGCCTTGTCATCGCCGTACTTGTTGATGGAGAAGTAGGCGTTCTTCTGCTTGCGGCGAACGCCTTTGCCTTCCTGCCAGGTTGCTACCCAACTATGATCCTTCTCGGAGTAGCTTACGCCGATCTCGCCCGATGAATTTAGTGGTGAAATCTTGCGCGGGCTGAACTTGGCATAGGGCCAGTTGGCGCCGTAGATCTTCTTACCTTCGATATCCCGCTTCTTCTTGGCGGCGGCGATGGCTTTGTTCTTCCCCCCAAACTTCTTGAAAGGAAAAGACTTCTGAAAACTCTTGCCATCGTATTTGATCCGCACCCAGGCACAGTTGGTGCCGCGGGACTCGATTATGCTGATGTGATGTAGTGCGCTAAGTCTTTTCACATGAACCTCTCTTTCGTCCTATGTCTTGCACGGTTCAGGCAGGGGCTGAAATGCTTACCTGACAGTCAATGTTATGACACTACCGGAAAGCTGTGGTCACGCTTTACTTCAATAGAGTGCGATTCCACAGCTATGTTGCTGTTTTGGGATTACCCTCTTATTACGGAATAAAGTGTGTTAGGAACCAGTGTACACCCATAGGACGAATAAGATAAGTGTGTTCTTTGTTGGGGATATTTGTTTTGCTTGGAGCTCGGTGAGCGGTGTCAGGCGTGGGCAGCCATGTGCTGAATCACACCCGGCTTACGGCTTTCCACGTGGGAGATGCTGTACTGATAATTCTTGGCGCTGGGATCGATACCCATAGCTTCATCTATAGCGGCCGCCAGGTCGGCTTGCGCAGCCTGCTCAGTCAGGTAGGGGCCTGAAATCTTTACCTGTAGACTCGGCTCATTGGGAGCCATCGCTACTATGTAGAAGTTCTTCTCGTTCACTTCGATCTTTCACCTGCGTTCTGGCAGATAAGTGAGTCTGATGGCCGTCAAGCTTTGAGGCTCTCCGACTGGCTCAATGCTGCTTGAATAGTGCCTTGCAACGCTTACATTGATAGCAGTCTGAAACTATAGGGCTAATATCGGCCGCGTATTAAAAACCAACAGCCCCTGTAATACAAGGTCAGAATTACAGCTTTTCCTTACGGCTGAAGCGAAAGTTTCTGCAGTGTTTCGACTCTCCACTACCTGCCTGCGTAGCTGCTTCGCCTACCCGTTTTCTCGCTTCCTATCTCCTTAGACCACAATTGTTGCTAATTGCTCCTTAATTTAAGCTTAATCCCAGCTATATCAAGTGTTTGCGCACTGGATCACATTCTGGCTAAAAGCTTGATTTAGCGTGGATTCAGGCGACATTTGTCGACAGTTTTGGCCGACCAGCGATGCAGGCTCAGGCTACTCTAAAACCCGTACAATTGTAGCGCTGCTTGACATAAAATGGCTCCCAAGCTGGTCCTTGAAGCAGGCACAAACAAATAATATTGGTCCGATATGCTTGATACCCGTCCGCTGCTCATTAAGACCGACTTTCCATTCCCGGCCATCAACCGGATGCCTCTGGAAACCCTGCAGGTTAACCTCGGTTACAAGTGCAATCTCAGTTGTACCCACTGTCATGTCGATGCCGGGCCCACCCGAAGCGAGCAGATGGACGCTGAGACGGTCGAGTTGGTGCTGGACTACATCGACTCCCACCCAATCAAGACTCTGGATCTAACCGGCGGCGCACCCGAGTTGAACCCCCATTTCAGGCAGTTGGTGAGCCAGGCTCGGGCCACCGGCATGGAGGTGATCGACCGCTGCAACCTGACCATTCTGGGCGAGCCGGGGATGGAGGACATGGCGGAGTTTTTGTCCGCCGAGGACGTGACGATAACCGCGTCCTTACCCTGTTACCTGGAACAAAACGTCGAGAGGCAGCGGGGCAAGGGCGTGTACTGGGAGAGTATTGCCGCACTACAAAAGCTTAACCAGCTAGGCTACGGCAGGGATAGGAAAAAGCAATTGAACCTGGTGTTCAATCCCGACGGGCTCAACCTGCCTCCGTCTCAGGTGGAACTGGAGCAGGAGTATAAACAGGAATTACAAGCCCGGCACGGCATTGTGTTTAATCAGCTGTTCACCATCACCAATATGCCCATCAGCCGCTTCGGTGGCATGTTGCTGGCTAAAGGGCTCTACAAGCAATACATGGCTATTCTTCGCGACAGCTACCGGGCAGAGAACCTGGACACGGTAATGTGTCTGAACTTGCTCAGTATCGACTACCAGGGCTATGTCTATGATTGCGACTTCAACCAGATGCTGAAGCTGCCCTTGGCAAGTAACGGCAAGAGAAAGACCCATCTGGCTGACTTACTCAGCCAGGACTTACTGAATAACCCCATCATTACCGGCGAGCACTGCTTCGGTTGCGCGGCAGGCCAGGGCAGCAGCTGCGGCGGGGCGCTGGAAAACTGATTCTTGTTGGCTGCGCAGTGCGTCTATGAATAAGCTCAGCATAATCCTTCCCGTGCTCAACGAGGCAGCGCTTATCGGCGTCGCGTTACAGGCTCTGCAGGCTATTCGTCAACGGGGCGGCGAATTGGTCGTGGTCGACGGTGGCAGCAGCGATGACACGGTCCAGCTTGCCACCGCGCTGGCCGACCGGGTAGTCGTCGCCGGAGCAGGACGTGCCCAACAGATGAACCGGGGAGCCGAACTGGCCAGCGGTGAAATGCTGCTGTTTCTGCACCTGGACAGCGAGTTACCCGAGGGCGCCATGGAGTTCATTGAGCAGCTATGTGGATCGACTGCCAATCACTGGGGTTGGTTCGATGTGCGTCTCAGTCATCCAGGCTTTGCGTATCGGGTCATTGCGAGATTCATGAATCTCCGCGCCCGGCTCAGCCGGGTCTGCACCGGCGATCAGGCTTTGTTCCTTAGCCGGCCTCTGTTTGAACAGGTGGGCGGGTTTCCTGAGCTGCCGCTGATGGAGGATGTGGCCATGAGCAAACGATTGCGCCAACTCAGCACGCCGGTAGTCTGCAAACAACCGATTATTGCATCCACACGGCGCTGGGAAGAGAGGGGCATGCTGAGAACCGTGTTGCTGATGTGGAAGTTGCGGCTGCTGTACTTCTTCGGCGTGAGCCCGGAAAGGCTGGTCACCCTGTACTACCCGGAGTAATGGTCCTGATGCGTTCTCGAAGAGTCCCCTGAAGATGCCCGACGAAGCAAAATCCGCTTATCGTTATCCTTGTGCACGTATCGCCGTATTTGCCCGGGCACCGCTACCCGGGCAGGTGAAAACCCGCTTGCAAGCGAAGCTGGGGCCGGAAGGCTGTCTGCTGCTTTACACCGCCATGCTGGACCGCCTATTGGCTACTCTAGGTAGCGCTGAATTGGCGCCTGTAGAATTATGGGTATCTTCGAACACAGATCATGAAGCATTCATAAGCCATTGTAATAAAAAAGATATTCACCTTCAAAAAGGTCAAGATTTAGGCCAGAAAATGAACTGGACCGCTGGGCGGGTGCTGGCAAACAGTGCTGTCGACGAGGTACTGATCATAGGTACGGATTGTCCGGCGATGGACGTGGCTTACCTGGAAGGGGCGTTATTGGCATTGCAGCAGGACAATGGGGTAGTTATCGGGCCAGCAGAAGACGGCGGCTATGTGTTGATTGGCCTGAAACAGCCGTACCCCGGCCTGTTTCTGGAAATTGAGTGGGGCTCACAGAGAGTGCTGAGTCAAACGTTGCAGCGCTTAGCACAGCTCGAACTCCCTTATACACTGTTGGAACCACTCTGGGATGTAGACAGGCCGCAGGATTTGCGCCGTCTGGTTGAGTTGAATCCGCCGCTGGACGTGGATTTACCGGTTTAGCGCCGTTTCCAGTGTCAGTAGTTTCTGCGCGAGGCGTTCGCTGTCCACCGCGTATTCCCCAGCCATAATGCTGTTGTGCAGGCGCACCACTCGCGAGGCATCAATCTCCGGGAGCTGGCTGATGAGTTCTTCGATGTGCTGCCATTCGGCATCGCTAATCTGCACTGAAATCCCGGCCTCACTGGAAGCTTGCATGTGTTGTTGTCTGGCTCGGCGTTTACGACAGAGACTCGACACTATCGTGGAGGTGTTGCCGCCTTCCATGCCGGCGGTATTCACTGCGCTGGTGTTGCGGTTGCTATCGGGGTCTGTTCTGTTCACTTCTGCTGGACTTCTTTTCCGTTGTTGAAATGCCGTATTCCCTTGGTGTCACGCAAATTGCGACAACGACTCTCCTCATGACCAGTCCGGAGAGCAGGCGCTAAATAGGAGCATAGCTGAGTACCGCAGGTCTCATTTATAACGACTGCAGCCAGAATATCTTTAAGCGCCACAAGCACGAAACCGTGACTTGTTTCACGTGGCTTTGAAATTAAATTAACACTTGATAAAAATACTATAACTATTTGTTATATATAATTAAATAGAGCTTACTTTCTCCATAAGATGAAACTCGCGAAGCGCGCTTCGACCTCACTCGAAATCCGGGCTTTAAGGACCAAGTGCGGGCATTTCTGGCTACGCCCGTTAGTGATCACTTAGAAGGCTGTTTTTGGTAGTTGCCGCGTCCCCGTGGAAAAATGTGGAAGTCTTATTCAAGAAACAGGAAACAAGAGGTGAAATTGCCAGAGCCTGGTTGCTCTGGTTTTTCGGCTTGCGTCAGGGACTGGCGATGACTGCCCCGCCGTAGGCCTGCAGAAATTCCTGGGGCAAGCGTACCGCTTTGCCGGTGGATAGGGCGGTACAGATCAGCAGCCAGTGCCCACGCAGGACTGTCTGTTCGGTGATGGTGTTTACGATCTGAAAACTTCGTTCGAGGCGTAGTTTACGGTCACAGCCGGTTAGCCAGGTCGCTATGGTGAGGTCGTCGTTCTCGAAACTCGGCAGCAAGTACTCATAATTGGCTCGATGGATTGACACGCCCCGGAATGCTTCCAGGCGCAGTCCTCGCACCACACAACATAACAGGCGTTATTGGCGTGGCCCATACCGTCAATATTGGCTCTACTCACGGTCAATTGATGCGTGAATGGGGTAGGGTAATCCCAGTCCATATCGGGGGTTCCGGGTAGCTGGCCATAGTTGAGCAACAGTTGAGCAATAGTTGAGAAGGAGCGGGAGTTTACCATTTAGCCCCTGCTACGGCATTACTCATGCAAGACACTCTCGCTTGCAAAGCGACGCGTCGCACTGCCGCCTGAAGGATTCGCGAGCGATAACAATGTTTCTGAATGCCTGGAGAGAAATCCCCCGCTGATTCCCGGGTACTTCTACCACAGTTTTACCCGAAAATAGTTCGACTTTTTGGCCATTCAATACGATGCTTCGAGTCTGGAAGTTGGCGGGTAATGGCTTTCTGGCTATATCACACAAATTCCGCGGGAACCCGAGAATGTAACGCGGGTCTACACTTATTAGAATTGCCGATTCAGCAGCCTGAGTGCAAGGTCTCAAAAACTAAAAAGAGGGCGTTTGTGTTGAAAAAACTGTGATGCAGGCACGCCGTTACCCACAGCGAATTGTTAGACTGCTCAGGCATACAGAACTGAATCCTGGCTTAGAGAAGTGTGTCGAAAGCCCATAAGGAGCATAAAGGCAGCACTGTGCATTCGATAATTGAAACATCAGATTCGGCATTCCCGGCATTCTGGAAAGAATTGGCTGAGAATGATCCGCTGCAAAATCCCCTGTATTTGCAGCAGCAGGGAGCGGCAAGCTCGCCCGTGGATCTTGCAACAACAGAGTCTGAGTTTGAAGACCGCTCGTTTCTGATTATTGCCAGGGATGCGCCCGTCTTTGGCTGCAGCCTGACCACTCACAAGGACGACCGCGGCGGTACCCATATGGGGTACTTCGGAATGGAAGCATCGACTCATGTCAATTGTACCGCGATAGCGAATCCCAGTAATAATTTTGAGCCTCAGTCTATTTGTCTGTTGCAAGAACATATCACCCGTTTGATGGAGGAAGTAAAATCCCACTCGGTGGATTACCTCGATCCAGTCAGTTGCGGAGTGATGTCACCCATTACACAGGTACTGCTGGAACGCGGTGCGACTCCCACGGTTCAGAAGGCGCAACTGATCGATCTCTCCCTGTCTGAGCACGCCCTGGACCGGAACATCAGCAAGAGCTACCGTGGCCTGATTCACTGGGGAAGGCGTAATCTGCAACTCAAAACCCTGTCTGCCAGCAACATCGAACTGTCCCGAGGGGAGAGTACGGATGGCTTCCTGCAGTCCGCGCTGAATCTTGCCAGCCAGCGATTTGAAAACTGCCTCGGCTATGAAGCACTGTTGCGTAAGGGCAATGCCTTCCTGGTGCGAGCCAACTACCAGGGTGACGCGATTGCCAATGCCCTGTTCGTTCATAATCATAAGACCTGTCACTATCTCACCGCATCGACCACCGCAGATGCGCCGCACCGGCCCATCCTGCATGGCATGATCTGATACGCCATGTTGCATGGCAAGAGACTCGGCTGTGATCGCTTCGATCTGGCCAGCCCGGCCTTGCCAGGGTTTAGCGGGAGTGAATTTTCCATCGATGCCGACGGTTTCGGTGGCATGTCCCACACCCGACTCAAGCTGCGGCTGATTCAGTTAGGCTTCTTTGCTGAAGCCTTTGTCGGCCTGCCCGACAGCGCCAGGCTGTGATTACCCATCGTGATTGACTACACCAGGGCTTCAATGTCTAATGTCTGCGATCGACTCTAGAGTCGGCAATCACGACCTATCGCGCTTCTTCATACATAAGTTTTAGCGCACAAACCAGACCAACAGATTCCCGCAATGGTTCAGACAAGCAGCATTCTGCTAATCGATGACAACGAAGAGTCTCGCCACGAACTGGAGACGGTGCTCGCTTTCATCGGTGAATCGGTGATTCCCGCCACCTCCAATTACTGGCAGACACCAGTGGCCGAGGCGACCAATCGACCTGCCGATATTGCGGTGGCGATTGTAGGTGCCTGCGAGCAAACTGAGTTGGTGTCTTTGCTGACGGAAATCCATGAGTGGGAGAAGGGCACTTCGTTCGTCCTGATAGGGGAGCATGAAATTCCCGCTGGGCTGGATGATGAATTGCTAACCCGTATCACGGCGAGCCTCGATAGCGAGCTGCGCCATCAACCCCTGTTGGATGCTTTGCACAAAGCCAAGTTATTTCACGAGCATTTTAATCGCCTGCGCGACTTCGATGGGGTGCAGGACTACAACATGTTTCGCAACCTGGTGGGCAAGAGTGACGCCGTGCAGCGAGTCAGGCAGGTAATGGGTCAGGTGGCGAATACCGAGGTCAGTGTATTAATCACCGGTGAGTCTGGCACGGGCAAGGAGGTTATCGCGCGAAACCTGCATCTCAACTCCTCCCGCTCGGAGCAGCCCTTCGTGCCGATCAATTGCGGCGCGATTCCGCGGGAGCTGTTGGAGAGTGAACTGTTCGGTCACGAGAAAGGTGCCTTCACCGGTGCCATTGCCTCCCGGGCCGGGCGCTTTGAGCTGGCCGATGGTGGCACACTGTTTCTCGATGAAATCGGCGACATGCCGCTGAACATGCAGGTGAAGTTATTGCGCGTCCTGCAGGAGCGCAGTTTCGAGAGAGTCGGCGGCGTAAAGACGATACAGACCGATGTGCGCATCATTGCCGCCACCCATAAAGACCTTGAACAGATGATCGAGGAGCGCGAGTTTCGGCAGGATCTTTACTACCGGCTGAATGTGTTCCCCATCGAAATGCCTTCCCTGCGGCAGCGCGCCGAAGACGTGCCCTTGCTGCTGAATGAACTGATATCGATCATGGAGTCAGAGCAGCGCGGTTCGGTGCGCTTCAACTCCGGCGCCATCGCCTCGCTGTGTCGTCATCCCTGGCTAGGCAATGTCAGAGAGCTGGCCAACCTGGTGGAGCGCATGGCGATCATGCATCCCCATGGCATCGTTGGAGTCAACGAGCTGCCGGAAAGTTTTCGCCATCTGGGCGATGCAGAGGCCAGTCAGCTTGATGTAGGCGAAGAAGGCTCAGCGGAACAGGCGGACGTTGTCGACATCGACGCTGCGCCGTCGCCACAAGATTCCACAGCCGATGCCATCCTGCCCCTGAGTGGCCTCGATCTTAAGGAATACCTGGCGAACCTTGAAAAGGGCCTTATCGCACAGGCCTTGAGCGATAGCGGTGGCGTGGTGGCCAGAGCAGCCAATCGGCTGCAGCTACATCGAACCACCCTGGTGGAGAAGATGCGCAAATACAAGCTGGCTAAAAAAGCAGGTACAGGTGAAGAGCTTGCGCAGAGTCAGATGGCCGATGACAAAGCCGTGGATAGGTCTAATTCAACAGACCCCGAGGCGGAGAATCAGTCGACCGACGATCAGACTGCGTCAGCCTAACTGCTAGGCGGTTTTATCGAGGAAGCTGCAGGACAAGCTGCTGAGTTACGGGCATTCTAAGGAAGGGCGGTGACTTCGCTACCGTCCACAGTAGCATTCTCAAGTTCCAGTTCGATGCGCAGGCCCGATCTATTTACCTGTTCGATCTTTACCAGCAGGAACTCCCAGTCATTGGCCAGCCAGATCACCGTACGGCGTTCGTCGTCTGCATCTTCACGTACCCGTTCCAGGCGGGTACTTTTCAGCAGCCCCAGTGGTGTCGATAATTGCTCTTCGCCGATCACCCGGTAGTTGTGCAATTCGATTTCATCTTCGTCGATGAGTTGAAATTCAAGATTTTCGAACTCCCCCCGTAGAATCTTCTGTCTGAAGGCAAACTGGTGACTCAGTTGGTCCATCACCCCCTCAGTCAGATCCAGCGGCCAGCTTTCATCGTCTGCGCTACTGAGGGCAACGCCGGCGTCCCAGTTGTAATTGATAGCACTGGCCTTGGAGCTGATTCCCGTCAACAGGTAGCTGTAGGAAAAGGGGATGACGCGTTGGTCATCCAGTTGAAACTCACTGGCCTGTTCCAGCCTTGCGATCACCTGCCCGGCCAGTGATGCCTCCAGGGAATTAGTCAGGCGATACATCCCTCCGTTCAGTCGCTGCAATGTGCGCTGTGCGTCAGCTGCGATGCCGTTGGCGCTGGCCTGGTAGTTGGCGGAAAACTCGGCTACATCCTGCCCGAGGCTTAGCGCACTACAGGTGATCAGGTAGATGGATATCGCTGGGTTCAGTAATCGTGTCACGATGCACTTCCACGCCGGTAGGGGGTAGCGGCTCGCCGTCAAGGATTGCGTGCTGCGCTTTCATGCGCAGCCGACCGCTGGCGAACCAGGAGACCACCTTGGGGTAGATGAGATGTTCTTTCTCGAGCACTCGGGCTGCCAGTTCCTCGGTGGTATCTCCTTTAAGTACTGGCACTCTATCCTGGGCGACGACGGGCCCGCCGTCCAGGTCCTCGGTAACGAAGTGTATCGACACACCATGCTCCTTGTCACCGGCGTCGAGGGCTCGCTGGTGAGTGTCGATGCCGGGATATCTGGGTAATAGCGAAGGGTGGATATTGAGGATGCGGCCGCTGAAGTGGTTAACGAATGTACTGCCGAGGATGCGCATGAAACCTGCCAGCACGATCAAGTCAACACCGATCTCATCGATGGCGTTACTAAGTGCCAGGTCAAACTCTTCCCGTGAGTCGAAGCCGCGGTGGTTGATCACCTGTACTGGAATTCCGTCACGTTCGGCACGCTGCAGGCCATAGGCATCAGGATTATTGGAGATCACGGCGCTTATCTTGAAGTTTGAGGCGATGCTGTTGTCAATCAAAGCCTGCAGATTGCTGCCGCTGCCGGAAATCAGCACCGCAATATGACAGGAAGTGAGCTGGTTCATATCCGCATACTCCTAGGTCAGAACGACGGCTTCCTCGTTTGCCTTCCGGGTCGTGACTTCGCCGATGATGGAGGCCTCTACAGACGCTTCGCTTAACAGTTGTAACGCCCTTTGTGCCTGGTCTGGATTGACACAGATCACCATGCCGATGCCGCAGTTAAAGGTTCGATACATTTCAGTGTCGAGCACATTTCCCTGCTGCTGTAGCCAGCCAAAGATAGCAGGGGGTTGCCAGCTATCCAGGTCGATCTTTGCCTGTGCTGCATCGGGCAATACACGCGGCAGGTTTTCCGTGATGCCCCCACCGGTTATATGGGCGATGGCATTCACGGATATGTTAGCGAACAGCGATTGCAATGCCTTGACATAGATCGTGGTGGGAGCCAACAGGGCCTCGCCGAGAGAAGTGTCGCCGAACTGCTCATTGAGGTCGGCCTCGCTGCGCTCGACGATCTTGCGAATCAACGAGTAGCCATTGGAATGAGGACCGGAGGAGGCCAGCCCGATCAGGCTGTCGCCGAAGCTGACCTTGCTTTGATCGATGATCTCGGATTTCTCGACCACACCCACGGCGAATCCCGCCAGGTCGTAGTCTTCTCCTGAATACATGCCAGGCATCTCGGCGGTCTCGCCGCCGATCAGCGCGCAACCGGCTAACTCACAGCCGTGACCGATTCCGGTGACTACTGCGGTGGCGGTATCGACGTTGAGCCCGCCAGTCGCATAGTAGTCGAGAAAGAACAACGGCTCGGCGCCACACACGATCAAGTCGTTCACGCACATGGCCACCAGGTCGGTTCCGATGCTGTCATGCCTGCCCAGCTGCATGGCCAGTTTTAACTTGGTGCCAACACCGTCGGTCGCCGAGACCAGTACCGGGTGCTGGTATTTAGCGGGAATTTCACACAGCGCACCAAAGCCGCCCAGTTCCGAGAGTACTTCGGGTCGATGGGTGCGTCGGGTGACATACTTTATCTTCTCGACCAGTGCATTGCCGGCGTCGATATCGACTCCGGCGTCGCGGTAATTCAGTGAATCACCACTTTCGTCGGTGGCGTCATCATCATCGTCATCGAGGGGCATGGGAACAATCCTGGCAAAAAAATACGGCGGGTTCTAAAGAGGCGTGCAGTTTACCAAGAAGCTCGGTGCTAGTCAGTGGCTAATATATCCCTCACATGTACTACGAATAGCTGCCAGACACGGAGTCTGGGCTCTTTTTGTAAGAGGCCGAACTCGATAGCTCAGGCCAGACATGCCTCACTGAATCACTACAGATTTGTAGAGATGCATCACATCAGCCACTTTTTGCAGTATTATCCGCGCAATGACTTATCCGAAACACAAGCGTGTCTGTGCTCTGCTGATTATCTCGCTGTTGCTGGGATTGGCGGAATTCGGCAGCTACGCGTTGCAGGTCAACGGGCTTTATGAACAGCGTGTTGCGATCGCCAATGAGAGTGATACGGAGCGCGACCGTGCCTTTCGTGAGGCGCTTGAGGCGGTGCTGCTCAAGATCACCGGCGAACGCCGTTGGTTGGAACACCCGGTACTGCAACAGGCGGTACGCAACGCCCAGAGCTATGTTGAAGGAATCAGTTATGCCAGCGAGACGGTGGAAGTCATTGCCGATGAGTTACCTCGGCCAGCGGACCCGGAGACCGATCAGGCAGGGCAAGTAGACCCCGAGCTGGCGGCGAGTAGCCTGCCGGCACTTCGCGAGCAGCGCTATATCGATGTAAATTTTGCCGCCTCCTTGCTGGACGAGCTGCTGGCCAGTGCGAACATTCCCGTGTGGGACAGTAATCGCCCCAGTGTACTGGTGTGGTTGGCGCTGCAGAATGCCGAAGGCGAACGCAGCATGCTGACAGCCGATTCCAATCCCCGCATCATCGCCATTATTCAGGACTTCGTTACGGAGCGAGGCCTGCCCATCATTTTCCCGGTGCTCGATTTCGAAGACCGGCGCGCCCTGTCTGAAGAGGCATTATGGACCCAGGACGAAGCTGTCATCAGCGTTGCCAGTTCTCGTTATGGCGCCGACAGCGTGTTATCCGGGCGGCTGCTTTTTACCGCCAGCGGCGAATTAGTGGGTCTGTGGCAGTTTATCTTTCAGGGTCAGGTGGAGGTATTCGATGGCTACGACGAGGAACTGGCAGGCTATCTGAACGCCCCCCTGGATCGCATCACTAACCAGTTGGCCAGTTATTTTGCCATCGTACCGGAAACGTCGAGTCAGCAAGTGGTCAGGTTGCGTGTCGAAGGCATCAAGGATCTCAGCGCCTATTCGGCGCTGGTCAGCTACGTCAGCAGTCTGGGTCTGGTGCAGAGCGTCAGCATGGCCGCGCTGGATGGCGAACGCCTGGAGTTGCAGCTCGGTCTATTGGGTGATCCACAGCAATTATTCGAGCTGATTGCACTGGATCGGGATCTGTTACCGATCACCAGTTCGCAGCTCGATCCGCGCACGGTACTGCACTATCGCTGGACCCGCTAGGACATGATTCCCGGGACCCGTTCATGACCGATGCCATTCCTACCCAGTTGACGCTGGGTGTGCGCCTGAATGACGAGGCGACCTTCGCAAATTTTCTGGTGAACGAGGCGAATCAGCAACTGATTCAGAATCTGCAGGGAGCGGGTGCCGCCGGGCAGGTGTTCTATCTGTGGGGCCCAGCCTCGGTGGGGATTACCCATCTGCTGCAGGCGATGTGCCATCGCGAGGAGGTTGAGCATGGCGGGGCACTCTACCTGCCGATGCTTCAAAATAGGGAATTCACGCCGGAAATTCTGCTGGGTACTAACAGCCTATCTCTGGTTTGCATCGATAACATAGAAGTCCTGTGTGGAGATGCCGCTTGGGAGGCAGCCCTGTTCACGGCATTTAATGCCATCAGGGAAAGCGACACGACTCTGCTGCTCGGGTCGAATACAGGCCCGCAGAATTTAGAGATCGAATTGGCGGATCTGGATTCACGCCTGAAGTCCTCTCTGATCTACCATCTCAAACCGTTGGATGAGGCTGAGAAACTTCGTGCGTTGCAAATGCGCGCTGCCAATCGTGGCATGCAATTGTCGAACCCGGTGGTCGATTTCATCTATCAACGCGGCGATCGCAGCATGTCCGGTCTGATGGAAGTGCTCGAGAAACTGGATGAGAGCTCTCTACTTCATAAGAGGTCACTCACCATACCGCTGGTGAAGACTACGATGAACTGGTAAGTTTTTTGCTACCTCAGAGAACCTGATAATGCTCGTGGTAGCGTCTGATAAATATCACCAGGCACCCAAACAGCGCGATACACAAATTCACTTCTATCACGCCCAGCCAGACTCTAAGCGGATCGAATAGCACTAACACGCCGTGCATGAAATACAACAGCACCACCAGACTTAGCCAGACGTAGCTGCGGACTTGCTGGCGGTGCAAGGAGATGGCAAACAGCAACAGGGGAAATACCTGGATAAACCAGATGACGAGCATTGACCCATTGCCGAAGCCAACCGCTAAGAAACAATTAATGCCAAAGGAGGCAATCAATCCGTAGTAGCTGGCCAGCACCCATTGTTGCCATCGTTTGACGGTCGCGGGCAGTGCTGTGGGCGGCTCGCTCACGGCCCGCTCAGCCACGCAGTTTCAGGCTGAGTTCGCCAAGTCGTTTACCCTGCGCCAGGCAGATTTGTTTTTCGTGCGAGGTGAGGGGATTGTTGTTTTCTGTGCCGGCATGATGGCTGGCGCCATAGGGAGTACCGCCGCTGGTGGTTGCGGTAAGTGCCGCCTCGGAGTAGGGCACGCCGCAGTAAACCATGCCGTGATGCAGCATGGGGATCGCCATGGTCAGTAGAGTCGTTTCCTGGCCCCCGTGCATGGAGTTGCTGGAAGTAAAGCAGCCAACCGGTTTGTCGATGAGCGAGCCCGATACCCACAGTGCGCCAGTGCCGTCCAGAAAATGCTTCAGCGCCGCCGCCATGTTGCCAAAGCGAGTAGGGCTGCCCAGTGCCAGGCCGACACAGGATCGCATGTCATCTTCGGTGCAATACACGGCGCCGCTGTCCGGTACTTCCGGCTCACTCGCGGTCATATCGGGTGATACCGAAGGCACGGTGCGAATCCGTGCCTCAATCTGGCCCGCCTGTTCGACCCCGCGACCGATTAATTGGGCCATTTTTGTCGTGGCGCCATAGCGGCTGTAGTACAGCACCAGTACATAAGGTAGGTCCATCGCTGTTATTCCTCGAGTAAGGCCAGCACGTTCTCCGGCGGCCTTCCCAGAATAGCCCTGTCACCCTGCACGACAATCGGCCGCTGCAGCAGCTGTGGGTGTTTGTAGACAATATCGAAGAGGATTTCCTCGCTTAGCGATGCATCGTCCAGCCCCAGATCTGCATACTCCTTTTCACCGCTACGCAAAATATCCCGCAGATCCAGATTCAATTTCACCAGCAATTCGCGTAACTCAGCGCTGCCGGGGTGCGAGTCCAGATAATAGATAATTTGCGGATTGACGTCGTTCTCTTCCAACAGTGCTAGGGCGGCACGCGATTTGGAGCAGTTCGGGTTGTGGTAGATTGTGATAGCTTGCATTGCCAATGTAGCGCTCCTAGTATCAGTTTCCGGTTTTAACATTAAGTATGGGAGCCTCTGAACAAGTATATGACCGCTCTGGCTGAAAGCCCCTTCGGGCGGGCCCTGTCGCGCTCTGCCGCGTCGTTGTCGTACTTGCCAAGGGTGCGGCCATTACCTGCGCACGACGTCTTGCGGCAGAACACGACAGGGTTCCGCAGAGTGGCCATCTACTTGTTCAGAGGCTCCCTGAGTAATGTCCGCTGGCGGCGGGCTTGGACTATCGCTCGATGAGGAACTGACAATAGGTTGCTGGCCGAGTTGCTGTTCTACCGCGGCATCGAGACTGGCCTGAAATTCATGTACCTGTTGCATGGCATCCGACTCTGCAGCAGCGTACAGCTGGTCCTCATTATAATGTCGAACTGCTTTCCAGATATCCACCATCGTACAGTCTGCCACCGATTTACCGGGCAGGAATCTACTGGGTTCCTCACCCGTGTGAACTATCAGACCGATATTTTCCAGGGTCTCAAGGGCGCTCTCGATAGCCACCGGACTGCTGCCGAGAGTTGCCGCCAACTGATCTTCATTCATGGGCTCCCCACCCGCTGCGAAGCGCTGGATTATGACCGTGGCGACAGCCAGACTCAATCGCTCCTGCTGAGTGATGCTCAGTTGCAGTTTACCCCGACCGGTACGCGCCTTGGCAGGGTGTTGGTGATAGAAGGCGATGCTGCTGCCGATCAGTGCCACCAACCAGCCGATGTAAATGAAAAACATCACCGCAATGGGAGTGGCGAATGCCAGATAGATCGATTCTCTGGCGGAGGCCACGAAGAATTCTTGAAACACTGATCCCATTAACTTCCAGATAATAGTTGTTACGAAACCACCGATGAATGCCGAGCCGAATTTCACGCGGGTGTTCGGCAAAAAACCATAAGCAAAGGCGAATGCCAGCGACATGAACAGGATGGAAACGATAAACGCCGTGAATTCCAGGATGAGCCCGCCGAAAATCAGGTTCTGCAACAGCTGCTCGAAGAAATTAGTGTTTACAGAGGAGGTGATGCTGATTGAGAGAGATAACAGTAAGGGGCTGACTATCACCGCGAACAGGTACTCGCTAATGCGACTGGACCAGGAGCGGCCCTGCTTTACCGCCCAGATGTAGTTAAAGGAGGATTCGATTTTGCGCATCATGTCCAGCAGGATATACAGCAGCACACCGATACTGATTATTCCAATCAGTTCTACCTGCAGGCTGTCGACATAGTTAAGCACCTCAGAAGTAAATTCATTGGCCCGCTCGCCGAGTGGCTGCAACAGGGTAAGCAAGGCGGGTTCCATGGCATTGTGAACCCCGAAACTCTTCAACACGGCAAAGCTGAGTGCCAGCAGTGGGAAGAAACCAATCACCGTGGTAAACACCAGACTCATCGCTCGCAGTGACAGCTGGCCGCTCACCATGTCCCGTACCACCGCTATCAGAATCTGCAGACTTCGAATCAGTAGCCGCTTCCAGAAGGGCTGTGCTTCGAGATCGGGCTGCCAGATAAAGGCACTGGTCCTGGCCCCGAGAGCCGCAATCAGGGATTGCAGATTGGAGGTTTGAAGTGCCATGAAAATCCAGTTCAGGTTGATTTTCGAGTAGTATACGGGATATTGAATCGCTACCCACAGCAATAGCCCGGATTGAGTCACCGAGCGGGTGGCAGAGGCTCCCAAGTAAAAGAGAGGAAACTAATCGATGACAACACTCACTACAGCAGTCACCGGTCTGGTCAAGGGCTGGGTTCAGGGGTGTTTTTCCGATCGGCGGCACAGACCAAGGCGCGCAATCTGAATCTCACCGGCTGGATTAGAAATACCGAAGAGGGCGATGTCGAAATCTTGATCACCGGCAACAAATTGGCCATAGAATTCATGAAGGCCTGGCTAGGCAAGGGATCGACTGCGGCCAGCGTACAATCCGTGGAACTACAGGGCTGTGACGATCCGCAGTTGGATGATTTTGAAGTGCGGGATTAAGCCCGGATATTTCACCACTCTTGCTCACAGCAAGACCAAATTCCTACTGCGGCCGCTCCTGCGCATCCTTGCGTTCGCGGCATTAATGCATCCATGCATGTCGCCGCTCCAGGGCACGCCCTCTGTAGAGTTCGCTCCTTCGCCGCGCTCGACGTACTGCACGAGTACGCCTGCGCACTTCTCAGTTATGTTCAGGATAAACGGTATGCCGCGAGCGCAGGGATGCGCAGGAGCGGCCGCGAACTCTACAGATCGCGCACCCTGGATCGCCCTCGCTACGGAATCTGGCGAAACATCCGGGCTAAAGTCCCTAGCTTGATTGTTCCAGTCTGATCGTGGCGTTGATAAATGCCAGGACTTTGTCGGAGGCGATCGCTTGTTTTTCACCTGTGGCTCGGCAGGTGTACTCAACCACAGCGTCGGCCAGGCTGCGTGAAGAGATGACAATGCGATGGGGAATGCCGATGAGTTCGGATTCGGCGAATTTCACGCCGGGACTAGTCTTCTTATCGCGGTCATCCAATAACACCTCCATACCCTGCGAGGTCAGTTGTTGGTAAAGCGATTCTGAAAATTCCACCACCTGTTCCGATTTATGGGCATCGATCAGTACGACGATCAGCTTAAATGGAGCGATATTTTCAGGCCAGATTATGCCGCGCTCATCGTGACTCTGTTCGATACATGCGGCAATGACTCGGGTAACACCGATGCCGTAACAACCCATGGACATGACAACTGCCCTGCCATTTTTATCGAGCACCTTGGCGTTCAGTGCTTCGCTGTACTTTGTGCCGAGCTGAAAAATGTGACCGACTTCGATGCCGCGCTTGATCGCTAAGTTACCCTTGCCGTCAGGACTGAGGTCGCCTTCCTGGACCTTGCGAAGATCCGTAACTTCATCGTATTTGAAACTCTCTCCCCAATTGGCATTCTGGTAGTGCTTGCTTGGTTGGTTGGCGCCACACACAAAGTTTTTGAGATCGACAACGGAGTGATCCGCCAGAGTACGAATCGACAACTGGGTTGGGCCGATACAGCCCGGCGGGCATCCAATAGTTTTTTCGATAGTTTCATCGTCGGCGAATTGCAGAGGCGCTGCGATGCCAGCGATTTTTTGTGCCTTGGTCTCGTTCAGTTCCTGATCGCCTCGAAGCAGTAATGCCACTATCTCATTGGAAGCCTCACCGTTTTCGCCTTCGGCATACACCAACAGAGTCTTGACGATGGATTTCGAATCCACATCTAACAGCCCGGCCACCGCATCGATTGTAAAAGCGTCACCGGTGTCTATCAGTTCTGCCTGCAACAATTCCTTAGCAGTGGATTCGGGTGGGATCGAACCCTTGGCGAGTTCACGATTCGCGGCATAGTCACTCCCCGTACTGAAGACGATTTCATCCTCACCCGAGTCTGCCAGTACATGAAACTCATGGGAGGTGCTGCCACCGATACTGCCCGAGTCGGCAAGCACTGGACGAAAATCCAGCCCCAGCTTGGTGAAGATAGTAGAGTAGGTGTTGTGCATCACCTGGTAGGTTGCTTCGAGAGACGCAGCATCGACATGAAAGGAGTAGGCATCTTTCATGATGAATTCTCTGGCGCGCATTACGCCGAATCGAGGTCGGCGCTCATCGCGAAATTTCGTCTGAATCTGATACAGGTTTGCGGGCAGCTGTTTGTAGCTGCTGTACTCGTGGCGAACCAAATCGGTGATGACTTCCTCGTGGGTAGGTCCCAGACAGAAGTCGCGGTCATGCCGATCCCTGAAGCGCAACAGCTCAGGACCCATGTCTTGCCAGCGCCCTGATTCTTCCCAGAGTTCGGCATGCTGTACCACCGGCATGGAGACTTCCATGGCACCCGAGCGGTCCATTTCCTCACGCACGATGTTGCTTACCTTGTGCAGTACCCGCAGACCCAGAGGCAGCCAGGTGTATAGTCCGCTGGCCAGCCTTCGAATCATACCGGCACGCAACATCAGCTGATGGCTGACCACTTCAGCATCGGCAGGAGTTTCTTTTACGGTTGCTAACAGGTATTTACTGGCACGCATTTTGTAGTTTGCTTGGCGTTGTTAATTCGATCTGTTTTATCAGGCTGGAAAGGTAACATAAAAGAAAGGCAGCCATTGGCTGCCCTTCTCACTATTTCCGCTTTATTTTTTAGTGGCTACTCAGAGTAATATTTAATGCTCTCTTTAATCCAAGCTGAAGCAAATCAAACTGTGATGGCTAGCGCCTGTTAAAGTGCAAACTCTTTGAGCTTTTTCAGGGGCAGTACCTTGACCCGAGTGCTGGCCGGTTTCCTGGGTATATCCATGAGCTCACCCGGGCGAAATGGATTTGGTACGTTTTTCCGTGCCGGTCGGGCGGGTCGTACCACCGATTTAATCTTCAACAAGCCCGGCAATGTGAATTCACCGACAGCCCGTTTCTTGATATGGCGTTCGATAATGACTGCCAGCTCTTCGAGAACTGCTGTTACTTCTTTCTTGCTCACCGAAGCTTTTAGTGCAATCTCGTTAAGGATTTCAGTCTTGGTATATTTTTTCTGAATTGCTGGGGCTTTTTTATTTGTAGCGGTACTCGCTTTTCTTTTTGTCGTTGCTCTTGCAGTTGATCGTTTAACAGCCATGCCCTATCTCTTTATGTGCTTTATTGTGGTTGAACGCTCCAGGAAAGCCGGATAAGGAGACGTCTAAAAATTTGTTCACTGTGTAATGAGAAACTCGTTGCCTGTCACTTCACCCATTAGTCGTTCAGGGGGGTGTATTTATAAATCATTCATAATGACTGAGCAAGTACTTCTGCGAATAATGTGAGCTCGATTAAAAAAAGCTAAAACATCGATAAAAATAGACTCAATCTCTATTGACGAATTTTTTTTAGGGGATGTTTGTCAATAAAAATCCGAGTTGCCATAGCCTGGTTTTAGGTATCTCACATTTTTTTTGGTGAAGTGTTACCTATGGTAAATATTGCAGCAATTAGTAATCGAAAAAGAGCTTTGCTGTGAACCGAAAACGTCAGCCACATCGCCCGGCAAGATTCGACAATTGATTAGCACGCGCCCCGTCAAATTAACTACTGCACTGGAGACGAATAACGACGTGTCATTGCAAGCGCACTAGCCAAAATCTGTCACAGGAATTTGCAGACCGTGCCTGGCTCTATCTAACTCATGACATAAAACCCTAAAATCTCAGATTGCAATGTTAGCTAGCAAACTGCGGCGCGACTACATTGCACAACGAAGCTGCGATCGTACTGTGGAAAATCTGCAGGATTGTGAGCCAGATGCTCGGCTGTTGGATTCCCCGGCTTGACTGAAGTGAAGATTTTCCATTGGCTTGCAGTTCGAATCCTTGCTCAGATCTCGACTGGATTTCAGTCGCTGGCCAACCGATTCATAAATCATCGTGTATCGGGGGTGCGTGGTAAAAAACATATAGGGACCCTCTTAACAAGTATATGACCACTCTTGCTTACAGCAATACCTCTGTCCTACAGCCAATTCTGCTATCAAGGCGCACTGGCGGCAGGTTTTTGCTCCTCGGCAATTGCTCCTGCATTGCTCTACTAAGTGACATCCCTGTACGATGCAAAACCTGCATTTCCGCCATGACGTGCATGGACGCATTAATGCCGCGAGCGCAGGGATGCGCAGGAGCGGCCCCTGGCGGTCACCCATGTGTCGACCTTGCAAGTCAGTGCAACGCTGAGAGCACACTCGGTGTCAGCACCCGACCGGCAGGATCTGTCATGCTCCGCCGCGTCGTTGTCGCACTTGCCAAGGGTGTGGCCATTCCCTGCGCACGACGCCTAGCGGCAGAACACGACAGATTCCTGCAGAGTGGCCATATACTTGTTAAGAGGGTCCTGAGGTATAATCGCCGGTTTTTACCGTTCGGGCTCTGCCGGTCAGCAGAGTAGATGACCTGCTTTTGGCAGGAATTGGACGGACTGCGCAATTGAGGAAGACCCGAATCATGCCGATTTATGAGTACCAATGTGGCAACTGTGATAACAAGCTGGAGGCCCTGCAAAAGATCAGCGACGATCCTTTGACCCAATGCCCTGCCTGCGACCGGCAAGAACTCAAGAAATTGATATCGGCCGCCAGTTTTCGACTCAAGGGCAGTGGCTGGTATGAGACCGATTTTAAGACCGGAGACAAGAGGCAGTTGGCGGAATCGGAATCGGTCGCCAGTTCCGACTCGAAAGCCAATGACGCGGCCGGGACAGACAAAGCAGGCAGTGGTGAAAAACCAACGGTTAAAGAGAGTAAAGAGAATAAACAGAGCAAAGGGGCCAATCAGAAATCCAGGAGCCCTGGCGAAACTGCTACAAACAAGCCCAAAGCCAAAACGGCAGATGTTTGAAATCCACAATCAGCTGCCAGGCTCCAGAGCCTGGCAGTTGATTGTGGGTGCGGCTGTATTGAATAGTTTTAATTACGGGAATTAAGTATGCGCAGTCATTATTGCGGAGAATTAAACGAATCACACGTCGATCAGGACGTCTTACTCTACGGCTGGGTGCACCGGCGCAGAGACCACGGTGGCGTCATCTTTCTCGATGTCCGGGATCGCGAAGGGATTGCCCAAGTGGTTTACGACCCGGACACGGTGGAGAGTTTTGCCATTGCCGAGGGGGTGCGTAACGAATTCGTTATAAAGGTGCAGGGACGTGTGCGACTGCGGCCTGAGGGAACCATTAACTCGGAGATGCCCACCGGCAAGATCGAAGTACTGGGCAAGCAGTTGGAAGTGCTCAATGCCGCCGACACGCCACCGATCCAACTGGATGAACATGTTGAAGTGAATGAAGACCTGCGATTGACCTATCGCTATCTCGATTTACGCCGCCCGGAAATGGCAGAACGTTTACGGTTTCGATCCAAGGTGGCAAACACCGTGCGTAATTTCATGGATAGCAATGGCTTTCTCGACATCGAGACGCCGCTGCTGACCAAGGCAACTCCGGAAGGCGCCCGCGATTATCTGGTACCCAGCAGGACCCATCCGAATCGGTTCTTTGCCCTGCCGCAATCCCCTCAGCTGTTTAAGCAGATACTGATGGCGTCGGGCATGGATCGTTACTATCAGATTGCCAAGTGTTTTCGTGATGAAGATCTGCGTGCCGACCGACAGCCAGAATTTACCCAAATCGACGTGGAAACCTCCTTCATGGATGAGCATGAGATCATGGTGATCATGGAAGAGATGGTGCGCCACCTATTTAAGACGCACATGGACGTGGAGTTTGACAGCTTTCCCCAGATGAGCCACGCCGAGGCCATGCGCCGCTACGGTTCTGACAAGCCGGATCTGCGTATAGATCTGGAGCTGGTGGATATAGCCGATCTCATGGCGGCGGTGGATTTCAAAGTATTCGCCGGGCCAGCCAAAGATCCTGAAAGTCGCGTCGTGGCACTGCGCGTACCCGGCGGTGCCAGCCTGAGCCGCAAGATCATCGACGATTACACGAAATTCGTTGGCATTTATGGCGCGAAAGGATTGGCCTGGATCAAGGTCAACGACATCGCAGCCGGCATGGACGGTCTGCAATCACCCATCATTAAATTCATCGGCGCTGAGGTCACTGCCGAACTCATACAGAAGCTGCAGGCACAGACTGGCGATATCATCTTCTTCGGCGCGGACAAGGCCAAGGTGGTCAATGAGGCCATCGGTGCATTGCGAATTAAGGTTGCTGAGGACCTCGAACTGGTTCGCGATGGCTGGGCGCCATTATGGGTGGTGGATTTTCCCATGTTTGAAGAGAACAGCGACGGCAGCATTACCTCGCTGCATCACCCGTTTACCGCACCGGCCTGCGATGCGCAGGAACTCATCGACAACCCTCTCGGGGCACTGTCCCGTGCGTACGACATGGTGCTGAACGGTACCGAACTGGGTGGTGGTTCGGTGCGTATCAACAAACCCCAGATGCAACAGGCGGTGTTCCAGGCACTCGGTATCGGCGAGGCGGAGGCCGAAGAGAAGTTTGGTTTCCTGTTAAAGGCATTGAGTTTCGGCTGTCCTCCCCACGGCGGCATCGCCTTCGGACTCGATCGACTGATCATGTTGATGACCGATTCGTCCTCGATACGGGAGGTGATCGCCTTCCCGAAGACACAGTCGGCTGCCTGTCCGCTCACCGACGCACCGGGCCAGGTGTCGAGCCAGCAGCTGGCCGAATTGAATATCAGACTGCGGGAAGTCAAACCGCCTTCCTGAGTTAACCCAAATCAACAGCCGGAAGTGAACGTTATGGCAGGTCACAGTAAATGGGCNAATATTAAACACCGCAAGGCTGGCCAGGACGCCAAGCGCGGCAAGGCATTTACCAAGATAATCCGCGAGTTGACGGTGGCGGCCAAGCTGGGCGGTGGCAACATCGCCGACAATCCGCGCCTGCGTGCCGTTGTCGACAAGGCGCTCGGTGCCAACATGACCCGCGACACCATCGATCGCGCTGTCGCCCGCGGCGCCGGCACGGCAGAGAGTGACACTCTTGAAGAACTGCAATATGAAGGCTATGGGCCGGGTGGGGTGGCCATCCTGTGTGAGACTCTCACGGATAACAAGAATCGCACCGTGGCAGAAGTGCGACACGGTTTCAGCAAGTTCGGCGGCAGCCTCGGTACCAACGGCTCGGTGGCTTATCTGTTTGAGAAGACCGGCGTCATCAGTTTTCCAGCCGGCAGCGATGAGGAACAGATTCTGGAACTGGCCCTGGACGCTGGTGCCCATGATGTCGTGACCAATGCCGATGGCAGTATCGATGTGTTGACTACGCTGGAGACATTCGGTGGCGTGCAGGATGGTTTGAGGGCCGGCGGNATGGACCCAGAGCGGGCAGAAATGACCATGCTGACATCGACAGAAGTCGACCTGGATCTGGACGGCGCACAAAGTTTGCTAAAGCTTGTGGAGCATCTGGAAGACTTAGATGATGTACAGAATGTGTATTCCAATGCGAACATCTCTGACGCAGTCGCAGCGCAACTATAAACCAGTGCAAACCTGTAGTAGTTAACTGCCTAACCATCACGCTACTTTATCCTCAGGAAAACCCATGGCAATAATCCTTGGCATAGATCCCGGTTCGAGGGTTACCGGCTATGGTCTGATCAATTCGGTCGGCAACAGGCTCGAGTACATCGATTGTGGCTGCATAACAACCCGCACCGAGTCACTCCCGGAGCGGTTGAAGAAGATTCATAACGGTTTATGTGAAGTAATCCAGCAGAGTTCACCGCAACAGGCGGCGATAGAAGAAGTGTTCATGGGTAAGAACGCGGCCTCGGTGTTAAAGCTGGGCCAGGCCAGGGGTGCGGCCATNACTGCNTGCCTGACCCACGACCTGCCCATCGGAGAGTATTCCGCTCGCAAGGTCAAGCTGGCCGTGGTAGGTACGGGAGCGGCCGAGAAGGCACAGGTACAGCACATGGTTAAAGCGCTGCTGAATATAAGTGATACCATAGCCGAAGACGCGGCGGACGCATTGGCGGTGGCGATTTGTCACGCTAATACGCAGGCCAGTCTGATCCGTATGGCTGGCGCCAAATCATTCAGTAAGAAGCGCNTGCGTCGTTAATCCGATGCCTGCAGGCGTAGAGAGTAGATTTTGATAGGACAGATACGCGGCATCCTGATCGATAAGCAACCCCCGGAAATTCTGGTGGAAGTCGGTGGCATCACCTACGAAATTCAGGTGCCCATGAGCACTCTTTACCAGTTGCCGGAAATCGGTCAGGAGCTTGTCCTGTACACCCATTTCGTGGTCAGGGAAGATGCACAACTGCTTTACGGTTTTTACGACACTAAAGGCAAGGCCATGTTTCGTTCCCTGATTCGGGTTAATGGCGTGGGGCCGAAGCTGGCGCTGGGAATTCTGTCTGGCATGGAAGCGGATGAGTTCGCGCGCACTGTCCGCAACAACGACATCACCAGTATGGTAAACATGCCCGGCATCGGCAAGAAGACAGCGGAACGCCTGATCGTCGAGATGCGCGATCGCCTGGGTGACTGGGATACGGTTGACGCAGCGGTCAGCGGGGCGGATGCGAGTAATCTTGCTNCCTCTATAGGCGCGGCAAGCAGAGATGCAGAGACTGCACTGATCAGCCTCGGCTATAAACCGCAGCGTGCGGCACAGGCTATCGCCCAGGTGCTCAGGCAAAGCCCGGATATCAGCGACAGCGAAGCGCTGATCCGCCTAGCATTGAAGAGTATGGTCTGACATGGAAGAAGAACGCCTGATATCAGCAGAATCGACCGAGTCCGAGGATTCCCAGGACCGTTCCATTCGACCCGTTTATCTGAAAGATTACGTGGGTCAGCAGGAAGTGAAGCAACAGATGGACATCTTCATCAAAGCGGCACGCAATAGAAAAGAAGCGCTGGATCACACCCTGGTATTCGGCCCGCCAGGCCTGGGCAAGACCACCCTGGCCCATATCATCGCNCACGAATTGGATGTGGCTATCAAGAGTACCTCCGGGCCGGTGATGGAAAAAGCCGGCGACCTGGCGGCGATGCTCACCAATCTGGAATCCGGTGACGTGCTGTTTATCGATGAGATACACCGTCTCAATCCGGCCATCGAAGAGATTCTCTATCCCGCCATGGAAGACTATCAACTGGATATCATGATCGGGGAAGGGCCGGCGGCTCGCTCCATCAAGCTGGACCTGCCGCCATTCACGCTGGTCGGTGCGACGACACGCGCCGGCTTATTGACTTCACCGCTGCGGGATCGGTTCGGGATTATCCAGCGCCTGGAGTTCTATTCCGTCGAAGAACTGAGCACCATCGTAGTACGCTCAGCCGATATCCTGGGCACCACTATCGATGCATCCGGTGCCAACGAGATTGCCAGGCGAGCACGGGGCACGCCGAGAATTGCCAATCGTCTATTAAGAAGAGTGCGGGATTATTCCGAGGTAAAGGAAGACGGTACGGTCAACCTGGATTCCGCCAGCAAGGCGCTGGATATGCTGAGTATCGACAAGAACGGCTTCGACCACATGGACCGGCGCCTGCTCATGACAATGATCGAAAAATTCGACGGCGGCCCGGTGGGGATCGACAGTCTTGCCGCCGCCATCAGCGAGGAGCGTGACACCATCGAAGATGTGCTGGAGCCTTACCTCATTCAGCAGGGTTTTATTATGCGTACGCCCCGCGGCAGGATGGTCACCCAATATGCCTACCGCCACTTCGGTATCAAGCCCTCCCGAAAAATCGAGGATCTTTTCGGTTCAGAATCGTAAGCCTTGTCGATTTGGGTGAAGGCGCGCTCAGCACGTAATAACCGCTGCCGAACGTCGCACGATGTAAGCGAACAACTAATTTTCCACTGAGTCTAAAGACGGCGAACTATTGCCACAATTACGTCAGGATTGGTCAGCTTTCAGCCTGTTTTTATCTCCTGACTGTTAGTTTTAGCGTGTTTAATCCGTTTTAACGAAACTATTTCACACATTGGCCGAATAATTCCCTGAAACCCACGGATTTCCTGCGGATAACCACTGTCATACTCTATAATCCGAAACCCGATTTTAATCGGCGTTGTAGAACAACAAGTGGTAAGTAATAAAACTACTTCAAGTGGCAAAAAATAATTGGAGAGTAATAAGTGAGTGACGGTCTTAATGTTATAGATCTCGTCCTGAATGCCAGCCCGGCGGTGCAGTTTGTCTTTCTGCTGCTGTTGCTGCTGTCAATTGTCTCCTGGGTCATCATCGTACAGCGCTGGCTGGTGTTGTCATCGGCGAAGAAAGGTGTACTGAGTTTTGAGCAGCGCTTCTGGTCGGGCATGGACCTGAGCCAGCTCTATAAAGAAGGCACCCAGATGCAGCAGGACAATCTGCAGATTGTCGGGATGGAGAATATTTTTCGAGCCGGTTTTAAGGAATTCATGCGCCTGCGCCAGCAGGGGTCGGTAGACGGCGAAGCTGTTATGGAAGGCGCGCAGCGCGCCATGCGGGTGGCCTTCTCCCGGGAAGAAGAAAAACTGGAGAAACACGTGGCGTTCCTGGCCACCGTGGGCTCCGTGTCTCCTTATATTGGCTTGTTTGGAACAGTCATCGGCATCATGAATTCATTCCTGGGTTTGGCGACCCAGACACAGGTGACATTGCAGGTGGTGGCGCCGGGTATTGCTGAGGCCTTGCTTGCCACCGCATTCGGCCTGGTTGCCGCGATTCCAGCGGTTGTTTTCTACAACCGATATTCCTCGCTTGTCGATGCGGTGACCGGCAGCTACATCACGTACTCCGACGAATTTTCCAGCATTCTGCACAGGCAGATTCATACTAACTAGCAGCGGGACTCCCAGGAACTCTCTAGCAGGCACAATACTTAAGATGGAAATGACAGTTCGTAAGAAGCGCAAGCCCATGAGCGAGATAAACGTCGTGCCGTATATCGACGTCATGCTGGTGCTGCTGATCGTGTTCATGGTGACTGCGCCGATGCTGAACCAGGGCATCGATGTCGATCTACCCCAGGCCAACAATGAACCACTGGATATCGATGAAAATCTGGCAACCCTGGTGGTGTCTATTACGTCTAATGGTGAGTACTTCCTGAGTATTGGGGCAACCGGGGACGACCGCCGTCCGGTCACACTGGACACAGTCGGCCAACAGGTGAGCAGTATTATGAACGCTAATCCCAGTATTCAGGTGCTGTTGGAAGGGGATACCGAAACCGACTGGGGGGCGATGATTGACCTGCTTACGACGCTGAACCAGGCCGGTGTGACTAACCCCAATTTCATTACTCAACCGTTTAATAGTCTATAGAGCGCCGCAGCAGACAGTGATGAGCACTACCTTTAACAATCTGGTTATCTACAACGGCTACCCGCTGTCGGTCGTTGGCTCGGTATTTTTCCACCTGTTGCTACTGGCAACACTCATCTACCTGCAATCGAGTACTCGAACCGATAGTCTGGAATTGATACAACCGACTATAATTAAAGCGCTGTTCATCGATGAAAATCCCCAGCTTCGCAATCAGCTGGTACAGGAGCGGCAACGCCTGGAACGCATCGAGGATCAGCGCATTACCCGAGAGCGCGAGCAGCGCCAGGCAGAAGCCGAAACGGCGGCAGAGGCGGAGAGAGTCCGCCAGGAACAGGAGCGCCAGCGTCTCGCCGAAGCACAGCAGCGAGCGGCCCTGGTGGAACGTGAAGAACTAGAGCGGCAGCGAGCCCTGGATTCACAGCGGGTGAGAGAGCTGCAGGAGCGAGACCAGCAACAGCGTGAGCGGGAACTGGAGCAACAACGCCAACGAGAGCAGACAGAGCGCCTCCGTCAGGAAGAAGCGTCGGCCGCCGCGGCCGAAGCGGCGCGTACCGAATTTGAGTTGGTGCAGAGCGGCATGGCCTTGATTCAGCAGGCCTTGCAGCAGGTGTGGAATAGACCACCCAGTGCCAGAAATGGGATGCGGACTATCCTGCAGATTCGTATGCTGCCAACGGGTGAATTACTGGATGCGCTAATTACCCAATCCAGCGGTGATCCGGCCTTCGATCGATCCGCGGAGAACGCGGTGTTCAGCGCCGCGCCGTTCACAGAATTACAGAGTTTGCCGATTAATGTCTTTAATGCGAACTTTCGATCTTTGTCGCTTATTTTCGAACCCGAGGACCTGTTGAATTGATTCCATGTAAACCAATTATTGGCGGTTGTAAATCCTGCGTAAGCGGTCGTTCCCTGCTGCTCAGCTGCCTTTTTTCGCTGTTTGCAGTTTCGGTACAGGCCGAGCTGAGCATTCAGATTACCCAGGGTATCGACAATCCAATTCCCATCGCAGTGGTGCCTTTTGACTGGGAGGGCAGCGGCGTACTCAGCGAAGACATCGGGCAGATCGTGATCAATGATCTGGAACAGGTTGGCGAATTCCGCACCTTATCGCGCACCAATATGCTCAGTATGCCCAGCGAAGAAAGAGAGGTGTTTTACCGCGACTGGCGCATTCTGGCTCAGGACTACTTGCTGGTTGGCAAGATCAACCGGTCACAGGGCAGTCAGCTGGTACAGGTACAGTACGAATTATTCGATATCAACCGGGAATTGAAGCTGGCCGGAGAGGTGTTAACCGGCAGCGTGGCACAGCTCAGAGACATCGGCCACGAGATATCCAACGTGGTTTTTGAACAAGTCACCGGGGTTCGCGGTGCCTTCACGTCACAGATTCTCTATATCGTCTCCGATCAATTGGACGCGGATACCTTCAACTTTCGCCTGGAAAAAGCCGACTACGACGGTGCCCGCTCCCAGACACTGCTGGAAACCCGGCAGCCGATCATGTCCCCCAGCTGGTCACCCGACGGTCAGGATGTTGCCTACGTTTCCTTCGAAACCACTTTGCCGCGTATCTATATTCAGAACATATCCACCGGGCTACGGCGCCAGATCACCAATTACCCGAATATCAACAGCTCGCCAGTCTGGTCACCCGATGGCAGCAAGCTGGCCATGGTGCTGTCTAAAGACGGTAGCCCGGATATCTATGTGCAGGATCTGATCAGCAACCAACTGATGCGCATTACCGATCATCCTGCCATCGACACGGAGCCCAGTTGGAGCGCCGACGGAAATTCCATCGTTTTCATGTCGGATCGCACGGGTCAACCGCAAATCTACCAGATACCGATTGGAGCCAGCTCCTTTAACGTAGAACGGCTGACCTATGACTGCTTTCAGTGCATGAAGGCCAAATTTCTGCCGGACGGCGTGAATCTGGTGCATGTAAGGCGAGAAACCCGACAGAATCCGAACTACCAGATAGCCATTTTTAATATAGATACTCTGCGTGTTATTACGCTGACCGATACTTCACTGGACGAATCACCCAGTGTGGCACCCAATGGGAGCATGATAATGTATGCCACAAAATTCAATGGCAGGGGCGTGCTAGATGCCGTATCCATTGACGGTCGAGTGAAATTCCGGCTACCATCCTCGCAGGGCGATGTGCGGGAACCAGCCTGGTCCCCGTTTCTGAATTAGAGTTACTGAATTTATAGTCTATTTAAGTCTTTGGAGGACTCAACGAGTGGGAATGCAACGCAATCAATTTATTAAAGTGAGCCTGTTGGTCATTTCGCTGTTCGCGCTAGCCGCATGCAGCTCAACCAGCGAAACGGATGATAGTGACACGGGAAGCCAGGCTTCATCCAGTGGCAGCGGTAGCGGTAGCTCTGCCTCCTCGAGCGCCGGTTCCAGTAGCGGTCAGTTAACCCAGCAAGAAATCAGGGCACAGAACGCACTACGGCAGACAGTCTTCTATTTCGATTTCGATGTGGCTGAATTCAAGCCACAGGATCGCGATACGCTGACTTTCCACGCGCGCGATCTGGCGGCCAATTCGGGCAAGCGTGTGCGCCTGGAAGGCCATGCAGACGAACGCGGAACCAGGGAATACAATCTGGCTCTGGGCGAGCGTAGAGCCAACGGTATTCTTAATTATTTTATCGTCAACGGTGCGTCTCGATCTCAAATCGAAGTGGTGAGTTATGGCGAGGAAAGACCCTCACAGAGCGGTTCTACCGAACAGGCCTATTCTCGCAATCGACGAGTCGAAGTGGTTGCCAGATAAAATTTTATGAATAAAACCCTCCCTGCTGCTGTCCGTAAAATACACGTTTTTTTCTTCGCGAGTATTTTGACAACGACGGCTGCAGCTCAGGGGGTTAATTCGAGGGCTGGTTCGGTAGTCGAATCCCAGCCTTTCACCCTCGGGCAGCCCGCCCAATCATCTGTCGATTCGGCTGGTCCCAGTAACGATGCCATGTCGTTGTTGCTGGAACAGAACACGCAGCTGCGTGTCGAATTGCAGGCATTGCGAGCCTTGGCCGAAGAGCAGGGATTCGAGATTCGGAAATTGCAGCGGGACTCGCTTAGCCGCTATACCAATACAGACGAACGGATAAGCAATCTCGAGAGTGGCGCGCAAACGACGGCTGCAACCGCCATCGGTGCAACAAATACCCCAGGCGTTGCGCCCGCCAGCTCTGCCCCATCGACCAGCCTGGTCGATTCATCCCCGGCAAGCACGCGAAACAGCACTCCTGGGACAGAAGTTGCCAGATCGAGTGCCCCGGTACGTAGCAGCAGCCGACCCAACCGGGGTACGTTGCAGCCCGCCGTACTGAGTGAGCAACAGCTCTATCAGATGGCCTATGATTCGGTGATCAATAACAATTTCAAACAATCCATTGCCGAATTCGATCAATATCTGAGCATCTACCCGCAAGGTCGCTTCGTTACCAATGCGCATTATTGGAAGGGACAGGCCTATTTCTATCTGAACCAATACGCGGAGGCGCGTGATTCCTACGAGATTATCCTGAATAACTTCGAGGAGTCGGCCAAACTGCCCGATGCGATGTATGGGCTCGGGATCACCTACCAGGGGCTTGGCAATATCGCCCAGGCTCGCCAGCTTTTCAACGAGATAAAACGCAGGTTTCCGAATACCGGTGCGGCCAACCTGGCCGACACCAGGCTGCTCTCGCTAGATTAATCTTTGGACTGACTCTACTCTGAGCCGCTGCTGGCTGTTTGCGTGCAACACACGCGGGATAGGCCGGACCATCATTGAATTAATAGTGCGACGCAAAATGGCTGCTGACAGGACTTTAAGAATTACTGAGATATTCCATTCTCTACAGGGAGAATCGCGCACTGTCGGTATGCCAACCGTGTTTGTTCGACTCACCGGCTGCCCATTGCGATGTCAGTACTGCGACACGGCCTACGCATTCGAAGGAGGCGAGGTCAGGGAGCTGGGATCCATCTGCACAGAAGTGGCAAGCTTCGGGAGTAAACTGGTTACTGTTACCGGCGGTGAACCCCTGGCGCAACCAAACTGTAAAGAGCTGATGCTCATGCTATGTGACAAAGAGTACCAGGTGTCACTTGAAACGAGCGGAGCGATGCCAATAGAGGCTATCGATGAGCGAGTTTCTATTGTGCTGGATTTGAAGACTCCCGGGTCTTTGGAATGTGATAAAAATCGCTTTGAGAATATCACCAACTTAAGGGCAAAGGACCAGGTAAAGTTTGTGATCTGTGGCCGCGAGGATTACGACTGGTCGAAGGCACAGATCGATCGGCTGCAGCTGCAGGATAAAGTGGGGGAAATATTGTTTTCTCCCTCCTATGCAGAGCTCGAGGCGGCTGATCTCGCAGGCTGGGTTTTGGAAGACAGTCTCAATGTCAGAGTCCAACTTCAGTTGCATAAGATGATCTGGGGTGCCGAGCCCGGCAGGTAGTTGGCTGAATCAATCATTGCAGAAAAAGAATTTATGAGTAAAAAAACTGCTATTGTATTGGTCTCTGGAGGGCTCGACTCGGCGACCTGTCTCGCCATCGCCAATGTCCAGGGTTACCGTTGTTATGCATTGAGTTTTGACTATGGNCAGCGTTCCAGCAGNGAACTTAAGGCGGCAGAAAGAGTCGTGGCAAGCTGCGACATTGAGCAGCACAAGATTATCAATCTGCAAATTGGCGAACTGGGTGGTTCTGCCCTAACCGATGAGTCGATCGATGTGCCGGAACACCCTGGGAAAGGTATTCCTGTTACCTATGTGCCGGCACGCAACACCGTGTTCCTGTCTTACGCGCTGGCCTGGGCTGAGGTCGTCGCCGCCGAGGCTATCTTCATCGGGGTTAACGCGTTGGATTATTCCGGCTACCCGGACTGCCGACCCGAATACATCGCCGCCTTCCAGAAGTTGATCGACCTTGCCACCCGTACAGGAGTGGAGGGCGGCAGCATAAGACTGGAGACGCCACTGCTTGATCTCACCAAGGCAGAAATCATCGAGGCCGGTGTTGGTCTGGGAGTCGACTACGGCAACACCGTCTCCTGTTACCAGGCGGACGCATGGGGTAAAGCGTGTGGTCGCTGTGACAGTTGCCGCCTTCGCCAGCAAGGCTTTGTCAATGCCGGAGTGGAAGATCCCACTCATTATCAATGATAGCCACGGAAAAGCCCCATCGATGACCGCAATTTTGCTGTCATCACTTGAGTTTTTCTATTTTGATAGTAGTATGTCGCACCGCGTGGGTCGTTAGCTCAGTTGGTAAACCATTCGGCTTTCAACCAACTCGTTTAATCTATTTTTCAATGAGTTAACATTTAGTTTGTACGGCAATTTTACGGCAAAGGTGTAGTTAGATAAGAGTTGCGAGTTGGTTTGTACGGTAATTGACTTCGGGGCGTTAGCTCAGTGGTAGAGCATTCGGCTTTTAACCGACTGGTCGAAGGTTCAAGTCCTTCACGCCCCACCAAATAAAAGGCGCCTTTGAGGCGCCTTTTTCCTTTCTGATTTTTCTATACCGGTTTTTTCCAAAACTAATAATTGTTATAACCGAAAATAGCTTAGACAGGGGCCTTGTGAATTCATTTATCTGAACGAATCGAGGTCTGTTGGTATTGATGCCCAGTCGTAAATTCGAGTTCGTAGCACCTGTTCTGCAAGCTTGGAATGGTCGCTTGTTAGAACTCTCCTACAGCGCTCCTGGTTTTTACGCGCTGGCGAAGGGATTGTTGGTGTACGCCGTAGCTGATTCCAGCTCGGTGTCGGCCCTGCTGCAGGGCTGCCCTGTGCTAACATGGCGACTCAGAAATCAGCTGGAAATAGCATGGGCGATAGCTCGCTTACAGAGAAGATGGATAGCCTGGCTTCGGATCAGGAAGTAGTCAGACGCTACCTGGACAGAGCCGAGGCGCCTGAACAACTGCCAGAGGCGGAGCGCCGACAACTCGAATCCCAGATACGGGAATTGATGCGGGTCAAAAATGCGCGTCTGGTGGCGCACTACTACACTGAATCCAGTTTGCAGGATCTTGCCGAAGACAGCGGCGGCTTCGTAGGGGACAGCCTCGAGATGGCGAGGTTCGGGCGCGACTGCGATGCCGATATTCTGATGGTGGCGGGCGTTCGCTTCATGGGTGAATCTGCCAAGATCCTCAGCCCCGACAAACTGGTGCTGATGCCCACGCTGGAAGCAACCTGCTCACTGGATATCGCCTGTCCGATCGAACGTTTCGCGTCTTTCTGTGATGAGCATGGAGACCGCACCGTGGTGGTGTATGCCAATACTTCGGCTGCTGTGAAGGCGCGATCGGATTGGGTGGTGACCTCCAGTATCGCTCTCGATGTGGTTGAGCATCTCATGGAGCGAGGTGAAAAAATTCTGTGGGCACCAGATAAACACCTCGGCGCTTATATTCGAAAGACGACCGGGGCTGATATGCTTCTGTGGGATGCAGCCTGTATTGTGCATGAAGAGTTCAAGGCGCGCGGCATAGAAGATATGTTGAGCATGTACCCCGCTGCGGCGGTGCTGGCCCACCCGGAGTCACCGGATGCAGTGCTGGAAATTGCCGATGTTGTCGGCTCCACTACCCAGATAATCAATGCCGCAAAGCAGCTGCCCAACCAAGACATCATCGTAGCGACCGATCAGGGGATCTTTCACAAGCTGCAGCAGCTGTCTCCCGGCAAACGTTTCATCATAGCCCCGACCGCCGGCAACGACGCTACCTGTAAGAGCTGTGCCCACTGCCCGTGGATGGCGATGAATTCGTTGCAGGCACTGTATGCATCCCTGTTAAATGAGACCAATGAGGTTGAGGTCGAATCCGAATTGGCCGAGCAGGCGATGTTGCCCTTAAAACGTATGTTGGAGTTTGCCGAGAAGTCTAAACTGGGCGTGAAAGGTAAGGCCTGATAGGTCGTCGGAAAGCTGGAGCACGGCAGTATTTTTGCAAAAACAGCCGCTTTAAACGTCAGCCGCTCAGCTTCTCTACCATCTCTTCTACATCACGAATCTTCTGTCTTAAGCGGGCTTCTTCCGCTGGCGCGGCGCCATTCTCCGATTCTATACGCAGAGCAAATCGCAATTGTTCTCGAGCGCTGCGAAAGTCATAGATCAGCAAGAAATATTCGGCACGGGCCTGGTGCACTTTACTGATGTTGCCTGCCTGTCCCCAGATATCCGCCAGTTGGTACCACAGATTGTGATCCCCTGGCCTGGTCTGACTGTGTCGCTCCATCACCTCCGCCGCCTCGGAGTAAGCCCGTGCCTCGACCAGGGCATCGAGATAGCTCATGGTTAGTGGATGGTTGTTGGGGTTTATATCCAGGTGACGGCGAAGAAAATTCAGCGCCTGTCCAGCTTCATTCTGGCCGATGTAAATCTCAGCCTGGGTGACAACATAACTGATGCGATTGGGATCTTTGGCGAGCAGGGGGGCCAGGGTAGCACTGGCCTGGGCGAATTGTTTGTTCTCCCAGTACGCCACCGAAAGCCCATAACGGTTGGCGTCGCGCGTGAATTCGCTGGTACTTTCATCGAGTAATCTTTGGTATTCCTGCACCATGGCCTGCTTATTGGTGGCGTAGTGCGCCACTACCCGGGCGCGCATGATCTGGTATTCCAGATTATTGCCGTATTCTCGTTGCCGGTAGCGTATGGCTCGGCCGCGGGCATCGGCCACACGGGATTCGGTTAAGGGGTGAGATAGCAGAAATTCAGGTGGGCGGCGGCCAAAACGATTCAGTCCTATCAGTCGTTCAAACAGCATTCCCATCGCGGCTGGATCGAAGCCGGAATTGAACATATTGTCCTGGCCGATGCGGTCGGCTTCGGCTTCATGGTTGCGACTGAAGCGGAGCTGATTTTCCACAGCATTGCCCTGGACGGCGGTAATCGCCGCAATACCGTGATCGGCCTGGGACGTGGCCATCACCAGCACGCTGGCCAGTAGTGTTGCCAGTTGCGGAATGCGACCCGCCTGGGCCTGATCGACGCCACGGGCGAAATGACGCTGGCTGACATGGGCGATCTCGTGTGCCATGACAGACGCAAATTCGGCTTCACTTTGAGCGTTTAGAAACAGCCCGGTGTTCACGCCGATTATACCGCCGGGTGCGGCGAAGGCATTCAACTCCTCGCTGTCTATAACGATGAAGGAAAGCCGGTGATCCTGCAGTTGGCTGCGTGAAGCGAGTTTGTAGGTGACATTCTCCAGATAGTCATTGAGCAGGGCGTCGGGAATAGTCGGCGCGCTGCGCCGAATCTGGCTCAGAAATTGCTGGCCCATCTCGTATTCCTGGTCCATGGAAACGGTCCCGGAGATACGATCACCCAAGGAGGGGAGCGAAGGCTGGGCCTGGCCCTGCAATGAGAGCAGTGCGGGCAGGACCAGTAGCAGAGAATGGCGTAGCAAGCGTTGCATCATTAATGTCTGGACAATAGTGACTAAGACCCAGATTACCACAGATTATTCCCCCGTTGAGCAAGTTAGGGCCAGTATTCTCAGTTCTCTATGGTGGTCTTCGTCATGGTTTTTCGGTGCAATAGCTTGATAAAATACCGCCATGGACATAAATGTTGATGTTGAACTGGATCTCAGTGGTTTGCAGTGCCCCATGCCTCTGCTGAAAGCAAAATTGGCATTAAATAACATGCAGTCGCAGCAGATACTAAAGGTTGTGGCGACAGATCCCGGTTCTGAAAAAGATTTCCACCTATTCGTCGAACAAAGCAATCACCAGATTCTCGGCTTTCAGAAAGATGAGCAGGCGTATTTTTACTGGATTAGAAAAGGATAGGATCCCTCTGGGCCTTCGTTAAGAAAGGATTTTGAATCTACATGAAAAAGCTACTCAATGATTTCATCGATCGTTATTTTCACGACGAAGAATCCATCATCTTACTCATCCTGCTGATATCGGTAGTGCTAATTCTTTTGTTGTTCGGTGGCGTGCTGGCGCCATTAATCGCGGCGGTGATTATCGCCTACCTGATGCAGGGTCTGGTGAATCTGTTGATGAAGTACGGCATATCGGCGCGACTCGCCTTCGTGGCGGTCTATGCGCTGTTCGTCGGCATCTTCATGTTAATGCTGTTGATCCTGCTGCCCCAGGCCTGGAATCAATTACGCGCCCTGGTCAACCAGTTACCCAATCTGCTTAATCAGTGGCGGGATGCCTTAATGACCCTTCTGGAAAATTATCCCAATCTGTTTCCAGAACAGCAGGTGCAGGAATTTATCGATGGCCTGGGCGGCGAAATTGGCAGTTATGGACAGGCAGTACTGGAGTACTCATTGGCCAGCCTTCCTAGCATTTTCGCTCTGATCATCTTCCTGATACTGGTACCGATCCTGGTGTTTTTCGTCATGAAAGACAAAGATGAGCTGGTGTTGTGGGCGGGCAATTTTCTGCCAAGAAACCGACCGCTGATGAGTCGCATCTGGCAGGAAATGGATGAGCAGCTCTCGAATTATGTACGCGGGAAAGTGGTCGAAATAACTATTGTCGGCAGTGCCGCCTATCTGTTGCTGACTATTCTGGGTATCAACTACGCCCTGCTATTGTCGGTGCTGGTGGGTCTTTCGGTTATTGTTCCCTACATAGGGGCGACTGCGGTTACCCTGCCGATTGCCGCAGTGGCCTACGTGCAGTGGGGTATTGGAGGAGAGTTCTATACGGTAATGGTCGCCTATATTGTGCTGCAAATCCTCGATGGAAACGTGTTGGTTCCGGTGATCTTCTCCGAGGCGGTGAATCTGCACCCGGTCGCTATTATCGCAGCAGTACTGGTGTTCGGAGGGATCTGGGGCATGGCAGGGGTATTCTTCGCTATTCCACTGGCGACGCTGATCAAAGCCATCATCAATGCCTGGCCCGGCCGGGTCTATGCGAAGGTATCGGACGAGGCGGAAACCTGATTTTGACGCCGCCTGCGGTGCCATTTTTGGTTAGGAGCGGTCCAATATGGTAAAGTTCGCCGCTTAATCGGGCAGTAATTCTGCCTTTTTTTGTCAGCTAAGGATTCCTATGTCGATCGGTATTCGCGGCAGTATAGTCGCCCTGGTAACGCCCATGCACGGAGATGGTTCTCTGGACCTGGTGGCGTTCGACCGCTTGGTTGACTGGCATGTCGAGAGCGGCACTGCTGCTATCGTGGTAGTGGGCACCACCGGCGAATCTGCGACCCTCACCGTTCAGGAGCATTGCGACCTGGTGTCCCATTGCGTGCAGGCCTGCGACAGGCGTATCCCGGTAATCGCCGGCACCGGATCGAACAGCACCGCCGAGGCCCTATTTTTTACCGAGTCGGCGCGCGAACACGGTGCCGATGCCTGTCTGCTGGTCACTCCTTATTACAATAAACCCTCCCAGGAAGGGTTATATCAACATTTCAAGGCAGTGGCCGAAGGCGTAGATATACCGCAGATTCTATATAATGTGCCGGGTCGCACGGCATGTGATCTGGCGTTGAATACGGTCGATCGGCTGGCCGATCTACACAACATCGTCGGCATTAAAGATGCCACCGGTGACATACCTCGTGGACTGGAGTTAATCGACAGATGCGGGGATCGATTGGCGGTTTACAGCGGAGAAGATACGATTACTCTGCAGCTAATGCTGGGTGGAGCTGCGGGCACGATATCGGTGACCGCAAACGTCGCACCGGTTTTAATGGCTGAAATGTGCGCCCTGGCACTTGCCGGTGATGAAACGGCGGCAAGCGCGACCGATGCCAGGCTGACATCGCTACACCGTAACTTGTTTCTGGAAGCGAACCCCATTCCTGTCAAATGGGCCTTGCTGAAAATGGGTCTGATTGGACAGGGAATAAGACTGCCCCTTGTGGAACTTGATACGAATTATCAACTCCAAGTAAGTGCGGCCCTGGCACAGGCAGGTATTGAATTGCCGGAAGCGGCCTGAGTTTTGCGATTGAATACAAGAATTTTGGAAGTGAATAGCTTGATGCTTAAACGATTACTGATCCTAAGTCCTGTTTTTGTGCTAAGTGCCTGTAACTACCTGATGGGTGATGAGGGCATGTTTCGCGATCGCGGCGGCGACTACGCAGAAGCGCAGATAATTCCGCAAATGGCGATTCCAGAAGATTTGGACAGTTACACGCTCGATCAGCTGTACGTCGTCCCCGAACTGTTTTTCACCAGCAACGATGCCTTCGAAGACATCCCCAAGCCCAAGCCCATCGAGACGCGGCGCCGGGAAGGGGTCATCATCCAGAGTCTTGCCGAGCGTCGCTGGATCCTGATAGATGCCACACCGGGTCAAGTCTGGCCTATGATACGAGACTACTGGACCTCGCTGCAGATCATACTCGATTATGAAAATCCCAGTAACGGAATCATGGAGACAGCCTGGGTAGAAGCGAACAATGACCGGGAAACACGCCACAAGTATCGTGTCATCATCGAGCCGGGTCTGCACTCCGGTTACTCCGAGATTTATATGCTACACATGGAGAACCCGCGTACCGATAATATTCCAATCGTGCTGAACTGGCCCGAGACATCCAACTCACCCGATATGGAACGTCAGGTCATGACTTCCGTATCGCAATATCTGGCAGATAGAAACGATGTCTATCAGGCTTCCTCGTCGAGCCTGCTGGCAGGAAGTATCGAGTCCGAGTCGAAGGCTAATATTGTGGAGAGTGCTAGTGGAGATGCAGTACTGGAACTGAAGGTTCCCTATGACCGGGCATGGGTACAGATTCGGACAGCGCTGGAAACTGCGGAAATTTTTATCGTAGACAGTGATCGCGATGCGAGTTTCTTCAATGTAAGGTTTGCCGGAATAGTGGCCGAAGAAGACGAGCCAGGTTTCATCGGGCGCCTATTCCGTTCCGGGGATAACGAAGGAGATGAAACAGCGAAAGATTTCAGTGTGCGTCTGATGGAAACTAATGATGTCATCAATGTGGTTACTGAAGCACTCGAAATATTGGATGAGGACAGTCAGCTCACAGTCGAGCTGTTGCAGGTAATTAACGACAATTTGACCTAGGGCCCCTAGGCACTCTCGCAATGAACACTCTCGTTGTCAGCTTTCTTGGAATATTACTGCTTGCCGCAGTGGCGGCGGTTTTGCAGCTAATGCGCCAGACGCAACAGGCCAGGCTGGAAGAAGTTACCGCCAGAGAACGGTTGGCAGCCAAACAGGCAGAGATGGACAGGCTGCTGGAGTCAATGCACAAGGCAGAGTCTGATAATGAATCGTTAAAAAATGACATTCAGAATTATCGTGAACAGATCGCTACCCTCAAGACCAGCCTCGAGTTAGAACGTAAACAGTTTGAGGAAAAGCTGAGCCTGCTTAATGATTCCAGAGATCAGCTCAGCGCCGCCTTTAAAAACATCGCCAACGAAATCTTCGATGACAAGACCAAAAAATTTACCGCCACCAGCAAGGCGAGTCTGGAAATGGTTCTCAATCCCTTGCAGGAAAAAATCAAACAGTTCGAGAAGCGGGTAGAGGAAACCTATGACAAGGAGTCGAAGGAAAGGTTCTCACTGGCAAAGGAAATCAAGAGCCTGCAGGAACTCAATAGCAGAATTAGTGAAGAAGCCGTAAACCTTACCAATGCACTGAAGGGAGATAACAAGGCTCAGGGTAGCTGGGGAGAGTTTGTACTGGAATCCATTCTTGAGAAATCAGGGCTGGTGAAAGGCCGAGAGTACGATGTGCAGGTCAGTCTCAAGGCGGAAGACGGCTCGAAATCACAGCCTGACGTAGTCGTCCACCTGCCTGAGTCGCGGGACGTCATCATCGATTCCAAGGTATCGCTGAAGGCCTGGGATGCATTCTGTTCCAGCGAGGATGAAGAGAGCAAGGCGGACTTCCTGAAACAACACGTTCAATCCGTACGCTTGCACGTTAAAAACCTGTCCGGGAAAGGCTATCAAAATCTGGTGGGTGTCAATTCCCTCGATTATGTTCTCCTGTTCATGCCGATTGAAGCCGCCTATTCTGTGGTTATTCAGCATGACCCGGAGCTTAACCAACACGCCTTCGAGCGTAATATCATTTTCGTTGGTCCCACCACGCTGCTGACCACCCTGAAGACCGTACATAACTTGTGGCGCCTGGTGCAGCAGAATCAGAATGCCAATGAGATAGCCAAGCAGGCCGGTAATCTGTACGACAAGTTCGTGGCTTTCGTGGGCGATCTCGACGAGGTTGGGCAGCGCATCGATGCCAGCAAGAAGAGTTTCGATAAGGCCCACAACAAGTTGTTGTCGGGTCGCGGCAATCTGATTAAGCGTGTCGAAAATCTCAAACAACTGGGTGCCAAGACATCCAAAAAGCACAAGACAGAAGTGTTGGGCTCGGCAATAGAGTCTGATGAAGAGGCATTGGCACCACCGGCCGAGATAGAGACAGATGAAGAGATAGACGAGAAGACTCGTCACTAAGCCGCTGCAATTTTAGACAATGCAAAACATCGACGCCCAAATACCCTTGGATGCCATCCGGCAGTTCCTCTCTTGTGTAACGCCCAACCCCTGGCTTGAGGAGGCGCTCGCCAATCAGTCCCTGTTATTGATAGACCATGCCAATTGTGAGAAGAAAGCGGCGGCGACCGCAATGAATCTCATGTATCGCCACACCTTAAAGCCGGACTTGTTGACGAAAATGTCCCAGCTGGCGCGGGAAGAATTGTTGCACTTTCAGCAAGTCGTAGAAATCATGACGGCCAGGGAGATCAGCTATATCAGGCTTGGTCCCTCGCGTTATGCCTCGAGTCTGCGTTCACTCATCAGGCAACCGGCCAGGGAGCAGCTGGTTGACACACTTCTAGTAGGCGCTTTTATCGAGGCCAGATCCTGTGAACGCTTCGCCAGCCTGGCTCCGCTATTGGACGATGAATTGCAGCGCTTCTACAGCGGATTGCTAAAATCAGAATCGCGCCACTTCGAGGACTATCTGTCACTCGCGTCACAATATGCCGACGAAGAACTCACGCCTCGCCTGAAAATCTTTGCGGACAAGGAGGAGCAACTGATTACCAGCCCGGATAAAGATTTCCGCTTTCTTAGTGGCACGCCAGCAAGCGCCTCTTAATTTCTGCAGCTTTCAGGAGGGGTCAGGTTATCTCCAAATTTATCGCGGAGTAACTGAAGTTGATCGCAGGCAATATCGTTATTGCCCGCCAGACTTACTGAGGCTAGATTAGGGATATTGAACAATGGCCCGACATTGCTTATCCGGTTGTTGCTCAGGTTTAACCCACCCAGCAGGGGTAACTCCTCTAAAGGCGTCAGGTTGCTGATACTGTTATTGGCAAGGTCTAGAAACCGCAGTTGCACCAGCTGGCCAATCCGTTCCAGGTTCTGGATCTCTGAGTTTGCACAAGACAGGACCGCCAATGCCTCGGCACTGCTTACATTTTGTTGCTGCATGGCCAGATTAATGCAGCCCTGTAGATCAGCATCACTGACTTCGCTGCTGATTAACCTGCCAGTCGGGTCGTAAACCGCCTGGTCATTAACCGTGACGGTGAAAGGCTGGTTACAGGAGGCGAACAAGCTTAGCCAGATGAGTAGCGCCAGCCGCGTCCAAAAGGCGTTGCTGCCAGTCATCAGCCGGTGGAAAAACAATTTCCCTTCAGGTGGTTTTAATTTCATGATTATTTTTGCTTTTCACTGCTCACTAATGAGTAAGAACATCGAATTAGCACAAAGTTCAGCTGGCTGGTAATTAGTTTTTAACCCAGTTAGTATGCCCAGCTCATTGCCAGAATTTCTCTAATAGAAACAGGCAATTGTCCAATGAATCGAAGGGAAATGGTATGAAAATATTGAACCGCACTTTCACGATAGTGCTGCCGCTTATTGCCTTATTATTCGGCTCCCAGACACTCGCTCAGGGTGAGGTTAACCTGGACTCCGAAGACAGCCGGGTAGCCTATTCACTTGGCGCGAACATCGGCCAGAACCTGGTCGCCCAACAATTGCTCGACGGTGTCGATGAAGAGATATTCGTGGCAGGCATGTTGGATGCGTTCGCTGATGAATTAAAGCTGGAGTCGGCGGAAATGATGGAAGCGATTCAGGGCTTCATGCAGCGTCAGGCCGATGCGGCTGAGGCGGCAGTGGCAGGAAATCTGGCCGCCAGCGAAGCATTTTTAGCTGACAATGCACAGAACGATGGGGTGATCACGCTCGATTCAGGCTTACAGTACACTGTGCTCGAAACCGGCCCAGCCGGCGGTGATTCGCCCACTACGGACAACTCAGTGCTGGCTCATTACCACGGCACACTGACCGATGGCAGCGTGTTCGACTCCTCCGTAGATCGAGGCGAACCGGCTAGTTTCGGCGTATCGCAGGTCATTGCCGGCTGGACCGAGGCATTGCAACTCATGAAGGTAGGCGACAAATGGCGCCTGTTTATTCCCCCCTCAATGGCTTACGGTGAAGCGTCACCCACTCCGGCCATCCCTCCCAATTCTGCGCTGATCTTCGAAGTAGAACTGCTGGAGATTCGCTAGTTAGTGGAGAAGATTGCGCGCGAGTGTGCTGTAAAGCGCGCTAAAGTAGTCTGACATCATGAATCGATCCAGTTTGACCAGGGAATTGCTGCAATTTCTGCAGCAATCCCCAACGCCTTTTCATGCCGTTAGTGCTATGACCTCCATGTTGGAGACAGCCGGCTATCAACGGCTAGACGAAGCTGCCAGCTGGAAGCTCGAAGCAGCGACCCGCTACTACGTCGTTCGCAACGATTCCGCGCTGATAGCCTTCAATACGGGGAGCCATGATTTGCTGAACGGTGGCATCTATCTGGCGGGGGCGCACACCGACAGTCCTTCTCTGAAGATCAAACCGAATCCGGAGGTTAATAAGCACGGCTATGTGCAATTGGCGGTGGAGGTTTATGGCGCTGCGCTGCTTAATCCCTGGTTTGATCGCGATCTGTCCATCGCGGGCAGGGTGGATTTTCGGACCAGCAAGGGGGAGTTAAAAACTGCCCTGATAGACCTCGAGGCCCCGGTGGCGTTTATCCCTTCTCTGGCGATTCATCTGGACCGCGACGTCAACAAAGGTCGGGAGATTAATCAGCAGAAGGAATTGCCGCCGATACTCCTGCAATTGTCGGGCGAGAAGCAGTTTAGTTTTGACGAACTGTTGCTGAAAACGCTGCAGCAGAAAAACAGCGACAAGGCAGCCGCCGAAATACTCTCCCATGAACTGTTTCTATACGACACTCAGGCACCTCAGCTGGTCGGTTTACAGGAGCAATTCATCGCCGCGGCGCGCCTGGATAACCTGCTCAGTTGTTTCCTGGCCTGCAAGGCGCTGATTGCAAGCAGTGGGGAATATGCCAGTGTGTTGGTCTGTAATGATCACGAAGAGGTGGGTAGTGCATCGACTTCGGGGGCACAGGGCCCGTTTTTGAAATCTGTGCTTCGGCGGCTGGTGAGTTATACCAGCACAGACGCCGATGCGTTTGAGCGAGTTGCGCAGCAATCGCTGCTGCTATCTATCGATAATGCCCACGGAGTCCATCCGAATTTTTCCGACAAGCACGATGCCACGCATCGGCCACTGTTAAATGGCGGACCGGTGATTAAGATAAATGCCAATCAACGCTACGCCAGTAACAGTCAATCGATCGCCTTATTCAAGTCGATCTGCAATAAGATCTCCGCGCCCTACCAGTCGTTTGCGATGCGCAGCGACATGGCCTGTGGCAGCACCTTTGGTCCCATCACGGCCACCCAGCTTGGCATTACCACGGTGGATATCGGCATCGCCAGTTTCGGCATGCATTCCATTCGAGAACTGGCCGGTGTAGAGGACGTTGGTATTACCCATGACGTCGTCGCCCGATTTTTCGATCGGTAGCCCGACATGGCCGCTTAGCGTTGTTTCTTCAGGTCGCGGATAATAAAGCGAGCAGGATTCAATGCCGCCGACATCGCCTGATCGATTGGCAGTGCTTCGCCGTTGATGAGACTGGCTAGAAATTCACTGCTTAATGGGCAGGTCGCCAATCCATTAGATCCATGTGCCACCGACAGGTAGAGGCCTGGATGATAGCTGCCGCCGCTATTTACCTGTGCTCTGGCGTTGAGTCTCAGCTCTGAAAACTGCTCCTGCATGGCGCCAACGTCGGGTACCTGACCCACCACTGGCAGGTAATCGCTGCTGCTACAGCGCAATGCCACACGCGCTTCCTGAAATTCCTCATCGAGATAATCTGCTTCACGAAAACAGGCTTGTGCCCCCTGCACGTTTTGCTGGTTGTCGGCCTCGCTGATGCTCAGGTCCGAGTCCTGGGGTCGATAACTGGCGGAGAGCGTGTGATGATTATCGACACAGGGAAACACCGTGCGCTGGCCACACACGACGCTGGCCAGAGACGCACTGAAGCGACTCGATCCTATGCTGGTAGCCTGACCGCGCACTGTCTGCAGGGGGAGCCAGGCAGTGGGGCTGAAGCGGGTGGCATCGTGACTATTGGCAATCACCGCCACTGCAGCGCTTGCCAGCAGCTGGCCATCTGCATCTGAAGCCTGCCATAGGGAGTCCCTGAGATCCAAAGCATGAACTGCCCGGCCTGAGTGCAGGGATATGTTTGGATGGTCAAGGTAGCTGCTGCAAAGCAGGGTAGGGTCGAGCCAGCCACCCCCGGGGAAATAGTAAGCGCCGTCCTCGAGTTTCGTGTTGGCCAGCAGGCTGGCATCGGCTGGCGCAAGCGTCTGAATGACTTCAGACGGGTAGAGACGGTGCAGTTTCTGCCAGTCCAGCGGCTGCTGTTTGTTCATCGCCGATTGCAGCTGCAATACACCGCAATCATGAAAGGCTAACGGGGAGGATGCGGTGAGTTGGCTGTATTGCCGCCTGGAAAATAGATAGGCCTGCAGGAAAAAGCGGCTCAACGGGGAATCGTTTTGAAATATCCTGCAGCGCAGGGCGAACTGTGCTATCCCCGATGTTCCGCTGGCTGGACTCGCTGCCTGGTCGATTACACTAACCCGCCAACCACGTCGGGCCAGGCTGTAGGCCATGCTGCAGCCTGCCAATCCAGCGCCGATAATAATCGCCTGGGCATCGCCCGCAAGCGCCGCGGGGTAAGTGGACCAACTGGGGCTGCTTTCAATTGCACCACTGGACTGTTCTCGATGCTTATTGGCGGCGCTTCTGGTGGCAACCAGCATATGGCGCTTACGCCCGAATCCTGCTGTTTTCTCAACCTCGAATCCGGCCGCCTGTAGCTGCCTGCGCACTGCGCCAGCTGCGCTGTAGGTGGATACGGTCGCGCCAGGTTTGCTGGCAGCAGCAATCAGTTGCAACAGTTTACGTTGCCACAGTTCAGGGTTGAGTTGGGGGTTGAAGCCGTCCAGGTACCAGGCGTCGATCTGTCCGATAGCAGCGTTATGGTTTTGCAATTGCGTGCGGGCATCACCCAGGTGCAGATCCAGAATGAGCCGGTCATCCAGTAATAAGCGGTGGCAGCCGCCGCTGTGATCGGGGTACACAACCTGTAGCGCCCGGCTGAATTCTGCTAAAGCCGGCCAGCGGTGCTGAACTTTCTTCAGATCGGCTCTGGAAAAGGGATATTTCTCGAAGGCGATATAGTGCAATCCAACTGGTTTGCAAGCGCTGCTGCGCCACAGTTGCCAGGTAAGAAGGAAATTCAGGGCACTGCCGAAGCCGATTTCCGCAATCGTGAATGGAATATTGCTGTCTGCAGCTCGTTGCCATCGCTGATGCAACTGGTTCGCTTCCAGGAAGACATGGCGGCTCTCCCCCAGTTCGTCCTCGCGCGAGTAGTACAGATCGCCAAACTGCCTGGAATAGGGCAGGTCGGATTCGATCCAACGCAGGGAGGCATGTTTGATTTTCACTGTAGTGAATAAACGGAGTAGCTTCTAAGATTCATCGATTGCTTGCTGTCCGCAGCCTACTACACGTCGATTGCCGATTGTAGTCGGTGTGATGAATGGCAGAAGGAGAGAGAGGTGGATGCGGCGGTGGATTCCGCAGTGGGTTAGGGTAAAATGCGCGTTTTCCCGATCATGTGGCAGGACGAGTAAGATGCTGGAGATTAATAGCCAATTGGCGAAGTTAAAGGAGCTCAACACTCGAACCGATAGCCTCAGGGGGTACCTTTGACTACGAAATCAAACGTGACCGCCTCACCGAGGTGGGATTAGAACTCGGTGAAGCCTCGGTGTGGGAGAAACCTGACTATGCACAGACGCTGGGTAAGGAACGATCAAACCTGGAAGCCGTAGTTCACACCATAGACAAGCTGTACAGCGGTATCCAGGAAGTCGAAGAGCTAATGACTCTGGCACGGGACGAGTCTGACCAGGAGTTGTTTGAGGCTGCCAGCAACGATCTCAATGATTTACAGGAACGACTGGAGTCCCTGGAGTTCCGCCGCATGTTCTCCGGTAACATGGATGGGGCGAACGCCTACCTGGAGATCCAGGCAGGGTCGGGTGGTACCGAGGCACAGGACTGGGCGGAGATGCTGCTTCGCATGTATTTGCGTTGGGGTGAAAACAAGGGATTTAAGAGTGAACTAGTGGAAGTCTCCGGCGGTGATGTGGCGGGGGTCAAGAGTGCCACGATTCAATTCAGCGGGGAATTTGCTTTCGGTTGGTTAAGAACCGAGACAGGGGTGCACCGGCTAGTCCGCAAATCGCCATTCGATTCCGGCAACCGTCGCCACACCTCATTCGCTTCGGTGTTTGTCTCTCCGGAAATCGACGATGATATAGAGGTGGACCTGGATATGTCATCGGTGCGAATAGACACCTACCGCTCCAGCGGCGCCGGTGGGCAGCACGTGAACAAGACCGATTCGGCGGTACGGCTGACGCACGAACCGAGCGGCATCGTCGTACAATGTCAGAGCCAGCGTTCCCAGCACAAGAACAAGGACATGGCCATCAAGCAATTGAAGGCGAAGCTGTACGAGTTGGAAGAATTGAAGCGTAAGGAAGAGATGCAATCCATAGAAGAATCGAAAGCCGATATTGGCTGGGGAAGTCAAATCAGATCCTATGTGCTGGATTCTTCCCGGATAAAAGACCTGCGCACCAATGTGGAAGTAAGCAACACCAATGCAGTGCTGGACGGTGACCTGGATAAATTCATCGAGGCCAGTTTGAAAATGGGGCTGTAAAGGAGCGTTAAGAAAGGCCAATCATGTCTGAAGAACACAACAGTAACAGCGAGCACGACGAAAACAAGCTGATTGTCCTGCGTCGGGACAAGCTCACGGAGATTCGCAGCAGGAGGCAGGCTTTTCCAAACGGCTTCGAGCGTCAGGATACTGCGGCTGCGCTGCAGGATGCGTATGGCGACAAAGACAAGTCTCAGTTGCGGGGGCTGGCCCGGCAGGCGACGGTTGCCGGTCGGATTGTGCGCATGCGTGGTCCCTTCCTAGTGATACAGGATGGCAGCGGGCACCAGCAGCTTTACATGAATAACAAGTCGTTTGGCGATGACCTGGCTGCAGAACTGAAGTCACTGGATCTCGGTGACATCATCGGTGCCGAGGGCGAGGTATTCAAGACTGGCAAGGGAGAACTGACGGTACGCGTCTCGAATTTTCTGTTGCTGACCAAATCGCTGCGGCCACTGCCGGATAAATTCCGCGGCCTGACCGATACCGAGATGCGCTACCGACAGCGCTACGTGGATCTTATTGTCAACGAAGACTCCAGAAAGATATTTAAGATGCGCTCTCGCATATTGCGTTTTATACGGGATTACTTCGAGGGCCTGGGTTTCATGGAAGTCGAGACTCCCATGATGCAGATTATCCCCGGTGGCGCCACTGCGCGGCCATTTATAACTCACCATAATGCGCTCGACCAGGACATGTATCTGCGCGTCGCGCCCGAGTTATTTCTGAAGCGGCTGGTGGTGGGTGGTTTCGAGAAAGTCTTCGAGTTGAACCGGAGTTTCCGTAATGAAGGCCTGTCCACCCGGCATAATCCGGAATTCACCATGCTGGAATTTTACCAGGCCTATGCCAGATACCAGGATCTGATGGATCTCACCGAGGACCTGTTCAGAAAAATTGCGCAGAACGTGGTGGGGGGCAGCAGCATCACTTACCAGGGATCCAGTTATGACTTCGCCAGGCCATTCGATCGCCTGACGGTGTTGCAGGCCATCAGCAGGCACTGTGCTGTCAGCGACGAGCAGGTCTTTGCTGCCGCGGATTCAGTCATCGAGCTGGCAAACCAGCTGGAAGTTAATTTCGATGAAGCCTGGCCAAAGGGTAAGATCATCATGGAGATCTTCGAGCAGAAGGTCGAACACCTGCTGGATCAACCCACCTTCATTACACAGTATCCAATCGAAGTCTCGCCGCTGGCACGCCGCAACGAAGAAAACCCAGAGTTTACCGATCGCTTCGAGTTGATTATCGGTGGGCGTGAACTGGCGAATGGGTTTTCCGAACTCAACGATCCGGAAGACCAGGCGGAGCGTTTCCACGCACAAGTCGCCCAGAAAGAATCGGGCGATATCGAAGCGATGCACTACGATGATGACTACGTGACGGCCCTGGAGTATGGGTTGCCACCAACCGCAGGAGAGGGTATCGGCATCGATCGACTGGTGATGCTGTTTACCGATGCGCCTTCGATTAAGGACGTATTGTTGTTTCCTCACATGCGCCCGCACCATGACAACGATTGACCATACACCCGGTGAAGCGCGCCTTATAAAACTGGAAGCGTCCTGGAAGCAGGTGCTCGGTGCAGAATTCGATGCCGACTATATGCGTAAGCTTCGTCAGTTTCTGCTCAATGAAAAAGCCAGCGGCAAACGCGTGTTTCCACCCGGTGATGAGATATTCAATGCGCTCAATGTCACCGCATTCGATAACACCAAGGTCGTCATACTGGGGCAAGACCCCTATCACGGACCAAACCAGGCCCACGGTCTGTGCTTCTCGGTGAAACCCGGCACCGCACTACCGCCTTCGTTGATAAATATCTATAAGGAGCTACAGTCCGACATAGGCTTCGAAGCGCCCGGCCATGGCTGCCTGAGCTATTGGGCAGAGCAGGGTGTGTTACTGCTAAACGCGGTATTGACGGTCGAAGCCGGGCGGGCGGCGTCGCATCAAGGAACTGGCTGGGAAACATTCACCGATCGGATTGTACAAGTCCTGAATGAGCAAAAAACCGGCCTGGTGTTTATCTTGTGGGGAAGCTATGCGCAGAAGAAGGGTGCGATGATAGACCGGGACAAACACCTGGTGCTGCAGTCTCCCCATCCCTCACCTCTTTCTGCGAGCCGAGGTTTTTTTGGCAATCGACATTTTTCCCAGGCCAATGCCTACCTGGAACATCAAGGCAAGACAGCTATCGACTGGCAATTACCATTATCTCAAAGCGCGTAGACAGAATGTTAGGTCGAAAACCTGATGAATGAAAAAGTCTGTATCGTTATCGGCGCCAGTCATGCTGGTGTGAGCCTGGCACTGCAGTTGCGTAAGGAAGGCTGGGGTGGACTGATAAAGTTAATTGGGGCAGAAAGAGAATTGCCTTACCATCGACCGCCGTTGTCGAAGGAACATCTGGCGGGGGAGAAAGATCTGGATGCTATCCGTTTACGGCCTGCCAGAATATTCGAAGACAATGCCATAGAGCTATTATTAGGCACAACCGTATTAAAAATTGACCGGGATGTGTCTGCTGTGTTGCTGGACGATGGCCAGAGCTTGCATTATGACAGGTTAGCAGTGTGCACCGGCGCCCTGGTACAGAAAATACCGCTTGGTGCAACGCTGCAGAATGTCTTCTATATCCGCACGGCCACTGACGTCGCTCAACTAAAAGAAATGTCACAGCCAGGCAGGCGTGTGGTTATCATCGGAGCCGGTTACATTGGGCTCGAAACTGCTGCCGTTCTGAAACAGCGGGGCCTAGAGGTAACCGTCATCGAGATGGCCGAACGAATCCTTTCGCGAGTCACCGGTGAACGCATGTCTGCTTACATGACAGCGTTACACACCAGCCATGGGGTGGAGATTAAGACTTCCACACGGGTCACTGATATCCGTGGCGACAGTAACGCAACGAGAATCACCTGTGACGATGGTTCAGAATACACAGCCGACTTTGTCATAGTCGGAATAGGCGTTATGCCAAACGTTGGCTTGGCTGAAAATGCGGGACTGGACATTGACGAAGGCGTGCTGGTAGATGAATACGCCTGCAGCAGCGATCCGCATATTTACGCTGCCGGCGACTGCACACGCCACCCCAGTGCCATCTTCAAACGGCTGATCCGGCTCGAGTCGGTGCAGAATGCCAATGATCAGGCGCGCGCCGCCGCCGCAAATATTTGTGGCAAGCAGACTGCCTATGACGCCGTGCCCTGGTTCTGGTCCGATCAGTACCAGGTCAAGTTGCAGATGGCAGGGCTCAGCTCAGGATTTGACGAAGAAGTCTGTAGGGGTGATCCAGGTGACGCCGATGGAACTGGCTTCGCCCTATTTTATCTACAGGATTCCCGCGTGATTGCGGTGGAATGCGTGGGTCGCCCGAAGGAATTCATGGCGGGAAAACAGCTGGTCAAGAGTGGACAGCAAATCCCGGCCGCTAGCCTGGCCGATGAAAATGTGGCTCCGGCAGAACTTATTGCAGGCTTGTAGCAGTAACGCTGGCAGCTTTAATCACCGCGGTAACAACATCCATTGGTACAGGTCTCGCGGACCTCGACTTCATCCAACTCAGGTAATGAAGCTTTCAGGCGAGACCAGATCCAGCGAGCGATATTTTCGCTGGTAGGATTTTCCAACCCGTCGATCTCGTTCAGGTAGTAGTGGTCCAACTGTTTGCGGATCGGCTTGAAAGCGGTGCTGATGTCCGCGAAATCTATGACCCAACCGCTAGTCTCACCAAGGGGTCCCTGCACCGAGATTCTCACCGCGAACGAATGGCCGTGCAGTCTGGCGCACTTGTGCTCGGCCGGTACATTGGGCAGGCGGTGAGCCGCTTCGAAGGAAAACTCTTTAAATATTCTCATAACTTAGGATGCTGCCAATCGAGTGAGGCGGGCAATGGTACAAATCTTTGCATTTTGTGTACAGACCCATCGATTGACATATAATATTCAACAAGAATAACAGGAGTGCTAATTCTGGCACGACCCTGCCAGGCTGAGATCGCCATGCCGTCAACCGGCCGCTTCAAGCATATCGCCCGATTTATAACCGTAGGTAAGCACCTGCCTACTTTTCTCGGCATGCTGATTACCCTGTCGGTGTTGTGGCTGCAGCTCAGCGCGCCGACCTTTGTCGAGGATTTTATTCAGCGACCCGAATATCTGGTCTACGATCAACGCCTGGACATCATGCCGAAGGCGGTAAAGTCCGCCGAGAACAAGGTCGTCATCGTCGATCTCGATGAGCGAAGCCTGTAAGCGGAAGGGCAATACCCGTGGAATCGAATCAAAGTGGGGCAGCTCACCGAAAAGCTCAGAGACAACGGTGTCTTGGTGGTGGGGTTTGATATTACCTTCCCGGAACCCGATCGCAGCATCAGGGATCTGTTGGAGCCGGTCGATCTAAGCAAACTCGACAGTAGTTTTAACGAGACTCTGCTTGCGATCGAGCCGCAAATCAATGCCGATCAATATTTCGCGCGAGCCATGCAGAGTGGCATCGATACAGTACTGGCGATTAACTTCAATCCCCAGTCCGACGCGGCCTACAATGAACTTCCGGCCTCTATCGTCGAAGTCGATGAGGGACTCGCCAGGCGGATTACGGTACAGGATATGTCCGGCTATACCGGCAACATCACAATTCTGCAAGATGCCGCGCTGGGCAATGGCAGCATGAATCAGGCCCCTGACGCCGATGGCATAGTGCGCCGCGTACCTCTGGTTATTCGCTTCGGCACAGAACTCTTTCCAACACTGTCGCTGGAAATGTTTCGAGTCTATAACTTTATCGAGAGTTACGAACTGGTGACTCAGGTGTACGGTGATGTTGATGTCGTCAAGGCCGTGCGGGTTGGCAAGGGGGCTGGTTCTTTCGAAATCCCCACCGATGGTTTCGGTCAGGTCAACGTGCCTTATGTGGCTGGCTCTTCTCTGGGGAATAACGAACACTTCCCCTATATCTCGGCAACCGATGTTTTGCGCGATAACCTCAGTGAGGAAGAGCGCGCCGCCCTGGAAAATGCCCTGGTGCTGGTGGGTACCAGTGCGCCGGGCTTAGGGGATATTCGCGCCATGCCCCTGCAACAGGTTTACCCTGGGGTCGAGGTGCATGCCAATATGCTCAACGCGCTGCTGGAATCGAGCACGGTGTTGGAAGTAAGCTCCGGAACTGCCTCTACCGAATCGGTGTTTGATGGTTTTAGCTGTCCTGTTTCCTTATAGGCCCGACTGGGAGGCTGGTGCGCTATTCTTCATAGTCGTGGTGTTGGGACTAGCCATGGCGATAGTCTTTCCACACCTCGGTGCCGCCTCAATGGCCGTCACGGCGATTACTCTCAGCGTCGGCAGTGTGTGGGTAAATTTTCAGCTCCGGGCGAACTATAAGATGGATTTCGCTCTGGTGTTAGAGCTACTGCTACTGCTACTGCTACTGCTACTGCTACTGCTACTGCTGATCTTGCTGGTAACGGCGGTGAACATGATTTATGGATTCCTCAGCGAGAGTCAGACGCGCCGGACTATCAAAGGCATGTTCGATCAGTACGTACCTCCGGCACATATCGATCCGATGCTGCAAGACCCGGATAACTATACCTTCGAGGGTGAGAGCAAAGAACTGACGGTGTTGTTCTCTGACATCCGCGGTTTTACGACGATATCCGAGGCGCTCAGTGCCACTGAACTCAAGACGCTGCTGAATGATTTCTTTACGCCGATTACAGAAATCATCTTTAAACACAACGGTACTATCGATAAATACGTCGGCGATATGGTTATGGCTTTCTGGGGGGCACCGTTGGATGATCCGCAGCACAGAGAGAATGCCATCATTGCGGGCCTTGAGATGCTTGAGAAAGTAGAGGAACTCAAAGAGGAATTCGCCGCAAGGGGATACCCGGAAGTCAATGTGGGTGTCGGTATCAATACCGGTTTAATGAACGTAGGAGACATGGGTTCAACTTACCGTCGTTCCTATACTGTGCTGGGTGACGTGGTCAATCTGGGCTCAAGACTGGAAGGGCTCACCAAGTTTTACGGCATTCGATTACTCTTCGGAAAAGAGACGGCCAGAGAGCTGCCCGGTTTTCTATCCAGACTCATTGACAAAGTAAAGGTAAAAGGCAAGCATGAAGCCGTCGAGTGCTACCAGCCGATTTGCAGGGAAGTCGATGCCGACGCGGCGTTGAGAGCCAGTGTCGTCGAATACCATGAGGTGCTGGATTGTTATCACGAGCAGGACTGGGATGGCGCCGAAGCGCGGCTCAATGATCTACTTGAGAAAGAACCTGATACATTCTTATACTAGGTCTACCTGGAACGCATCGAGACACTGCGGGAAGTCGAATTACCCGAAGACTGGGATGGTGCGTTTACTCATACCAGCAAGTAAATTAGCTTTGTGCGCGTACAGCGTCCATTAGTGCCTGTACAAGATTACGCCAATCCCTCTGAAGCCCTCGTCTTTGTTGACATGAAGAGCTAAGTCGGTAAAATGCGCCTCTCTCCTGCGTTGGGTGGTTAGCTCAGTTGGGAGAGCGTCGCCCTTACAAGGCGAATGTCGGGGGTTCAAATCCCTCACCACCCACCAAATCATGCTATAAACACTCACTGTGCAGTGTGCTGTATGTAGTTGCTTCACGGACCGGTAGTTCAGCTGGTTAGAATGCTGGCCTGTCACGCCAGAGGTCGCGGGTTCGAGTCCCGTCCGGTCCGCCATTTTCCCTTATAAAACGGGGCTTTTCAGAGAAGTATTTTTTTCTACCCACCAACCTACCCACCATCGATATTGAATTTTCGAGCAAATTTGAGCTTCCTTCAGATTTGAGTACCCCACCCTGCCAACACCCCCCCGGGGCACCACCCACTTGCCCAAGTAGGTTCCATCTCACCCCTATACATACTATTCTGGACGAACGGTTAGTTAATTTGAAGAGTTACTATGAAGCTCCTAACTGCGACAGCCCTATCCCTCCTGCTTATTTCCCTAGCAAGTGTTTCTTATTCCGCGACAATCATAAGTAGCGATACGACATGGTCCGGGGAGATTACATTGACGGAGAGTGTCGAGATAGCAGCTGGGGCAACTCTGACTATAGCGGCCGGTAGCGAAATTATATCGAACACCTATGGCTTGTCCATAAGCGTGCAAGGCACCCTGAAAGTAGATGGAGAAAAAGATAATTTAGTTACAATGCCGTCCAACGTTGAGTTGAGTGTCCGTCGTCAAACAAATGGAACAGATGAGCATCTAATTAAGCAGCAAACCCTGCGGTGCAGGAGGGAGGAAAATCTTATGACTTGTTCAACGTATTAACCGAAAGCTATACTGCAAATGTCTCCTTTAGTT
>PBYU01000026.1 GCA_002730035.1 Gammaproteobacteria bacterium | reverse complement strand
ATGCTCTCATTAATTCTCTAACTGATAGCTCTATTTCGCGGAGCATAATATAAGGGCTAGCGACACTATGAAAATAGCGCAAGGCATCAACGGTTGTTATTATGCCTTGGAGTCTGACTTCGGAACCAGCAAGTATCGCACCTTTCATATCAAACTCATCAAATAACATGGAAAGTTCTGTTGTAATCTGAGCGAACTTCAAATCTTCAGTAAAAGCTTCAACTGGCAGCCCTGCTGGATCTTGCTCCTTTTTATCTAATCTCATGATTCCTTCTGAAAAAGAACGATGAGAGAAGACTCCCAAAACCTCTTTGCCAACCACAACAGGAACTTGACTATAATTATGTTCTCGCATAAATTCTAAGACCTGCCTTGCAGGCGCATCAGGAGGCACTGTAATGAGTTCTTGTTCTTCTGGGAGTATCTGTCCTAATCGATGAAACAAATCTTTTAGAGATTTTTCCTTCATTCAAGACTCTCCTTGGGCGAATGGGCGCTATATGGATCAGTTGAAGGTAATTTTTAGCCTCTTCAATTCTCAATAATGTATTGGTGCCTGTACTTAAAGCGATCCTTTCAACCCAGGCGCAGGTCTAAAACCAACCGTCTTACTCGCCTTAATCTTAAGTTTTGCACCTGTTTGAGGATTCCTACCGGTTCTAGCTTTTCTTTTCCTTACTGTAAAAGTTCCAAATCCAGGATAGGAAAATCTTTTATCCTTTTTTACAGCTTTTGCAATATTTTCTAAAGTGCAATCAATAATTCCTTCAATAGCCTTTTTGCTTAAATCACAACCACAATCACATCCTTTTTGGACTGCTGCTACTAATTCTCCTTTTGTCATGAGAAGCTCCTCTTCAAGAAATATTAACAATGAATCTACTTTACTAAAACGTTGAATGGCAGTCAATGCGTCATAAAGGACGGGGAAGTTAACCTTCTTTTTGTATGCTCCCCAAAAATGGCATGTACTTTCCTTAGTCCCCAGGGCAATCCTTCCCGCCCCCCGGCTTTCACGTGCCAAAACATGTTTTAGTACACCTTCAAACAGCTCTTACAGCATTTAAAAGGCCGAAGGTATACCCAAGCAAGAGTAGATATGTTAACACAATTCTAACGTCGTAAACGCCACAAAACTTTCAAGCTTTCTTAAAAAAATAAAATTAGGTCTTGACAAAACTTACTTATAGGTACATACTATATATAAACTACATACAACTTAGAAGGAAAGGGAAATTAAAGCCATGGCCACAATAAATATCAGTAGCCTAAAATGCATGAGATGCTGACACAAGTGGATTCCACGCCAGACTGATGTAAGGATATGTCCGTCTTGCAAAAGTCCTTATTGGGATAGACCGAAAAAGAAAGGTGGTGGTAAAAAGAAGAAGAAATAGTTCTTATAAGCGGGAAATGCCAGAGGGCGAACTCTGACAAATCCCTAACCGCAGTTGCGATTTGACGTGAGCCTTTACGCAAAAGCGGCTTAAAGCAATATATCAAAGGCTCTCCTATTCGTAAAGGAGAGATAAATGAAAAAGAAGGAAAGCGAATTTCTAACACAGGAAGAAGCAGAAGCATTATTAAAACAACCTGACAGAAGAACCCTACAGGGTAAACGAGATTATTCGATCCTTTTGACCATGCTTACAACTGGAGTCCGTAAAGCCGAACTTTGTAACTTGAAGGGAAAAGATATTAAAACTTACCGGAACCAGATAGTTGTTGATGTCATAGGGAAGGGAAAACGACACAGGCGTATAGGGCTTAAAAATAACACCTATTCAGCTATTAAAATATATACAACGGCTCAGGGCAATGGTAGTCCAGATCACTCAGTCTATTTCACACTTGGAAAACACGGTCTTTGCTCGGAACAATCTTTAACTCATAAAGCAGTTGATTGTCTAATTGCTAAATATTCAGCTATGGCACTATTGAGGAAGCGGGTAACACCACACGCATTGAGACATACATTTGCAACTTCACTTCTGGATGCCGGTGTTGATTTAAAGACAGTACAGGCGTTGATGGGGCATTCCCATATTAGAACAACTGAAAGATACCTGCATTCAAATGATGATAAGAAATTTGAGGCTGTAAACCGGCTAAAATTTGGGTGATNTTTCTTTACATTTTATAACCCAAACAGAAAATACTCATTCAATACTTCAGTAACTTATAAGAGCCTGACCCCTTTGTATTTGGGTGATAAAATATCATTGTGGACAAAGTACGCGCCAAATATTGAGAATGAAATGGTAAAAAAGAAAGCTAANAAAAAAAAACAACCTACCGCAAAATCTACATCTAAAAAAACTCCTATAAAAGAGATTAGTTTTAAGATAATAAAAATATCTTCCGACAAAACCTGTTTCAACTGCAATAAAACTATAAAAAATGGCGCTACTGTCTATAAAGCAGATGGAAAACATATCCATCTTGAATGTCCAATCGTTAGCAGAGAGGATGCCTATAAACTACCACTATCACCTGTTAAAAGAGGACGAACGAAGCAAAGTAAATTATCAGTGCAATCACCATTGTTTAATGCAAAAATTGTGGCTTCCCCTGATGGCTGGAAATCTCTCCATAGTTCTTTTCTGTATAACCGAGAGGGATTTGCTCAGACAATTTATAATGAATTTATTTACCCCGCTCTTAAGGATATAAAAGCTACACCTGAGAGGGGGATGCATAAAGGTAGAACTGCTTTTACAAAAGAGATTAAAGAAAATTCTGCATGGTTGTATTGCTTTGTTAGATACTGGATTGATAATCCTGATAAAAATCCCTCCATTTTCAAAAAAGCATTAAACAGACTAAAGCAAGATGAAAGTTTGGCAAAAAAGCCGCAACACTTTTTTAGAAATCCAAGAGCTGTCACAATGTCTATCATGAAAAGGTTTTATGGTGTGCCAGAAAAAGAGCATAAAAAAAATTGGAAAGACCCTGACAATTTTTATCATGCTTATCTTGTAATCACGAATAACCCGTATCTAAAAGATATAAGAAAAAAGTTTAACACGCTAATCGAACATAACCCCCCTATTTTGCCGCGGGAAATAATCAATATCCTCTCAATTTGTTCGTAATTTAATCTTCTTTCCTTAAAGCATATCTAATTCCACTTCAAAAACTGTGTACTCCAAATCTGCAATTTTTACATATTGGGAATACACGCCAACATATTGATAATAAATGAGTTACTCTTTACTTCTCTCTTAGATCAGGGTAAAAATAGAATAGATTATTAATAATAAATATGGGGGTTTTATGACTTTAAAGGAGGCAAGATTTAACGCAGGTCTAAGCCAGTATGACGTAGCTCTCAAAACTGGTATTCCACAATCCAAAATATCATTAATTGAAAATAAATATAGCAATCCAAATGCACAAGAAAGAAAAAAAATTGCACAGGCTCTAAAGCGCAAACAGAAAGACATATTCCCAGAGCAATAAACTGATGTAGAGAGGTTATAAAAGCATGACGGATTACAATTACGAAGCAGCAGCAATTCATCTTTTAGGCGAGCCAAAAAAGAAACAAGGAGATGAATTGAATTATTTTAACCCCTTAGCACCGGACGGTAAGAACCCCGATTTTTACGTAAACATTAAAACCGGAGCTTATAACTCTTTTTCATCGGATCACACAGGTCATTTTACGGAGCTATATGCTAAGCAAAAGGACATTGATACGAAGCAAGCATTTAAAGAACTTGTATCAAAATATCCGGCAAATGGAAGCAGCGTAGCTGCATTTAAAAAACCGAACGCTAAAGATTATGGATATATTTATTCCAAGATAAAAGTTTTCCCCGAACATGAAAAGAAAATTGAGGCTTCACTCTCTATTAGACTCATTCAAAAAGAATATAGCAAATTTCTAATAAAAGCTGGACTTGTTAAATATGATCCAAACCAGAAATATACTCAGGGCTTAGTTGCGCCAATTTTCAACTCAAAAGACCCGCAAAATATTATTGCATTTCAGAAAATTCCACATAATTTTAAAGGCGATAAAAAGTTTCGGGGGCAGTTCAAAGCAAATGGGGCTGGATTTTGGATAACCCCGGATGGCTGGAGTAAAAAGAAAGATAACAAATCCCTTTATGTAGTCGAATCATTTATAAATGCCCTGTCATTGGGAATGTACGGTTTCAATGTCATCTGTGCATTTTCTGCTAACAATACCGATTTCTTGCCAGAGTTTTTTAAAGAATATGAAAANGTCATTGTCCTTTTTGATAATGACCCCGAGGGCAAGACAGGAGCCAGTAAACTATCTCAAAATATTGGTATTGATAAAACCTTCATTTTAGCATGGCCAAAAGAGACACCTGATAAATTTGATGTCAATGATCTTTTAATGAAAGACCCAGCCAACTTTGAGACCGAATTAGAGAAACTGTTGAAAAATGTGAAACCTGCAAAAGATTTAATAAAACCTATTACTAAAGAGAAAAAACAAGCAAAAAACTTTAATGCACATGAAATCTTGGTGAAGCTGGATTTAAAAAATTACTTAACAGTCCCTAATGTTGGGTTTTATCTTTATATGCCGGAGGGGTTTTGGCAAGAAATAGAGAGATTATATGTTGAAAGCAAAATTAAAGAAATTATCGGAGAGCCTACTCGATACGAAATATCTGAGACATCTAAAATGCTTGAACTCGATACCCTTATTCCACGTGGGAGAGAATTAAACGAACAAAAATGGATGCTGAATTTGAAAAACGGAATGATGAACGTAGAAACCGGAGAACTTAAATCGCATAGCCGCGATCTATATTCAACAATTCAACTGCCTGTAAATTATAATCCTGATAGCCGGTGTCCACAATGGGAGAAATTTCTCTTAGAGGTCGTAGAATACCCGGAAGTGGCTGCAGTACTCCAAGAGTTCATAGGTTTGTGTTTAATACCTGAAACGAAATTCCACAAAGCACTTGTGCTTGTAGGATCAGGAGAAAATGGAAAAAGTACGCTCCTTGCTGTTCTCGAACACCTTTTAGGTCGTCAAAATATTTCTAACGTCCCGATGGGCAAATTGGAAAGTGAATTTCACAGAGCCAGNCTTTTNAACAAGCTGGTTAACATATCAAGTGAATTNGAAATTAGNGANNTAATGGGATCAGGCTATTTTAAATCTATAGCGTCCGGGGATACCATTGATGCAGCCTTTAAATTCCGGGACTCATTCTCATTTACACCTTATGCACGGCTAATTTTCGCTATGAATGACTTGCCAAAAAGCAGAGATAGATCCCATGGTTATTATCGTCGTTTTTTAATTGTGCCATTTAATAAAGAATTTAAAGGAAGTCAGGCCGATAGAACTCTTGGCAAAAAACTAATTTTGGAACTGGACGGGATTTTCAACTGGGCATTGGCAGGATTGAAGCGCTTATTTGAACAAGATCACTTTACCAAATCAAAGGTTTTAGATGACATGCTCAAACAATATAAGCGTGATAACAATCCAGTAATTTCTTTTCTTGAGGATCATTGCATTATTAATCCCAATCTTTCTATTGAAAAAAATAAAATTTACGAAACCTATAAGGATGATTTTTGCAAAAATAATGGATATAAATCCTTTGGCAATAGTCAATTTTTTAAAGAATTAAAGCGGCAAGTTCCGCAAATTTCAGAAAGTCAACCGCGAGAAGACGGAGTGAGAATCAGGATTCTTGAAGGAATTTCACTTAGAAATGATGGCTAATTTGGCACAACTGAACTCAATTTCACCCGTGCCATTGCCTGTGTCAGAAATCGTTATTTTTCAACAAAAAGGAGAAAAAGGGCTGTTTTGGCACAGGTGGCACAACTGAATCTATACTTAAGAGAAAGCACGAAATTTAGTTAAAAATAGATGAAAAACTAATAAAAAAAGGAAAAATAAATTGTTTAGCTTAAATAGGATTTCACCTGTTCCACCTGTGCCAGCAAATTTAAAAAAGGTGTTGAAATGAAGATTTTATCGAACCTAAATTTTGAAAATTCAAATGAGTCGCAAGTAAAAATTGAGGAAAAAAACAGGACACCGGGTAGGGAAATTTTACCCGAAACCTCATCTTCTTTAGCTGAAAAATATTCAAATATGAAATTAGACGAATTCGGAAAAACAGACATTGTTTTGAAAATTTATTCTCATATCTTAGGTGAAACCATTTATTTTGCTTCCAATGAAGTCGCAATTCAAAAATGTGGCACTATAGCGGGATCGGTATATTCTGCATTGGAGTTAAGACGATTAATCCAAAATAAGGTATCTCAGAGCGGATTAAAGGCAATCAACGAATCAAAAAAGGTATTTAGAGGGAGTGTCATTAAATGATTGAAAAAGATTTTTTAAACAACTTAACCATTGTGATTGATAGCAGGGAACAAAAACCGTATACCTTCCCCGGATATAAGACGGTAGTCCAAGGAATGTCAATTGGTGACTATGGGTTACAAAACTGCACGGATATAGCGGTTGAGAGAAAGAATGTTGATGATCTCATTGGTTCATTAACAAAAGGCCGGGACAGGTTACAGAAGGAATTACAGAAGGGTTCACANCTTCCTTACTTTGCTTTAGTGATAGAAGCGTCCTTATCAGACCTTGCTAATGGAAACTATCAAAGTTCAATGTTGCCTAACAGTGCTGTCCAGACCCTATTGTCTTGGTCTGTAAAACATAACACTCATATCTTTTTTTGCGACAACAGAGAATATGCAGAGCAAATAACACTATCACTACTTTTAAAATATGGACGCATGNTTTATCAAAAGTATAATTGTTGGCAAAAGTTAATTGTTAACCACATTAATTAAGTAAACCACGGTTAAATTAAAGGGAAAGTAGAAAACAATCTTTTGAATAAGCTATTTAAACGTGTTTAACCCTTTCAGTTTAGTCAGATAGTTTTTTTTAATTAACTATTCAACTTTGAGGTTGAAATGAGGATACGCAAAATAAACGATCAGCAATTAATTGCTTTGCATAAAAAAGGTGTGAGCCAGAACAAGATAGCAGAAAGATTTGGAGTCAGCCCTGCCGCTGTTTCAAAGCGTCTTAAATTTTTAGGAATGAAAACNCCNGCNAGCTTTCAAAATTTNACTGAAAANGAGAANANTTTNTGNNTGGAATATGCCCAGGGNAAATCNGCAACNGCNGCAGTCATGNNNAGCCATGATGTTTNNANNNGAGANTCNGCNAAATCNTANGGNTCAACGCTTGCTNAAAAAACCNNGCATNAAANCNGCNATCTCAGACATTGTAAATTTCTATTCGTCAAAGCACGCAAGGGCTGAAAAGTTGGCTGAACATATTCATCGTGGCAGTGAACCTGCCTCTTTGAAAGGATTGGAGCTTGCGTTCAAGTTGGATCGTAGTTTAGAAAAAAAAGAAGAAGAATCGTATCACGCCCCT
>PBYU01000025.1 GCA_002730035.1 Gammaproteobacteria bacterium | reverse complement strand
AGAGTTGCGCAACCGCCATAGCCCCACGGCAGGCGCCGTTGTTTCGCTCGGCGCTACATAAGTGCTGCTGCCAGCAGTTGCCTTCATTACATAGCGAATATAATTATTGCTTGACGGGAAAAAATAGACACCNNAAGACTGATCGGTGAGGATATCCCAATGCATGGATCCGGAATCATCATTGATGATAAGCACGTTGGACTCAGGGCCGATGGGTAATTCAAGGGGAGTCTCGGCAAGGTTAAAGTCAAATTCAACAACTTCCTCACTGGAACCTGCGGGTGCGCCGGAAATGGATTCGATAANGATATTCGCTACCACGTCCATAACGCACTTGTCTGCGTCCAGCACCGAATCTTCACACACATGAAACTTGAAGGAGTCGGTTCCAAAGAAAGTCGCGTTCGGCCGATAAGTAAAACTCCCATCGGTTGCAAACGGTAGCAGCAAATTGCCATGGTCCGTAAGTGCCGAAGAAATAAAGAAATACAAGGTGTCCGGCAACGGTGCTGACGGTGTACAGCCAGGGTCNAGTGGGTCACAGCCAAGTCCATCCAAATGCGTATTGTCCACATCGAATACCTGGAGTCTAAGTCCTTCTTCAACCGGCACAATCAGGTCATCGGCCTGGTCCATGGTGAAGCTAACCGGATTCTGGGGTTCGGGTAGGTCATTAACAGGATTCACCAGCACAGTAACTTCGGCGCAACGTGGATCACTCGGGTCAACGGTGAAGGTTCCAGGGGTTTCTCCCGCCGGCGCTGAGTCCGCGATGCAGTAGATAAATGTGTCTTCGCCGTTGAAGTTAAGTCTCGGTCGATACACCAGCTGACCTGTGGTCAAGGTGGATCCATCAATCGTCGTGTCAGGAGTTTGTGCAAGCTGACAACCATCGTGAGAACAGGATACCTCNCCATTGATCTCGACCGAGTCGCTTCCACTATTAAATACATCCGCCATGCGGGAGCTTGACCGCCATGAGTGGTCACCAAACGCATCAGTAATCTCCTGACCGGCATTGATCACACCAGCTGGCACATCACCGGCATAGTCATTGTCGATTACACTGAATACGATAGGGCCGCTGTCTTCATCAATAATCAGATCCGGTCGAGTGCTGTAATGATCGTCATTGGCGATAGGCGTGTCATCTCCTATCCCCTGAACCGTTATCGTAAAGCTCTCTTCAGCAACCAGTGGAATAGCGGCTGTGGGCGCGAGTGGTGGCCTACCGAGGTCAGTTGCCCGAATCGTAATATCTACGACACCGTGTGCGTCAGCTTCCAGCGGCAGGGTGATAAACGCATCTGAAGTCTCAATAACTGACNGTCTTGTACCCGCCGTGGGCTGTGTCTGTGACGTGACCTCCGGGTCAGTGTTATCGATGACGAATACCGGGCTTGTCACATAGAGGTCCGGTGTTTCATCTATCGTAATCGTATAGCTCAGGGTATCGATCACCGGATTACAGCCTNNTGACTGGTCCAGATCACTAAAGGCAGAGTCCAGCTGGATTATNAGGTCACCTGAATCCTCGTCAACTGTCAGACTTCCCGAGGAAAGTGCATCAAGGTTGCCGTCGTATGANTCAGGCACGTTCAGAGGCGCATCATTGTCTGAATNGACGGTTATCGTGAACAGCATGTCGACGGAACTGATATTTTCTGCCGGATCAGCCGTGTCAGTGGCCCGAATCGTAATATCTGCCGATCCATATTCGTTGCCTATACTCCAGATTTCCAGATCCCCCGGATTGGAAGGATCAATATTGAGCTTAACGACACATGGGTTGGAATTCCCGACAACCGTGAACACCAATGCATCATCTATATCAAGGTCAGAGAAGTAAGGAGTCAGATCCTCTACGCCCCTGCTCAAACTGGTATAACCTGAATCATCTTCATCAAATGTTATCCCGGTTAACTGAAATGCGTCACCAGCTGCAGTTCGAACAACCGGGTTGTCGTTTAACGCATAGANAGAATTCATCGAGAAAATGGTCAGCATCGAAACTAATCCGATGATGAAAAATCTGAAGTTAATCTTCACTTAACGCTCACGAGTGCAACCCGCTCAAATAGATTCATGCTGATAGTAATCTTTTTGGTTAGAAGTTTCTTCACCCTAAATCCTCTTCCCATAAGTACTCTGAAGCATGACGCGGGCAGATGCTGAGCCACCCTGGCCGTAGGTCGTTATCTTGAACATTTCTGTTCGACCAGAACCTGTGTCCTGACCAATATTATCGAGGTTCAAGGCATCAGCATCTGAAATAACAGCTCTGACGTGCTCCACAATATATCGGGGCTGAGAGGCAACACCGGTTACGGCCAAATTTGCATCCATACAGCCACAGGCCGCTTCACTGGAAGCTTCCCAGTTCACATTCCCCGCAGCAGTCGCATTAACGTCCTTCCAGTTAGGGACTACACCAGGTGCATTTTCACGGTAATAGCCGGCCGTTGCATTGTCAAAGAGGGCCAAGGAGGTGAGGAGTTCAATCAGGTCCTCGCCATCTCTAAGGGCGGATTCCGCTGCCTGGAAAGCGAGGTTTGTATCTCTTGCATTCCTGGACATTCTTTCCTGCAAAGATGTGGTTTGCACCGAAGACAAACCAAGAATGGTGAGGATCAACAACATGACAAGGCTCATAAAAAGAACCACACCCCTTTGCCTGTTTTTAGAAAAGGGTCTGCTTTTGGAAAAGGGTCTGCGCCTGGCGAAATGCCTGTTTCTGTAATAATTCATATTGAATCCACCTAACTGGTATTTCTGAGCTTGATGGTTTGTGTGAAGGATCGTCTGATCAATCCGTCATAATTCACATCCGGTATACAGGTCTGAACAGCACAGGTTTGCGTTGGTACAGAGGTACCACCTACATCATCAACACTGTTAACCACCACTGTAATTCTAATTGTTGTCACATCCTTCCAGTCTGCTACTGAGTTAGCGGCGACATATTGGTTCGGTGTAATGTCATCATCCGTTGATACGCCGTATAGAATCTGTAAATCCTCAACACCCTCAACCAGCTCAATCGGTGCCGTCAGCCCCGTTTTTCTCCACAGGGACAGGGGAGTCGCACCCTGGGCATTCTGACCGGTTCCTGGAGCGATGAAATAGGTATAGCTTTGTATAGCAGTCACTGCTCCATCAACACCAAAGAAGTTTCTCAGAGCCAGCGTGTTAATGCTATTACGAACTGCATCAACGTCAGCAGTATCGTGACCAATGGTCATCTGATTGGCAATGGGCGTGTCATTAGCAACGGAGGTAACCCTGAAAATGGTGGCTTTCTCACAGTCATGGATGACCGCCATGTGATTAACCAACAGGTTCAGGCCATCAGGAGGCACATGCACTACAATCGGATTATTTGCCCCGACAAGTGCATCGATTCGTGCTTCGATGTCCTGCTGATCCATATTTCGTACGGTGAGCACATCGGTGCCTGAAACGATGGCACCTATGTCGATACCATTGTTCTGTCCCTGACCCTGGGCGGTTAAGGTGTCTGTACCTAACGATTGATAGTAAATGTTGGTGTCAACACCCCCAGACGTGGTCTGTGGCAAGTTTGTCAGCATCGGAGTCCACAGGTTGGCACCTGAGGCATCATAGCCCTGAACACCAAAGCGCAGATCATATTCATAGGGTAGAGCGGCTGGGGGGTCAATAGTCGTGTTCAGCGCTGCATTGCTGGAAAAACAACCCCGATAACCTGCCTGCCGCACGGTTCTAGCGATAAAATCCAGTGAAAACCTGGCTGATTCCTGCATTCTAGACTGGCCCATCATCAGCTTGTGAGTCTCACTGTTGGCAACAAGTAGCTGCACAACGCCAACCATTATTACTGAACCGATGAGCATGGCGATCATCGCCTCAACAAGGGACAATCCACTTTGTGTTCTCTTTATGGCGTTCATCCCACTTTCCCCGTCAATCCGCCCTGGTGTACAGTTCAATTGAGGCGGTATTGCCATCCCGATCGTCAACCCAGCGTACAAAAACCGAATGCACGCCAGCAGCCAGTTGAATTTGGCCCTCTCCTTCGGGCAGTACGGTTACAGTCTTGCCAAAGGTGGTACAGATGGCAAACGGCAGGCTGCTGCTTGGGTCAATCGGGTCAATCCCGCATTTCCACTGGGCAATATCGTATACAGCCATCTGCGCGGGCGTACATGCGACCGCCACACAGTTCATGGCTGAAGATACTGGATCAGCGGCATAGAGAATTGGCGCGTAGGTCTGGGTAGGATTAGCTCGCATCCGGTCAAGCATGTCATTACCTATCTGCAGCGCTTCTGATCGCAACAGGGAACGGTGGTTCTGCTGCAGGCTGACTACTTGCAAGCCCGCAACGCCAAGAATACCAACCGTCAGGATGAGGGTGGCAATAATCACCTCGATAATGGAAAAACCCTGTTGTCTCATTCTTGCCACAAAAAAACCTCATCCACTAGCAACTCGATGCTGTATCGCCGGTCGGAACGTCCGTATATGACTTCACGCGGCCAATTAGCGTTACCTTGATCCTTCTGCCCTGATAGTTTGGATAACACAGGTCAATGTTATGGGTCTGGGGGCCTGACGCGGACAATCCGCCCAAACTATTGAACTGAATACCAGAGGCAGCATCAACGTCGACTATGGTCGTCTCACCCTGGAGGGCGTCAAATCTGCGCACCACATTTCCAGCGGCGCAGGTTGCCGGTGTACCCAGTACAATGCACCAGCCAGCCGTATAGTCACTGGTCGTACTGACGGTCGCGATACTGACTAAACCCCCTGTTCTCGCTGCCTCACCGCGAGCAAGGTTAACCGCCAGGATCACGTCATTTGTCTGGGCTATGATCCTGTTTCTTACAATCATCCCCTGAAAATTAGGCACAGCCACCGACATGCCGATGCCTACTACGACCAAAACGATCATCAGCTCTATTAGCGTGAAACCAGTTCTATTTTTATTCATCTTGGGCCTAGTATCGGGGACATAACGCGGCATGCCCTGCGGAGTTTATTATATAGGGGGAATGTGTGCACTTAGGAGGTAGCCGATAAGCGCCTTTTCTCACCCGACGAACGGTCAAAAGCCGCTAGTAAGTGGTCATGCTACCGTCAGCGGAGAGGTCGACGCACCGATCATCGCAACCACCAACCCTCGGAGCTGCCTTAATAACATACGTGTTCGCTGCCAGTGTCTTGTAGGAGAGGACGTATTGCACCGCATCGCCACTCGCATCAGCAGGAGAAACGAGTGTACAGACAGCATTGGTATTGGCACCCAAGTAGGTAAAGCCAACGGGACCATTGGAATAATACCGGTCCATCGCCAGGGCACAGACTTTAAGGTCCGCTATCGCCTGGGCATGGTAGGTGGTACGGATATATCCCTGATAATTCGGATAAGCGATAGCTGCAATAATGCCAATGATCGCAACCACAATCATGAGCTCGATAAGTGAAAAACCCTTAGCTTTCATTCTCTTTACCATCATGTTTTGCCCTCCTAATACCAACAAGGTTAACGCAATTATGTGCTATCGCCTATTTCCTGCGCAATTCCCGCGGGAGTGAGAACTCGAGGTTTTCTCTAACGGAAGTCAGTTCACCAGCAAATACAGCGCCTTCATTTTCAAGTCGAGTGATGACCCCCTTCACTAAGCTTTCCGGGGCAGATGCACCTGATGTCACGCCAATAGTTATGCCCTCGCGAAGCCAGTCACTCATAATTTCCGATTCATCATCAATCAGGTGAGATTCAACGCCCAGTCTTTCCGCCAGTTCTCTCAGCCGGTTCGAATTTGAACTATTGCTGGAGCCAACCACGAGAATCAGATCACAATTTTCCGCCAGCTGTTTCACGGCATCCTGGCGATTCTGAGTTGCATAGCAGATATCTTCTTTGCGTGGCCCCTTGATCTGANGGAAACGCTCCTTCAAGGCCCCGACGATAGTCACGGTATCGTCCACTGACAGGGTTGTCTGGGTGACAAAGGCAACGTTTGCCGCGATATCTACGGGGATTCCCTCCACATCATCAACATGCTCAACCAGGTGGATACCCGCGTCGGCCGATCCTGTTGAATTTTCATACTGCCCAAGGGTTCCCTCTACTTCTGGGTGCCCCCTATGACCGATAAAAACGGTTTCCGTCTCCAGCCCAGCCAATTTCGACACTTCCAGGTGNACCTTCGTTACCAGCGGGCAGGTTGCGTCAAATACCTGAAGCTCTCGCTGCAGCGCCTCTTGCTCTACCTGCTTCGATACGCCATGCGCGCTGAACACCACCAGCGCACCCAGGGGTACCGCACTTATCTCTTCAACAAAAATTGCTCCCTTGGCCTTCAACGCATCAACGACGGTCCTGTTGTGAACAACTTCGTGTTTGACATAGACCGGTGCACCATAGATTTCCAACGCTCGATCAACAATTTCTATGGCACGATCGACACCCGCGCAGAAGCCCCTAGGGCTGGCAAGTTTAATCTTCATGATCAACTAGGCCCGCAGGATCTCATTGCTGATCTGCTCAATCGCTTTTATGTCCACATCAAATATGAGATCTCTACCAGACAGGGGGTGGTTGAGATCGACCTCTACCACCTCCCCCACAAGCCGCCTGACGATACCCACCATTTCTCTCTTCTTAGGGTCCATGAAGGAAACAATCAGCCCCTCAGACAGCTCAATCTCAGCATTGAAATCGGCCCGCTTCATCAGTCGTATATTGTCAGGGTTCAACTCGCCAAACCCCTGTGCCGCCGGAATGTTGAATGTATTTGCCTCACCGGCCTTCATGCCGAACATCGCCGTCTCAAAACCCGGCAGCAGGCTGCCATCCCCCACGGTAAATTGAGCAGGGTCATCGCCGGTTGAATCCACNAGCTCTCCATTTTCGAGTTTTAGAGCAAAGGTCAGGGTTACCCNGCTCCCCGGACCAATAGATATGGGATTATTCATCGACCCCTTTCCTGTAATTAATAAACATATCAAGAATGAGAAAACCAGCTCCGATCGTTATCGCAGAATCTGCAANATTAAAAGCGGGGAAATAGTACGACTCATAATAGACAACAATAAAGTCCACGACATAACCCAGCAGTGCCCTGTCAACCAGATTCCCAAGGGCGCCCCCCAGAATGAACGCCAGGGCAAGAGCCAGAAGTTTTTCCTGCCTGGATACTCGATACAGCCAGACCGCCACAAACAAACTGGCGAATATAGATATGGAAACGAGCAGCCACCTTTGCCAGCCACCCGCATCACTCAAAAAACTAAACGCCGCACCCTCATTGTGGACCACCGTTAACTTGAATATCGGCAATATCTCAATAGACTGACAATAACCAGGTTGACAGAGGGGTAGTATGGAACTCATATACTGTTTGGATGCCTGGTCGAGTAGGAGCAGGACAAAACTAATGGCAAAGTAGAGCATCACCTATCCCTGAAGAATTCTCTGGCACTTAATATGTCGTTTGAAATCGCGGACTTGAGCTGATCAATTCCATCAAACTTTTTTTCCTCCCGGACCTTATTCATGAATATCACCTTGACGAATTTGCCATAAATATCCTGATCAAAATCAAGAATGTGAACCTCCAGGACCGGCTTTAGCATTTCCTCTTCAAAGGTGGGTCGCACTCCCACGTTCGCAACCCCAACATACTCAGCGTCCAACCCTTGAATCTCTACTGCATATACCCCCTCGATTGGGGCACGGTACCGGTGGAGGTGAATGTTGGCAGTTGGGACGCCAATGGTCCTGCCTACCTGACGGCCATAAATAACCTTCCCTGTTATTGCATAGGGATGGCCTAACATTTCTTCCGCCGCTGCAAAATCACCGCGAGACAGGCATTCCCTGATATGCGTGCTGCTGACTCGCCTGCTCTCATAGGTCATGGTATTGAGATTAGTCACAGGGAAACCGTGTTGTTCTCCAATTGACTGCAGCAAATCATAACCACCGCTTCTATCATGACCAAACTGAAAATCGTCACCAACAAACAGCGCTCGCACCTTAATATCGTTGGTTAATATATCCATAAACTGCTGCGCTGAAATCGTTCTCGTCTCCTCGTTAAACCTCAAACAAAGAACAAGATCAATACCGCAGGCTTCAAGCAATTCAACTTTCTCTCGAAATCGGGTTAACCGCGCAGGTGCCAGGTGCTCATTAAAGAACTCCTTCGGCTGCGGTTCGAAGCAAATCAACATGGATGGCGCACCAAGCTCCCCTGCCTTGTCCTTAACCTGTTTCAGAATCGCCTGATGGCCCTTATGCACGCCATCAAAGTTACCGATGGTGACTACACAGCCACGGTGGCTTTCCTTCAGATTTGCTGGTCCACGAATGATCTCCATCATTACCTGCAATAAACGGAAAGTGAATGAAAAGTCTGTTAGCGAACCGACTCTTTCGGCCTGTACCCCACTAACAACAACGAGGCTCCATAGGTTACAGCGCCTGTAGCGCATATCAATAGCATCATGCCGAATCTATGCCAAAATCCAAAACCAAACCAGGTCATTTCCGGTGGCGATACAAGGTATAAAACAGCCAGCATACAGAGGTTGGCAAAGATCACGCGGGCAAGGAATACACCCCACCCCGGATTAAAGGTTATTACCCTGGCCTGCACCAGCCCGAATAGCAGCAGGCCGGCATTGATAAATGCAGACAGGGATGTAGCCAGGGCCAGACCCGCGTGCTTGAAGTGCCAGACCAGCATCAGGTTCAAAACCATATTGGCTACCAGCGCTACTACGCCATATCTTACTGGCGTACTGGTATCCTGCCTGGAGAAGAAACCGGGTGCCAGCACCTTCACCAGCATATGCCCCAGCAGGCCTACTGCATAAGCCATCAGGCTCAAGGCCGCCATGGATACATCGCGCTCGGTCATCTCGCCCTGGTAAAACAGGGTGGCGATCAGTGGTTTTGCTAAAAATATCAATGCCACCGATGCTGGAACACCCAGCAGAAAGACCAATCGCATCGCCCAGTTCAGCGTTTCCGAAAATTCCTCCGCAGACTCATTCGCGTGCTCCCGAGACAGACTCGGAAGAATGACCGTTGCAATGGTAATGC
>PBYU01000024.1 GCA_002730035.1 Gammaproteobacteria bacterium | reverse complement strand
TGGCGACTTTATCTTTTGTTCATTATTCGTTTATTACTTCGTAAAAATGTATACCAACAAAAAAGCAATATTATAAACAGTCATATTTGATATATGCACTTCGAAAGGAGAAAAACTGTTGGAAACAGACATAGTGGAAAATATTACATTTAGAAAAGGAACAAATCCTCTAAAAAAAAGACATTACAAAGGGTTAGATTTACTGGAGAATCCCCCAATACGAAACTTAAACAACTCCGTAACTGTGGAGTAGTTCACAACAGTAAATTAGAAGGAGAAAATTATGGACGGATTATCAGCAGCAGCTTTTTGTTTTGCACATGTAGGAGTAGTTGCACTTGTAAGAACGGAAAAATTAATAAAAACCTTGAAAGAAAAAGGAATCCTGGATCAGGATTACAAGGAAGAGTAATTCACTGTTGTGAACAACTCAGTCACAGTCGAATAGATTACGGGCGCAGGAATCTTCGGTTAGTGGGGTTCTGCAGTACGCAGCGCTTTCTGGCTTTTTTGCAGGCGCTTCAGGTGCTCCTTCAGCAATGGCTTGCGATGCTGTGCCACACCCATGGCCAGTACATCGATAACCACCAGGTGAGCGATGCGTGAAGACACAGGAGTAAATGCCTGCATGTCTTCCTCCATATTGACGTAGATCGGGATACTACAAATCTCGCTAAGTGGCGTATTTTCTGGGGTCAGCCCTATCACCGTGGCACCAGCTTCCTTGGCCAGGTTCACGCTCTGCAGGAGTGCCCGGGTCTGCCCAGACTGGGAGATAGCAACTACCACATCATCATTGCCCAACGAGATTGCAGACATATGCTGGATGTGAGGGTCTGTCAACGCAGCAGTGGAAAGCTGCAACCGGAAAAACTTGTGCTGAGCATCGGCAGCAACCGACCCGGAAGCACCAAAGCCATAAAATTCAACCCGCCGCGCACTACTGATTGTGTTGATTGCCTGTTCCAGAATATGCGGATCCAGCTCATCTCTAACAGTGAGTAACGAACCCACCGTGGTATCGAATACCTTGTAACACAGGTCAGCTACCGTATCATCGTCATCAATGGCGAACTGGGTATACACGCTCCCCAGACCGAGCTGCTGTGCAAGCTGTAACTTAAATGACTGAAAGCCATCGAAACCCAGGGCTCGGCAGAAACGGATAACTGTTGGTTCACTAACCTTTGAGTGTGCTGCCAGGTCCACAATACGCATATTAATTACGCCATTGGCATTGGCTAACACGAAGTCAGCTACCTTGGCCTCGGACTTTCTGAGCTCAGCTCTATTGTCCTTAATGCGGCGAATTAGATTAGGCGAATCCACGAAGCACCTGTTAAATTAATGAAGGAGAATGTCCATCAACGCTACTCAATTTAGAGAGGACAAGCACTCTCTTTAAACCACCCTGAAACCAATGAACTCACCTGAAACACTAAGCAGCTTACGCCTATCCTTTGTTGAATCTATCGACGAAATTGGCGCAACTACCTGGAACGACCTGGCGAGCACTGAAAACCCGTTTACTCGCTTCGAGTTCTTGCATGCTCTGGAGCGTACGGGTTGCACCAATCGGCAAACCGGTTGGCAACCACATCATGTGTTAGTTTACTCCGATGACACAAGTAAAACACCGTTGGCGGTTATGCCGCTGTATCTTAAAACGAATAGTTGGGGAGAATACGTATTCGACTGGTCCTGGGCGAACGCCTATAAGAGTCACGGCTTCCAGTACTATCCCAAGTTCGTCACGGCGGTACCATTTACTCCTTCACCGGGCCAGCGCATTTTCACTCGAGACGCCAGTTCACAATCGAAAATATTGAAACTTATTGCAGACAAAATCAAAGAAAAAGCCGAGTTCATCGGCGCATCATCCTGGCATGTACTCTTTCCATATGAGCAAGAACACCAGCTGCTCTCCGAGCTCGATATTCAACCCAGAATTGCCACTCAGTTTCATTGGCACAACAAGGCCTACGAATCCTTCGATGATTTTCTGACAAAGCTAACTTCAAGAAAACGAAAGTCCATTAGAAAAGAGCGTAAACATGTATCGGAGCAGGGCATAACGTTTCGAAGAACAGAAGGCGCCGACATTTCGGAACAGCAATGGGCTGACTTCTTCCTGGTTTACCAGAGCACCTACATGATGCGGGGCATGCAGGGCTATCTCGAGCTGGAATTTTTCCTCGCCATCGCCGAGATCATGCCAGAGCAACTCGTTATGATCAACGCCGTACAAGACAACCGCGACATAGCCGCTGCCCTGTTTTTCAAGAACGACACAACACTCTTCGGGCGATACTGGGGCAGCAGAAGAGACCACCAGTTTCTGCATTTTGAAACCTGCTACTACCAGGGCCAGGAATACGCAATCGAACACCAGCTAAAGTCGTTCGATTCTGGCACTCAGGGTGAACACAAGATACAGCGCGGCTTCGAGCCTATCATCACGCACTCGAATCACTGGATTGCCAACCAGGCGTTTACTGAAGCGATCACCAATTTTCTAAATGAGGAACGGGCTCATATTAAGCACTATCAAGAAGAAGCCGCTTCATTGCTGCCCTACAAAAAAGAGCATTCCGATTAGATTCTATCAAGCGGCGAGACCGTACCAGCATAGTGCCTACCCAAAACATGAGTATAGATCTGAGTGGTCGATAAATCATTGTGCCCCAAAAGCACCTGCACTGTGCGTATGTCTGTCCCGTTATCCAATAGGTGTGTGGCAAACGAATGCCTGAAGGTATGGCAGGTGACACGTTTATCGGTTATGCCTGCCGCTTCGATAGCCACCTGAAGGAATTTGCGCACCCCGGAGACGTGCAGGTGATGCCGGCATAGCTCCCCAGCCAAAGGGTGAGGACACAAATTTCTGGAGGGAAAATGTACGCCCATCCCGAAAATCTATACGCCTTCGGGTATTTGCGGCTCATCGAGGGGCTCATGGAAGGGCCTACTCCTCGCTTATTGTCCTTTTTTGAACCTCAATCCCGTTTGTTATGTGCTCTTCCAACACGGTCTTTAGTTTAGGGCTCAAAATAGTTACACGATCTTTGCGCCCCTTGCCATTATGTACCGTCAGGGAAAACCGGCTGAGATCAATATCCATCACTCGAAGACGCAGACATTCCCCTACCCGAAGACCGCTGCCATACAGAAGTTGAATAATCAGCTTATTACGTCCTTCCAGATGCTCGAGGATTTCAGCAACCCCACCCACTGATAGGACCGAAGGGATAGTTTGCTGTTTAGTGGCTAACTTGAATCCCAGCTTGCCCACCTTCCTTTGCAGAAACTTCTGGAACAGGTATATAAGGGCATTTAGCGCTACCTTCTGCGTATTTGCACTGACGTGTTGCTTAACAGCCAGGTAGGTCAAATAGGATTTGATCTGGGATATCTCAACGGTAGCAGGATGCTCCTTTCCGGTAAAATAGATGAACCGCTTTATCCACAATAGATAGGTCTTCTCAGTGGCGAAACTATAGCGCCTCATTCGAAGATCAGCCCTCACTTGCTCCAGAAATTTGCTATTCAATACACGCTCCTTGCGCACATATTGTTGGGTATTAAGCTTAGTACGGAACTTCAGAAATGCCAGTATTCTCGCTATCAAATTGAGTTTTGCGCGTTTTGCACCACGCCCGAATACAAATTCCCCTATAAATCAATAGACAAGCAATAGAACAATTGTAGATAGAAGAAACTCCATATTTGTGGATACGAGTTCTCACATCCCAATATATCGAGACCCCTCGCTATTCCATGCCCATTTTGAGGAACATCAGGACTATCTATTCCATTTCAAACAGTTGCGGAATAAACTGGGTGATTCTGAACGACAAAACGCGCATGCGTCATATACAAATGTTATGTGTTTCGTGGCGTCGACATCTCGTCGGAAACAGATGTTATATTTAAAAACCACAAGGGGCGCTGTTAGTGAAAACTAGTTTTAGAAACCTGATAGAAATAGCTGGAATATTGGGTGTTATATCCTCGCTTCTATTTGTCGGGATCGAAATACGTCAAAACACTATCGCAACGCGATCTGCGACTCAACAAGCTGTCTATGAAAGCAGCGTGCAAAACAATATAAATATCATGAGCAATCCGAGGTTACGAGAAGTCCTCATTCGCTCAGAACAAGATCCCAACTGGATTAATAATGAACCACGAAGTACTGACCGTCTCTTGTTAGAGCGTTTCTATATAAACCGGTTCAATAATTTGGACAATGTATACTATCATTATCTTGCGGGCACATATGATCCGAGCCTTTGGGAGGGGGATAGAAGGATGGATTAATCTCATCAGAGAAGAGCCGCTGATGATTCACTTCTGGAACGAATATCGTGGTACGGACGGCCCGGAATATCGAGAATACATGGATTCAAGTTTAACCCAGAGTAATTTTGATTGAGACCAACACATAACAAGCGAGTCTCTCTAATAGCTTCTTGATGCCAGCCTGTGTATTTTCAACCTGCCAGTGTAAATCTTTCTCGTACAAACAGATGTCCAGGAACCACTTACCTACATCCACNCCTACGTTCACCATCGTTCTTCTCTTTTTAAGGTTTGTCATCGTGACTCTTCCTTGCTAAATTCGGGCTTGAAGCCCATTCGACTGTTCGAGATAAATAACCGGGTCGATCCAGTGCCCTCGCTTGTTAACGGTCTTTGCGGGCCATAAAATCATCGGGCTACTGGATCGGTAACTAGCTGGTAACTGGTTACGGGCTTCACTTTAAACCAAAGAATATAGAATAAGAAATGGGGCGATTTGACCATACAATCAAATCAAGGAGATGCCGCAAGCGGCACTCATTATTAACGGCGTTACATGCACATCGATTCAGACGGCCAGCGACAGACCAGACTTTTGATCAATTGTTGGAAAGAGCAGACCACAGTTTGTACTGCGCCAAGAAAGGCGGCCGAGATCAATAAGCGTTAGCTCATACTGTGTGAGGTGTTAGACGGCAACGTATCTTGCAAAATGAAACGATATTGTAAGTCAAAGCTTTGACCAAACCAGTAACTGATTGTTTGCCGGCATGATGCTGTCTTCCACAAGCGTCAGTCCAGAATCCTGTGCAAGCTTATTCACCCATTCAAAATCCCTAACACCACTAACCGGGTTGCGACTCTTAAGCCACACATCGAATCCTGCATTACTTTCTGTCGTAAACTCACCATCGTACTTAAAAGGACCATAGACTAACAGTAAGCCATCTTTATGGATGCATTTGTCCATTCCCGCAAAGAAATTTTCTACCGATTGCTCTGAAATTATGTGCAGGCAATTGGCGCTGAATACTGCATCGAAGCTACCGCAGTGCCAATGTGTTTCATTTACATCCAGACTGATTGCCAATGGCAAGTTGGGAAGCCGGGCATGGGCGATGCGCAAATTAAGCAGCTCGATATTGGAGGGAACATCGGAGGATTGCCAAATAAGGCCGGGGAAATGTTCTGCGAAGAACTCGGCATGTTGTCCAGTACCGCCACCAATCTCCAGCAAAGAGCATCGGCTCACCAAGTGACGTACAAGTACCTGGTGTATAGGTAATTTGTTGTTTTCACTAGCCTGACTGAAGGGAAGAGAATCCATTAGAGACGCACTGCCTGGGTTACAGAGGGATCAACTTTTCTGTTTCCGGGTGAAGACCAGCCGGTGTTTGGTGGATTCTGCTTTTCTCACTCAAAGTCTTCCCACCAGAGCAGAGGAGTCGTCCCGTCCACTGGATCATAGACATTGCCATAATACCAAAGTGTATCGGGGTATTCTGCGACCGCCTGGTTTAGCAATGCCTCAATGGAAGTAAAACCAATCGAGAAATGTATGCTAAAGACTAGCGCACGATCAGTTTGTAGATCCAGGCTACCGCCTAACTTTTCAATTTCCGGGCTCAGAAACTCGGCCAGCGCTTCAATCTGGTGCCTGCGAAATACCCGCACGCACAGATTGCCGCTGCGCTGTACCAACTCATATTCAGCCGATTCCGCATCGATCACCTTGATCTTGTCGCCGGCCGCAAGATTGCGGGCAAACAAGGGAGATTTCAATAGACGAATGGTGTTTTCAGACGTGTCCAATACTTCAGCAGAGAGGCTTTCAAACACCGGTTGATCGGCATCATCGATTCCGGCCAGGAATGGTAATTCAATTGTCGAAATCAGAGGCTGACATTCCTTTGTAGATGGCTGCTCATTAAATAGGTAAGCTCAGGTCTTTCATTTCTAAGCTTTGACGAGCCTTCTATGATAGAGCGACTGCAAACAATTGCTACTTTTTTAAGTCGCTTTCGATCGCTTATTCTAGTGCTAGGCTTGATTTTTGTCGGCCTATTTCTGCTCAAGCTGTTCGAGGTCGGGCCAGCGGCCGACTACGATTTGCTTATTCCTTCTATTGTCGGTTTCTGTTGGGCGATTACTCTCTATAGTTTTTCTATACTCTTTGTCAACGTACCCCCAAAACCGGATGCGAAGGCGGGGTTTTGGGCGCGTTGGCGAGCACGCATTAAGAGAGGCATCGTATGGGAGCTCGCGATACTTATGCTGATTCTCAGCGCTGCCGTGTTGATACTAAGCTTCCAATTACTTCGCGCCTGGTATATGGCGTGAGGCCTTTCCCGAAAAACCGGTAGCTGGTAGCCGGCTATGCAATAATGTGCGTCCTTTTATGCTGACCAGAACGCCTGGAGAGATAGCAGAAGAGCCATGCAGCGCGTAATCGACCTTATCGACAATCTTATCGAACGCATAGGCAGAACCATCTCCTGGTTGACATTGGCAATGGTATTGCTGGTGGTTGTGATAGTGACATTACGATACGCCTTCCAGATTGGCTCCATCGCCTTACAGGAATCGGTCATGTACGTAAATGCGCTGATTTTTACCCTGGGGGCTGCCTATACTCTCAAGGAACAGGGCCACGTGAGGGTCGACATTTTTTACAGCCGCCTATCGGAACGAAGAAAAACGCTGGTCGATCTACTGGGGGCAGCAATCTTCCTGCTCCCAAGCGCTGTCTTTATTATCTGGGTTAGTTGGGATTATGTGTCTGTCGCTTGGCGCATTCGCGAGAGCTCCGCTGACCCGAGCGGAATGCCCTATGTGTACTTGCTGAAAGCAACCATCATTGTGTTGGCGGGATTGCTCATTGTTCAAGGTAGTGCCGAAGCGCTCAAGGCAGTACAGAAAATCAGGCAGAGCAAGTCTTAGTGCTCGATTTGCTACCCCTGTTATTTTTTGTTGCAGTCTGCCTGGCATTAATGGCGGGTTATCCGGTCGCGCTCACGCTGGCAGGTGTGTCATTGATGTTTGCCGGACTGGGCAACGCCATCGGCGTATTCGATTTGGCCTATATCAACCTGATACCTAACCGCATCTACGGTGTGCTGGTTAATCAAAATCTGTTTGCTGTACCGTTGTTCGTGTTTATGGGGTCCATGTTGGAAAAATCCCGTATTGCGGACGACCTGCTCAAGAATATGGCGCTGGTGTTTGGAAGGTTTCCGGGGGGGTTGGGCATCTCGGTGATTGTGGTTGGCATGCTGCTCGCTGCCAGCACCGGTATCGTCGGAGCCACCGTAGTAACCATGGGTATTCTGTCGCTACCGACGATGCTCAAGACTGGCTATAGACCTTCGCTGGCCTGCGGCACACTCTGCGCCACTGGCACTCTCGGTCAGATTATTCCTCCTTCAATATGCCTGGTTTTGTTAGGTGAAGTCATCTCCAATGCCTATCAGCAATCACAACTTAACCAGGGTGTCTTCGCGCCGGATTTTGTTTCTATCGGCGATCTGTTTGCTGGTGCGATCATCCCTGGATTGCTACTGGTGCTTGGCTATGCCAGCTATGTGTTTATAGTTGCTCTGGTCACGCCCGAAGAAGCGCCTTCCGTGCAACAGGCTCATGCCAAGCTCAGCAAGCTGGAAGTTCTCAAGGCTTTAGGCAAAGGTCTGCTGCCTCCTATTGTGCTGATGATTGCCGTACTCGGTTCGATTCTTGCCGGTATTGCTACTCCAACCGAAGCGGCTAGCGTAGGTGCTCTGGGCGCAATTCTACTGGCCTTAGCCAAGGGAAAACTAGGCTTCAAAGTGTTGCACGAGGTATCTATCGAAACGCTGCGCATTACCTCCATGGTGTACCTCATTTTAGTGGGGGCAACGATATTCTCCTCGGTATTTCGAGGGTTTGGTGGTGATATCCTGATTGAAAATCTGCTTACCGATTTACCTGGCGGTGTCATCTCTGCCACCTTGATCGTGATGCTGCTGATTTTTCTGCTGGGATTCATTCTCGACTTCATCGAGATTACCTTCATGGTCATACCAATGGTCGGGCCTATCCTGCTTGGGATGGGGCTGGATCCCATCTGGCTGGGAGTCATGATTGCGATTAACTTGCAGACCTCCTTCTTAACACCGCCGTTTGGTTTTTCGCTGTTTTATTTACGAAGTGTGGCACCCGATGACATTGCGACTGCTGATATTTACCGCGGGGTGATCCCGTTTGTTATCATGCAGCTTGCGCTGATGTTGCTATTGACCCTGCAACCGGGATTAGCAACCTGGCTGCCTTCGGTTATCAATCAATAGTTGGGTCCGTCTATGAATAAAGAGGAAATCACTGGACCAGAACCAGTTGGCGAGCTGGCACTGCAGACCCTGGTGATGCCGAGAGACACTAACGCCAATGGTGATATCTTCGGTGGCTGGCTGGTTTCCCAGATGGATCTGGCGGCTGGCATCCTGAGCAAACAGCGGAGCAAAGGCAGATCGACAACAGTTGCTATTCAAAATATTAATTTTATAAGACCGG
>PBYU01000023.1 GCA_002730035.1 Gammaproteobacteria bacterium | reverse complement strand
GCACAAGAAAGTCGCGCTTACGGCCTGTATGCGAAAGTTTATTGTGATGTTGAATGCAATGGTGCGGGATGATTGCGAATGGCAGTATTAATAAGAAAAGGTGTTATTGACACCACAGTCGCTTGTTATGCGTCTTTCTCTATGACTTGAATGTTTAATCCTCCACTTTCGCTTGGTTCTTGAAAGAATTTGTTCACTTCGTTAAAAACAATTCTGGTATCAAATTTGGCTCGTTCAGGCTGTTCAATACGCCTGCTGGCGATTTGTTTAAGGCAGAGTTCGTCACTTGCTTTTAGATAAATAAGTTTGCTCTGAGCGCCAGCAAAACCGGAAAGTTTAATGTACCATTCCCGTTGCTTCTCCGTATTGGCGGGGAAGTCCATGACGACATTCGAACCAGCTTTCAAAATACTTACTACATGAGTATAAATCAACGGCTTTAGTCTTGAAGAGTATTGGAGATACTCTTCAAATGTGTTTATTTGATTTGGATAAAGTATCGATAGCCACTCATCTTCAGAAATTAAAACAGCATTTTCGCTGCTAGCCACTACTTTTGATTCAGTTGTTTTTCCTGCACCCATTTTCCCACAGAAAAAATACAAAGTTCCATTTCTCAACTCGCTACCTCACTGTACACATGACATGTGTATATGAAGACCCCCTCCATATCCACCTTTCGATTGTTTTAAGTCTATTACTCAAGTCTCTGAATTGGAACAGCTTGTCAAGTAATTGCAGCCAAAATTGAAGATTGCAGACCGAGGCGGTCTTGATTTGTGCTAGATTCCCGGTTTGCCCCGCCCGTTCCAAAAGAAAACTCCGTGAATAAGGGTAGTCAAGCCAGACATCGGCAGATTTCTTTTGCTCCAAATTGTCGGATTTGGTTCCTCACCTGACCTTAAAAACCAGTCCAGATCGAGTTTTACCTACCTTCTAATTTCACGTATAACTCTAATTGTTCGCCGACTTATTCGAGAAGGAACAATCATGGTTTTCTTATCCAAACGATTGCAGCAATTTGTTGCTGCTATTTCTGTTAGCTTCATCGTTGCCGCCTGTTCACAACAGGAACAGGTCACTCCCGACACTGCCGCCACAGATGACTACATGGCACCTGCCTTGCGTGCCGAGGTGGAAGCTTTAAAACAGGCAGTGGCTAGCGAGCCAACCGATGCGAGTACGATTGCCCAGCGCGCCGGGCTGGTTGCCGATTGGGCCGACGCCTATGCGCTGGCCGGCGGCGAGGTGGGACTGGAAGGACCGCGCATCCGGCTGCAGTCTACCTTGCCTCCCAGCGGCCGCGCCGCAATTAATCAGTCACGCGCGGTGGACCGACTGGTTCGTGAGTTCGTGTTAAGAGAGGAAGCCGGTGCTCTGGGCGTGTTGCGCTCAGAAACCCTCGGTCCTTTCGAAGCTCGCAGTTTTGCCACGATTCGGCAAACCTGGCGGGCAGGCACGCGACCGATTCAGACCGGCGGTGGCTTCTGGGTGGCGCAGCATTTCTCTGCGCTCTTCGGCGAATTTCAAACTACCGACCCGACCGGTGCCGGTTTTATCACTATCGAAACCACTGATAGAGATGTCGAGTTTGAAGTGGAAACCATCCAGGCATCAGGACCACATGGTGGATTTCGTGCGCCACAACCCGCCATCGCCTTTCGCGTTGCAGCCGGGCAACTGGACCGGGGCGAATCGGTCACCATCACCTATGGCGATACCAGCGAGGGTGGACCCGGACTGCAAGTGCCCAGTACTGAAAGTGTGCGCATGCCCTTGCCTCTCTATATCGATCTGGACGGGTCCAGCGAATGGCGACCGCTGCCTATTACGCCATTCGAGATTGTGGGAACTGCGGTCGCCGGAGTGCATGGCTTTGCACCCAGTGTCGTGGAACCCGGTGAGCCGTTCGAATTGTCCGTGCGGGCCGAAGATACTTATTTCAATCGGGCCACTGGTGAGATTCCAGCATTCAATGTGCTAGTCAATGACGAGCTGATGGCTACCACACCAGCTGGTACCGATCCGATTACGCTGATCGAGATGAGCCTGGAGCAACCCGGGGTGTACTGGATCAGCCTGCAATCGGAAGACGGTAGCATCAGCGGCGATGCCAATCCCATATTGGTAGAGCAAGATCCCCAGTTTCGAATTTTTTGGGGAGATACCCACGGTCATTCGGGCTATTCCGAAGGCATTGGCACAGTAGATTATTTTATGCGTTTTGCCCGCGATGATGCGCGGCTCGATTTCGTAACACATTCCGAACACGATGTTTGGCTCGATGCCGGTGAGTGGGAGTTAATGCGCAGAACCACTGCCGAATATGACGAGCCCGGCAAGTTTACACCTTATCTGGGCTGGGAATGGACCCGTCACACCCGCTTCGGCGGTCATCACAATGTGTTGTTTCGGGAGGTAAAAGACCAGATGCCGGTATCCGGCCTGAGCTTTCCGGTACTGTCAGAGCTCTACGCAGAACTGCATAAGCGCTACGAGTCCGATGACGTGCTGGTCATTCCTCACGCGCATAACCCTGGCGACTATCGTCAGTCCGACCCACAACTGGAGCCCCTGATCGAAATTATGTCTATGCATGGCTCCTTTCAATGGTTTATGGAGGCTTACCTGTCTCATGGGCATGAGGTTGGTGTGGTGGCCGCATCGGACGATCACCTGTCGCGTCCTGGCTACTCAGCACCTAATAGAAACTCTCTGGCGCAGCGTGGTGGTCTCGGCGCCGTGTTTGCACCCGAGCACTCCCGGGATGCCATCTTCGATGGTATGAAGGACAAACGCACCTACGCTACGACGGGAGACAGGATTATCCTTAATCTCGATGTCAACGGCACCGGAATGGGACAACGGGCAGCTTATAGCGATTCTAGAAATATCACCGGGCGAGCGATCGGCACGGCGCCGATTAAGTCCATAGCCCTGTACAAGAATAATGAGCAGATATGGCAACAGGAATACCTGCTGGATGTCGAACCAGGCGAGGAGCAGGAATTGTTGCTCAGCTTCCAGTCAGACCCTACACCTGTCAACACAGGAGACGCTCCCCGCGGTTGGCGTCACTGGCGTGGTACTCTGACGGTAGAGGGTGCTCAACTGGAAAGCATTAAGGCTATGGACTTCATCAATCCTACCACTCAGTCTCTGCAACAGAATGGCAACACCGTTAGCTTCCGGACTCACACCCGGGGAGACACCAGCTCCCTATTGATGCAGTTGAGCGAGGTTGGCCCGGATGCTTCCATCCGACTGGAATTTGAGGAGGCTCTGGAGAGTGGCTCAGCGCCGCCTTTTTACCGCTCCCATGTATCGGTTCCGGCAACTAGCGTGGTACTTAATCTGAGTGAACTACAGGACGGTGCGCTTGTGGCCAGCTTGCCCGCCCAGGACTATCCAAGCGATGGCCTGACTCTGCGACGCGTTATTCGTGACGGTAGCAGGGACATCACTTTCTCGCTCAACGACTCAGACAATACCGATCAGGGTGACTACTATTATGTAAAAGTGGAACAGGCTAACGATGCCATCGCATGGTCCAGCCCGATATGGGTTGGGGGCTACCCATCCCTCTAAAGGAGAACGGGGCAAGCGGGCAGTCTACATCAGAATGTGCCACTCACCCTCAGAGAGACCGTTGTGCCCATTGAGGCACACATGTACTCGATTTCTTCCAGGACATTATCGGCGATGTGTCCCACGTAACGAGTGCGGTCGCGGCATGTATCGACATTGGTCATGTCGCGCGCATCGAAGCGGAAGGTGACATCATCGAATGCGATAAACTCGAGAAAGCCATTGAAATAAGGATCGCCATGATCCTCTTCGATATCATCGATATCCCATAGCTTGGTAGCACCATCGATACGATTGCGCATGCTCACGCCATAGTTCATACGCCACCGGGGAATATCGTGTCGGAAACCCAGGTTGATGCTGCCACGGCCTAAATTGTTAAAGCGGCGCGTGATGCCCAGGAACGGGTCGGCTACCTCGGAATCCGTGAGATTGACGCTGCCGGTTACCAGGACATTGGGTAAATTGAACATGCTAAGTCGAACACTGCCCTTCAGGTCGAACACCCACATTTCGCTGTTGCCAATATTACCGGTGGCTGATTTAACCTCGCCCTCGGCGGATGACACGTCGATACGCTGCAGATAATCTTTATGGCGGTGCTTGTAAATGTTTGCACTCACCACACCGGTATCATTCGGTAGGCGGTATTCCGCCAGGAAGTTGTAGTTCCACCAGAAATCCGGTCGCAGGTTACGATTGCCCGCCAGCGTATTCGTATCATCGTCTTGAGAATCGGTGGAGGCCACGAAATCGGTAAAACTGAGCTGCCTTACGAATTTTTCAATCAGGAAGCGCAGTTGCAGTCGTGGCGTAATGTCGAAGCGGTAGTCGATCTTCGGCTTGAAGAAACTGAAATCGCGGCTGTTATTGAAGTCACCACTCTGTTCGATCTCAGAAAATTCATAGACCATCGACGTCTCCACTGACATGCGTGGATTAATGCGCCAGTTGTGAATAGCGAAGGGCTCGTAACGCACCTCTTCAACACGGGTATTGGCATTGGGAACATTCACAGCCGTCAGGCCGCCATGGTCTGCCGAAGGGGTACCCGTAAGGGAAGCAATCCCGAGCAGCAGCCTCGAATCCAGGATGGTTTGTGCCCGTTCGGCACCGAACTCGATACTCTGGCCATCAAATACGTCCATCGTATAGGAACCACGGACGATGCGTTCTTCTATGACGCTGAAAGAATCCAGGAACAGGTTTTTCTCTTCCGTGCCGTCGCCGAATACATCCCAGCGCTCGCGGGTATTCGCCGTGTCGGTCTCATTGGCTATGAATAACACTTTGAAGCGATCACCATTGTCGCGTCGGAATTCATAGTCACCACCGACCTCCCAATTGTCCATGGTGCCGGGAGTATCCTCTCGTTCCCAACTCGGCAGGAATCCATTATTGCGTAGATCTACAGTCAAACGATCGACTGTCATTGGATTATCGCCCTCGGTGAACAGCGCATTGAATCGGGCACTGCTTTTTTCACTGATCTGGTAATCCAGATTAGTAGACAAGACATACGTGGTTTGTTCACGAATACGATCCTGGTGTATGTAATCATTGGCCGACATATCCGGCAGGATGCTGTCTTCGCTTACCACGCGATGAATGTATTGTGGTGTGGCAGAGGCATTCAGCAGAAAATTCAGATTGCCTGCCTGGCCTCCGTAAGTTAGAGAGCCGCCGGGTTCGGATTTGCTATCCTGGTAGTAGTCGGCACTAGCTTCATAATTGAGGGTTGTGGTGGAGAGCACTTCATAGAGCACGATATTGGCTATCTGAGTGCTGCCCCGAACATCCAGATCACCTGACGTACTGCGGATGATCTCGATATATTCCACCTGTTCCGCGTCGATGCGGGTCAGTTGTGTCTGGGAGTTGTTGTTTTTACCGGGCGTGCGTTTGCCGTTGATAAGGATCTGTGTACCACTGCTTCCAGAACCAAGGCCACGACCACCGCGACTGGCATTTCGAAAACTGCCGCCTCGACTGGAGCCACTCGATCGTTGCATACCGGGAATGCGATTCAACATGTCTTGCGCTGTCACAGGCGCCCACTCGGCAAAATAGGATGCCGGATACACCACCGTAGAATCATCACCCACATTCTGCTGCGCATAGCTATTCTGGGGAGTGATTGCGGCGACGAAAACAAGTAGTGAGAATAACGGGGTACTGACTAAAGCGTAAAAACGCTGCCTTCCTGAAACTCTGCTACAAGGAATCCTCATACTGCTGCCATGGGTCCTCACACTAAAGCTCCTGCGGGTGGAAACTAATTCACACAACGACTTAATCGACACATTATAGGGAAGCGAGGAGCTTTGAACTGTGACATTTTGTAAGCGTTGCAGCAGCAAAGTCACAATTGACGCGGGTTACGAAGAGATCTGGCGGGTAATCAGAAACTGAAAATCAACAGAGCTCAGGAGGCGTTCCTATACCTGGCTCCAAGGGGCACTGTCGCGCTGCAAACAGGGCAGGATGTCAGCACATCGCTTCATTTTAAGCTTTCAAGCTTTGAACTGATTCGCATTCCTGGCCTAAATACTTGGGATATAGTGGAGCCTACCCCGGTGTGTGTATAACTAATGCTTGTATATGTAGCACTCCCACAGTTAGCATGCGCCTCTCATTAGCCTAAAGACCAAAAATAAGCAGATTATCGTGCCGAGACGTCAGAGCAATGCGCTAGAAATAGCCGAGCAGATGCTGCAAATCTTGCGTGATAAACAGCTGTTGCAGAAAGATATTGAAGAGTCCGAACTGAATGAGGCTGTCGAGGGGGTCACTTCACTGCTTGTCAGGCAGGGCTATCCAGAGCGAGACGTCCAGACCAAACTGCTTACCATCTTGCTGTCGGACATTCGCGGTTTTTCCGCCATCGCCAATAGCTATCCAGCGACCGATGTAGTTGACTTGCTGAACCGCTATTTTTCACGCATGGGTGACATCATCGTCGACTACGGTGGCAGGATCGACAAGCTGATGGGAGATTCCATCATGGTTGTATTTGGGCTGCCGGAGTCAAACGAAGATGATGTATAACGAGCCATCGCCTGTGCTGTGAAAATGCAGCAATCCATGTCTGACCTGAATGACTACAACCAGAGTATCAACATGCCTGACGTGTTCATGGGTATCGGAATTAATTCGGGAGAAGTAGTGACTGGTGAACTTGGCTGTGCTCATTACAATGAATATACGGTGATCGGGGACGAAGTTAATTTAGTTTCGCGTATCGAGTCACACAGCCTGCGTGGTCAGATTCTCATTGGCGAAAATACCTACCAGTTAGCTAAAGATTTTATCGACGTAAGCCCGCCGAACCAGGTTGAAGTGAAAGGCGCCACCGAGGCCGTCAATCTCTATGAAGTTTTCTCGACTTCCCGACCCGAAAATATGGAAGTGCCACGCCGTGAAGAGCGCAAAAGCCCTCGCGTATCCACTTCGATGCCCCTGGTATTTCAGATTCTTAGCGGCAAACTGGTACAACCGGAAACTCACAAGGGCCAGGTCTTGGATATCAGTTATAACGGGATGATGATCGAGAGCGAGGTTCGACTGCAGAAATTGTCGGAAATCAAGTTGTCGTTGGCACTGGATCTGTTCGCTGGTAAGACTACCGATGTCTATGCCCGTATTATAAAATGCTTTCCGTCTGAAGATGCCTTCCGCAGCAGCATGGAGTTCACCACCATCACACGAGATGGGCAGGGTGCAGTCAAGCAGTTCGTCGATCAGTTAATTACCAGTCCTTAACTACTTGGAAAGGAATACCGGGCTCGCTCCGTCTTATCGGTCGCAGGCCAGCGTTGAGTCATGGTCTTGCGGCGCGTGTAAAAACGAACGGCATCGGGACCGTACACGTAGAGATCGCCAAACAGTGAACGTTTCCAGCCACCGAAGCTCTGGCTGGCAATTGGTACCGGCAATGCCACGTTGACACCTACCATGCCAACCTTGACGTTATCGCTGAAATAACGGGCGGTCTCGCCATCTCGTGTGAAGATGCACGTGCCGTTACCGTATTGGTGATCATTGATCAACAGCATGGCCTCATCCAGGTCCTTCACTCGCACGACACACAAGACCGGGCCAAATATTTCGTCCGTGTAAACACTCATGGATTCGTTGACTTCATCGAACAGGCAAGCGCCGATGAAGAAGCCATCCTCGTGTCCCTCTACAACCAGGTTTCTTCCATCAACAGCCAACTCGGCGCCCTGCTCCAAGCCCTGCTCAATGTATGAGTGAATACGCGCTAAGGCTTCAGCGGTAATCAGCGGTCCCATGTCGTTGGAGGTATCGGAACCGGGGCCGATTTTCAGACCTTCTACGCGATTCTTCAACCGAGTAACAACGTGCTCGGCAGTCTCCTCGCCGACGCAGACTGCGACCGAGATCGCCATGCAGCGTTCACCACAGGATCCGTATGCCGCACCCATCAAGGCATTCACAGCATTCTCGATGTCGGCATCGGGCATCACCACGGCGTGGTTCTTGGCTCCGCCGAGTGCCTGCACTCGTTTACCGGTTGCCGTGGCTTGCCGGTAGATCGATTCGGCGATGGGCGTGGAGCCGACAAAACTCACCGCTTCCACGCGTTCGTCGTTAAGGATTAGTTCAACGGTGGTCCTGTCACCATTTACCACGTTAAACACACCATCAGGCAGCCCGGCTTCTGAAAACAAACGAGCCATGAGCAGGGATGCACTGGGATCGCGCTCCGACGGTTTCAGGATGAAGGTATTGCCGCAGGCGATTGCCAGCGGAAACATCCACATGGGTACCATCGCCGGAAAATTGAACGGGGTGATGCCCGCCACGATTCCCAGCGCTTGAAACTCAGACCAGCTATCGATATCCGGGCCAGCATTCTTGGAGTGCTCTCCCTTTAACAATTCGGAGATGCCACAAGCATATTCGGCCACTTCGATACCACGACCCAATTCGCCTCGCGCATCGTCCAACACCTTGCCGTGCTCTGAAGTAATAAGCTGGCAGATTTCATCAGCGTGCTCTTCTAATAGTTGTTTGAAGCGAAACAGGATCTTCGCCCGCTTCTGTGGTGGCGTATGTCGCCAGGCGGGAAAGGCTGTCTGGGCGGCGAAGATTGCCTGTTCCATGACATCCACGTCGGCCAGTGCGACCTGTTTGGTCACCTTGCCGGTGGCCGGGTCGAATATATCACAACTGCGCCCGGAGCAAGGCACTTCGCTACCACCGATGAAATGCCCGAGAACGTCTGTAATGGTATCAGCTGAGTTCATGTAAAGATTCCCCGACCGCGTTAATCAACCCATCGATATCTGCTTCGCTGGCAATAAAAGGAGGCGCGAGCTGCAGCGTATCTGCTCCCCATCTAATGTAGAAACCCTTCTCAAAGCATTTAAGCCCAATCTCGAAAGGCCGGCGCAGTGGCTCACCGGGGTAGTGCTCAAGGCTGAGTCCACCGGCGAAACCATAGTTGCGTATGTCCGTGACAAAGGGTGCCGTGCTCAGGCTGTGCAGTGCTTTCTCAAAAACCGGCGACATCTGTTTAACCCGCTCTACTAGATTCTCTTGAACCAGCACTTCAAGTGCCGCCAGACTTGCGGCACAGGCAACCGGGTGGGCAGAATAAGTATAGCCATGGGGAAACTCCACCATGTAGTCAGGACCACCCTTGTCCATGAAGGTTTCATAGATTTCTGCACCAAGCACTACGGCGCCCAGCGGGATGGCTCCGTTGGTAATCTGCTTAGCGAGTGTCATGATGTCCGGAATCACACCGAATTCATCGGCTCCGGTCATGGAACCCATGCGGCCGAAACCGGTGATCACCTCGTCGAATATGAGCAGGATGTCATGTTTGTCGCATATTTCTCGCAACCGATTGAGATAGCCTTTTGGAGGTGGCAACACACCGGATGTTCCCGATAAGGGTTCGACGATCACGGCAGCAATGTTGGAGGCATCGTGCAGCAACACCAACTCTTCCAGTTCATCTGCCAGGTGCGCACCCTTCTCCGGCATACCCCGGCTGAAGCGATTTTCATCGAGCAGGGTGTGGCTGATATGATCGGCATCGACGGATTGATCGAACAATTTCCGATTGAAACCGATACCACCCACGCCGACACCACCAAAATTCACACCGTGATAACCCTTGATGCGACCAATAAACTTTGACTTTCCGGGTTGGCCCTTAGTACGCCAGTAACCCTGCGCGATTTTTAATGCAGTATCGACAGTCTCTGAACCGGAATCGGTGAAGAACACTCGATCGAGCCCGGCGGGAGTCAGTTCGACGACTTTATTGGCGAGTTTAAAACTCAGCGGATGCCCGTATTGAAATCCCGGCGAGTAATCCAGGTCTGCCACTTGCTTGCTGACTGCAGCATTGATTTCATCGCGGCTGTGGCCAAGACCGCAGGTCCACAAACCCGACAGACCATCGAACACCTGCCGGCCCTCGCTATCTGTGTAGTAGGCGCCATCGGCGGCCACGAACAGGCGTGGATGCTGCTTGAACTGACGATTGCCGGTAAACGGCATCCAGTGGGCATTGAGTTCTTCGTTTGTTAGTGTCACGGCTTCATTCCAACTAGTCAGGCGTTACTCGCGGTACTCGGCGGTAACTCCACGTTTACAGATAATTCTTCAAGGCTGGCCAATTCCTGACGGTAAGAGGCTTCCAGTTCTTCGTCCGGCCACATGATAGTAACCAGGTAGCCCACAATCAATGCCGATAGAAAAGAAGGCGGCATGGTTTCAAGCGCTACGAAATAGGGTCCAACCCCATCGAGTGTCTGTAACACGAATTTGCTGATGATTGTCATGGAGAAGCCTGTCAACATGGAGGCTATGGCGGCGCGTTCGGTAAAGCGTGGCCAGAACAGCGATAGAATAATCATCGGGCAAAACGTAGCGGCGATACCAGCCCAGCCAAAAATCACGAACCAGAAAATAGTACGATCCGGCGAGAGTATCGACACGACAATGGCTACCCCCAGCGAACACGCCGCTAACACTATTGTTATGCGCCGACACAGGCGCGCAGCGTCGACGTCGGTCAGCATCGGGTTATAGATCTTCTCGTACAGATCATGGGTGATCGAACCAGCTGCCATCACCAGCAGGGAGGACACGGTGGACATGATGGCCGATAAGACTGCGGCCACATACAGGCCGACAAGCCACGGAGGAAACGTGTACTCCACCAGTTCAGACAGGACATTCTGCGCACCATTACCCAGTACGGTATCCGGTTCAACACCTTGAGTGGTAAAGATGTAACGTCCCAGCACTCCTATACTGACGGCGGAAAAATCCACCAGTATAGTGAACAGAATTGCCACCCATTTGCCACGATTGATCTGAGTTTCGCTACGTATTGCAATTAAGCGTGCGAACACCTGGGGCGAGCCGAGAAAGCCGAGACCGATTAATCCCATCCCGATAACGACTGATAGGTTCATCAGGTTGAAACCACCCGATCCCCACATGTTGACCAGGCCCGGTTCGATAGCCCGCAGTCCTTCATAGATTGAGCCGGCATTGCTCAGAGACAGAAAGGTCACCAGCGGCAACAACATCAGGCAGATGAGCATCACTGCGCCTTGAAACATATCCGTCCAGGCGGCGGCGAGAAATCCGCCGGCAATGCAATAAGTGGCGACGAAAACGAAACCGACGATGGCGCCGGTCAGGTAATTCCAATTCAGGAAGGTCTCGAATGCGGATCCCGTGGCATCGATTTGGGCAGAGATGTAAATCATCACGAAGATTGATAGCACCAGGGCTGATAAAACGCGCAGCAGATGAGTCTTGGACTTGAAGCGACTGACCATGTAATCAATTACGGTCATGGAGTCGTATTTGTCGGTGAGGCGTTTGAAGCGGGTCGCCATCAGAAACCAGGCAGCCGCCACTCCCAGAAATTCACCGACTACCACCCAATAGGCAGAAAAGCCCACCATGGCACCCATGCCGGTGAGCCCCAACAATAACCAGGCGGATTCCCCGGTAGCCTGGGCAGAAAAGGCGGCAACCCAGAAGCTGAGAGATTTACCCCCAATCACGAAATCATTCATGCTGCGAACGCGCAGCGATGCCCGGTAGCCCAGGAACATCAGCACGGAGAAATACAATAAGATCATGAAATAGCTTTCGAACATCGTTATAAAGCCTGCTTTAAAGTTCTCGGATAATACCCTTCAGCGGCGACGGTTACATCCTCAAAGCCTATGAAAGTCGAGTATCAACTGGGTGGAGGGCTGCTTACAATTCCTGCTCCATCTGGATATTGCAGCGGGCATAAGGCGAAGGCTCACCCACTATGCGCTTGAAGCCGAGTTTCTTGTAGAGATTAATCGCCGGAGACAGCGTGGTATTGCTTTCAAGAAACAGTTTGTTGGCGCCGAATTCACGTGCCTTGCTGATAATATCCATGCCCAACAGATAGCCAATACCCTTGCCCTTCGCCACATCGGATACCGCCATTTTCGCCAGTTCCCAGCTGCCATTGCCATGGCGGATCAGGGCACAGGTGCCCACAGCCTGGCCTTCGTAGAGTGCCATTACGATGTAGCCTCCCTTGTCGAGAATGTATTCTCGCGGCGCTTCCAGCTGCGCCCGATCTGACTCTTCCACCGTGAAGTGCCGCTCGATCCAGTCGTAATTAAGATCACGAAACGCTTCACGGTGACTGTTCCGGTACTCGACTAAATCAATCTTGTGGCGCTCGCCTGCCGAGTACTTGTTCTTCATGCGGGAATAAAAATCCTCTTCATTCAACAGGTATTCTACTTCCGATATTGCCTCCCACAGCTTGTGCTGAGATTGCTGCAGCAATTCCTCCACCACCGCCTCTGCATCATCGCACTGTCGCTGCAGATTCGGCACAAATTGCTTCGCCTTGTCGCTGAGACGGACCTGGTTGATGCGTCCGTCAGCCGGCGTTTTTTCATTGACTATCAGCCCTGCGGCGGTCATCTCCTTGACGATTTTGCTGACCGAGGCATGGGAATGACCGATGGCGTCAGCCAATACCGAGATCGACAGGCTGTTCCCGGAACGCAGCATGAAGAACACGGGAAACCACTTCGGATCAATCTCGACATGGTAAAGCGGATACACCCTGGCAGCTTGCGCGGCCAATGCTTCACTGAGTTGACGCAGCCGGCTGCCGAGCGCCATTTTTCCAGTTTGTTGGTAGAGTTCCAGCATATTCTCACCAATTACGTAACCAGTTACGGATTCCAGTTTAGCTGTAGCACAACCCCGCTTCAAGCCTTGATTTGCGCCGCGTAACGGGCTTTGCGCTCCCCTCCACCACAGGCTATAGTAAGCCTTCCCAGGTACCTGGCAGCACGTTGTAATAACCCTTCGGGAGCAGACACCAGATTGCGTGGACTGCTCCGGTGACCCATAAAAAAAGAGGAGGCTCCTCGTGGCAAAATTTTCCCGTCGTAAATTCATAGGTTCCAGCACAGCGTTGGCTGCGGTTGGCTTGGGACTCCCCACGCAAGCCGCGCTGGCAGCTGCGGCACCGATCTCGATCCAGGCCGCTCCTGATTACGTGGTGCTCAATGCCAGGGTGTTCACCGTAGATGATGACCAGCCTCAGGCCGAAGCCTTTGCCGTTAAGGGAGATCGGTTTATTGCAGTGGGCTCTTCCAGCGATATTCGCAACCTGGCGTCGTCGCGGTCCGAGATTATCGATGCCGAGGGGATGACGGTGACACCGGGCTTTATCGATGCCCACTCCCATCCTTCCGGCGCCGGGGTGAATGAGTTAGTGCAGGTCAATGCCGATCTGAGATCCATCGCCGAGATCAAACAGGCCTTGCAACAGCGCGCACAAATTACCCCCGACGGACAATGGATTCGCGCCTTTAAATACGATGACACCAAGCTGGCGGAAGGCCGCCCCATCAACCGCTTCGATATCGATGAAGTGGCGCCGAATAACCCGGTCGTGGTGGGGCATCGTGGCGGGCACACCGGCGTTTATAACTCCATGGCGCTGGCCCTGGCTGGCATCACGTCGGAAACTCCGGATCCGCCAGGCGGGCGTTTCTATCGCGACAGCAATGGCGTGCTTACCGGCCTGGCGGCAGAGCGGGCACGCTACCCGTTGAACTCACTGATTCCTTCCGACTCCAGCCGTGAGCAGCGCCGCGATGGCGTGAAATTGATTAGCGAGCTAATGACTCGGGCCGGCCTTACGTCGGTGCATCAAACCGGTGGCGGTCGCAACGACATGATCGCCTATGAGGATGCCCGTGCCGATGGTGACATGCGATTTCGCATGTATTTGTTTGCTCGCGGGCGAATATTTGATGACCTGGTAAACGCGGGCATCCGCACCGGATTCGGCGATTCGGTGTTTCGTATCGGTGCGGTTAAATTCATGGCCGACGGTTCTGCTTCGGAGCGAACCATGCGCATGAGCACGCCTTATGAAGGTCGGCCCGACGACTTCGGCATCCTCACCATGAGCCAGGAGGAAATACACGAGGCGGTTGAGAATGCGCACCGCAATGACTTCCAGATCGGCATACATGCCAACGGTGACGTCACCATCGAGATGGTGCTCAATGCCTACGAGCGAGTGCAGCGACTGTGGCCAAGAGAGAACACTCGACATCGCATCGAGCATTGCTCTCTGGTAAATCCGACTCTGCTGCAACGAATTAAGGATTTAGGTGTGATACCTGCTCCCTTCTATACTTATATCCATTATCATGGCAACAAATGGGTGGACTACGGCGAAGAGAAGATGCGCTGGATGTTTGCCCACAAATCGTTTCTGGACTACGGCATTCCAGTGGCGCCTGCTTCAGACTACACACCTGGTCCCTATGAACCTTTGATGGCCCTGCAAAGCATGGTGACACGCAAGGATTTCGACGGCAGGGTCTGGGGACCGAACCAGCGCATCACGCTAGATCAGGCGATTCGTATCTGCACGCGCAACGGTGCCTACGCGTCCTTCGAGGAGGACAGCAAGGGCAGCATCACCGCCGGCAAGCTAGCCGACTTCGTGATCCTGGCCGACGACCCGCATGAAGTCGATCCCGATCAGATCAAGAACACCGAGATCGTAAGAACCGTGGTGGGTGGTACTACGATGTATGGCGCCTGATGCGTAATTCCTCAGCTTACTACCGGTAGAAGAATCAGCCAGGCGCGCTGGATAAACCAGAAGCTGGCGATGCCGCCGGTCAGATAGATTGGTGCTTCATAGAAAATTCGATTGAGCTTGAATCGCATGCTGGCCAACAGCAGCAGTACCACGGCAATAATAGTCAGCTGCCCCAGCTCTATACCCACGTTAAACAGGAATAGCGCCAGCAACTGGCTAGACTCAGGCAGGCCGATCTCGGCCAGGGCACCTGCAAACCCCAACCCGTGCAACAGGCCGAAGCCAAAGGCAATGAGCACAGGAAAACTGCTGCTCAGACTACGTTGCTTCTGAAGATTTTCATAAGCCAGCAAGACAATACTGCCTGCTATCACTGCCTCCACCGGTGACTGCGATAATCGCACCACATCGAAAGCCGCCAGCGCCAGTGTTAAGGAATGAGCCACCGTGAAACTGGTGACCACCTTGATGACATCCAGCGGTTTGCGCACCAGGTACAGTAACATCAGCACGAACAGTATATGGTCATAGCCCAGTAGCAGGTGTTCGATTCCAATGGCCAGGTAGACCGGCAGAGTCGGGGTGGCGGCGCTTATATCGAGGAACGGCTCATCGCCGCTAATAAGAAAATTCGCCTCGCTGCCGTCGAGGCTTCTAATGTTTACCAAGGTATCGATCAGAGTGCGTTCCAGGCCGACAATCTCAATGACTGAAAGCGGCGCATCGATACAACTCAGGGCGAAATTTTCAGTGAGTGCACCATCGTTCAGTCCGGCAGACAGGCTGGTCTGTTCGCAGTTTGTTATCAGGCTGAGACCCAGGTAGCGGCCACCGATTTGTGGCTGACGAAAGGAGGCTTGGTAGGCGATCTCACTGTCCAGCTCTTCTATTTGCAGGAATGCCGGTCGCACCTCATGGCAGAATGCACTTCCTGCACACAACAATAGAACCAGTGCCAGCAAGCTTCTCAACGCGATTCCCTGATGATCGTATAGCGATCCATTAAATCATCGATGTAATCTTCCCTGGCATTTACCTGCCGTGCCTGCTGGTAGTCCATCGCGACCTGTGTGCGCACGCTGGGAAATGGAGAATTCTCTGCCGGGTGAAGCGCGGTTAATTGCACGAGGTGAAAGCCCAGGCCGCTGTGCAAAGGACCTTCCCAGAGCCCTACACTCAATCCGACCAGATTGTCGGCAAAACCGATGCCGAAGTTTGCGTTGAGGTCCAGCACACTGCGGTAGGCGTAGTCGGCGTTAAGCATGCTGGATTCGCCGAACTCGCTGGCATCGCGGCCCTGGCTGATTTGTTGCAGTGCCTGCTCGGCAGCCTCGATGGTCTGAAAATAACGCTGACGAAAGGAGTAGCGTACTGGCAAGGTGTAATCCGCCAGGTTGTCCCGGTAGTAAGCCTGTAATTCGGTAGTGGTGGGTATTTCGCTCGGTTCCGATTCAGCGATAAAACCGAGTTTCTGCACCAGGCGGCGGCGGATGATGGTGTCTGCAGCGTCTAATCCCAACCGCAGTGCCTCACGGTAGAGCACTTCTTCACGAATCCAGCTATCGACCAGCGCACTGAGCTCTGCGGTTGAGGCGATCAATCCAGTCTGGGTCTGCCACAGGGTGGCCAGCCTTTCCTGCTGGGCAACGGAGACAACGATCTCGCTACGATCGACCGAGAAGCGGGCATCGACCACGAACAGGAATACGCCGATTAGTGCAAACCACAGCAGGGGCTGTCGCAACCCGCGATTCATACTTTGCTACTCATCGCAGGTCACTGGGTAGGAGTGATCCAGATAGGAGAAGACCACACGCGTTCCTGGATGGTAGCCGCCAGGTCCTGACGCGGCGCAACACCGGCTCGAATCGCATCCCAGGTGGACCAGCGGCAGCTGGGATTCTCCAATGCGCGCACATAGTACATGGCATGCTGAGAGGGATCGTACTGCGGGTCCCGCCAGCCTGCCTTCAGTTCGGTGGCTCCTAATCCTGCGCTGATGCTGCAATCACTGAGATTTACGGTCGCCCCATTTTCTGGACAGCGGTTAGTGGCCGGATCGACCAATCCCCCATCGGCACAAGCCACGTCGTACACTTGCTCCCGGGTTTCGCCGTTCTCCACCCAGCCCTTAACGATCTGTACCCGTTGCAGCGGCGCACTGTTGGGATCTTTCGCCGCCCATACGATAAAGGATGGTTGCTGATTGGCAGCGGCGATCAGGTCACTGCCCATGGTTACTCCCGAGGCATAAGCCGCGGCTAGCATGTCGCTATCATCGACAGCCGGCAGGTCATGGCCGGCGAAGAAGCGCACCTTCATGCGTGGTCCGGAGGTGCCGAAGGTTTCCTTGCGGCGGAAGGCATCGTAAATCGCCTCGCGGGTGTTTTCTTCGGCCCACACACCGGCCAATCCGGCCGCGCCCCACGTATCGTAATAGACGTCGGCATAGAGATCACCATTCGGAAGCGGTTCGGACAAGGGTATAGAGCTGCGCCGCTCAGGCGTGCCATCCACCACGCCCACCTTGGACCAGTAATCGTCTTCGTCGCCGGCATAGGTGGCATTGTGGGTATCGCTGGAGCCGATGAAACCGAGCTTGTAGGGATTAAATCCCTGCTCCGCCTGCATCTGCAGACCATTGATAAGCGCCTCCCGCACATAACTACCCACTGGCTGGCTGGACAGAGTCGATGCCACCATATACGGCATGATCTCGAAATCGGCCCACTCGTCGTTCGGTGACAGGGCCGGATGGGTATCGGAGGTACCCTTGACCTGAGTGATCTCAACCAGCGGTTCGTTACGCATGCGCTGGTTGGCATAGGCATCGTCTAGCGGTTGTCCGGCCGAATCCACCAGCATGAACATATTGCCATTGGAGCCATTGGAGTTGTGCGGAATCGCCAGGCTCTCGATGCCTGCCGCGCGATTGCTATCCATCCAGTCCCACAGGTCTTCCGGATTGCTCGAATCGAGCCTGGAGAAGGGTAATTCCGATCCCGTATCGCCCTGAAAAATGACATTGCGGTGCAGGTTCCCACCATCCCTAGCAGTTGTAGTGTATTCATAAGCGATAAAGGTGGTGAAATTTCCCGGGTCATTGTGGCGATTGGCGGCGGCGACGATGTCGTCCCAGGCAGATTTGACTATGCCGGGATCATTGAGCTCGCGTCCCCGAGGCGAACGCAGAACCCCCAGAATGCTCTGAAATTTTGCTCTTCTATCAGCAGCGCCAGCCAGCGTAGTCATTCCAGCGGCCGCCTCGTGCTTAGAAATCTCCGAATCAGGATTCGCCATCTCCCTCAATACACCGAGATAAAACGCATGATCACTTACACCGTAAAAATCCAGCGGCACATCCAGCGTCATGTCGAAGCCGGCCGGATGGGTAATCGTGCCGCCCTTGGCAAACTCGTAGGCATCGTCCGGTGACGACGTGGTACCGAAGATAAAGGCATCGAAGGAATACATGGTGTGCACGTGCAGATCGCCGAAATAGGCGTTGCGCTCAGTGTTGTATTCGACACTTGCTGCTGCCGTAGCGGGAGCAGCAACAGGTTCGGGAGCAGCCGGTTCGGAAGTCGATTGATCTGAACACGCCACGAGAGTACTAAGGAGAAAAGCTAGAGTATTGATCCCTATAAACGATCGCATGATTAACCACCTGAGTCTTTATCGTTATTGAACAGCCTATGCTCCAGAGAGTAATCCTCTACTTTGCAGATGTCCAAGTAAATCAGGCGCTTTCATTAGGGTCGTTTATTTAATAACATTTCGGGAACCTATCCTGCGAAAAAAATGAGTTCTAGTTCCATTGGAATACCTGGCAATCATCAGCTTTGCTATCAGCACCTGTGTGACACCCGGCCCCAATAACGCCATGATCATGACATCGGGGCTGAACTACGGCATCCGCCGCAGCCTGCCCCACTACACTGGCATCTGCCTCGGCTTTCCCGCCATGGTGATTGCGGTGGGGCTGGGCATGGCCCAGTTGTTTGAACAAGTGCCCATTTTGCAAGTCATTCTGAAAGTGGCCGGTGCCGGCTATCTCAGCTACCTGGCCTGGAAGATAGCCACTGCTCCGGTCTCGCAATTGAATAAAATCCAGGGCAAACCCTTCTCCTTTGTACAGGCCGCTGCCTTTCAATGGGTCAATCCGAAGGCCTGGGTGCTGGCCATCGGCGCCACGGTGACCTACACAGTAATCTCCAACTCCTATTTATTACAGGTATTGACTATTGCACTCATTTTTCTAGTGTTCGGCTCGCCGTGTATTATGTTGTGGTTATTGTTTGGCACTTCCTTAAAAACCATTTTGAAGAATCCTTCCAATGTGAGAATCTTCAATGTCAGCATGGCATTGTTGTTAATGGGCTCCCTGATACCGGTTTTCATGGATCTGTATAAGCAGTTAGTCAGTTAACAGATTTGTTGGATTGATTAGGGTCCTTAGAACAACAACACTACATCAAAGAGGTGGTCAATCATGCATAAGTCGCTGTTTCTGTTTATAACCTTCCTTACTGCCTGTACAGCTGAAGAGAATCCGCTGCAGCTCGTAGCGCTGCCAGATTCGACACCGAAGAACGTTATCTTCATACTCAGCGACGACCATCGTTTCGATTTCATGGGATTCACCGGCAAGGTGCCCTGGCTGGAGACGCCGAACCTGGATCGTCTGGCCCGGGAAGGCGCTTACTTTCCTAATGCCTACGTGACCACTGCACTGTGCTCACCGAGCCGTGCTTCAATTCTTACTGGTCTGTATTCCCATAGCCACACGGTGATCGATAATGCCGCACCGGACCCCGGCAATCTCACCTATTTTCCCCAGTACCTGCAGAGCGCCGGTTACCAGACCGGGTTCTTTGGCAAGTGGCACATGGGCGCTCTCAGCGACGCACCGCAACCCGGCTTCGATCACTGGGAAAGTTTTCGCGACCAGGGTGTTTATTACAGTCCAACACTGAACATCAATGGTGAGCAGGTCAGTTACGATGAAACCACCTACATCTCGGACCTGCTTACCGAGCACGCCATCAACTGGCTGGATACTCGAGACGAAGAACAGCCCTTCTTCATGTACCTGTCACACAAGGCAGTGCACGCCCGGTTCGAACCGGCCGAACGCCATCAGGGCCAGTATGACGAGCAAGAAATCATCTACCCACCGAGCTACGAAGTACCGCTGTATGGCACACCACCGCAACCCTCTTCCGGTGCCGATGGCGAACCCTTACGTGGACGCGAGTACTATGGCGAAAACCGCACACCGGACTGGGTCAAGCAGCAGCGCGAATCCTGGCACGGAGTGGACTACATGTATCATGGCAGCATCGACTTCGAGGAGTTCTTCTATCGTTACACCGAAACGCTGATGGGTGTCGATGAGAGTGTCGGTACGGTGCTGGATTATCTGGATGCAAATGACATGGCACAAGACACCCTGGTTATCTACATGGGGGATAACGGCTTTTCCTTTGGCGAACATGGCCTCATCGATAAGCGCCACTTCTACGAAGAATCGGCAAAAGTACCATTACTGATGCGATGGCCGGAACGCCTCCGCGGTGGCGCGCCGATCGGAGCGCTGGTACAGAATATCGATATCGCACCCACCATACTGGAAGCCGCCGGTCTACAGATGCCGGCTCATATGCAAGGCATGTCGATAACACCACTGCTTAACCGGCAGGACACGGCATGGCGTGATCGGATCTTCTACGAATACTACTGGGAGATGGACTATCCGCAGACGCCGACCATGTTCGGTGTACGCACGGATCGCTATAAGTATATTCGTTACCATGGCATCTGGGACACCAACGAATTTTATGATCTGCAGAACGACCCGAATGAGACGCAGAACCTGATCGATTCGCCAGAGCATCAGCAACGCATCGAAGGCTTTGCCAACGATGTCTACCAATGGCTGGAATCAACCGGTGGGATGAACATCCCGCTTAAGAATGTGGTACGTCCCAAACAAGGCGATCATCGCAACCAGGGAATACTTTAACTATTGCTCCCAAGGACCAAGGATATTTGTTATGCAGTTTTTAGTAATCGCCTACGACGGCACCGATGAACAAGCTAACGACCGGCGCATGGCTGCCCGGCCTGCCCATATCGATGGTGCCGGGCTGCTCAAGGAATCTGGCCACATCATCGCCGGTGGCGCTATTCTCGATGATGAAGACCAGATGATCGGATCGACACTCTACGTGGATTTTGATTCACGACAGGCGCTGGATCACTGGCTGGAAAATGATCCCTATGTCACGGGAGGTGTCTGGCAGGATATTTCTGTCAAGCCGATACGGCTGGCGATCAATCCGACAAGCAAATCTGCAGCTAAAGTCTAAATTCTATTACTAGTCGACACCAATCTGGTCCTTGCCGGGACTGGCAGTGCCTAACTGGCCAACATCGCCGATCACACCTTGTTGCCATGCTAGTCGAGTCTGGCAGCGACGCCGGGGAATCCGACTGCGTACATGGTCTTCCTCTCGGCATATCACTTGCTCCCAAGTGCCAACGGATTGATTGTAACTGGTAATCTCATCGTTGCTCATCATGTTGAAATTGGCGCTCGAGCCACATGCAAACAAAGTCAGCAGCACGGCACTTGCAAATGTCATTTTCTTCATTGGGCATTCCTCCGAGGGCATCACCGACACTCTACTCCAATCTACTGATACTGCACAGGATTGGTGGCAATGCGGACGCGCGACTCCATGTAGGTGATGGAATCGCCATCGATGGAACTGAACCAGTGCGGGGTACCGGGTTGCAGTACCAGGATGTCTCCTTCACTGACTCGTCTGGCCAGCCCACCCTCGATGCCGTTGGCCGTGCGGATTATATTGGGATTCGGCGACTCCGCCAGGGGTAACTTCAGCAGGCCACCGGTGACCAGTGTGCCACTGCCTTCCAGGATCCTGTAAATCTCCACGCTGTACGGATGAAAGATCGCATATTGTTCCACCGAGCTGCTGCGGCGGCGCACGGTGATACCGGGTGAGACCGTAACCGACCAGCCTCCAGCAGAAGCAGACGAGGCTGCCGCCTGTTCCAGTCCCGTCAGAATATCTGCCTCGGACTTGTAAATGGCAGGCGGTGCACCCGAGTCCTGCGCTGAAGTCGTAACTGCAGTTGCCACAATGGTAAGAATTATTAATAGGAATTTTTTCATGGGTTTGCTGGCGCCTCCGGACTGGTTATCGCTTGTAGAACCACTGTACCACAACAGAATCCACCGGATTGATATTGCCTATGGACTAATTCGCGTCTCTGTAAATGTCTGGTTGAATCTGCCACTCGAGATTGTTCGGCGGCGTCACCGCTAGCTCCTGCGGCCTGTCCATGGCACGCAACTGTGGCGTGAAATCATAGGGTACAACCGAGGGTCGGGTAGTTCCTCCCCGATTGACATATTCCCAGACTATGGATTTGTCCGGTTTAACCTGAAACAAACGACCGGTATTGTCTTCGGCGATAAACGTGTTGCCATTGGGAAGACGCTTCTGGCTGCCCATGGTCTTACTGAAGAACTTGATATTTGCATAACCTTCGGTTTCGTAAACCCACACCACGTCCCAAGTTACCGGATTCAATTCCACGATATAGGTCTGCCCGGTATGGACTCGATTCGTGGTGAAGAGCCCGTTATCAAATAGAATGATGTTGCCGGCTCCCGGCCTGCCTTTTTCTATCATCTCCGGTTCGTGGGAGTGAGACATACCGCCGTTATAATTATGGGTTCCCTCCCATACGACCTGTTTGCTGTTCTTGTCAATTATGTACATGGTGTTGATATTTCTGGCATTGAGGAGAATATTGCCTGGCTTGAAGCGTTCGTCTCCTGCGTCATACCACTTATTCTCTGGAATCGGTGCCATGGAGTTAACATGCAACCAGTCACCCTCAGGTGTGGCCGGCGACCAGCGGTTCAGATCGAGGTGGTTATAGGCGTGCCATTCCCACACGACCTCGCCCTCGACATTGACCTCGTACAGATCTGCGCTTTGCTGCACCTCTTCGCTGCCCCGATTGCGCGCACCCCACCACTGTGTGGCAGCCTGATCTATGACTTGTTGCTGGAACTCCGCAGGCATCGGGTCATGTGCAACCAGCAACCTATTGCCGTTAGCCAGCACGCGCATGTCGTTGACCGAGCCGATACCTTCGTGAGTCCAGACGATATTGCCGTCCCAGTCGTACTCCACAATGCGGCGATTATTACCGACGGTAACCAGGTTGCCATTTGGCAGTAATCGGCTGCGTTTATTGAAATAGGGTTCTACCCGCCAGGCATGCACGACGTTGCCATTCATGTCGATCAGGCGCACATCGTCGGGCACAACGCCTTGCGCGCGCACCGAAGCTTGCGGGTGGTTGCTGACGTTGTTGTGGTCAGAGACGAGGATGTAGCTGCCGTGGGCCTGATCGGGGTAGTAGATCGTAGTGCCCGTGGGAAACACGGTGGGGGCAGGAAACGCCAAGAACACCGGCAAGGCGACAAGCAGTACTCCAGTTGCGATACGTGGCAGTATTCTTTTCATACCGGATTACCTCTGTCTGTCGTCTGGTACTGGCAATCCCTGCCGATTACGCTCCGCGCGCTGCGGAACTCTGCGTGGGTTAACGCAGCGTCCAGTAAAATACTTCTCAGCTAGTTCTTATCAGCCTGTTGTAAATATCACCTATTGCCCGCCATTTCATTAGCAAACAGCATGACCACGCCCCCTGCCCGGTCGTCTCGGCCGAGTATCGCCGGTCGATCGAGGTAAGCATCCAGTGAGAGCATTTTGCCGGTAGAAGTACAGGCATTGATGAATTCGCCGCCGAGACTGGTGCGGATGCTCACGGCGCGCCAAATCTTGTCGAGCACCGGCTGATAAGTAGCAGCTGGCAGCCAGTTGCGATCGAGGCCGCGCTTGATGGCAATCCCAATCATTGCGGTGGAGGTAATCTCGGCAAAAGAGCCCGGATAATCGATCACTTCATGCCACATGCCATCGACATCCTGATAGGGCAGCAGAGATTCGAGATGATGAATGAAGATACTCATCAATGCGCCATAGGCCGGGTGGGTTTCAGGAAAATCACTGAGACTCAGCGCCATGCCCAACGCCGGAAAACCATTGCCCCGACTCCAGGCGACATCGGCTTCCGGGGAATGACGATACAAACCGTTTTCCTGTACCAGCATCTCGCGCATGTAGTTCACGTGCCGGGCGGCCATATCGAAATACTTGCTCTCAGCTGTCAACTTACCCGCTTTTACCAACAACGGCGTAACCATGAAGAATGAATCACTCATCTCGGCGTGCATGGGCATGGCTGCCCGCGGATTGCCCTGTTCATCGAAGGCCAACTCGGCGGCGTTGATGGTCAACTGTCGGGCCGCCGCATTGCCGGTTCGCTCGGCGAACTCGGCAAATACCAACTGACCGGCCATCACTGAGGCATTGTAGACCTCAATGGCTGATCCCGTAAGGTAGGGTTGCAGTTGGATTTCTATTTCCTGCATCTGGCCCAATCGCATGCGCCCGATCAAACTCATTCCCGGCACGTAGGCAGGGGTGGAAAAATTATAGCCGTAGCTTTGCGCCAGTTGATCTGCGAGTTCAGCAGGAGTTCGAACTAGCCGGCGAGCCAACTCCAGACTCGCTTCCGATGCTTCCGCTTGTTGCAAAGCGAGCAGGAAGTTCAGGCCTGTCGTTCGTGTAGAGAATACCTGCACTGGAATCGAGCCGAAGCTCGCCACGGCTTCACCCTGTAGTGCATCGACAAATCCACCGGCATCCTGCCCAGCCACAATCACCAGGTCGGGTGCATGGGTGCCTATCCATCGCCATAGTGCATGGGAGACCGGGTTCTCAGCATAAGCCCTGCCCAGCGGCGGGAAGATTAGTTCTTCGCCATCCGGGTTCGCAACTGGGATGATTATCAGCTTGACTGGTCTGGAACGCTCCTCAGTTCGTGCATAGTTTTCGAGGATCGACTCCAGTTCATCCGAAAAGCCCGTATTACCCGTCAATCCTGCCAGATACAGAATCGTGGGCGCAGCTTGCACTGCAGCGCTGACTCCGCGCGCTCGGATAAGAGCTCGATTCGAAGTAAGCCCAACTTCCCACTCGATTATCTGTGTTACTGCTGTAGAGGAATACAGTACACATACTAGAAAAAACGCCAGGCCAGGTATTGTTCTTCTCATACAGTTCTATTGTTCCTGTAAGTATTCATGAGCGCGGTCGAAAAACTCCGCTACCAAATCTTCCAAATAATCGGTACACGATTTTCGTCATGCCGTAAGCAACTATCTTACCGCTCTGAACATTGGGTGTATCGGGGGGCAGTCGCCAATTTCTATTTTGCCTACGGTGACGAATCCACACCGCTCGTAGAGCGACATGTTGCGTGGATTGGTGCTTTCGAGATAAGCAGGGAGTCCTTCAGTATCGACTCTCTCCAGGCCGGCTTTCATTAATTGAGAACCCAGGCCCTGCCCCTGGAAGGCCGGATCCACAGCGATAATGGGCAAGTACCAGGTATCTTCGTTTGGGTGGTACTCCTCCATTTTTTCCAGAATGGCAAATAGTGTTTCGTGCTTTTCTTCTGGCACATATTTCAACACTTCAGCCATGAAACGCTCTTCATCGGGTTCGACGCCAGGAGGAATCCACAGCGCGACCCCCTGGGAATCATTCGCCATATAGGCCGAGTGGTGATCGATCGCAGCACCACCGAAGGCATGCATGGCTGGCCCAGCTTTGAGATAGAGGTCAGCACTAGGATACAACCACCTTAGGAAGGGATCGGTTGAAAAACCCAGTAGCACCGTATCGATGGCTCGCTGCCGGTCTGCTTCTTTTACGATGGTTATCTCTGGAATATCCATATTAATGCTCTCCTATTGGTTATCAGTATGCTCGCTGATTTCCTGCCGTGTGTAAAAGAAGAATACGACTGACGCCACCCAACTCAACTTTTTTGCATCTAGCGTTAACCAAGATCACCTAACAGCTTTGCTTTCAATCTTTCTATTTCTCGGCCTTCTGGACGAGTTCGTGTAACACTGCTTACGTCGATCGCCTCAATCTGTCTACGCAACGGACTGGCTTTTTCATGCATCTCATCCAGCGCCGAAAGCGCCATCATCGGTATGAAGATTTCGTTGCCTTCCACATCGATCAGTTCAGCAAATGTAGAAAGGGCAGCCTCCAGTTCGGGTTCAGCGCCGTACACACCCAGCGCCTCCGCAGCCGCGACCCGCACGGCCGGAGCCGGGTCGGTCAATGCATCCCGTAGTTGATCTCTACCGGCATTTATTCCCGCTTCCCTGCGCATGAGCAGACCCAACGCCGCCCAGTAGCGCACGGCGCTGTCGGGATCTTGCAGGGCGGCGACCAATTCGGGCGTTGCCTCCGGTGCGAGAGAGGATGCCCTGTCCGCCATCGAGGCGATGCGCTCGAGTGGGTAGCGATTCGGGTCGCGGGCGGTTTCATAGGGTGTCGAATCCACGGAGCGATTGCGAATCTCATTTTCTGGTAAGAAACCGATATCCTTCGCTTCCCGAATCCAGGCCTGTTGCACCTGCCGCAGCTCGGCCAGTTTTGATTGATGAGCCGGTGAATCAACCAGGTTGTCGATCTCGTCGTTATCGATTTCGAGATCATACAACTCCTCGGGCGGCTTGGTTTCCCAAAACCTGCGCTGCGCCTCATTCAGGCGGCCTTCATCGTACATACGTTTCCACACCTGGGTGGCCTGGGTCTGGAACATGTACTCCAGATACTGACCATAGATACGATGTGGCATGTACTGGCGCATATAAAGGTAGCGCCCATCGGTTACTGCACGTGCCAAGTCGTAGCGTTCGTCCATGCGTCCCCGAAACGCCATCATGTAAGGCTTGGGCGCCTGTTGGAAATTGCCGGCGAAGGCCCGGCCCTGCATGTGCGTCGGCGGCTCGATGCCGACCATGCTCAGCACTGTGGGTGCCAGGTCCATGAAATCCACCAGCCGGTCGGACTTCACTCCCGCTGCATACTCATCCGGTGCGAGGTGTCGCCATTTATCCGGGAAAAAGAGGATCATCGGTACATGCAGGCCGGAGTTGTAAGGCCAGCGCTTACTGCGGGGGATGCCGGAGCCGTGATCCGAATAGAAAAACACGATCGTGTCTTCCGCCAGACCGGCTTCATTCAGTTCGTTCAGGCGATCTGCAACGACTGCGTCGAGTTGGGTAATGCGATCGTAATATTGCGCCCAGTTGGACCTGACTTCCGGTGTATCCGGTTGGTAGGCCGGCACCCGCACACCCGCCGGATCATGGGTAGTATTCGCGTCGGATGCACGAATCTGACTCTCGTGGGTCATCGTGTAGTTGAACACTGAAAAGAACGGCTGGTCCTGAGGACGGTTCAACCAGTGTGCCTGGGAGCTCGAGTCATCCCACACTCCATCAGGTTTGATGAGGTTGTAATCTTCTTTGCTGTTGTTGCTGCAGTAATAGCCGGCTTCGCGCAGATACTGCGGATACATCTTCATGAAGGGCGGCATCGCCACCAGTGAGCGCATGTGTTCCGCACCTAGGCTCGGAGGATAGACACCGGTGATCAACGCGGTGCGTGCCGCTGCACAGACCGGCGCGGTAGACCAAGCACGTTTGAACAACATACCCTGCTCGGCCAGCAGGTCCAGGTTGGGCGTATCGGCATACAGATCACCATAACAACCCAAATGGGGTCCGTGATCTTCGCTGGTGATCCAGAGAATATTGGGCTTATCGGCTTCGGCGGCAATCGAATTTCCAGTTAGCCACAGCCAGAAGGAAGCCAGGGAAGATTTTCGTATGAACTTTCTTCGATCCATCTTCAATACCTTACCGGCGATCTGGATACATTCTGAGGTGCGCTACTGGCGATTAACCACTTTGCAGCGAGGCTCTAGTTTCTAGCTACGCTCCCGCATACCAGTGAAAACCAAAATCAGAATTAAGCCCGCCGGTACCTCTACCAAAACCATCCATGTTTGAAACCACCCGTATGGACTTCACAAATTTGATCTGTTTATAGCCACAATGGCGCTCCACTCTCAAGCGGGCCGGGGCACCATGGCCCAGAGGTAACTCTTTTCCATTCATCCCATAAGCAAGTATGGTTTGCGGGTGAACCGCGTCGAACATGTCATAGCCTTCGTACCAACCACCGTAGGCATCAATGAGCACGTAACGCGCCTCGGGCGTTACGCCGCCAGCAGCTTCGAGCACATTCAACAGGGGTGCCCCAGTCCATTGGGCAATGGCAGACCAGCCCTGTTCGCAGATATGGGACGTGATCTGGGTGCGCCGGGGTAGACGCTTCAGGTCTTCCAGCGAAAGAGACGTCGGTCGGTTTACCATGCCGCTGATTGGCAGCTGCCAATCCGTATAATTTCCCTGTCGCAGCCGCTGGTATTCCTCGTCCTCAGGGTTGCTCTGATTCCACACCGGGAAGTTTTTGGTGATCTCGCTAACATCGTGCTCCTGCACCAGTGGTTGCCCGGAAAGCAGCAGGCGCTGCGAGGCCATGGTCAGAACGTCAGCCACCCCCATCAGACCATCTCTTATCACCGGTGGCCTATACAGATCGGTATCGCATCCGGTAAGCAGCAATCCGCCTACTGCCCCGGCTCGGGTAATGAACTTACGGCGTGACAACGTTTCAGGATTGGGTTTTTTCATTTCTTAATCTCCCTCAGCACTCTGGGTTAGTACTGCGTACTTGCCAGTGATCATCGAGCGGACTTGATTTACAACGCCGGCAATAAATACTTCGATCAGGTGAATAACCACAAATAGCAACAACAACACGGTACAGACGACATGCAGGGTCCGAGCTGTTTGTCGCCCCCCGAACAGGTCGATTAGCTCGGGCGAGATAGCAGTAAAAGCTGGCGTTTGTGCGAGGCCGCTGACAATCATGAAAGGGAACAACACAAACAACACTATCAAGTAAGAAATTTTCTGAAGCACACTGTACTGCCGCGTTGCTGTACCTGTTGGCGCACGAAACTGTATATGATTCTTCATATCTGCTATGAGATGCTTACGGGATAGTTCTTCACGGCTCGGCAGCATTTTGCTGTAGAAACGCTTCTGCCAAAGATTCCATCCCAAAAAGATCAGTCCATTAATGACAAATACCCAGGCGAACAGATAGTGATAATTTCTACCCCAACGCCGGTTGCCCAGCGCATCCGCTTCTTCCCAGGAGAGTCCCCAATCAGACAGTTTAAATACGGCATCATAGCCTTGGAAACCAACCTTCCCCCAATAAAGCTCGGGAAATTGCAGGAACATCATGAGGCCACTCAGCAACAGGTAGACAAAGCAGAGGACATTGATCCAATGAGAGATTCGGGCATTGTAGCTGTGCCGATGGACCCAGTGCCTAGTTTGCTGGATTGCTGAATCATTTTCCACGCTTTATCACCACCTATTGTTCCCTGCCACCTTGATTATGTGCCTGTAGAGAGTAAGGCACCAATACCTATTTCCTTCGCTGTCCCTCTCTGCGATTGGATATTCTGCGATCCTTCTCCTGGTACTCTTCAGATGCCTGCTTATTAGTCCTACGATCGCCGCCTCTCCGACCCTTTTCATTTCGCTTTTGTTCAACCATTGCCTACTCCTGAAACCGCTGTCAATCTACGTAAAAAGAAACAATTTTGAATAGATCTATTTTTCCACAGGGACCAGCCTGACAATTTTGCCGCCTGAGCTATGCTCCAGCAATAGGTAAATATCACCGTCGAATCCTGCTTCGATATCACGAATGCGGCCGAAGCCCTCTATTAGAGTCTCTCGATGCACCAGTTCATTATTCTCGATAACGAAACGAAACAGGCTGCGTGCCTTTAGCGAACCGACCAGGAAATCTCCCTCCCATTCGGGAAAATTTATACTGTCTGAAATAATAAAGCTGGATACGGCAGGAGAAGGTGTCAAATCCACCACTGGCTGTTCGATATCGGACAACTCGAATGCTATACCCAGGTCCTTGCCGTACTCCACCGGCGTACCATCGTAGTCCATGCCCAGGGAATAGAGCGGCCAACCATAGTTGCGACCCGCTAGCAGGAGATTGACCTCGTCCCCACCCCGAGGCCCATGTTCTGTTCCCCATAACTGGCCAGTCTGAGTATCAAACTCCAGCCCCTGGGGGCTGCGATGGCCGAAAGTAAAGATGCTTCTATAGACATCGTCGCGACCGGCGAAGGGATTGTCCTGCGGAATGCTGCCGTCATCATTGACCCGGTGAATCTTGCCCCAGGGTGTGGACAGATCTTGTATGCCACGGGCATTGCCCCCGCCTTTCATCCCTACGCTGAAATAGACACGGCCGAAATTGTCGAAGGCAACACGGCCGCCGGCGCCCACGTCGCCTGCAAGTGAGTAATGTTCCGCTTGAGCTTGCCAGATAATTTCCTCGTCCTGCCACTGCCCTCCTTCAATCCTGCCGCGCACCAGTTTGTTCATGGACACCGGGCGATCTCTTTCCTTACTCAGCTCATTGCAATCCTCACAGCGATCACTAAAGTAGAGGTATACCCAACTGTTCTCTGCGTAATTCGGATGCAGCACAATATCAAACATCCACCCCATGCCTCTTTCTATATCCAGGCGTGTATCCAGTCGGTAGATATCATCATAGGCCTTCGGAATACCACGAATCAGCTCCGACTGTTCCCCATCCAGGCTGATGATGCTGACACCCTGGGTCTTCTCTGTCAGTAACAGGCGGCCATCGGGTAATGGTTCGATAGAGAACGGCAGTGGATTCAGGTCACTGACGAGTGTCTCCAACCGGAAACTATGTAGCTCACTCTCGATTTCATCTTCTGGGACCGAGAGCGGCATTTCGAAATTTGAAGTCACATAGTCCACGTTGGCGCGAGTCTCCAGAATATACATCGCGATGCTGCGAATTTGTGTCGGACTGAAGATATCCCGCCAGGTAGGCATTCCCGAGGTCTCATACCCTCTACTGATACTGGCAATCAGATCACCCATGGACTCGCCATGGCGAAGCACACCTCGCAGTGGTGTTCCCTGTGCCGCTCCTTCCAGGTTCTCACCATGGCACACCGCACAGTTGTCCTGGAACATGCGCATAGAAGCGGTAACACCGGAGTACGCTTCAGCCTGCGAGAAGGCAGTCACTGGGATTATCAGAATAGCGGGAAATACTAACAGAGAAATCTTATAACGCAGCTTCATCATTTTTTATTCCCTGTTGACTTAGGGATAGATCCATTTTTCAGTGACTCGAGATGAGGTTTACAGAGAACCGAATTCCTGGAAGAAAATAAATCTGTCCACGAATATCTACTCAGTAGCACCCGCTGCCTCGAGGAAAGATACAATCGATGCATAGCGGCGTTGTTTGGCAAAGGCCAGCGCAGTCTGTCCCTCGGCATTTGTTGCGTTGATGTCGGCCCCGGCTTGCACGGCAAGCATTACCGAATCGAGTGCCAGGGACTCTCGGTCCTGCAGTTGGCCGGCGCGGCGTTCCGGAGTGCCCCAGCTGATGCGCAGGCGTGCATGACCCATGCCCATTGCGGCCATGACCAGATTTATCGCACCTTCGTCCGCAATATAAGGCTCACCGAGGCGCTGTGCCGGGTAACTCATGTTGTTAACCGTCAGCGGATCGGCACCTACCCCTAACAAGACTTCCATGATCAAGGGTTCGGAAAACCTTGCTGCAAGCCATAGGGGCGTAGATCCGAGCAAGGCATCGTGAAAGTTGTAGTCCGCAGCCTGGCGTCGCACTGGAGTCGGTTTCTCGAGAATCGCTTCCACATTTGCACCATGCCTCAACAATACGTTTACGGCATCACGATCGCCACGTTGTACGGCGGCGTGCAGGGCAGTGTGGCCGCTGTTGTTCGATTCGGTGTCGGCACCATTCTGTAACAGATAGTCCAGTAACTCGGCATTGCCTCCGTGTACTGCCATGATGGCCGGGCTGGTCCCGAAGGCTGATAATCCATTTATGTCGCTACCCGCTTCGACGAGTAATTGAGCTGAGCGCAAATCGCCGGAGCGCGCGGCAAAAATCAAGGCCGTATTGCCGCCCTGCTCGATCCAATACTTGTAGTCTGGATGACTGTCCTGTTCTTTCTCTGACTTCACATATTGGGTACGCACCAGTGATCTGGCATCCACGTCGGCACCGAACTCTAACAGTGCTTCTACGGCACTGGAGTGTCCCCGCGAAGCAGCCCACATCAGGGCGGTCTGTTCTCGGGTAACGGCAGCGTTGGGATCGGCACCGGCGGCGAGCAAGGCACGGACCACGTCGCCGTTACCACTCTGGGCCGCCGTCATGACGATGGTTTCGCCAGAGAGCAAGGGAATAGTCGGATCTGCACCGGCCTGCAATAAGGCCTCCACCAGGGTGGCATTGCCATTTTCAGCGGCCAGCCATAGAGCAGTTACACCCAGGTCGGTTACGGCGTTCACGTCGGCGCCAGCGTCGAGTAATAAACGTGTGCTAGCTACGCTGTCATGGTAACTGGACCAGTGCAGCGCCGTACTGCCGTCTCCGTAAACAACGTTGGGATTCAATCCGTCTTCGAGCAGGTTTTCCAGCTCTACCCACTTGGCATCCTTGGCCAGGCTGACTAGTACCGGTATGTTCTGGGCAAATGCCTGTGCCGCCAGGAAGCAGAGAATTGGGGCCAGAATGAATAGACAGTGGTTTTTCTTGGATGACTTCATGAATGCTATGTCCAGCTGAGACTAGTGAGTCTTTGCTCTGATCCTTAAGGTGTGGGCTAGATAGATATGGGTCCGCTGCTACCGCCGAGTTTGTCGACATGAAGATCGAACTTCTGCATCAGGCTCAGATGCAAATCGGCCATGGTCGGTTCGTTCGGGTAGTGTCTGTGCTCACCGCCCTTCAACCAGCCAGCTCCACCGCCGACCAGCAGAATGGGCAGGTTAGTACCCGAGTGCACCGTGCTGTTGGACAAGCCACCACCGTACAGAATGGTCATGTTGTCCAGCAAGCTGCCATCGCCTTCCGGAATAGCCGCCAGTTTGCCTAAGTAGTTGGAGAACAGTGTGGTGTGGTGGGTATTGATCTTGGACATCCGGTCGACCAGATCCGTGACATTGTTGTGATGCGACAGCGGATGGTGGGCATCGGGCACGCCGATCTGCGGATAGGGCCGCGCGCTCTGCTCTTTACTCATCATGAACGTGATCACTCGAGTCAAGTCGGTTTGCAGCGCTAATACCTGCAGGTCCTGCATAATTTCCATGTGGTCTTCGAACACTGGCGGAACACCGGCGGGTTGGGCCAGTTCCGGCAGGTCCAGATCGATCTGTTCTTCGGCCTTCTGAATGCGGCGCTCGATATCGCGCACCGAATCGGTGTAGCTATTGACCAGGTGCCGGTCTTCCGCCCCGAGTTGTGATTCCAGGGTAGACAACCTTTGCAATACCGCATCGAGGATGCTGCTCTGTTGCCTCAGCCGGGCTTCCCGGGCATCCCGTGCCGTACTGCCACTATCGCCGAACAGGCGTTCAAAAAAGGCCCTGGGATTGTGTTCTGTTGGCAACGGATCGGTCGCACCACGCCAGGAGAGTGTGTGGGTATACACACAGCTCAGGTTTACTGTGCAGGCACCGGCCAGCGCTGGTGCATCCATGGACAGTTCCAGTGAAGACAGTTGTGTCTCCTTGCCCAGTTTATTCGCCAACAGCTGGTCGATAGAGATGTCGGCCAGAATATCGGTCTCGTTTTTGCCACCACGGGTGATACCAGTCAGAAATGAACCACCGGCACCGGCGTGGGCAACATTCCAGTTGGCGTTGAGCCCCGACAGCACCATCATCTTGTCACGGTATCTGGCAAGAGGCTTGAGGACTGGTGTTAATTCGTAATCCCGTCCAACGCTGGTAGGCAACCAGTAATCCATGGCCATGCCATTGGGTATATAGACGGTTTGAAAACGATGAATCGGGGCGGGAGACTGTGCAAATGCCGGCGTCATGGCGTCCAGCATTGGCAGCGCCAACGCGGCACCAGCACCCTTGAGCAGCGTGCGGCGGGAAAGCGACTTGCCGGTACTGATGTTTACCACTCTATTGAGCTCTTGTTTGCCGTTACGCATCTTTTCGTTTCCTCTCAGCAGGGACAGCTATTCTCGTAAATGTTGCAGATCAACGGGGTCAGAGTAACTTGATTCCAGACCGCCTTGACTCACTCAGTCGAGCTAGGGATCGACTGCTTCATTGTTATTGTTCTCGGCCAGTTGAACTGGAGCCCGACTCATCTTGAACGCCGGACTCTCCACGATTCCCAGTACGATCGCCGACCAGCTGTAATCTTCAAGCGCTGCATCGCGTACGATCTGCCTGACTACGGGCTGATCATAGTATTCGACGCGCCGCCCGAGGGCGTAAGTCATCAGCTTCTCTGTCAGGGTATGGGCAAAGCGATCGGGACGATCCAGCATCCAGTCTCGCAAGTCGGCATAACCGGCGAACTCCACGCCACCCGGATAGGTGCCATTGGGATCCACAGGATTGCCCACTTCGTCGAACTCGCGCCAGGCACCAATGACGTCGAAATTCTCCAACGCGAAGCCAATTGGATCAATCACGGTATGACAGGATGAACAGATCGGGTCGGCCCGGTGTTGTGCCAGCCGCTCACGAATCGAAGCCGGTGCTTCACCCGCGCCCGCTCCCGGAAGAATCGGTACATTCGGTGGCGGTGGTGGTGGTGGCGTGCCGAGCATATTGTCCAACAGCCACTTGCCGCGCAAAACTGGTGATGTCCGGCCAGGATAAGATGTTACGGTTAGCAGGGCACCCTGTGCCAATAGCCCACCGCGTTGTGTTGTATCCGGCAACATCGCCTTACGGAAACGACTGCCATAGATGCCTTCCACGCCGTAGTGCCTGGCGAGCCGTTCATTCACAAAAGTGTAGTCTGCGCCTAACAGCTCAAGGATGCTGGCGTTAGTTTGCAGAGTCTCGGCAATAAACAGTTCAGTCTCGCGACCGAAGGCCTCGATAAGACTCACATCGTATTGCGGAAACAGCACCGTATTGATATTCACTTCATCGAGACGTCGCAAATTGAGCCACTGGGCCGCAAAGTCCTCGACCAGCGTCTTCACACCACGCTGGTCCGCCAGCATGCGCCGCACCTGCTGCTGGTAGATGCGCGGATCGGAGAGCCTGCCTTGTTCTGCCAGCGCCAGCAGAGTCTCATCCGGCGCGCTACTCCACAGGAAGAAAGCCAGTCGTGAAGCCAATTCAAGATCGCTGAGCTCAAACAGAGCTGCAGCGGCGGTCTGTGGGGGTGCATCGTAACTGCGGATCAGAAAATCCGGATCGCTGAGCATGAATTCCAGGGCGAACTGAATACCGGAGTCGAAATTAGCGCCCTGCTCGCGACCCTGGTTGAAGAATTCCAGCAGCAGTTCGGCATCGTTGTCAGTTACGCCGCGTCGGTAGGCCTGGCGTGCCATGCGGGTCAGAATTTCTGCAGCACAGGTACTCTCTTCTGCCTGACGTTCGGGATAGCAGGAGAAGATTAACTGGCGACTGGGTGATTCTCCAAAGCCCGCTGCCGCGCTGGCATCGAGGTAAGGCCCGCCTATTTCTACGGCGTGCACCTTCTGATAGGCAAGGTAGGCTTCGGAGTTTGCCGGCAGTCGTCCGCCCTGCCGGGGTTGGGGAATTTCCTCTTCTTCGACCTGCTGCCTGATGTAGGAAACTGTTACCGAGTGAGGTCCAGCCTGCACCGGCACACGCACCTGAAGGCCTTCCGTTGCCTGGTAAAGCATGTACTGTTCCCAGTCGATGCTGCCAGGCTCGCCGGTGCCACTGAAACTTAATGGCGTGGGCGTTCCAGGTGCTTCGCCGCCCACGCTAAAACGCTCCAGCAGGCGACCGTCCAGACGCACATCGAGTTGCTGAGCCCAGCCCAGCCCTTTAACGTAATCCTGATAATTGGTTTCGAGTTCGATGTTAATCTGGTACTCGCCATCGACGGGGAAATCATGGGTCACCGAGATGCCGCCACGAGACCCAAATGGCATGTCTTCGGTCTGGCGCCAGTCCTGGCTCATATAAACCGGGGTCTCGTAGGTGGTGACGCTGGGACCGGCCGGAGGCAATCCTGTTGCCAGGCGTGTTACCTGGCGGGCCACGGACATGTAGCGCTCCATGTGGGCGGTTGAGAATGGCAGCGCCGCGGCGATGTTATCGAAACTCCCGTCGGCGGTTGGATCGCCGGGTAACAGGTCCATGACATCGACATTAAGACCTAACAGATCATTAATCGTATTGTTGTATTCATACCGGCTCATCCGATGCAGGGGAGTGACACGACCGGGATCTGGATCGGCTGCCCAGGCCTGATCGAGTTCGCTTTCCAACCAATCGGTTATAATTCCGTAGGTTTCGAAAGTCGGCCTTGGCATACCCGAGGGAGGCATCATGTGAGCGCGCAATTTCTTCACCACCGCTTCGAGGATTTCAGAGTGTGCACCGGGATTCGCGAAGTCGATTTGCTGTAGCGACAGGCCGGCGGTCGCCAGCGCATCGCTATGACAGGCCAGACAATAGGAATTTACCACCTGCTGCATGTCGTTGGCGTCGAAGGCTTGCTGTGCTGTAGCAGAATTACCAAGCCCCTGGAGGGGATTCAGCCCCCCAAATAGAGCTGCCGCCAGCACCACGATGAACGTGCCGCCCATACCAATCCATTTCCTGCTTCTCAAGCGCATTGTGACTCCTGCAACGGGGTCGGATTACGGGCAATTCAGGCGGTCTGGCAGGGTTTTCTGGCCTGCGACAACTAGCTGTCTGCTGTGCCTCTCATTTCTTATTTAACTAACTGGAAAACACTACCTCAGGCGAGTTTTTACTGCAATATCAAAAGCAAACAAAGAGTAACAGAGGCCGCCGTACAGTAGCAGAAATTGCTACCTGTCAGCCCCGGGATTGGAGTCTCCAGTTTCTAGACCACCCTCCTCTCATGTCCCTTCCAGTAGGGCTCCCTCAAGTCCCTCTTAAGCACCTTGCCGCTGGCATTACGTGGAATTTCCTCGATAAATTCTACCCGGCGGGGAATCTTGTAACCGGCCAGGCGGGATCGGCAAAACTCGACCACCTCATCCACCTCGAGCGATTCACCTTCCTTCAATACCAGGAAAGCCAGCACAGACTCTCCCCATTTATCGCTTGGGATGCCGATCACTGCCGCATCGGCCACAGCAGAATGCTGAAACAGGGCGCTCTCTATTTCCGCAGGATAGATATTCTCCGCCCCAGAGATGATCATGTCCTTGATGCGGTCCTGAATGTAAATAAATCCTTCATCGTCCATACACGCTGCATCACCGCTATGCATCCAACCGCCGCGCAGCGCTTTCTCGCTAGCTTCAGGTTTATTCCAGTAACCCATCATCACATGCGGGCCGCGCACCTGAATTTCTCCAACAGTGCCACGAGGTACTTCAATATCGTTCTCATCGGCGATTCTGATTTCAGTACCCAGCACCGCGCGGCCGGCGGAGAGCAGCAAGCCGGGTTCTCCGGCCAGCGCCCGTCGGTGGATCTCCGGACCCATGCCTGCACCAAGACAGGATATCTCTGTCATGCCAAAGCCTTGCGCAAAGTCGCAACGGAATTTCTGCATGGCATTCTGCAATGTCTCCAGCGCAATTGGACTGGCGCCATAGGTAATGCGGCGCAGCTGGGGAAAATCACGCTCACCCAGGTCGGGCACGTCAATCAAACAGGCCTGGATCATGGCGGGCACCAGCGTCACCATGGTAATGCGATCTTTTTCCAGACTCTCGACAACTGTTCTCGCATCAAATTCCGGGAGCAATACCAAAGTGTTGCCATTTGAAACTACCGACATCATAGTCATGCCGGCTGCCGCGTGATAGATAGGCGCGACAATCAGGTTGCGATCGTTGGAAACAGCCATCTTTGCGAAGAGCGTCACCATCTCCACATTGGAGCACACCGAATGCTGACTCAACATGGCACCTTTGGGCAGACCGGTGGTGCCACTGGTGTACATCTGGTACAGCTGTTCCGACTCGCTGACCTTCGCTCGGGGATTGTTAGCATCTTCAACACGCCAGGATTCGAGGGAGGCCCAGCCCACTATTTCGGCATCACCATCGACCACAATAAAGGCAGAGACCGAATCCAGTTCATTTCTTACAGATTCAATCCCGGCGATAAATTCGGGCTGGCAGAAAACCATTTTGCTGCCGGAGTCATTAATGATATACAACGACTCCCGTGGGGCGAGGCAATAATTCAAGGGCACGGGAATAACACCCACTTTCGAAGCACCGTAGTACATGATGACCATGTCGATGGAATTCTTGGAGATATAGGCGAAGCGATCGCCCTTGACCAAACCATTGGAAAGTAGTGAGTTAGCAAACCGATTGGCCTGCTCGTCCGTTTCCCGGTAGGAAAGGGTCGCATCCCCCATTTCTACGAGCGGATGCCGCGGAATTTCCCGGGCGAAGTATTCAAGGTAATCGTGCAGCAGCATGGTTTTTCGCTTTTCTACTTACTCAAGGAATTGCAGCTTGCCCTGGTCTCGATGTAACTCATTCATAGGCACCACCAGACTCGAGCCAGGCTGCGCAATCTGCAGGCAAGGTGCTCTCCATCGCCTGCCGATAAAGCGCGAGTTCTTCGACCGATAGGATGTCTTTCCAGCGACCGTTGGTGGCCTTGTATAAGAAGGTATCGCTGCCACCCTTGAACATAATATCGATCATTGGGTCCAGCACCTTCTCCGGATTCGTCTTGACGGTTTCGAACTGGCACTCATGAACAACGCTCGGCCAGCGCTCTTCTGGCACTTCGATGTCAAGATAGGCTGCCAGCGCTCGCATCTGTCCCTCGAGATCGGATCGCAAGTCGCTGTAGTGAATGAGATGGATGTTCGGCAGGTGTCGAAACTCCCACCAGGTTTTGGCATGATGCAAATGTGACCAATAAGGATAACCATCACTCTCCCACTCGAACCAGCCACGGGTGATCCAGTTTTTCCAGAGTTTGTGAATATCACCATCGTACTCTGGAAACGGATCGCCTATCCGCCCCGGCAGGCCGTTCATGGCCTCAAAGAACTGTGCTGTGTGCCCACCGTAATGATTCACCAGTGACATGAACACATCTCTGGGGTCCCGCCCGACGACCACATATTTAAGCTCGTCGAAATAGGCCAGTCCGTCCAGTGCCAGGTGCGTCTTAATGCAGCGCCGATGGGTCTGTGCTTCCAAAGTCGCCAGAGTCTCATCCAGTGGCGACAGGCGCATGTCCAGCCAGGGAGATATGGAACTCACCGACCCGGGCATGTCATCGTTGGGAAACAGCAGGTTAGTAACAATAGTCTGGGTCAGCGTAGTCCCCCCTTGTAGGAAGTGGAAATTACAATATCACCCGATCGGGGTTGGAAATTATCCCAATGGTGTGTATCGAGGTGATGGTTTTGATAGATGTGGCGTAGTTCAGGTGTATCAGACATCTTTTTCCCTTTTTTTAATTCTTATTTCGCGCTAGGCCCATCTCTGAACCCCCAATTGACCCCTTCAATTACTGCCCGAATGAATAGCCCCTTACCGTAGCACCCTGATCCGCTACACTGTCCACGACTGCCTGTGTTACTACGTTAGTGAAGCGCTGCCGGATGTTCAACGGCCCGTGTCCCGCAAGTTGGATGAACATGAGCCCGACCAGATCCTCGACCGGATCAGCCCAGTACAAGGTGCCAAATGCGCCGCCCCAACCATAGCTGCCGGGTGACAGCATATCGAATGACACGGTTGGATCTACGAGTACTCCAAAACCCAAACCGAAACCATAACCCGCGCCGCGAATGTAGACTTCTTTGTCTCCGGTGTGATTGCTGATCATGAGGTCGACCGTCATTCTTCCCAACAGCCGAATCCCGTCCAGCTCGCCACCGTTGGCGATCATCTGTGCGAATCGAATGTAATCGGAAGAGGTGCTCTTCAGCCCAGCCACGCCGGGGAAGTAAGTGGACGGCTGCTGGTATTCGGGTGCACGCCGTAGCTCCGACTCACCGTTCTCGGTGGGACTGTATAACGCGGCCACGCGGTCGACCTTATCCCTCGGCACGTTGTAAAACGTGTCATGCATACCGAGTGGTGCGAAGATTCTCTGCTGCAGAAATTGATCGATCGATTGACCGGAAATCTTCTCGACCAGCACGGCTACAAAATCAGTCGATGAACCGTACTGCCAGTAATCACCCGGATGGAAGGCGGCGGGAATCAGAGCCGCTCGCGACACCCGCTCACCCAGGGTCTCGAATGACTCGCCATTGTTGCTTACCCATCTGAGTTCTTCCTCTGTGAGGCCTGAATTGTTCGGGTTGAGCGACAAGCCCGACGTGTGGGTCAGCACGTGGCGAATGGTGACCGGGCGCGCTTCTGGCACGCGACGCTGACGCGGTCCCTCGCTTTCCCGTACCATGTGATCGGCGTACTCGGGAATCCAGTCGGAAATTGGATCGTCCAGTCGGAAGCGGCCCTCTTCGAATAGCATCATCAGGGCTGTCGACACGATCGGCTTGGTCATCGACGCCAGTGAAAATATCGTATCGGTGCTCATCGGGATGTTCTGCTCGCGATATTTCCAGCCCACGGCCGAGTGATGCACTACCTTGCCTCGCCTTGCTATTAGAGTCACTGCCCCGGCGATCTGGTTGTTGTCGATAAAACGTTGAAAATACTCGTCGACCCGCTGCAGTCTTTCCGCTGACATTCCGACTGATTCTGACTGGACACTTGCTAGCATTTCAGATGCCCAGGCACTCGATGGGATCATCGAGAGTGTGACTGCCAGACACACGCACCCCATGCCATTCGCCACACTCGATGAGTATCTATCTATAATCCGGTAGGTCTTTTTGTTCACTCCATACGCTCCCAATCTACAAAAGATGACTGTTGTATTTTTTGCTTCATTACATACCACGCCAGAGATATCAGCGTCTAAAGATTATCTTGTCGCCGTAATGGTTCTCCCGCAAAAATCCTGCAAAGCCATCTATTCCCCTGACATAGGTATTGAAGAAAGCCAGCGCGTAGGCTGCTGTTATGGTATGTGCTTCGTCCGCATCGATGTACGTCAGCGGTTCATCGTTGGTGATTCGTGTACCCGTGCCGAAGCCTCTGCCGTAGTTCGGGTTATATTGGTTGACACTGGTGAATGTCATGTGACCAGCATCCAGAATTTCCACCAGGTAGCGTGGTCCTTCCGATGTTTCATAGTAGTTGCGATTCCTTGCGTTACCCGCAGCACCGATCACTGAGTCTTCGGTGCCAATCACCATCATGATCGGGGTGGTTGGATTTTTTCGCTCCATTGTCGGACCACCCGGTGCCAACATCACACCGGCTTTGACCCGCGCATCCTGATTCAGGACGTTGATACTGGTTGAGCCACCGAAGGACATGCCGCTCACGGCGACCTGGTCCAGATTTACCCGCCCGGCGAAGCGGCTGTCGGTCCCGGCATTCATCTTGATCATGCTGTCAAGAAGGAAACTGATGTCATTGGGGCGGTCGGTTGCCGAGTTGGCAGCGCGCTCACCACCGCTCACAACCGGTTTGCCGTCGAGAAATGTAAAGCGTGCATTGCCGGTGTGATCCGCCGACATAACAACGTATCCATGGGATGCCATGTGCTCTACGAAATAGATGTAGCCAAATCGTGTGCCACCACTGCCGTGCGAGAACAGGATTAACGGCCATTCTCCATCGCGTACACCCACATCACGCACAGCGATATTTTCAAAGCTTTGATCCAACTCGGCTACGGTAATTCCTTCTCGATAACCACTGAGCCCCTCTTCGGCTACTTCGATGAAATCCTCTGCTGCGCCGCGCAGAATAAATTCAGAAAACTTGTTCGGAGCCAGATCGCTTGCACTATCGATGGCGGGGTACCATATCTCGGTGAGCAGCTGTCGCGGTCCGCCGGTTTCCGGGTCCACCCGGCTATGATCATCGAGCTGCAAAGAAGTCACGCCAACGGGATACGGCCCGAACTGCTCCGGGACCAATGAATTCTGGGCCTGCGACGACGCAGCAATAGTGAGTGAAATTACGCCGAACAAGCAGCTGCTGAGATTTGAATGTTTCATATCCGGTTTCCTCTGAAATGGCGGACAGGCCAGGGTTAACTGAAAACGTGGCCTGCCCCGTGTTGTCTTATCTATTAACTCGTAGACCATCAACGGGTGGCAACTGGGCTCCGGAGAGATTGCCCGGAGGCTCGTCGCCGGCAACCACCACGTGCTCGAGTGTACCGATACCTTCGATAGTCGCCTCGATGCGCTCGCCAGGCTCTAGATAGCCGCTGCGCAAACCAGTCTCAAACGCACCGAAGGATGTACCGCCGGTGGTGCCGCTATTCAACACATCCCCTGGGAACAAGGTGATGAGTGAGGACGCGTACTCCATGAGTTCCCAGATGTTGAAGATCATGTCGCCGGCCCGGGCCTCCTGGACCAGCACGCCATCGATGGAAAGCTGCTGGTGTAGGCGCTCCATGGGATTTCCGTAGAATTCCTTTGGCACGATCCACGGGCCCTGGGGTGCGAACGTGTCGTGCCCCTTGCCGACGAACCAGTCTGATCGCGGTGAAGCTTCACCGCGACCGCCCCGGTCTGAAATATCGATAGTCACCATGTAGCCGAAGATGTAGTCCTCGGCTTCGGAGGCGGGAATATACTTGCCGGTTCGGCCGATGACCGTGCCGAACTCGATCTCCCAGTCAGTGCGCGTACGTCCGGTTGGGATCTCAATGTTTTCTCCGGTACCGATCACAGCACCCCTGCTCGGCTTGAGAAACAGGTAGGGAATACCGCGGTTTTCCCGCCGTTCCCGGCTGGATTCGGCCAACTCTTCCTCAGTGCACCCTTCACAGATGTGAGTATAGAAATTGCCGGCCGCATTCATAATCTTGCCCGGATATTGGATAGGTGCCTGCAAATCGACATTCGCCACCTCATGGATAAAGCCCGGCCGGTCGCTCCCGGTGAGCAGGCCATCTTCTACCAGATGATTCACGATCTCGTAGAGGCGGGATTTCAGGCCGTATTCATACAGCCCAATCAGGCCAAGCATATCCTCGGGCATGGCCATTTCAGGATAGGCGGGATTCTGCTGTAAATTAGCATTAGCGGCATCGATCTCGACCACAAACTGATTACGCAGTACCAGGCCGATATTCTGTTCACCATTCATGGCGTAGGTGGCAACATTAAAGGATTCCACGCTCTCCATCGCCTGGGCGGCAGCCCAGCTGGATAGCAAGGTGATTGGCATCGCCAGCAACAGGCTGACGATAGTGGAAGATTTCGTACGCATGGCAAATGCTCCTCTTATTCTTGTGGATGCCCACTGGCAAACTAAGCTGGATGCTGCGCAGCAATTGGGAGGCTTGACTCGCAACGGCCACACTTTTTATTGCTATTTGAACTCCACGAGCTACAGGCTCTGTGCAGAAGACCCCCACATTTCCCGCACCCGAACCACTGTTTTACCAGAGCATTGATGAAAGGTATAGCACTAGTCTGCCCGGGTTAGTCGTGGGCTGTTGCCTCTTAATTGAACGGCGAGTTTAACCCCAAGCCGACGGGCTTCGGGTTTTCTCTATTCCGAGCGGTCTGGCAATGCACACACAATGACGCTACTAATTAAGCCGGTGCTTCCAGCTCAATTGTGTGGAAGGGTTCCAGAGTGTCGATAGCATCCACGGATTGGCTGTTTACATCCCACTTGAACAAGCGCACTTCGGTGCGATCCTGAAGAAAGTCGACAAGCGTAAAACCGTGTTCTTCCAGAGGAGCAACTTGCTCATTCAGATCCAGATGTGCAGAGGGTGTGGATCCGATTCCTCTCACCACCGAAGGGAAGCCGCGAATCGAAGTACCTACGGGCCCACTCAAAACTGTCGTAACCGGATTGGCCCTTAAATCCAGACTGCCCGAGCGCTGAATTTCGCCCATGCCGATGGCGTGAAGATCGCCGCTTATCACCAGCGGAGTCCTGTGTCGCATGTCCGTGAGCGACTGCAGCAGCCGGTCATGTTGGTCGAGCCAGCCTTGTCGCCAGTATGGTTTTGTGACACTTGTCGTCAGGGAGCCCGTGTCGCGATCCAACACATCGGGATACCATTCACCCCACTTTCCTGCTGACCAGCCCGGTGGGTTTGAAGGTACGTGCACCAGATGACGTGTGTCATGAGAAGCAGTGCGCTCATGCAACCACTGCTCGACAGCAGAATCGAGGAATGCGGCGTTAAGATCGCCGACGTTTAGCGTTCGCCTGACATCATAAAGCAGTACCTCGGCCAGCTGCCCATAACGCAAAGTCCCGAAACTCTCCGACAGATCGCCCCGCTCGCTGCGCATTGACCAGGGCAGACCAGCCGGACGAGCCGAGTCTGCAAGAAACTCAGGATAGTAAAGTTGTTGTGTGGCCCGCGCCAGTTGCAACTGGAACCATGGCACCGGATAGCTCAGAGGGGAGTCGTTTTCCCAGTGATCATGGTCATCCTGCAGAAAGAACACCGGTGTTGAGCGAAAGTCAGTGCCGTATACCGGGATAATCTGCGAATCGACAGCCATCTTCATCGCCGCCTCATTGCTGCCGCCAAATACCTGTCCCTGATAATCGAAATTCGAGCGCTGCCCGGCAGCGCTCAGGCCACCCGGATTCTCGCCCTGCCAGGTATGCAGATCCCAGTAGATATGATCACCATTGGCGATCACGGCATCGGGCGTGAATGACAGGCCACGCCGCAACAGGCGATTTCGAATTTCTGTGGGAAGGTTCCCGCTACGGTCACCGATGCCGCGATAACTCCCCTGAGGTCCGCCTGCACAAGTGTAAAACATCATCCGTGCCTGATCAGGCCGCTGCTGTGGGGCGGGAAAAGTGGCTAGTGGCCAGGGCTCGCAGAGTGAAGCACCACTCCCATCCTGTAATGACAGTTGGTAGTGAATTGAGGGTGTCAGGTCTTCGGCATAGAATTGCCAGAACTCACCGCTGGTGTCATTCATTCGGCCCTCGATTCGGCGCGTAGTACCGCCACCTTCGATACGCAATAGCGGTGGCGTCGCCAGTGGGCGAAGCAATGAAGTCTTCAGCAGTATGCGCGTGTCGTTGACTGTCGGCAATAGATGGCGCACTACGCCAGCGTCCCAGTCACTATCCGCCGCAACTGGCAACGCTTGCGCGGCCATTGCCTGCAAAGGCCAGCTGTTTAACAGTGCCGCCGCCATACCACCGGCGGTGCCTGCCAGAAACTTGCGTCGATCTATTCCTGATCCTGCTGAAAGGCCTGGACTGGCAAATTGGCGACGATTTTTCTGCACACTCGAAAAGCTGCCATCAAGAGTAAACTTTCTTTTTTCCATTTTGATGATTCCGAGAAGCCATTTATGCGTGTATTCAGCGACTAACGTGCAGCACAAACCACAGCGCCTGCCCCTTCCACCGTATGTAGGCGCCGATTGATTTAGTCAAAATCAGGACCTCGCTCTACAGCAGAGCAAGGCCATTCATCAATTTTTAGCTGTTGCTATGGGAACAACTCAGCCAGCGTGGATTTTGCTTCGTCGCTGGGAACATGGTTGAGATCTGAAATTATCCCAGCCAATGCCTTCGCACGATCTGGCGCTTGGTCACTTGCGGCAATGCGGGCCAGTGCCTCTTTACCCTCTGCATTGGTTGAATGGTTAATAGTGGCAACCGCAGTAGCCATGTCACGCAAACCTTGCGGCAAGTTACCATTGTCGGAAATGGCCATTAACTTGGTCTTGTCCGCATCAGACGGAAAGTGATTTATGGAAGCGACAATATCGGCAATCTCTTTAAGTACGCCGCCGGCGCCTTGTGCCAGTGAAAGCTGGGGAAAGAGTCCAATTACAACGATTAACAGGAATTTATTTATTATTTTCATGATATTCTCCATAGAGCAAGCAGGTTTTGTGTACAACCACCCGAGTGTATCCCATAAATCTCCAATCAAATAGCCATATAGGCGTTCTCCGCCTGGGCCTGTGGTCATTTTGTCTTCCACGACACCCCAGCCGCGCTACACTTAGATGGTTGCCGACTCGATTGCTGGTTGAAGCCCTGCCTACACAATGCTAACCATTGCCTGCTCAGGGTAGCAAACTATTCCCGGTGCTGTTTTCTAACTCGGGATCGCGCTATGGCAAACAACAACAGTCCGAGCACACTCCATCCGATAAGGATGGCCCATTCCTGTGGCCATAGCAGAGCGGACGGGCTACCGGGCAGGTACAGAATTCCTAGTCCTATAGAAAGAACTAGAGCAGCGATGCCAATGGCATTGCCCATATGAACCTTGTAGGGCCGTTGCAGTTCTGGTTCTTTGCTGCGCAGTACCAGAAACGATAAAGCCACCATCGCGTAGGCGATAACGATACCAAGCCCACCGGCATCGACCAGCCAGACCAGCACCTGTCGGCCGAAGAAGGGCCCGATTATAGACAAGCCGCCAATTAACAGTATTGCATTGTGAGGTGTACGGTAGGTCGGATGTAGTGTACCAAGGGAAGCAGGTAATAGTCCGGCACGGGCTAGCGCGTAGATCGCGCGGCTACCGCCGACGATGAATGCATTCCAACTGGTGATGATGCCCGCAAGGCCTGCCGACAACAACACGGTGCTCCCGAGCTGACCGTAGATTTTTGCGGCTGCTTCGGCGGTGAGAACATTACCGGCTGCGCTAACGGCTGCCTCATTCATGACTAATCCGACACCGAGTACAATCAGGCTGTACCAGGCGATGGCCATGCATACCGACACCATCAGTACCAGCCCGATGTCTCGATACGGCAAGTCGATCTCTTCTGCTGCTTGGGGAATGGTATCGAAGCCGACAAACATGAAAGGCACCATAACCAGCACAAGTGCAATTCCAGACTCTCCATCTTTAACCAGCGGTTGCATGTTGCCGATATCGCCGGTGAATAATGCGCCGCTTACAAACAGTATGCCCACCAACAGGATTATTATCACCACGACAGACTGCACGATCGCAGCCATGCGTACTCCGAGGATATTGAGGATCGTCATTACTACAGCACCGGCAACACCAGTTAACACCCAGCTTAGATAGACATCCCAGCCGGCTATATGCCACAGGAATACTCTATCCAGACCAGGCACTAACGAGTCAAGTACAGTGGGTAATGCTACGGCTTCAAAGGTAACGACCGAGACATAACCGAGAATTATTGCCCAGGTGCAGATAAATGAGGCACCTGCCCCTAATGCACGATGACTATAAACGTGTTCGCCGCCGGCAAAGGGTAAAGCGGAGGCGAGCTCTGCATAGGTAAGCCCGATAACCAGCATAATTGCCCCACCGAGCAGGAAAGCGAGTATGGCACCCAGAGTACCGGCGGAGGATATCCAGGTTCCCGACAGGACCACCCAGCTCCAGCCAATCATGGCACCGAAAGCAAGCGCCAGCACTTCGCGGCGACCCAACACTCTCAGAAAGCGGGTCTCTTTTTTAGATTCATTCATCGACAATTGAGTTTGAATGCGGATAAGATCAAAAATGGGGCCAGATTCCTGAACACCATCTTATATTCATTCAGTTGCTTATTATGGAAAGCAAGGTAATGGCGGCTAGTCCTGATAGGCCAGCGCCCGCTCTTCTTTGGTATCGGTGTGCCCTGTAAAGTCATACAGAATCAAATACAGACTTGGCACCAGAAACAAGGTAATGACGGTGGCAAACAATATGCCGAAAGCCAGTGATATGGCCATGGGGATGATAAAGAAGGTGGCTGGATTGGCCGTAAGCATCAAGGGTACCAGGCCCATGAAGGTGGTCGCCGATGTCAGGATAATCGGCCGAAAGCGCATCATGCCAGCTTGGGAGACGGCCTCCACCAAACTGAGCCCATCTTTTCGTAACCGATTGATAGTCACCACCAGCACCAGGCTAGCATTCACCACCACTCCACTAAGCGCAATGATTCCCAGCAACGAAAAGAACACCAGATCCGCATTCATGATGTAGTGACCACAGATGGCGCCGATGGCTCCGAAAGGAATGACACTCATGATGATCAGGGGTTGGGTATAAGATTTAAGGGGTATCGCCAGCAGCGCGTAAATAACCAGCATCGCCAGCGGAAAGCTGGAGAATAGTTCATCCATAGACTCCAGCTGTTGTTCCCCTTCGCCACCGACAACCATCCGCACATCAAGATTTCTATTCCATTCCTGCAGGTACTTGTCGATAATTTCATTGCGAATCTCGTCTGGTGTTACGATAGTTCGATCGATATCGGCTCTGACTGTAATGACGCGCCGACCATCCTGACGGTTGATGCTGGAATAGCCGTTGCCCAGTGAAAAATTGGCGATACTCAAGAAGGGCACCTCCGCACCACTGGGTGTGCGTATCATCAAATCTTCCAGATTACCCAGCGACTCTCGCTCCGGTTCCGGATAGCGCACCATGACTCGTATGTCGTCGGTATCACGCTGGATACGCTGAGATTCAGCACCATAGAATGCCTGTCGGACCTGCATAGCTAGATCGTTCAGAGTAAGGCCCAACGTCTTGCCGCGCTCCAGCAATTGAATCTGAACTTCCTGCTTGCCGGCACGGAAGGAATCAGCAATGTCGAACACTCCCGGGAAGCGAGCCAACTCGGCACGCAATTGCGTAGAAGCAATCTTGAGATTTTCCTCGTCCCTGCCTTCGAGACGAAAGTTAATAGCTTCTCCCGCTGAGAATGCGTCGGAATTAAATGTCAATTCGAGAGCATCTGTTATGGTGCCAACTTTTTCTCGCCAGCGATCTCTTATTATAGCAGAGCTTAGCTTACCGCGATCAAAGAAAGGAGTCAGGTACAACACAACTTCAGCAACATCGCTCGAGCCTGCACTTCTCATTGCACCGGCGGCTCGCCCTGGCCCTTCACGAGGAGCGCGGCCACCCACAATTGTTAAGATGCTGTCCACGGCTCTTTCAGTAGACTCCGGCACCATGCCACTGGCTTTTAATTCGATAAGCTCTTCATCCAACTCAGCTGCAACTTCAATCGCTTTCTCCTCCAGCACTGCAATGGCACTTCGAGTAATGTGACCCGGCACACCTGGAGGCATCTGCACAGTCCCGTACACAGTATCGCCTTCTACCGATGGCATGAATTGGAAGATGACACGACCACTAATAAACAGCGCTACTGTAATCACGATTACACCTGTAGCAGTCGCCCAACAGGCGTAGCGATAGGCGAGCACTTTTTTAAGTGCGCGGTGATAACCATGTTCAGCAAAATATTCCATGCCTTTAGAAATTTTGCCCTGAAAACGCTGCCAACCTTTGACCAGGAAACTGTTTTCCATGAAATAGTTCTCGGTCTTACGGTGCGCAATGTGACCTGGCAGGACTAGTTGTGACTCAACCAGGCTGGCTAGCAGACAAAGCACGACCACTCCGCCAATGGCATTGAAGAAAGCGCCCATTTGACCGGCAAGCAGCAAAATAGGAAGAAACGCAGCAATTGTGGTGGCCACACCAAAAATCACCGGCACCGAGACCTCCATGGTGCCCTCAATGGCGGCCTCTTGTTTGCTGTAACCCTTTTGTTCATAAGTGTGTATGCGTTCCCCCACCACGATGGCATCATCGACGATAATTCCCAGTACCAGGATAAATCCCATCACCGTGAGAGAGCTGATAGTAAGGCCAATCGATGGAAACAGGCTCAAGGCACCAGCGACGGCTATTGGAATCCCCGCCGCTACCCAGATGGCAAGTTTGAATCTCAGAAACAAGGCGAGAATAAGTAACACGAGTATCAGACCGGTATAGGCATTTCTCGACACAGTGCCGATACGTTCCTGGGTCGCGAGGGCAGCGTCGGAAATTACCTGCAGCGTCATGCCTTCTGGCAAACTCATGTCGGTAGATTCCATCCAGGCATGCACCTGACGGGCCGAACGAACAATATCTTCATCGCCGATCCGCATCACATCAATGATGGCGGCATTGACACCATTTAGCCGGGCATCGAGATAGCCCTCCTCGAAGTCGTCTTTGACCGTGGCAATATCACTTAAGCGTAGTTGGGTCCCATCCGGATAGGATTGCACTACAATATCTGAATATTCTTCACCACTGTAAACCTGACCTTTGGTCCGCAGCAGAATTTCACCGGAATCGGTACGAATGGTTCCACCCGGCAGGTCTAGTGAGGCTCTGGAGATTGCTTGGGAAACCTGATCCAGTGTCAGACCGTACTGGCGCAGATTAAATTCTGAAACTTCAATGGAAATTTCCAGGGGTCGGATATATTCGATATTAACCGTGGAGATGCCCTCCAGATCCAGCAGGTCATTGCGTACCTGTTCGGCGACAATTTTGAGGTTGTGATCATCAGAATCGGAAGCCAGCGCCAAGGTCATCACGTTGCCACTATTGCTGAAGGCGCGAACAATGGGTTTTTCAGTTTCGGTCGGGAAGGTTGTAATGGCGTCAATCTTGCCTTTGATATCGTTAAGCGCACGATTCAGATCGGCACCGGTGGTGAGCTGCAGCGTCGCATCACAACCACCTTCACGGGCCGTCGTAGTCATCTGTTCGATATCTTCGGCGCCTTCCAAAGCTTCTTCAATGCGCAGGCACACACCGGACTCTGACTCAGCCGGCGTGGCACCGAGATAAGCCACACTCACCTGTATCATCCCAAAATCTATATCGGGAAACTCTTCCTGATTGAGGTTAAGGTAGGAGATAAATCCACCCGCCAGGAACAACCACATCATCAGATTGGTAGCGACAGGATTCTTAACAAACCAGGTAATTGGGGTACGCACTACAGTTCCCTTATCACTCGCTAAATAATTTCCTGGATGGGCTGCACAGACATGCCATCTATCACTGCCTGAATAGGCGAAATGCAAATCACCTCTCCGGGAAGCAGCCCTGCATTGATCAGCACGCGCTCTTCCTCAAGGCGATAGATCTCGACATCACGGAAATACATCTTGTTTTCTCTATCAACGACCAGAACCTGATTGTTGTTGCGGATTACTGACCGGGGTAATGCGATGATGTCATTAACGCGTTTTCCGACAATGTTTGCCTGCACGAATAATCCAATGGGAAGTGGAATATTGTGGGCACCAACCGGACTGAGCTTGTCTATGTTCGTTGGCTGTTGTACACGGATAATTGTTTGCACTGTGTTGCTATTCGGATCGATGGTTGCCTCGGTACGTACCAATTTGCCTTGCCAGTGATGTTCTTCACCACCATAGAAGCCAGTTAGAGTGACATCGGGCGCTTCATTGCCTATTAATTCTCCGCGGGTTTCGAGCGGAACATCCAGGAATCCTAATTGTCGAATAGCCAGAGGCACGCGAACTTCTACTTCGTCAGCACCATAGAGGATTGCGATGCTTTGTGCGCGATTCACGTACTGGCCAAGTTCCACTTCACGGGTTTCAACGATGGCTGTAAAAGGTGCTTTGATCTCTGTCCTTTCCAAATCCAGTTCCGCTTGGCGAAAGCTGGCTTCGGCGTCCGTCAATCGAGCACGATTTACTTCCGCTGAGCGACGTGCGTCCTGTAACTGAGATTCGCTGACCAGTCGGTCTTTAGCTAATTCTTTGATACGCTCCAGTTCACTGCTGGCATGCTGGGATTCAGCCTGGGCCTGTTGCAAGGCAGCATTACTGCGCAACCGGGCAGTTTCGAAGTCGCTGGTATCCAATCGCAGCAGTGTCTGACCTTCCTCAACAAATCCCCCTGCTTCCATTGCCGGAGATATCCAGGCGATAGGTCCGGCAACAGGCGCCGAAAGGCTGGCTGTCTGCGCGGCCTGTACTTTGCCCTGGGATTCCACCGTGAGCAGAACCGATTCAAGCCTCACTTCAGCCACGCGCACAGCAACAGGAATGATCTCAGGAGATGATTCTTCCAACTCATTGGGCGTCCTGATCAGGTATCCTGCAAACAGAATACAACCCAACAGTAAACTGATTGGAATTACTACTCGCATCATTCAACTACTCCTGATCCATTCTTGTGGCTAGTTCTTTGTATTCTTTGTACTCTCATCTACTATTAAGGTCCCCATAAGAATTCTGTTTATGGTTATCACTTTTCCCGTGAGGGATCAGCTTGTCTACTTCTGTAATGTATCTAGCCTTAAATCGATGTCCTGCACAATCGAGAAGCGTAATTCATCGAAGTATATTTGAATGGCTGCACCCACCCGCTCTCCATCGCGCCTGGTCAAACCCTGCTGCAGAGAATCTAAAACTTCATCTATTATTTTTTTGTTCAATTTTGGTTTAAATCGAAACTGCACCATCTGCTCGACAAACTGTGCCTTGAGGTCATTACCAATCAATCGAACCACCAGATTGTCGGCAACCTCCACCATGTACTCAATAAATTCCACCCAAAGAGGCTGCACGACTTCGATTTCCTTGGAATGCTTAGCGAGGGATACGACCATAGCCTGCATCCGGCCCAATTGATCCGCATTGGCTCTTTCCAGCGCTTCCCGGGCGCTGCCGGCAGCAAGCGCTCCAAAAGTACGCAGAAACTGGCTAACTAGCTCCGGGTCGGGAAATTCTTCGAGATTAATTAATGGGCCGAGTATCGCAATGCTGGCGGATTCGATAGCTTGTACACGAGCCCCGCCTGGCTGAATGGTGATTAGACCAGCCTGTTCAAGCTGGGAGTGTGCCTCTCGTACCGCGCCTCGGTTGGCGTCAAACCGGGAGGCAAGGTCGCGCTCGGAAGGCAAGCGTTCTCCACTACGATACTGCTGGCGCAATATTTCACTGCGCAGTGTATCCGCGATCTCGTGGCTAATGGAGCTAGTGGTGGGCATTCCGGACCTTCCAACTTCCTTTAATAACGCTGTCTGAACAGCGTGCAAACTGCACTAATTTGGTCAGACCAATTTGGTCTGACCAATTTGGTCTGACCAAATATAAGGCCAAATTTGCATACGTCAAGGATATTGGCGCTGAAAAGCCCGATTCTACGGACAAAGCGAACCGGGAAGCGCGACTGGCAGCCCTTAGAAACCGCCGAACAGGTCCAATTCCAAGATCTGCTCGTAACGGGAATCCTGGATTTCCGCAGCCAACAGGGATCCGTTGAGCAAGCTATCGACATCGGCACTGATCACTTCGATGGAATGCTGACGGGCTTCACTGGAGGAAGCAATCTGCAGTACAGACCCCCACAAAGACAACATCCTGCTATCGATGCCGCGTAGATCGTTGTGCTTGGCCCACTCTGCGGCAATACTGGCACCTAACTCCTGCAAGCTGACGTGCAAGCCGTTCCGATCCAATGGCGCAGTGTTGGCCAATACCATTGCCTGCACGTCGACCCAGCCACTGGCATATATCAGATTACCCTCATAAAAACTCAGTATCCATGTAAGGTATTCGCGTTGGGTTTGGCGACCCTGGTTGGCAATATCTTCAGTGTAGGCTGCGATAAATAATTCACGATCAGGAAGCGCATCTGGCCACTGTGCGATTCTGTTACTTTGACATGCTAGAAATGCCAAGCAGGTTGCAGAAATAAGTACAAATTTCATTAAACTGCACCCCGATGGTTCTGGACAGAAGCGCTTCAAAAGCTGCTCCCCTTGTCTGGTGAAGGCCCCCAACATTCAAGGGATTTTCGTGGGTCTGATTGATCGATTAAATGGCTAAACTTTTTCAATGGCAATGTTTATTTCTCAGTCAGAATCAATCGATAACAATGTTTAGCAACAAAACTGTGTCAGCTTGGTCCAACTGTTGTGAGGACTATACAAAAGTGCTATATCTGTTCCATAGGTGCTGACGGGGTACAGTTCGATTACTCCAATTGCCCTGCAAATCGGGGCGGCCGAATTCAGTTCGCGGCACTGTCCAACCCTGAGTGTCCTGAGCCAAGACAGGCAGGCTGAATAGGGTGATTACGATGAAGAGTAAGCTGGTGATCGATTTACACATTGTCCAGAACCACGGGCGCACTGGAATCTCAGGAACCCATCTGCCACTCTTCCATAGCAGATGGATTTCTTGCTGATATAAATCAATTCCCTGATAGATTCTGCCGCACAGCCTGCTGTAGGCGTTCCGATGTCATGCCCCAGCGCGCACCTTCGGAAATTGCCGCATCGAGACTGGAACCACCGGCGAAGGCATTGACGGCGAATAATCCCCCAACGCGATTACCGCTTGCACAGTGAACCAGCGCCGGCTCGCCATCCAGACCCTCCAGAATGCTTGCCAGAGACGCTGCGTTGGCACTGTTAATTCCTCCTCCGCCGGCCACAGGAATCGAGTAGTACTCCATACCCAGCGCTTCGACAGCGGCCTGTTCTGCGAAATCGACCTCTTCTGAAGGGGTGCGCAAATTAATAACGTGGCGCACACCAGCGCGCGCTATTATCTGGAACTGTGCCTGGGTAGGCTGGCCGCTGGAGAGCAGGCTGGAATCTGGTGCTCTGAAATTATTGATCTCGGCGGCATTCAGTGCGTCCATGTCCAGTCCGCCAGTGCTGGTGCAGGCGGCGATGAACAGCACCATAAGTGCACTGCAGAATCGAGTTGTTATTTGTGACTTGCTCATAAGAATTCCTTGCTGAGTGAATTTTTTTGGCGCTTTTGTGTATTTTCATCAGAGACGCCGGTTTATAGCAAGTGCTTAAGAGTTGCAATTGCTACAATTCCCGCGCACGAGTCCCTGATATCAACACACAGGCAGGAAGTAATCCAATGGCACAAGGCCAGACACTACGCTGGAAAATAGGCGATGTCACCATCACTCGCATACTGGAACTGGTGCTCTCGGTAGAGTACTACGAAAAATACCCATTCATGCGAGAGGCCAGACCAGCGGCGCTGCAGGAAATTCCCTGGCTCTATCCCAACTTCGTGTCTACGGAGGGAGAACTCCTCATTTCCATTCACGCCCTGCTGGTACAGACCCCTGAATTCAATCTGTTGGTAGATACCTGTGTGGGAAATGACAAACCGCGCAAGATTACCTCCAATCAGGCACTGCACACGGAGTTTCTGCATGATCTCGCTGCGACCGGCTGTGACCGCGAAACGATCGACTACGTGGTGTGCACCCACCTGCATGTCGATCACGTGGGTTGGAATACCATGAAAGTGGCAGATAGCTGGCAACCCACATTTCCCAATGCGCGCTACCTGCTGGGTCGAAACGAGTATGAGTACTGGTCGAAGAGTAAAGCAGAAGACCAGATACCGGTCATGGAGGATTCAGTCCAGCCAATCTTCGAGGCGGGATTGGTGGACCTGGTGGAAACCGACCACAAGATCTCCGACGAGGTGCGTCTGCTACCCACCACCGGGCACACGCCCGGGCATGTTAGCGTGCTCATCGAATCTAAGCATCAGAAGGCGATGATCACCGGCGACATGATGCACCACCCCTGTCAGATCGCACGTCCCGATTGGACCGTGGGTTTCGATGAAGACCAGCAGGCGGCAGCACTTTGCCGTCATCGGGTACTCAAGGAGTTGGCCGACTCCACTACGCTGGTGATCGGCACCCATTTTGCTGTACCCACGGCGGGGAAGATAGTGAGCGACGCAGATTCGTACCGCTTTGACTACTGACCGGGCATTCTGAGGTCGACATTCAAAATGCCAATTGCAGCTAGCAGAACGCCCCGACACAGCGGGGCGTTCTGTAAAGTCTTGTTACACAGCTTACACCGATCGGTATTGCTACGGATCGGTGTAGCGCCGATTTTTAATCGTCACCCTCGTCAAGATACTTCCAGCGGAAGGCGCCGAAGAACATCTCATCCCAGCTCATCTCGCCCCATTCCAAGGCAACAGTTGGGTCGGGATTAGCGGCGTTCTGGGCGGAATTATCGAAAGCACCGACCGCCGTCAACACGGTACCTGCCGGCATGAATTTCGGATATTCGTAGTCGTAAAACCACTGCCAGGCGTAGTCATACTTGGCAATGTTGAGTAGCTCTTCCCGATTACCGTCTGGATAGTCGGCATAGAAACGCATGTACTTGCCACGGAAGTGCATGTGGGAGAGATAGCCGTGTAGCGCAGCATCCTGGGTCAGGGTGATGCTGGCTTCCTGAATGAATTCCTTGGCATGGGGCGGAATAGTAGTCCAGGTAGGGGTAAATATGCAGGCACAATTCCCGGACATTCTTTCCGTTGGCACTTCACCTTTTGGATAAAACCAGAGACCAATCTCGCCGGCGTCTACAGTTTGTCTACCATTTGCAGTGTAGTGCAGTTGCAGGGCTAATTCGGATCCTTTCTTTAACAGACCCCCGGTATTGGGTGTCTGTATACGCGGCTCGGCGCCGGGAACGTAGGCGACAATGTCGGGATCATCGCCAGTAGGAAAAAGCCCCCCTCCAAAACCCATATTCTGACCGGCGGCTTCCGGGGGAATAACCGTATGCAGGGCATGGTGTAACACCCCACGATCACCGGCAATATACTGGCTGGCGCGTACCCACCTGTCTTCATCAATATCAATAGCTGCCGTTACATATCTGTACGGTATTGCCCCAGTAGCGGGGATTTCCTGTGGCGGAACCTTGATAATGGCGTCCGGCTCACCGAAAGCCCACTTGGTTTCTGGCCAGGTCAAGTCGGCCAAGGGGTCCTCCGCGCCGTCTCTGGGTGCACCAGCATCTATCCAATGCAGCAGTTTCTGAATATCGCCATTCGCTATTACACCTCCATTGGTGAACTCACCAATGTGCGGGTCAACCTGGCCTGGTGGCATACGCTTGGTCATCAACACTTCACGAATCACCGGTGACCAGGCCTGCATCATGCCGTGGTTATTCATCGCAAACGGCGCGATGCCGTTTTCGCGGTGGCAGGTGGCGCAATTGTCGATGATGATGGGAGCGATTTCTCCGCTATAGGAAGGCACATTCCGTTGATGGGCAAGCCTGGCCGGATACAGCACGGTGTCGCCGGTGCTGGCCACCACCGGATTGGCAATGGGCTGACCCGCCAGCGTGGCATCCAGGGCTCTCTCAAACTCGGCGCCTACCGGGCCACGAAATTCCACGGTGAAAGACTTGGGATCGAAGATCAATACTTCCCCGGTTTTTTCCACCCCCAGGACTTCAGAAATAAACTGGGTATCATCCATCAACACTTTCATGTCGCTATTTTGACGGACCATCTCAGCTTGCACGGACTGGCGGTCCTGGCTGCCGGTAGGATTGAGCATGAAAAACTCGATGCCCTGCTCTTCATAGCGGGCTTGCAGTTCCTCAAACTTGGCTATCGAATTGACGGTGGCTCTACTGCCATTAGCCTGCACTAGCAGGGCGATGGCGGCATGATCGTCATACCAACTCATCAGGTGGGCATAGCCGTCCTGATCCAGCAGTACGAAATCGCCTACTCGATCGGCGGCGTTAAGCTGTACTGACGCCAGGGCGAACAGACATATCACTAGAATTTTTTTCATGGTTAGCTCCTATGCTATAGATTTACTGAGTTTCACAAACGCAGTTTCAATCTTTCCTGTAGCTGCCAATGCCAGCAAAGCGTTGACTTAAGATCCCTGCTTATTCTTGAGCTGAAACTATCTCATAAACTCGAGCAGACTAGGTTGCCAGCCCCTACCATCTTTGATTTAGATCAAATTCCTGACGAGCCGTTACATTTATAGATATTTTCTTGTTGCAGGCCAGGTATCAAGGGGGTTTTGCCGGATCCTGAACTAGGCAAATTATGCCGATTTCTGCTATGGAGAGAGCCTGGCGCGTCGGAACGAATTTTCTGACACTCACGTGGTTTCAAAATAGTTAAATGTGTTTATCGCGCGGCGACTCGTAACTATAGACATCGCTGTACAGAACACCGTAGGCAAACAGGATAACCGAGAGACACATTGCCGGCAGCAGTGCGTTTAATGTGCCGAAGGATTCGATGATCCAGCCTAGCAACAGCGCGCCGATGGGCGCACTGCCTAGTAGTCCCAGGCTGTAGACTGACATAATCCGTGCCCGGTATTCTTCACTGGCAGATTCCTGCACGATGGTACGGGCCAGCGTCAGCGTGACTCCCATGTTCAATCCCCATCCCACCGTGGCGACGGCAAACAACCAGAAATTGGGTTGAATCCACATTAGTCCCAGTATCAACATGCGTGAAAATTGCATGAGAAGATAGATTCTGCCGGGACGCAACAGAGGCATGAGGCGAATCATAATGAAATTCGACGCCGTGGCACCGCCATAGAAGATGATCATCATCATCGACAACAGCAGTGCATCACCTTCGTAGATACGCTTGATGATAAATGGAAACACGGTCATGAAGGCACCGGCATTGAAGATGCTCGACACGAAATTAATCACCAGTGTCTGCAGGATGACCTTGTGACGATACACCGCATTAAGCCCGGCTACGATATTTCTCAAAGCGGGCTCGGTGTTGGTTTGGGTGGGTGTCTGTGGGTTGAGGCGACGCACCGCGAAGGCGCCCAGTCCCACACATAGTGCCTGAAAACTCAATACTGGAATGAGCCCGAGGGCATCCATGGTGCCTGCCACACCGAGCCCCAATATCTGCACCATGAATCCGATTGCGGTCGCTGCCGACACCGCCTTCTGAACTTCACTACTCGCCACCCGGTTGAGGATGGCCTGTTGTGCCGGGCTCGAATAGGAGACCACCACACTCATTCCCAGACCCCAGATCAGCACGGACCAGATACTCAACAGTTCGAAATTGATGATGGCGATCAGGAACAACGGCAATAACGGCGCAACTGAATACACCTGGATGAGCAGGCTGCGCGGATCGATGTCATCCGCCCTCGCACCTCCCAGCAGCATGAGGAAGATGCCGGGGATACCCACCGCCGCCTGGATGATGCCTACCTGAGTGGCAGGTAATTCCAGAATCCCAATCAGTATCCAGGCCAGCAGCAATTGCTGCATGGCGAAGGCGATTCCGGAGAATGCTGTGGAGCCAAGATAGTGCCGAAACTCCAGGCTACGCCAGATGGTATCTGTTTGGTTCATGGCGGCTGAGCATATCCCAACTCAACATGAATAAGAAGAGCTGGCAGATTACTATAGAGATGCCAAAGAAAGACTCCTGGCCCCTGCTCTTTCATGCGAGCCACGCGCAACATAGTCGCTGTGTCCTGGCAGACTACCCCTCAAACAACAGATAACGCAGCTGCAATTCTCGAAGTCGCTTGGGCTTGCCTTCTATAATAGCGGGTCTGAAGCGTATGTCGCGCAGGGCACGATAGGCTTGTCTATCGGCACTTGTTGCATCTCGCTCCACAACATATTTGATGGAAGAAGCCTTGCCTCGAGAACTCAATCGAAAATTCAATTCGACTATTTCATAAGGTAAATCAATGCGCAGCAATGGATCGTTAGTAACCGGTTTGAGGATGGATCGCGCGTCCTCATGCCAGGCAGTAAATAACCCTACGTGGGTTCTCGCAGTGGAATTCGATTGCAGCTGTGCCAGATTCGCAGCCTGGTAGGCTTCCAACTCAGAGAAACCGCTAAAGAAATCCGCCATTGGTATTGGCATCGGGCGGTTAAACACTGCCTCCACCCGTTGTGGGCTTATGCCGGCCTGCAGAAATTTTGCATGGGCCTTGCGGTAGTCACGGGAGCCAGTACCACGATTGAGCAACACGTAGAAATCGCCGTGATACAGGTCGGCCATCGCTTCCATTTCGAGATTAGCAGATTGCTCTGCGATGTCGCGTACTTTGTTGATCAGGCTCAGTCCGTCGCGCAGGTAAGCCTCCCCGATCAACAGATCTCCATTGAGCGCCGGGGTACGTCGCCCGTTGCCAAAGAAAAAATTGTTACTCGATAGCCCACGCGGCGTGTATTGCTCGAGCCGCATGGTGCCATCGGCACGGATTACTTCCTGAAGCATGCGCCCGGACCATCTTTGATCACTGTTCAACAGCGACACCATGCGTGAAAAACTGGTCGCACGCTTGTAGTACCAGGGAATCAATTCGGGGCTGTCTCTACCGAAGCGATCTTCGGCAAGCTCTTCCAACTCTTCGTACAACTCATGTGCCTTCATGAAATTGCGTGTCGGTGAGGTCGACCCATCGATAGCGACTCGCGCTTGGTACCACTGAGCCTGGTTCTCGATAGCGGCGAACATCTCATCGGACTCATTGCCATGGTTTGCCGCCTGTAGAAATCGAATGTATTCGAGGCGATCGGAAATTTCCTGCCAGTTGCCCAGGCGTCGCTGGTTATCAATGATGGCACGCACCATGGGCACCAGGTCTGGATGCTCGAGCCCCAGGGAAGTACGCAGTAGCGCCAGTTGACGATTCTGAATCTCGGTGACCTGCTGATAGGCACCGGCTCGGGTTAACAATTCTGCGATGGCGCCAAGCGGTTCCAATAAGCTGCTGTCGAAGGGCCCGAATCCGGATTCCAGTTCCTCCAACTGAGCCTGGTAGCGCTGAATATCTCGCAGCACATCATTGCTTACAGTGGCCTGATCCTGGCTTAGAGCGGCCAACGGCAGGAACACTAGAGAAACACACAGACAGAGAGAGTGGCATCTGTTGAACAGACGATTCATAGTAATGAAGACCGCCGCAGGGTTTGACTCCTGACAATAACTTGATCTCTGCAGCTTGTCGATACAAACTAGCGGCGGTCAATTCCGTGAATACGATCGTTCAATCCTATGAGACTACAAGTTTTCGCCCTGGCACTACTGATTCTACCTATTGCCCAGCCATCCCAGGCGCAGCTGGACAATCCAGATCTTTATGATATCGCCGGCGAATTCGCCTTCGTTCGCATCCAATACGACAGCTATTTCTCCGGCGGCTATTACGGCGGCCCCTGGCTCACGGACTTTCCAGCTGCCGATGAGAATTTCCTGCGTGGCGTGGCGAGACTCACTAATGTGCGAGTAATGAGTCAGCCAATTGTGCTGCGCTTCGATGATGAGGAGATTTTTGACTACCCCTTTCTCTATGCTCTGGAGATGGGTCGCGGCGGTGGCCTCTCTCTGACACCAAGGGAAATAGAGAATCTGCGGGAATATCTGCTGCGTGGCGGTTTTCTGCTGATCGACGACTTCTGGGGTGTGCGGCAGTGGGATTCCTTCTACCGTGATTTTGCGCTGTTGTTTCCCGACCGCGAATTAATAGAACTGCAATCCAATCACGAAATCTTCCATACATTCTACGATATTAACGGGGCGCAGATGATACCGGGTCGTCGAGGGCGACAGGGTTTCGGTCAGGCAGGTATAGACGTTGCCAGCAACCATGCCATCCTGGACGACTCCGGCCGGATAATGGTGCTGATTAACTGGAATTCAGACATGGGCGATGGCTGGGAACATACCTACGATCAATGGTATCCCACCCAATATGCCAATTCGGCCTACCAGCTCGGCATAAACTACCTGATCTACTCACTCACCCATTAAACCCCGGCCATCGGTTGCGCTGGTCAGGCAAGCTACGGAACTGGCACAGTTGCCGGTTCTCCTGCTTTCTTAATCATGTGCACCAGGAACTTTGCCGGTGCCGAGGTACTGACATTTCTGCTCACCTGATGAATGTCATCCGGTAATTCATAGAATGTGTCTCCCACCTTAAGCCTTCTAATCGGCCCGCCTCTGACCTGCATCTCGACTTCGCCCTGCAGCACATAGACATAGACGTGTGCGTTGTGCCGATGCGGCGATGACGCCTGGCCGGGTGCCAGATTGACTTCGACGATGCGCATCTCCTGGCCCTGCAGCATCGCAGGCAGTTCAAATGTTGTGTTCAGTGGTGCATCAGCGGCATACAGTTGGCCGGACCACACAATCAGTACGAGTAGTGATAGGATTTTACAAAAATAGAAATTTTTCATGGTCGTTCCCGTATCAAATCCAAATGATCATTGGCTACTGACTTAGTTCTTGTGCCAGGCGATATAGAAAATCATAGCCCTCATAAAGTGATTTCTTGAGCAGGCGTTCATCCTGCCCATGGATACGCATGTCGTTACGATCTACGAATATTCCGGATACGCCATAGGTGGGGATACCGGCAATGCGCATCTTGGCGCCATCGGTAGCACCTGTAGACATGGTCGGCATAACTGTGACACCTGGCCACATTGATTCGGTTACCGACTCTACGGCATTCATTATCTCTTCAGTCAGGGGAGAAGGTTCGGACATCCTGCCACCGCCACGGTAGACGACTTCAAGTTCAGAGTTGTCTACCACCCGGGTCAAGGTCCGGAGCACATCCTGGGGATCGGAGCCCGGCAGCATTCTAACATTCACCGTCGCCACGGCTGTCTGGGCCAGCGCATTCGACGCGTGACCTCCATCGAGCAGGGTTGCCACCGCGGTCGTGCGCAGCTGGGCATTAATCGCCGCTTCCGCACTGAGCCGACCCAACGAATCTTGAGGAATCGGCTCTTGTAGTAACGCGCGAAAATCTTCGGCTCGCTGGCCGCTATTTATCTCAGCCTGGCGTTCAAAACTGACACGCATCACATCATTCAGCTGCACTGGAAAATCGAAATCCCTTATTTTCAACAGGGCTACCGCCAGATCGTAGATCGCATTGTCATCCCTAGGCAGGGAGGAATGCCCACCCGGATTGCGGGCAGTTACCTGGAACGTGGCGAAGATTTTTTCGGCTATCTGAATGGTGGTGGCAAGCGGTTGTCCGTCCTGCAATAACCCGTACCCACCCTCGTTAATCGCCAGGTCTCCTCGAATCAATCCAGGTTGATTAGCCAGCAGCCAATTGATGCCGTTGCTGCCCCCGGTTTCCTCATCAGAGGTAAGCGCCACCACGATATCCCGGTTCGGCACATACCCTTCCCGCTTGAAACGCACCAGATTGGCAGTGAAGATCGCCGCCATTGCCTTGTCATCGAGGGTACCCCGACCATAGAAGTAATCCTCGTCTTCATTCAACACGAATGGATCGAGGTTCCAATCATCTCGCTCCGCTTCCACCACATCGATATGAGCCATCAGGATGATTGGCTGACGCGAGCCAGTGCCGCGGTAGCGCACAACCAGGTTGCCTTTATGAGGTAGTGCGCCGCCAATAAAGATATCCTCGGCGGCAAATCCGGCAGCCTGCAGCCAGGCTGCCATCCCTTCCACGGCGCGTGTGTTGTTCTGCTCGGAAGCCGTGGTCTTATACTCGACCAATTCCTTGTAAATCTCAACCAATAACTGTTGGTCATCCGCCGGTATATCCCGTTGTGCGCTGACAGTAATGGTTGCCAGCATGATCGCCAGTAGAATTACTGAGTTCCAAATCTTCATCTTGTGCTACCGCCTGAGCCTGGAGTTGCTATTCGTTGAAAGGCATTCTACCCTTAGTTTCTCTCTCTACTATAGAATCTTTAGATGGTCAGCGCATTCCTAATTATTACGCTGCTGGTGACTGCAGCAGTTGTGCTGCATTATGAAATTCTACGGTTTCTCTCCATTATTATTCCCAAGCTAAGAATCAAACATCGGTTGAGAGTGATTATTGGCGTGTTCGGTACGATCTGCGCGCATGTCGTGGAAGTGTGGATGTTCGGCGTAGCGTTCTACTTAATGAATCAAAATGGTGGGTTTGGTCATCTGGCGGGCAATTTCGATGGCAGTCTGATCGACTGCGTGTATTTTTCATTCTCTAATTACACAACAGTAGGCTACGGCGACATCGAGCCATTTGGTCAATTAAGGTTTCTATCCGGGCTGGAAGCTATTACTGGCCTATCCCTCATCACGTGGTCTGCCTCCTTTATGTTCATGGAGATGACGCAGTTCTGGAAAGATGATAAATAGACAATGAGCCAACCGAAAAAAAGGGGCCAACTGGCCCCTTTTTTATGACATCTAAGCTAAAGCACTAATTGGAATCTTCCAATTGCTCTAGTCTGCGTGCGCCAGCCAGAATACCAGTCAGTCCATAGTTACCTTCGTGACAGGCGTACTCGTAAGGCTGAGTGTCGGTCGCATTGAAGCTCATCTCGCCGCGCCAGCTTTCGGTGTAATAAACCGGATCAGTCACTTCAAACTCATAAAGAATCTGCTCTTCAGAGTAGCGTGTGAATCGCTCGATGACCTTACCCTGCTTGGTCAGTGCGGCCGAATTACGAGGAGCTTGCTGGGGATGTAGATTTACCGTTTCCACTACCAGGGTGTCGTCATCCCAGTAGGCGACCGAGTCTCCAAGCCAGGGCTCCAGAGCGTCCGGGCGATGCTCTCCGTTGATGGGGATGATGCGCGCGTCATGCACCATCTCCACCATAATCACCAGGTAGTCATCGGTTTGCACTATCTGATACATGTTGTTGTACAACACGTTATTCATAGGTGGACCACCGGTGCTGCCAAATCCGATGATGCAACGTTCTCCCAGCGCCCTGCCCTCAGGGCCGTCATTGCCGGAGAATTTGCTGAAATTCTGGCGACGCAACTGGCTGCCTTCTTCGGAAAACGGAATACGGCCATCTTCCGGGTAGGTTATCCAGGATGTTCGCTCCTGGCCTTTCACCGAGCCAAATTTAGAACCCGGGTCGACCCAGAATGCGTTGTAACCACGACCACGGCCCAGATCCTTACCATCGGGTACCTGACCCTGCACCTGATTGTCGTCGGTAGCCTGCCGCACGTTTTGATGATGATCGGCGGTCAGCTCAACCAGACGGTCATCCGGAATGATAAGGCCCACTTCTCTGTAATTCGCTGATCGCTGCATGGTAGTGAGCGAGGCATTAGTCCAGAATCCTTGCAGATCTGGCTTTCCGGAAGCCGTGCGCGCAGGCAGGTAATCCTGGGCCAGGGCTGTGCTGGCAAGCATAACTACTGCTATGGCGAGCAATCGCTTCAAAGTATTCATATCGCTATCTCTCTCCTGCGTGTCCCCTCCCCTAACCCTCTGAAAGTAAACTACATCATGCCATTAATCAAGGCCGTTCATCTGAATCAAGCCGTCGTCAGTCCCTTATCGAAACACCGGTATAGCCACACTATTGCCAAAGTTTGCATGACGATAGCCATCACGATGGCGAAGCCAAAAAACAGCCCCGATCCCGCTTCACTGACAGCAGTGAAATAGGCGATTATCGGCCAGTAGGTAGGCAAGATCCCGCACAGAACATGCCAGTAGTCAGGTACGAAAAACATCGCCAGCGGTAGCAGGAGCAAGGGACTCATGCCCTTGCCGATGACGAATCCTTCCAGCTGGTTTTTGCAAAATGCCGCCAGTAACATGACGAGCAGCGGTGTATTCAGCGACGTGACTATAGCGATCAAAGCCAGCTGTGTCCGGTCGATCTCAATAACACCGATCAATTCATGCACCACGAAGATTAGCGGCAGACTGACCAGTGTGTAGACGGCCACGCGTGCGAACAGATAATTGCGTAGTGTTATTGGAGTCACCGCCACCGCCAGCAACACGTTCTCGTCCTTCTCTTCTAACAATAACAGGCCCAGTACAACGCCGTAGTACAACGGTGGCGTAAGAATCAATAGCGCGACGATGATTGGATAGTAGTCCGTCAGATCAAAATTCTGAAACCGCTCGGCGAGTGAAGGCAATAGATAGTGCAATCCCCAAGCCAATAGCAGCGGCGCCAACAGAATCAGCCAGAAGAAGGGTTCTGCCAACACCTTGCGAAGATCGGTCAGGATTACCTGCTGCCACTGAGCTGCTTGCATTCTGCTGTCCTCAGAGTTGTTGCCGTGTGGCGATAAACTTTCGGAAAGCCCTGATCCCCAACCAGTGTGTTACAGCAAGCCAGAGGATCAACAACACAAGGTAGCCGAGAAATCTGGACGTCTCCATCTCCTGAAAACTGCCTGCCAGTGCCCATATCGCCGCCTCGCTTGGTATCAGCCACATGGCTTCATTGCTGAAAATACCGAAGTAATCCAGTGCTGGGAGATTCAGCGGGATAAACACCAGCGCTATGGTGAAGAAGTAATTCAATAACTTGTCGAATTGGACAGCCACCAGAAATCCAACACTGGCAAACGTGGCCGCAGTGAGCACCACGGCAGGGATCAGGCGAAACCAGTTGACCGAATTGCTGGTGAACAAGACGATGATGATGACGCAGACCAGACACAACAGGCTGAGGCTGAACAGTTTGGTGCTCAGCCAAGTGCCGGCAGAGGCTGGCATCACTGCCGTTGCATAGATCGTACCCTGGCGGCGTTCCAGGTAGAGAATGCCGGTGATAAACATAACACCAATGGTGCTCAGATCAGCAAAAATCACCATTGACAGCCAGATTGAAATAATGTCTTCCGGCAGGGCAAATAACACACCCGACCACATGGCACCGACTACCAGAGCAATTGTCCAGAAATAGTAGCGGTACTGGAGCCTGAAATCCCACAACAGAATGCGAGCGGCCTGAGCCATGGATTGCATCATGTCAGTCGCGCTCCGGTAGTCTTGATAAACACCTCTTCCAGCGTCGCTTCCTGAGAATGAATGGATTCCACCGTGTTAGAGTTCAGAAGATCGATAAACTGTTGGTTACTACCAAGTTGGTCCAATTCGAAACAATGCACATCGGGTTGCGTATATTCCTCGCCGGGTCTGGCAATCACTTCTACCGATTGCTGACCGTGTCGCAGCTTCAATACGGCGGGTTCATCGATCAGGCTTAATTCACCCTCGACGATGAATGCCACACGGTTACACAACTCATCGGCATCGTGCATGTTGTGAGTGGTGAGGAAAACTGTTTTACCCTGTTGTTGTTGGTCCCTGATGATGTCCTTGATGATCTTCGCGTTAACCGGATCAAGACCGGCAGTTGGCTCGTCGAGAAACAATAGGGAAGGATTGTTGAGCAGCGCTCGTGCAAAATTGAGCCGCATCTTCATACCTTTGGAATATTCACCAACGCGTTGTTTAGCTGCATCCTGCAGGCCAACCCGTTCAAGCAACTCGGATGGGCTGTGCGGCAGTTCAGCGCCTGCACCATAGAAAGACGCGAATAGTTGCAAGTTCTCCAGTCTAGTCAGCTTGGAGAAATGATTTGGTAGTTCGAAACCAACACCGATGTGCTGATAGAGTCGATGATCCCAGGTATGAGCATCCCGGTCCATGATCTGCAGCTTGCCCTGGTAGTTACGCAGCAGTCCGATCAACAGTTTCTGAGTAGTGCTCTTACCAGAACCGCTCGGGCCCAGGAAACCGAAGATTTCCCCGGCAGCGATTGAGAAACTGATACCACGAATGGTGTCTTCATCCTGCCCGGGGTAGGCGTAGCACAAATCTTGCACGTCGATCATGTCAGTAATCCTGATTTAGGTGTCGGGTCCGTTCTGAGCCAACAGGTAACGCGATTAACCGGGTCAAGTGCTAATCATTAGGCCGGATCACGCCGATGTTGCCCTCGATTTCGATGGTTGTCCCTAACGGGGCTGACAAGTCCTGCAAACGTCGCAGTATGCGCTGCGCAATCGCTGCTGGAGCGATGCGCGGTATACCCCGCTGCGCTAACTTCTGTTCCTCGTAACGCAGTTCGACTGGATGGATACGCACTTCCTTTAGTGTGCCGCCGGAGTATTCATTAATCGCGATGATGCTCTCAAACTTTACTGGAAATTCTGCATTGGGAGGTCCGATGCTGCGTTGCGGATCGCCGCGTCCAGCCAGGCCGATCACGTCCATCTGCCGGATGAATTCACCCAGGCCGTAGAAGATGGGGCGGTTGTTATAGATCTCTATGCCTCGCAAAGCATGTACTCCGGTCCCCTGAAACAGATCGGCGCCGTTGTCGATAGCCGCGTGAGCGAATTCCGGGAGATAGTCGGCAATGGAAGGGTTGGTGTCGATGTGTTCCGCTTCGGGAATGCCAGCGCCGCGATAGCCGCCCGTGGTTTCCAGGAAATGATGGGCGTGAATGGCCACGGTAACGAAGTCGGAGCGAATCTTGCCTTCGCGCACTGCAGCCAGAGTATCGGTCAGGTCCCGTTGGTTTATCTCGTAGTGGTAAGAGGGCTCATTGATGCCTCGGTCTGCCCGGCGATAGCGATTGCCATTGAAATCGATCTCCGTCGAGGAATTGGCACCGCGGGCGTAGAAACCACTGCCATTCGGAAAATGGTCTCGCATGGTTTGTAGCGCCTCCCAGGATTCTTCAGGCACCATGAAGTAACGGGTGACTCTAAGCGGACTCAGGCCACCGACACCGGGCCATTCACCTCGGGCGGGCTGGGCACGCGGATCATGATCGGACACGGCCACCATGCCAACACGGCCGCCCGGGCTACTGTAGAAACGCGCCGCCTTAGCCGCCCAGTAGCTATCGCCATAGCCGGCATACTGCACGCCAACCCGATCCAGGTGACTACTCGTGGAGACGAGCCCCTCCGGACCAAAATCATCGGCGTGGTTGTTGGGACGCGATACGATATCGAAGCCCATCTGCTTGACCCATTCTGCGACTTCTGGTTCTCCGCCAAATCCTCCACCAGCCGAACCGCGAAACGTGCGACCGTCGATGATGTTGCCTTCCAGGTTGCCTGTTGTTGCATCGGCACTCTGGGTGAGTTCAACCACAGCACGAAATCCCGGATCGCTCAGCATGTGATCCAGCGGATAGGAAATAATGATGTCGCCCACCACCGCAATAGTAAAACCATCGTCGACCGTGGTTGCCAACTGCTGCTCGTTGGCGGATTGCCCACTGCTTAGTGGCGCGTATACCAAACATATAATGACAGTCATCGCCAAAGAAAGAGACCTGCTGCCTTTACTCATCATATCCAAATCCTCTCATTCCTGACTGAGGTGACTAATACAGTTTGTTAACCGGTGATGGACCGAACGAGACCCAGGTTCCCTGATGCCGCGCCCCACTACTGTCACTGCGAGACCAGTCACAGACCCCTTCTGGAAATACCCGGCTTAACTCGGCATATTCGATAGATGTAAACCTGGCCGAGTAATCTGCCTGCATTAGCGGTCGTAGCTGGCAACTCACGATATTATTAGCCAGAGGGGCGCCTGCCACTTGACGCGGAGTAGAATAGGCCGGATATAACTCGTTACAGGGGCTATCGCCTCGGAATGTCTGTGTGTGTTCTAGCTTTTCCCGCGCATCCCCCTCGATATTCCAGCAGGCGTCGCGCAGCCCAGAGGGTTTATTATCTACAACCTTGGTGGCAAGATCTGTAGCGGCGTTGTCAGTCAGGATAGCCATCAGCCAGACATCCATCTGGCGAAACAGCTCACCGAGGTCCGGCTGATCCTGGGTAAATCCCCACAGGCCCCCGACCTGCATGACATGATTGCCGGCATGGCCATTGGCATCGAGCAAACGCTGCCGGGTTGAGAACTGGTGCACGATCATGTGTATGTCACCATTCTCGGCATGATCTCTATAGCTGCGGTAGTCGATTATCGGTGTGCTGGCCAGGCCTGCACCCCCGTACAGAATCCGCCCGGATTCGATGGCGCGCTTGCGCGCCTGCGTATCGGCCCGATGCCGCTCGGGCACATGATTCATGTCGCGATCGAATCCCCCGATGTCCCGGTTGAGATCGATAAACTGCCGCACCGAGATAGCGCCGTCATTAAGTGCCGCCAGCCCGTACTGCACACCGGCGTTGTCCAGAGGTCGTTGCGCAGTAAATGTCCCGTCGACATTGCCATAGACATTCACTGTATGGTCATACACGGTGGCTCGTACACCGAAGCGATTGGTAGGTTCATAACGCTGCGATTCAAGGGCTGCAATACTGACTTCTCCGCCCTGTTCTTCCAGTGTTGTATCAAACTGATAATTAGGGTCCAGGCGTGCCGCGCCACGAGCCAGGTTAGAAATAGAAGCCCAGGAGCCAAAGCCAGAGACGGCTCGTTGTTGTTCAACGGTGAAAGTTTCGGCATTAGTTTCGGTGAAGTAGTAGTTCAACAGGCGTGCGTCGGCCAGCGTGAAAATAGTTGCAGTAGTGACATCGGGAAAACTGGCAGCAACGATTATGCCGTCAAACACACCGGGATAGTTATCAGCAGTCTGGTGCGACTGATAGGAACCCCCGGAGGCACCGGTTGCAATCGTGTAGATCGGTGCGCCGTAATGTTCGATAAACCGTTCCTTCACCATGATGTGAGTCTCGGACGCCAACAGGTCATTACAGTTCTGGCCAAACACATTCAGCGTCGAAGACACGACGGCATAACCCTGCTCGAACAGCCCTTGACGCATGACCCCACCAGTCCGATTGCCCTGCTGATACCATCCGCCACGACAACCGCCACCATGGGTATACACCAGCTTACGGTTCCAGTTGTCACTGGGATTGAAGGGATCGACGTTTCCCGTATTGGGATCATGCAACATGGCGATCTCGTATATAGCGCGGTTAACCGTGCCAGTTTCCACTCGCACAATGAATGGAATTGTGGCTCCACGGTAATCAACTATCTCCGCGATGTCGGATAAGACAGCAACCGAGGGGTCTGTATCCTGTCCATCTATAGGATCAGCGCTAGTCTCCTGCGCGGCTGTGATTGTTAGTGACTGCTGCTGTTGCTCCGTTAATGGTTTGAATGCCTGCTCGGAGTTTGACCAGTAAACGTAGTCCACCCGGGTGGCTACTGAACATTGCCCGTCCGTCGCAGCCCCCAGGGTCTCGCCATTGACCAGTAAAAATTCGCTGGACTGACAGTAAAAAGGAGATTCATGGGGGCCGGATAATAGCGGCCCGCTTTGCGGGTAATTGGTAAGCGTTAGGGTCGCAGACTCGTTAGAACCACTGACAGAAGCCCGCAACTCGCTCTCTCCCAGTGGCAAATCGGTCAGCAGCGCCTGCAGGCGTTGCGCCGACACCGAACGGAAGGCGTTGCTAATGTCTTCGCCATTCAGGCTGACACTCAGCGGTGCGGTGTTTGCCTGCGAATCCTGGCTCACCTCGACGAGTACATCACCGCCGCTTATCAGCCAGGGTTTGGTGGACAGGGTCTGAATACTCAAACCCGATGAAGCGGGTGCTGTTACGGGGGAACCTGCGGTGGAAATCGTCTCTTCGGACGAACAACTCGTCAGCAGAAATATGCACGCAGTGATGAGAACCAATCCAGAGTGTATTGTTTTCAATTTATTTCTCCAGCACATCAAGATACAAGCCATTTTGGGGACACGACACACTAATGTAAAGGCTATGCTATTCTTCCCCTGCCTTGAGGTGGCAGCTTATGTCACCCGCAAATCCGTAATTCCACCGCATAACTCAAACAATAAGGTGCAGCCAATGAGAGCTACTTCAAACCTTTCGCTGATCTGTGTAACGCTTGCTGCACTGTTCATTTTTAGTCCAGGAATTGCGCAGGAAAACCCTCTCGGGCAGCCGCTACTGGATGCCACTGGCAATATTCGCGAGGACGCCTTTATCCAGATTCCACTGCGTGAAGACGACCGACTCTATGCTGACATCGATGGCGCCTGGATGAAGGCAGTGATGAATGAGTTGATCGAGTTCTCTCAACAGGACAAACAATCAGGCAATCTGTTCTGGGGTAGAAATCTGGGCACCGAAGCCCACGCCCTGAGTCAGGATTGGGCCGAGGCAACTTTCAGGCAACTGGGACTAGAGGAAATCATCCGCTCGAATTTCAACTTGGAGCCAGTGTGGCGCATGTCCAGTTGGGACATCAGTTTTAAAGCCGGTGAGGCAGAATTTACACTGGCCTCGGCAAGACCACCGGAGAAGACGACTTCGACGACCACAGGTGGCCTGGAATTCGAACTCGTGTGGCTGGGCACTGGCACGGAAGCAGATTATCTGCAGCGCGACGTTGCCGGTAAGGCGGTGCTTATCCAGGACATCCCCAGGCCAGGCACCCTACGCCATTCCATTCGCACCGAAGATGCCATAGAGCGGGCCTATTCCCACGGCGCAGCGGCGGTCGGCATCGTCTACGGTATTTCCAATAACTTCGCGGTATGGCAACGTACCGGTGGCCGGCCCGGATTTAACCTGGGTTATGAAGACGGCGTTGCCCTGCGCGAATTGCTGGGCGGTGGCCAATCAGTCAGCGTGCACCTTGATTACCAGAGCGAACTGATACCGGATCAAACCGGTGACAGTGTGCTCGGTGGATTGCCTGGTACTTCAGATGAAAACATCTTCATCCTGGCCCATGTCGACGGTTACTTCGATGCGGCATCCGATAACGCCTCTGGCATGGCGGTAATGATGGGTCTGATAAAACATTTCGCACAGCGACCGCAATCCGAACGGCGCCGCAATCTCATTTTCATGTCCTCGCTGGGACATCATAGCGGACCAGGCGCTCGCTGGTTGCACGATGAGCGGCAGACTGCGCTGGCGGACACCGCACTGCTGATCAACCTGGAGCACGTCGCCGTAGTCAGAACAAAATATTGGGGACCCAGCTTACGTAAAATGAATGCAGTGTCACCGATGCGCTGGTGGGTTTGGGGTAGTGAGCCGATGCTCGATGTTGTACTGGATGCCTTTCAACGCTTCAACGTTGGGGTGACTGCCGACATGGAGCCACGCGCGTCGGGCGAGATGGGTGCGGTAGCTCGAGACGTCGCTTCCCTGCAGGTAATCACTTCACCTGAAATAAAACACACCGAGCAGGACACCGCCGAGTGGGTACCAGCGGTCGGCTTGGAACAGATTGCCCGCGCCTACGCCAAAATTATCGATGGTGTAAACAGCTTGGACAAATTCGAAATACAGCCCGCGCTAAACCCTTGAGTGAACAATGATATGGATTTGTTCAACAGCAGTCTTTCAACTTGTTATACAAGCAGTGTTAGAATGGCGTCGCTGTACAAATCTGGTCATCTACTTGTATTAAACGGAATGGGATATGAATGCCAAGGACAAGATTAAGCTGGCCGATGCACAACAGGTTGGCAAAGTAAAATTAGACAAGAAGTGTCGCAAATGTACGCAGTCAATCTGCTGTGTTTCAATCAATCAGAAAATCCCAACACCGAAAAGCAAGGAAGACTTCGACCATCTGCTCTGGCAGGTGTCCCACGATGATATAAGTGTCTTTAAGGATGCAGACGGATGGTTCCTTTACATAAATACCCGCTGCAGTCATTTGCTCGACGGTGGTGTTTGTAGTATTTATGACAATCGACCCTGGGTTTGCCGGGAGTACACCAATGATTTCTGCGAATTCGATGAATCTATCAAAGATGCCAGCGAGCTGTGGTTTTCTACCCATAAGAAACTGGAAAAGTACTGCCGTAAGCGCTTTAAGAAATGGCCTCGCCGCTTCGAATTGTACGTGTAAGCGGCGGCTAATCTCGAACGCGCTACGTTGCTTCGCTTTACTGGTGGCATTTCCAGCTACTCTGATCGCCCAGGAATCCAGCCTGGATTCTTCGGTCGAGGCAGCCGCGGCTGCGCTGACCGAACTCGATAGCAAGGCACAATCCTGTCTGAACAGTCTTGACCAGGCCGCTACCAGCGAGGCACAACAGCGCTGCGATGAATTTTTACAGGCCATCGACGGTGAACTGCTTGCCACCTATCTCACTCATTGTGACGCACTGAAGAACTGGCGCGATGAGTTTGTTGCCGAGGCTGTGGGCAATGATCAGAACAATACAAATTCTTTAGAACTACTTGTCGGCATCGAGTTTGCCTGTGGTGAGAATGCCCTTCAGAAGCGCACGCAGTTCGTTGTGGATACCTTCGCCTTGTTGCAGGGGGGTCAGATTCAAGAACGGCGTGCCAGTGCGGCATTGTCACGACGGCTGGCGGAACTGAATTTTCAATCAATCACAAATCAGCAACGTCGTCTGCTGCAAGACGCTATTCAACAGCAGCAATTGCGTAGCCAGCTGGAAACCCAGCTACAGTGGAATGAAGTGGAGAATGAGCTAATCCGGCAACAGATCAGGAATCCGTCCGCCGCGTTTCCCCGCAATCAATAGAGTACCAGGAAATCGCCATTCGGCAGTCCTGCGGCCGCGGGGAAACTGTAATTATCGATGCTAATTTCTTCGCCTAGCTCATAACCCGTATCATTGCCTGCCGCGTCGAATATCTTGAGGTTTAAACGGCCACCTCGCGCATGGCTGATTGCTTCCCCCCACACGATCAGGCGATTATTGTTCTGATTGAAGGCTATTGCAGGATTCTTCTGGCGAGTCTCAGAAAAAGGCTCTCCCACTGCGGCAGGTTCGCCAGCGACAGATAGATTAAACTGCATGATGCGACCCTTGGTCTCGAACACCAGCCATTTCTCGGCAGCCGGATCGGTACCAATGTCGTTTGTGCTTAACGGACAGGCCGAAAGCTCCCATTGTTGTAGTTCGTGCACGTCACCGTAGGATGCGCCGGATATCTCGCCGTCTACACCGTTAACGGTTAGCAATTGCATATGCCTGCCAATACCATCGATAGCAGACCGGTAAGCCACCAAGATATTCTGAGCATCCATGTAGTCCGCCGCCATAGAGCAACAGGCACAGGCGCCAAGATCGGGATTACTGATCATAATCTCGTCACCGAATGTGGCTCCCCAATCGTGAGAGAATCGGGCAAACATGGTGCGTTCATACTCGCGGCTCAAATCGCCAGCGCCCCAGATGATGGCAACCTCAGATCCCCTGGCGGCAACCTCGCCGCCGGCATCGATACCTTTAGCGTATTGAGACACCATGGAGCGTAGCGGTTCGAACTGGCTGCGTTCCGGGTTCGATCGCGTGTAGTTAAACTCAGACTCGCGCGGCATATACCACATGACATGGATGCGTCCCTCGCCATCGACATCCACGGCGGCGCGGGCAATTGAAAATGTCTGCATGGCGAAAGCCTGGCTGGAAACCTTAACCGGCGAGCCGAAGCGCTGCTGCTCGGCATCATATTGCCGGTAATACAGATTGCCCTCTCGCGCCGCGGGCCGGTTAAGCCGTTTCTTGAAATACAGCAGATGGATAATCCCATCGGCATCCTGCACCATGCGTGGTTGCAGTCCTTCGTCAGGGGTACGTTGGACAATGACGTCCGCCCGGGCTGAGTCGAGACTCAGCGGCAGCACACTGAGGAGCAGAATCGTGCTAAGTAATCGTTTCATCCGAATCATGGTGAAACCTGTGAATTTCCAGACATAGTCCCCATTTCTGGGGCGGGTTATAGCTAAAAGCCTCGAATTAATGCTAACTTTAGGCCCAATTCTAAGCAAGTACAGTAGTTTCAGCATGTTAGCTCTGGCTGACGGAAAACTGAAGCCGGAAACTGATAAATACGCCGAAACAGCCAATTGGCAGGAAGAAGCAATGATTACTTTGAGACCGATCAACATTCGAACTGCATCGATAGCGCTGATGGCACTGCTTATCGCTGCCTGTTCGGCTCCGGAAGAGACCAGCGAAGCGACAGCCACCGAAAGCGCTTACAACACTTCTCTAAATATGGTGGATCTTATGGTGCTGGTATTGGAACCCGCCTCTGACATACTGTGGGACTCTGGTGGTTGGGTAGTCGATGCCTCAGGCTATGAAGAACTCTATCCGACAACCGACGATGGCTGGGACTACGTCAGAGCACAGGCCGCTATCGTGGTCGAATCAGGCAACCTGCTGGCAATGCCCGGCCGAGCGGAAGACAACGACGCGTGGATGATTTATTCCGAAGGCCTGAGCGAGGCCGGTATACTGGCAATGCAGGCGGCTGCCGAGCAGAACAAGGAGGATTTTTTCCAGGCCGGCGCCCAGCTGTACAGCGTCTGTACCGCCTGCCATCAGGCTTACAATCCCGACATCCTCAATGCCTTCGATGAAGAAGCCGACTGATTAAGATGTCTCGCCCTGCTCATTCGCTTCATAGCGCTGTGCTTGCGCTCGCTGCCGCTTTTATGGCGTTATTCGCCGTTAGTGTATTTGGACACAGCATCGAAGGGTCTGATGCAAACTTTGTCCAGGCGATCGACGGCCCTGCCGTGTTTCCCTTTATATACCTCGGTGCCAAGCACATGGTGACCGGCTATGATCACCTGCTTTTTCTGGTGGGTGTGATCTTCTTCCTGTATCGCCCCAAGCACGTGGTGCAGTATGTCACCCTGTTTGCCATCGGCCACAGCATTACCCTGTTGTTCGGTGTGCTCGCAAACTTGCAGGTAAACGCCTACATCATAGATGCAATCATCGGCCTGTCGATCGTCTACAAGGCCTTCGAAAACATCGACGGTTTCAAGCGCGTGCTGGGATTCGAGCCCAATACAAAAATAGCGGTATTTGTCTTCGGGCTGTTTCACGGCTTGGGGCTGGCGACCAAGCTGCAGGAATTTACCATCTCCGACAATGGCCTGGTTACCAATATTATCAGCTTCAATGTCGGCGTCGAGATCGGCCAGATTCTGGCCCTATCGGCAGTGTTCATCGTGCTCAGTGTGTGGCGCAGCAATGCCAGCTACCTGCGCCATGCCTTCGTTACCAATACCGCATTAATGACCGGCGGCTTTCTTTTGGCTGGCTACCAGATGAGTGCCTTTCTGCTGGCGCCCCCCTTTTAAACGGAGAAGTTAAGTGGCAGAGCCCGATACCACCCAAACCCCTTCAGCTAGAAATATTCTGATAGCAACCGGCATTGCGTTCGTAGTTGGCATGCTGGTGTTGCTGACTGCCATACTGCCGGCTGAATTCGGATCAGACCCTCTCGGTACGGGTAGATTGCTCGGCCTGACTGCACTCTCGGCCGATGAGAATCCCTTCGAGGAACAGCTGCAAATCCACCGCACCGACTACGTGGAGTTCGAACTCGGGCCGTTCCAATCGGTCGAATATAAGTACACGCTAGACCTAGACGCACCGATGGTGTTCAGCTGGATCGCCGACGACGAAGTGTACTATGACATGCACGCCGAACCCGCCGGCCTGGGTGAGGAGTATGCAGAGAGTTTCGAACAGGGCGATGCCGACCGCCGTATGGGCTCATTCCACGCACCGTTCGCCGGTATCCATGGCTGGTTCTGGGAAAACCGGGGATCGAGAACCATTAAGGTGCGACTCTATACCGCCGGCTTCTATGTAGACTCCACCGTCTTTAGAGACGGCAGTGATTTTCCCAGGGTGATCGATCCGATCATCGAGTAGCAGGCAGCACGCCAGGCTGTAAATCGGGGCACAAAAAAAACCGGCCACTCAATAGAGTGGCCGGTTTTTTGAATCTAGCTAGCTAGTAATCAGGTATTGCTAGTTGCCATCGGCGCCGTCGCGCGGAGCACCGGTACCCGATGAACCCATGAACAACTTACGTCCATCCGGGAAGGTGATGTCACGGCCATTGGCACGGCAAGTCGGCTCACACAGACGGTCTTTGCTCTGGTAACCAGTTACGATGATATCGCTACCCAGTTCCAGAGAGTTACGGTTGATGCCACGACGCAACAGCGTATTTGGCGTTCCGCCCTCTACCATCCAGGGACCTGGATCACGAGTCGATTCCGGGTCATCATTGGCCAGGTGGATCCAGGTGTGAGGGTTAATCCACTCAACACGTGTGATCGGGCCACCCAGGCGAACCGGCAGATTCGCATCAAATTCAGCTGAGAACGCGTGATGCGCAGTCGCTGGTGGCTTAATTGCAACAACACCAATCGCGGTAACAGCTGCTAAAGCCAGTAATTTAGTTTTCATATAGTTTCACCCCATCATTTGCTTTAAATCGTTGCATTCCATAGCAGGTTATCACTCTACCCTCACCTGGAATGCTTCGAAAGTTCGGTCAATCGGACACTATGCCGCATTCTATACAGGGGCTCACCTGTTTTCCAAGTAGTAATACGTTAAAACGAGCCTTTTTTTGATACAAATCTAAATTTAGAAGCCCAGCTCCGATTCACGGCCCTTGCGGTATCTGCCGTACATCAATTCTTCCACGAACTCTACACACTTGAATTGTGGTAGCTCGAAACCCTCTTCGAGGCGACGATACAGTGGCATGTTGATAGTCCAGGGACGTTCGAAGAGGTCTGGATCTTCCATGGTTGCTGAGTACATGATGACATTTTCACTCACCAACTCGTAACGTTCGGTTACTTTGAGCTGATACGTGTGATAGTTGCCGGCCCGGTCAAACCAAGTGCGGTCGTCCATGCCAGAAGCCTCGACTACCCACACATCGCCGTCCCAATAGCCCCAGGACTGTCCCATCCAGGAATCCAGCGGAGCAGGACCGGGATCTTCGAGGAACACGTTACGCACCGCGCCTGCGAATGAATAGGCTATGAAAAACGCACTCTCACTCTGGAATATCTGCAGCGGATGCGGCATATAAGTCGCCCGTGGAACGCCCGGCATATAGCACTTGATCTCAGGATCGGAAGTGATCCAGTTGGCACGGTTTTCATCGCGACGCGCCACTGCTTCAGGCTTGTAAGGGATAGTGCCACCCTCTACCACACCAAAACTGGCTGGAACCGCGCCGACTGCTCCAAGCGCTACGACCTCGGGGCCGGGTACCGGTACAAAGTCCCCTGGAACGAGGTGGTAGGCTGCTTGTGGAGGGGCAGCTTCCAGATTGTCGTTGGCATTCATCAGGACCTGCCAGATCCCATTCAAATCGGGCTTACCATTGGGTCCGCGAGGAATATCACTACCCGGCGCTTCAGCGGCGGCAGCGACTTGGGTTGATTGGGTCTCAGTTGTTGTATTTTCGGCTGGTGAACAACCTATTATTGGAGCGGCAATTGCCAAGAGCAGCCATTGAATCTTCATAGTTCTACCTTTTTGCTTTATGGAATTTTCTCCCCCGTAAGGAGCAACGATATAACCATCTAGGTCTGAGTGTGTCAAGCCAATAGCGCCGAATAATCAGGCTTTCAAAGCAATTGGGGATGGTCTGTTACTCTAGCTCAAGGGATGCACACAACGCCCTGGAAGGCCACATCAACATTGCACAGGCATGGCGGTTCTTCTCAGCTGTCCACTTTACGATACAGGGCTCGCCGCACCGGAGTCTCGAGAAATTTATAGATAAGGTATGACACTATCAACAGCACGCTCATCAATAGAGACAGCTGTAGTGGCAGCGAATCCAATTCCGGCAGTAGATTATAAAATTGGATGATCTCCATCAACGGCCAGTGAAAGCTGTAGAGCACGTAGCTGAGCCCACCCAGCATCGTGCAGCAGCGCACGATGTTTTCCGCCGGATGCCAATGCAATTTCAATAGCGTGAAGATCATCAGCGTGACGAAAGGCACTACCAGGAAGAACGATCTGTACTGGTAGGGGATATTGTCATGTACGTACATGACAACGAGTATGTATAACGCGACGCTGACGAGCGTCGGAATCCAGTTTGTTTTAGTGGCATTCCGGGAAACCTCGGTAAAGGTGAAAGCCCGGTAAAGCAACATGCCGAATAGAAACTCGATGCCCCGAATAAGCGGATTCGTGTACACAGGCACGTTTAGATTGATCACATCAAAGCGCTCGGCTTCGGGCAGATAAAGCTGAATGAGTAAAAACTGCAGGATGTAACCGACAATAAATGCGGCGATGACCTTGCCTAAGCTGTTGAGGGGCTTAATCAGTAGCAAAAGCAATGGAAACGCCAAATAGAAATACACCTCCAGCACGATCGACCATAGTGGCCCATTAAACACGAGCTTCAGTGTTTCGACGCCACCCACCGATTGTGCGAAGACCAGGTGGCGCAAGGTACTGATGAGGAAAATGCCGAATCTTTCTGTTCGGGTAGATCGTGCATCAATTCGAAGGGGCGGTTTACCTCCGCAAAGAAGCCCTCCCCCATGGCGGCATAGTTCAATGACACGAACAGTGACGAGACGATGATTCTCAGACAGTAAATCGGGTAGATGCGAATTAAACGGTGGTGGTAGAAGCGCCGGTAATCCTTAGCCGAATCGAGGCTTGGATAGGTATAGGAGAGGATGAAGCCGCTCACCACGAAGAACCAGGACACGGCCGTTGTGGCGAAGCTGCCATAGATTACTGCCTGGCCGAAGATAACTTCGTAGTGCACGAAAACCACTAGCACCGAGGCGATAAAACGAAACGCATCCAGGATCGGAATCTTCTACCGGTTAAATGCCGCTGGCCGACTCGAATCCATCTGCTTCTGATTACCTTCGTTGGTGGTTTTCTTAGTAACGACTACGCCTAGCCAACCACAGAGCGCCAGTTGTTAGCCAGGTATTCAGCCGTTCTCCATGACAGCGCCTGGGCGGTGAGCGTCGGATTGCGAGCCCCGCTGCTACCCATCACAGAAGCGCCAAGTATCCCTAAATTAGGTGCCTCATGGGAGAAGCCCCAACGGTTAACGACATTGGTCTCGCTGTTGTTACCCATTCGAGTGCCGCCGTAAGCATGAGTAGACGCGCCCATGGCATTGCCAGGTCCGGTCTTGATGACGCTGCTCGCGCCCGCTTCCCGGTACCATTGCTCCATCTTGTCTGCCACGAAGGCCGCGATACGCTTCTCATTGTCACGGTAGCGAGCAGTGATCCGGGTTACCGGATAACCCATCGGGTCTTTCACCGTCGGATCGAGGTCCAGGTAGTTACCTGCATAGGGTAGTGTAGTTTTCTGGATGTAGGCGGTGTTACTGCGATCGGCATTCTGCTTGATGAATTTCTTCCAATCCGAACCCCAGTTACGCGCCTGACCAAAGGTGCTCATCTTGGCGGCAGCCATGGGTTTGCGATCTGTGTGTACCCACAGGTTTGCGCCACCGATGAAGTCCAGGTCGGCGTGATCGAAATTGTCATCGGCCCAGTCATCGACGGCCACACCCTGGGCAGGCAGGCCGTACCAGTTGTGCAGATCGTCAGGAAACAATGCCAAAACAGGCGATCCCTGATGGTGACTCAGGTAATGCTGGCCAACCTGCCCGGCATTGTTGGACAAACCACTCGGGAACGCTCGTGACTTGGACAGCTGTAACATGCGTACATTTTCATAGGTGTAGCTGGCCAGCAGCACCACGTCCGCCGGCTGGAAGAATGTCTCACTACCTTTGATGTAATCGACGCCGGTAACCTTGCCATCGTTATCGGTAACCACATTGGTCACGCGTGCAAAAGTGACTACCTCAAGATTCCCCGAATCCACGGCCTTAGGAATGGTGGTAAACGCGGTCGAACTCTTCGCCTGCACATGGCAACCCCCCTTGTTGCAGAAACCATGGTATTGGCAGGGTGGGCGACCATCATAGAGCTCGCTAGCTATTGCCGCCGGACCCTGGAATGGATTCAAGTCGAGGCGGCGTGCCGCATCACCCATCAAATCGGTGAAGGGTGAAGAGCGTAGCGGGCGCATAGGATATTCCCGTGAGCGCTCACCTTCGAAAATATTACCAGCTCGGTTGATACGCCCCTGCACATTACCGGCCTGACCGGAGATGCCTACCGCGTATTCGACCTTGTCGTAATAGGGTTCCAGTTCTTCGTATCCGAATGGCCAGTCTTCCACGGTAGTGTCCGCTGGCAGTCGGTCGCGGCCGTAGCGCTCGCGCGTAGCACTGACCACTTTGAAATCCCAGGGATTGAGGCGCCAGCTCTGCGCCCAGTAGTGCATGGTGGTACCGCCGACGGCATTCATCATCGGGTGGCCACCCTGCACCGCGGTGGCATCGGAACTGGCTCGCACCGTGGGTGCTTCAGTAGCGGCTTTCTGTACGGACTGCGGCCAGTTACGCGCACCGTTGCGCAGCTCATCGGGAGCGAAATCCCGCGGGCTCAACCAACCGCCGGCTTCGATGCCGATCACTTTAAGCCCGGCATTGGTCAACGGCAGCGCGGCGACTCCGCCCACCGCGCCCATGCCGACAATCACAACATCGGTTTTCGGTAGTCGCTTAGGCATTGTCCCTACCTCCGCTGTTGTTGGTACCAAGCCCCATGTTATCGGCCATCTTGGTATAGGTCTGGTTGTCATAGGCAGACTGGTGATTGGGCTGAAGCGCCGCACCCTGGGCCACATCAGTCTCGGAAGCGCTCAGTCGGATGCCGGGATAAGCAATCATGTCCCAACCCACAAAGTCCTGATTACCCCCGTAGTACGGATCGCAGAACGTGCCATCGATAGTGTGACTGCGCACCATGTTGAAAAAAGCACTGGCGCTTGGCTCACAACCCGGCACCTTGTTGTCCTGCACACCCCTTAGAATTGAATCCTGATGATCCCGTATCAAGCGAGAGAACGATTCGCCGCGGGTCTGCCGGGCGTATTCGTCGATGGCCGCTAGGCTGACCATGTAGTTATGGCGCGCAGCGGAATTGTGGCTGGCCAGGGAGCGATCGATGTAGTGTACGGCGCGTGCTTCCCGTGCTCCGGGACCGTTGTCATCGGATGGAATCAAAGCATCGCAGATGGCTTCGAGGGTCTCTGCCTCGGCAGCCGTCAAGGCTTCCAGGGCTTCCCGCGCGATGGGGCTAGTGGCCTGGCTGGTAGATGGGGAATCCTGAGCAATTATTGTGGGTGTAGCCGTTGAACCCACCGCCGCTGCGCCGACGATACCAGCACTCTTCAGCAAATTACGCCGGGAAGGATTATCCGGCTGATCGTGATTGTTTGCCATGTCGCTCTCCGTAGATAAGGAGACAACTTAGCAAATAACAGTTTTACTGTATACGCACCGCTGGCTTAGCCGATGTAGCTGATTTCATAGGTGATCCCAGCACTGCGCCGGTGGCTCCCATCTGCAGAAACTTACGGCGGTTTATGTGGATTGAATTTGACAATGCACTAGTCGTTTACCACGTTTCTGACCACGGCGTAAAAGTCACCCACCGCGCGCCTGAAAGCCGCCTCGCCAACCTGTTCATCGTTGCCATGCACACCGGTGTGTTCGCCGCTATTAGTAATGAGCGGATTGAAACCGTAGCTGACGATACCGAAGTCACGGGTGAAGTGGCTGTCGGTAAACCCAGTGCTCACCGAGGGCAATACTCTGGAGCCGGGATACAGTTCCCGAGTTACGCTTGCGATTGCCGCGAACAGACGAGTGCTGGTCTCGGAGATGGCTGGCGTGAACGCCATGATGGTTTCAATTTCCACGCCAGTGCCGGCGATCAATTCCTGTAATTCCGCGATAAACACCTCCGACGGTTTATCAGGAAGAACGCGGCAGTCCAGTTCTGCCCAGGCTTTCGGGGGAATCACATTGATCTTGGTGGAACCACTGAGGCGCGTCATAGAGCAGGTATCTCGCACCAGCGAGTTGTGGCCAGGTCGCGCTTCATGCAACTTCTGCACGAAGGCAGGATCACGAATGGCAGCAGCGATATCGGCATAGGCAGGTCCCCACTCTTCACCCATATCCACAGACAGCTCAGAAAAATACTCTGCGACCGGGCCAATAATGCGGGGCGGAAACGGATTCTCCAGCAGCGTATTCAGTGCCTGCACGATTCTTGTGACGGAACTGGTGGTGCGCGGAGAGGAGCCATGGCCCGGCGTGTCGATGGCATTGAGACGCAACCAGACTGGCACCTTCTGGGTGACTTCGACACCGAACACGATGTCACCGTCAGCGTTGCGGCTGCCGCCTCCGCCTTCGTTGAGCAAGATGCCGGCACCATCAAAAATGTCCGGACGATTGTCAATCAGCCAACCCACCCCGAAGTAACCACCGGCTTCTTCATCGGCAGTCGCCAGAAAGATAATGTCGCGGTTCAGTTCTACGCCAGAACGATGCAGGCTGAGAAACGTAGCGAGCTGAAGAATACCCAGACCTTTCATGTCTCTAGCACCGCGGCCCAGTATATAACCGTCGCGAATATCTCCTGACAGCGGATCAATGGTCCAGAATTCTTCTTCGGTGGGCACCACGTCGGTATGCTGCAATAGGATCAAGGCTGGCTCATCGCCTCCCTCGAGGCGCGCCCAGATATTGCCTCTGCCGGGAGCGCTCTCGGCGGTTTCAAATTCGATACCCTCTGCTTCGAAGATGCGTGCATAATAATCCACTGCCCGGCTCTCGTTGCCGGGAGGATTTATGGTGTCTATGCGAATCAGATCTTGCAGCCAGGCCACTGACTCATCTTCGAGTGTCTGGGCAGATACCGAGTGGACAACCAGGGACAGGATGGCTGTGAAAAGCAACTTGTGGCGCATTGACTTGAACTCCTGGCGTGCGGATTGGGAACTAGGGGCCCTAGCTTACTTCCCAGGCATGACCGCTGTGTAACAGCTGCTTAAGTGAGCCGGGCTTGCTGCGAGCCGTATCGATTCGCTCGCGGTTATCTTCGGTAAAGCAAGTCTTATCTTCGCGGTACAGCACACCGACCGCAACTGGAAATTTCGGCCCCGCCATCACCGCGAGTAACTGGGCCTGCACCTTGTTGGTTTCATCGTGCACCAGAATCCTGTCCTCATTACCGGCTACCTCGATCACTTCTAATGATAGGCTCTCGCGGTTGAGGTGTATTCCTATCTCATTCTCCTGGCCAAACAGGATTGGTTGTCCATGTTCCAGCTCGACACGGAAATCCGGTGCCTGCTTCTTGTCTTTGACCTGTTCGAAGATACCATCGTTATAGATTGGACAGTTCTGCAGAATTTCTATAAAAGCGGCTCCGTTGTGGGCGTATCCACGGGCTGCTATGGCAGACAAGTGCTTCGCCTCGGTATCAATAGATCTAGCTATAAATGTGCCACCTGACCCTAAAGCGACCGCGCAGGGAGACAGAGGCGAATCGATGGAACCTTCCGGCGAAGAGGGGGAGCGTGTGCCTGGCGGGGAAGTGGGTGAATATTGGCCCTTGGTCAGACCATAAATTCCATTATTGAACAGCAGAATCTGCAGGTTCACATTACGTCGAATCACATGCAGCATGTGGTTTCCACCAATACTGAAGCCGTCGCCGTCGCCGGTGACAACCCATACATCGAGTTCCGGGTTAGCCAGCTTGATGCCAGTTGCGATCGCCGGCGCTCGCCCGTGTATGGAGTGAAATCCATAGGTATTCATGTAGTACGGAAAGCGCGAGGCACAACCGATACCGGAGACGAACACCTGATTTTCTCGTGGTCGCTGCAGCTGTGGCATCAGCTTCTGAATGGTTTTGAGAATCGCATAGTCTCCACAGCCGGGACACCAGCGCACTTCCTGATCGGAGGCAAAGTCTTTCAGCGTGAGTACGGGCAGCGGCTCGTTCATGAAGCGCTCCCGGAATCGTCAGCTTCGAGCTCGGCAAGCTTCTTGTGAATCGCGGCGAGGATTTCACCAATCTTGAAGGGCTGACCCGCTACCTTGTTGACGCCCTCGGCATCGATGAGGAATTCGGAACGAATAAGCCGGATGAACTGGCCAGTATTCATCTCTGGAATCAGTACTGCCTCGAAGCTCCGCAGCAATTCACCCAGATTACTCGGCAGTGGCGAGAGATACCTGACCTGAATGTGGGACACGTCCAGCCCCTCCCCACAGGCGCGTTTTACAGCCTGATGAATGGCGCCGAAGGTCGAGCCCCAACCTACTACTGCCAGCTTGCCGGAGTCGTTGCCGTAGCAGACCTCCTGCAAGGGAATGTCATCCGCAATGCCGGCTACTTTGGCTGCCCGCAGTTCCGTCATCTTCTGATGATTGGCCGGGTCATAGGAAATATCACCAGTCTCAAAGCTGCGTTCTATGCCACCTATACGGTGTTCGGTTCCTGCTGTGCCCGGCTTGGCCCATACCCGGGCCAGCGTCTTGTCATCTCGCAAAGAAGGTTTGAAGTCTTTGGCATCAGTATGGTGACTGACCGGAAATGGCTGCAGGGAATCGACATCGGGTATCTGCCAGGGCTCGGCGGCGTTAGCCAAATATCCATCGGACAGCAACATCACCGGCGTCATGTATTTAGTGGCAATTCTCACCGCTTCTATGGCCACTTCGAAACAATCGATGGAAGTAGCAGAGGCGATGACTGGCATGGGTGTATCGCCGTGTCTGCCATACAGTGCCATGTTGAAATCGGATTGCTCGGTCTTGGTTGGCAGGCCGGTGGAAGGACCGCCGCGCTGCGAGTTCACAATGACCAGCGGCAATTCCGTAGCAGCAGCCAGCGCGATGCCTTCCAGTTTCAACGCGATTCCCGGTCCCGAACTGGAAGTCACTCCAAGCGACCCGGCAAATGACGCGCCCATAGCCGCACACACGGCGGCGATTTCGTCTTCGGCTTGAAACGTATTGACACGAAACTGCTTACGGGTGACCAATTCATGCAATAGATTGGAAGCCGGTGTAATTGGATAGGATGCAAACAGCAGATTGATATCTGCTAACTCCGATCCTGCTATCAAGCCCCAGGCCAGTGCCGTCGTACCCGTGATGTTTCTATAGGTGCCAGGTGCCACTTTCGCCTTGGGAACTTTATACAGATGAATTCCGACCGGCAACTCGGCAGTCTCACCATAGGCATGCCCGGCATTTAACGCGGCGACATTGGCATCGGCTATCTCCGGCGTGACGGCAAATTTAGTCTTCAAATTCTCGATGGTGGGCATGCGGTCGCGATCGAACAACCACATCACCAGACCCAGCGTCCACATGTTCTTGCACCGCAGTGCCGCCTTATGGCTGAGACCGAATGGCTCTACGGCAGCTAGAACCTGCTTGGAAATGTTGATTGCCAGAATGCGAAAGGCATCCAATGATCCGTCTTCCAACGGATTATTTTTGTACTTCGCCTTGCTGAGGTTCTTGGCAGTGAAGGCGCCGCTATCGACGACGATCAACCCACCGTCGATGAGGTTAGCTCTATTGGTCACCAGCGCTGCCGGGTTCATTGCCACCAGTACATCCAGGGCATCGCCCGCAGTGGTGACATCTTCGGCGCCGAAGTAGATCTGGAAGGCTGAGACCCCGAAGGTGGCACCTACCGGCGCACGTATCTCGGCGGGAAAATCCGGAAAGGTGGACAGGTCATTGCCATACAGCGCTGTGGCCTGGGTGAAATTGGCACCGGTTAACTGCATGCCGTCACCGGAATCGCCGGCGAAACGCACCACCACATCGACTACTTCTTTCTTGTCGAGGTGATGTTCGTCCAGTTTTTCTTCGGCCAGTTCCATAGTCAGTAATTAGAACATTAGTTATGCAAAACACCCGCGTCTTGTAGGTGTACCTGCCAGCGGGTTAGAAGGAGCCGGATTCTACCAGATATAGGGGGTCGGGTCCTATTAAGGACCCGCTGATTTGGGCTACTGCCTGATGAACTTGCGGATGATCTGACCTTCGCCACCCTGGCCACCGGTCACTTCACTGGTATAGACATTGCCATCGTCATCGACAACCACACCCTCCGGCTCCGATCCTTCGATGAAACCCATGACTTCTCCGCTGGCAGCACTGCCAAAGGTTACGCGGCGCAGCTTTTCATAATCGGCAACAAAGAGCATGTCATTCTGGTCGATAAACATACCACTGGGCCGACCGAACTGATCCCACTCATCCAGATACTCGCCGTCCTGGTTAAAGATCTGAATACGTTCATTGGAGCGATCGCCTACCATTACACGGCCTCGACTATCGATGACAATGGTGTGGGGCACATTCAGCTCTCCCTGTCCGGCACCCTTGGTACCCCACTCCATGAGGTAGCGGCCGTTCTTGTCAAATTTGACGATGCGATTATTCCAGTGACCGTCGGCAACGAAGAAGGTGCCGTCGGTTGCCTGGGCAACATCGGTGGGTCCATTGAAGGTGTTTGGGCCGGTGCCGATAAAACCACGCGCGCCCAGACGTAATAGAATCCTGCCGTCGGTATCGATCTTGGTGATGGTGTGTCCAGTCTGTCTATTATAGTCAGTGCCCCAGATGCTGCCCTCCGGAGTCACTCGGAAACCGTGTGGGGTGGCTACCCAGTCAGTACCGCCGAAAGAGTCAACCAGGTTTCCTTCCTTGTCGAACTTCAATACCGGTGGATCTGCCCGGTGAAAAGCGTAGATGTAACCCTGCTGGTCAATTGTGATATTGGGCACCTGCCCCCACCCGATACCATCCGGTAACGGTTTTGGCCAGTCCGGATCCATTACGTACTCTTGCCCGAAGCCAGGGGTTAGCAATAGAAAACTTGCCATTATGACGAGGGTGAACCTACTCGCGAATCTTCGTGCTCGGTTAATCATGTTGGAGAACCATCGCTGTAATTATCAGGAAATTCTATGCTTACATGGAAATTCGGGTGAATCAACCGCTTCGAAGCAGACACCATATAGAGAAAAAAGAATGCGAAGGTAACCGGCACCCGCTGCGTATAAGTAAATGAACTATCTTGATATGCAGGAGAAATAACATGCAAAAACTAACCTTTGTTGCCGGCCTGGGAATCCTCGGAATCTCAACGTCTTTACTGGCCGCCGATGATGATGGCGCCAGCCCAAATAGATTGGAGACCCTGGATACAAACGGAGATGGCGTAATCAGCTTCGTGGAATTCCAGCAGAGCGACCGGGACGATATGTTGTCTCAGATCGATACCGACCAGAATGGCGTATTGACGATTGACGAATTTTTGAATGCCCGGCCAGCCCCAGGTCCACGCCGTGGCACTCGCGGCGGACAACCAGGGCAGCAGAGTAATCAGACTGATGACAAGGGCGATCCGAGCGAGATCGACGAACGCCGTGCCCAGATGCGTGAAATGATGACGCAACGCGCCACCGAACGCTTCAATGAAATGGATGTCGACGGGGATGAGATTGTTACACTGACTGAATATCAGGAAGCCAACTTCGAGATGATGGATGGTGATGGCGACGGCGTATTGAGCGGGGATGAACTACGCAGACCACGTCGTGGTGGCCCTGGCTTTGGTGGTCCAGGAGGACGTCGAGGTGGACCGGGAGGACGCCGCGGTCCTGGCGGAGGTAGACCTGACAGAGACAGTGGAGGACAATCGCAGCAAATCTAGCGATCGAAAGGATTGATTAAAGAGCGTAATGACTGATGAAGAGTTGATGCTGGCAGTATGCGATGGTGATCAATCCGCTTATCAGATCATTGTTAAACAGCAGCTGAAGTCCATTAGTCATTACGCTTACAGAATGCTCGGCAACCAGAAGGATACCGAGGACATTACCCAGGAGACTTTCTTAAAGCTGTGGATCAACGCCGGAAAGTGGCAGCCGGAGAAATCAAAACTCTCCACGTGGCTACATCGCATAACCCACAACCTGTGCATCGATTATCTGCGCAAACACAGCAAGATGCAGACACAGGAAAACATTGAAAATGAAGTCGATGCCGCGCTGATCGAAAAAGAGGGCGCCGACCGGGACGATGCAACACAACAACAAACAACGCAATTAGAACAGGCAATAGGGAGACTTCCGGAAAATCAACGTAGTGCGCTGATGCTTTGTTACTACTCCGGATTCTCTAACAAGGAAGCCGCTGCTATCATGAACATGTCCGTCAAGGCACTGGAATCATCGATAGCCAGAGCAAAACGCTCCCTGCGAACGGAATTGAGTGAAAGCGACAATGCGCAGTAGCAAGCAAGCGCAATCAAGAGTGTGGCACTGACAATGACGACAACGATGACACTAGAAGAATTTTCCACGCTGGTGGATGTCCATGGCTCGAACATCGAGAATTGGCCATCTGCACTGCGCAAGGACAGCAAAACATTTTTAGAGAGCAGTGATCGGGCCAGGGCTCTGATTTCAGAGCAACGACGCCTGGAGCAGCAACTGGATCAGATTACAGTTCCCGAGTTCGCCGGTTTGCAAGCCAGAATCCTGAACCAACAGCTACCGCCTCGAAACGACCCCCTGCTGGACAAGTTGTTGGATTGGTTAATTCCAGCTGGGGGATTTACAATTCAGCTGTGGCGACCCGCCATGGTAGCCTGCCTGCCGCTGGTGTTCGGAATCGTGTTAGGCAATTATTACAGCTTCGGTGTTGGCCTTCAGTCCAGTGAAGTTGAATACTGGGAAGACGAACTAGCCATGCTCTCGCTAAGCGACTACTCAGAGAGTATTTTCTGATCATGAGTAGAGAAAGGCTGATACTCATCGCCCTGCTCGCCTCGATTGCGATTAACCTGGTGTTTGTCGGTGGCATCGGTTATCGCGCGACAAGCTTTCGTGAGATGGGGCCGCGACCTTTTCCCCCGAATGTAGGCTGGGTAGTACGCGACCTCAGCGAGGAACGGCGTGCTGAACTAGAACCCCTGTTGCAGCAGAGCTACCAGGAGATTCTACCGATGCGGCGGGAGATGTTTGAGGCTCAACGACGCGTCAATGAATTGATGGCTTCGACAGATTTCGATAGCACCGCGCTGGAACAGGCGTTCACCGAGCTTCGAGCACTCAATGAGCGTTATCAGACACTATCCCATCAACAGACCATCAGCCTGTTAGCTGAGCTGACCGAGGCTGAACGCCAGATGGCACAGGAATTTGTGCAACGCCGTGGACCGCGTGGACGGGATGGCCGACCTGGTTTTGGTGGCCCGGGTGGTCGTGGTGGACCTCCCGGCAGCCCCGGGCGCCCCCCGTATCCCCCTGACTCAGCAGAGCCGATTCCCCCACCACCAGGTGATCCGGATCGGTGAGAGGAGCCCGGGGACACTCACAACTTAACAACTTAACAACTTAACTTCTGCGGCATTAATCTGCGATTACCTGGCCAATGTTAAGTTGTGGGAGTCCCCTAAAGTTGTTAGCGTTTATGCTGCGTCCTGCATAAACGCATAATTGGCTGCCGAGAACATCATGACTACCGGTTTTAAAACTTTACTAACCCTGCTCACGCTAGGGCTTGCTTCCTGTAGCCAGGAAGGTGTTGAACCCTCCGGCATGGCGCGCCTGCCTGCCGACACCGCTGCCTCTTCAACCGCTGAAATAGAGGCGATTCTACACAGACACATCGAAGTGCTGGCATCCGATGCCTACGAGGGGCGCGCACCCGCCACTCCCGGTGAAGAAAAAACCATTGCCTATCTACAGGCAGAATTCGAGAAACTGGGCGTCGGCCCTGGAAATGGTGATTCCTATTTTCAAGCCGTGGCAGTGACCGAACTGACAACCTCGAGCGATGCGTTGCTCTATCTGCAAGGCAGCGACTATGCGGCTACTCTCAACTACGGCGAACAAATGATGATGGGCAGCCAACAGCAGCTTCCTTTTATCACCGTACAGGGCAGCGACGTCGTGTTTGTCGGCTACGGCATCGTGGCGCCGGAACGTAACTGGAACGACTATGCCGGTATCGACGTGACAGACAAGACGGTGGTCATTCTGGTGAATGACCCGGGTTATGCCACCCAGGATGCCTCCCTGTTTAATGGCAACGCCATGACCTACTACGGGCGCTGGACCTATAAATACGAAGAAGCAGCACGGCAGGGAGCCGCTGCCGCATTGATAGTGCATGAAACCGGTCCGGCCGGTTATGGCTGGGACGTGGTGAGCAATAGTTGGTCTGGCCCACAAATTGGTCTACAGGCAGCGGACCTCAATGGCAGTCGCACAGAGATTGAAGGTTGGTTAACCCTGGATTCTGCCGAGGCCCTGTTTGACGGCGCCGGGCTCGATTATGTGCAACTGAAAGCATCCGCCGCGATACCCGGATTTACAGCAGTCCCTCTGGCCGACATAAAAGCCAGCGTAAGCATCAAGAACTCAGTGCGCACTTCCGTTTCACAGAACGTCATCGCCGCCATACCCGGCACGGCACGACCCGATGAAACTATCATCTATACCGCACACTGGGATCACCTGGGTGTGAACCCGGAGGTGCCAGGCGACAACATCTACAATGGCGCCGCCGATAATGCCACCGGCACAGCGGGCTTGCTGGCGCTTGCGAGCTTACATTCCCAAGCCGCTCCAGCGGAGCGCAGCATCGTTTTCCTGGCGGTGACTGCCGAAGAATCCGGACTACTCGGCTCGCAGTGGTATGCCGAACATCCCATTTATCCCATTCCTGGCACGGTTGCAAATATCAACATGGACAACTTGAATACAGTAGGCCGCACGTATGATGTGGTAGTAGTGGGAGCCAACAGCAGTGAATTGGAGATCTACCTCGAGGAAGCCGCTACCGCACAGGGAAGGTATTTGGAAGCTGAACCGAATCCGGAACGCGGTTCTTACTACCGATCTGATCATTTCAATTTTGCCAGGGTAGGCGTCCCGGCGCTTTATGCAGAATCGGGCGAAGATAATGTCGAGTTTGGCAAAGAGTATGGTGCGCTGCAAGCACAGGACTATACCGACAATCGTTATCACGCACCTTCTGATGAATACGATCCCGAATGGAATCTCGGCGGTGCTGCTCAGGATATCCTGTTGTATTTCGATATCGCACAAAAACTCAGCGGGGAAACCTCGTTCCCTGAGTGGTTCGAGGGAAATGAGTTTAAGAATATTCGAGAGTTGTCAAGGGAAGCGCTTTAAACTTTCCGCATAGTCAAGGGAGCCTGCTGGTACCCTCAAGCTCCCATCCGCCAGATTTCACTTTCGTCAAGCGAACGTTCTCTGTGCATCAAAATCCAGTCGGAATGCTCATCGAGTGCCGATTGACCGAGCGCGGACAGAATCTGGCGCTGTTCATCGACACTGGTGACTGCCGACAGCCTCCTATGGGCATTGTCGAAGATCCGCAACATGAACTCATATTGCTTGATAAGCTCCTTGGTAGCGGTGGCGTAGCTATACCCTTCCCGTACCGCATAAACCAGAAGTGTTGATCCCATGACAAATATTAGGACGTTTTCCCATAGATCAGTTAGCGTCGATCCGAAAAACAGGAAAATGAATACCGTTGATACACTGGTCAGAAGACTTAGCCGGCCCAACTTCTCAGTATTTGCATGATGTCGTATACGTTCATGAGCCTTGACCCGAAAGTAACCGAGCTGACCCTGATCAGGCCCTCCTACCCATTCTCGGAGAGTGTATTCCACTCCAGCGGGATCCAGATAGGGCACGGCATCACAGCGTATGCCTGCCACCCTCATTACATTTCTTATCCAGCCAAACTCAGGGTTTTGACTCTGCAGAAAACTATCATGAGCAAATTTCCATTTATTCTCGGCAGTAACGCCGGACGCCGCCCAATAGAACTGTACTCTTAATCCCTCAGCCAGAGTCCGGTAATCTAGATACTTCCTCTGCCAGGCGTTCTTCTTTGCCAGATACTGAGTTGCCACTGCAATTGCAAAAAATCCCAGAAAGGCAAATAGCAACAATTGTACGGACGTTACATCCGAATAGAGAATAAACATAAGTCCCATTAGAAACGCCATCCAATGGGTAATCCGCAAGGTACGCAATGTTTTTTTCTGGTAGTAAATGGCCAGTCAGTCGGCGATGCAGTAGAGGTGATTGACACTGGCAATTCCTAGAGGTAAATCCGTTGGCTCTTCGTCGGTGAGTAGCGACCATTTTCCCGTTTCAATACTATCCGCAAATTTTATCGCATCGGTGCTGAATTCCGAACTTCTCTGAAATATCAGTTCGTGCTGTGCCGGCAGTTTCTTAGAGCGCGGCGATTTTTCGTCTTTGGTGTACCAACACCAATCTAAAGGTTCAATCTCAGGATGTGGCTCAAATCCTTCTTTATCTCTTGAGCAGGGAATGTGAAACACAAGGTCGCTCTCGTCATCTACCAACATCTGCTGAGAAGCCCCTGTTTTTGGCGTCAATCCCCGCATCACGTCGTCATGATGAAACTTCACGACCTGAGCCGTACCGCCCATCTTGTCTGATTCATTGCCATCCCAGATGGCCAATAAAATGTGGCAATGAGCACAAAGAAACGCTCCGAGTTGAGCGTAGGGAAAAGCAGCTTCCCATTCGTCCTGGCCGATATCATCAGATTTTGCTGGAAAATTGTCTGCCAACTCGAATACATCAGTGGCCCTGCTTAGTAGCTGTTCAAAATGCTCTCTGCCTTGCTTCGATTTGAAGTCATCAAGATAGTCTTGCTTTGGCTTTGGCAGAGGTACCACTAAATCCAGATCGAGCTCCAGTGCTACTTCTGCTACGAGCATGTCTGCACCTTCGGCAAGCGGCGAAAGAACTGTCAAGCTGCTGTAGGGGTATTTTTCGCAGAGCTCCTCGAACAGACTCTTCACTCGAGCACGAATTTGCGGAACTTCATCTGCAACAAGTTCGCGATGCCCCGTTACGGCAACAACGAGCGGGAGTGCATAGCTAACAGCCGATTTGCTCACCCCGCCTGTTTCATCTGTTGCTGCCATAAGAATTCATTCTAAGCTTACTTGGGTCTGACTAATCAATTCGCAGTCCCCGCGCTGTCCTGCCATCCATTTATCAGCCGATCTTTCGATTCAGCCAATCGACTATTACCCGGTTTACCTCCTCCGGTTTTTCCTGCTGTGTCCAGTGACCACTGTCCATTACCGTGTGTTTTTCCAGGTCACTGATAAAGTCTTCCATGCCGTCGGCTGAAGATGGTGGCAGAATTACATCGTTCTCTGCGCCAATATAGAGACTGGGTACCTCGATGCGGGTCGGCGTATCGGCCAGTATGGCACCCATACGCGCACTGCCCCGATACCAGTTCAGTCCGCCGGTAAACCCAGTAGCCTCAAAGGTGTCAGTGAAGTAGGACATGACTTCTTCAGACATGAACGGCTCACCGGGAGGATTCTCGCGCTGCAGCATTGTCAGCAGATCCATCTTCCGTTCGGCCGAATCTTCAGGCAATCTGGCGAACGCCTCCCTGTCCCAGATACCACCGCGAGAGAGGAAAAAATCGAATGTCTTCCTGACATCTGCCTCCAGTATCGGTTCGGCCTGACCCGTCGGAATGAACTTGGCGAAATAATAGTCGGGTGTCATTACGATTAACGATGGTTCACTGCCGGTAACCGGGGGCAGATCGGCCGGGCGTCCAGCGGTAGTATTGAGACCAATGATTCCCAGGCAACGATCGGGATGCAGACGCGGCATGGCCCACACCAGGGCACCGCCCCAGTCATGACCGACAAACACAGCCTTGTCGATGCCCTTTGCATCCAGCATGCCGATCAGGTCATCGCAGAAAATTCCCATGTCGTATTGCATGGGATCTTCCGGTCCGCCGGTGAGCCCATAACCACGCTGGTCCGGCGCGATGGCGTGATAGCCGGCAGCCGCTACCGCGTCGAGCTGGCCGCGCCAGCTAAAGGCCAGCTCGGGAAATCCGTGGCAGAACACCACGGCCGGGCCGGAGCCTTTTTCATAAACGGCCATGGAGATGCCGTTAGTCTCCACGAAACTGGGGTCCGGCATCATCGGGGCCGGCCTTACACCATTATTCTGAGCTAAGGAAGACAGTGGATAAGCAGCTCCCAGACCAGCGAATGCCGTGGTCTTTAAGGTGTGTTGCAAGAAGGTACGACGGTTGAGACTCATGGCGAGTTTCCTGTAATTCTGTAAATAGGGAAACTGAAGGTATTACAAAGCGCCGCAAACTTAAAGCTCTTAGAAAGTTAGCAGCCCGGCAATTGCACCTGTCATGCAGGTGGCCAGCGTACCTGAGATCAAAGACTTCGGTGCCAGCGCTACAATTTCCTGGGCACGCTCGGAACACATCCCCGTGAGCCCGGCAATCATGATGCCGAGGCTGCCAAAATTAGCGAAGCCACAGATCGCATAAGTCATGATGATAGTGGACTTTTCGGACAGCGCGCCCGTAGGCAGTTCGGCAAGCGCCAGGAACGCCAGCAATTCATTCAACACCGTCTTAGTCCCCATCAGACTACCGGCAAGGGGAGCTTCCTGCCAGGGTATCCCCATCAGCCATGTCAGTGGTGCGAACACCCATCCGAACATCGCCTGTAGAGTAAGCGCTTCGCCGCCGGGTATCGGGATCAGGGACAGCGCACTATTCAGCAAGGCTACCAACGCCACTAGTACCAGCAACATGGCACCGACATTGGCCATCAGCTTCAAGCCATCGGAAGTGCCTCGCGCGATGGCATCCATCACATTGTGGTAGTCGGTACCGATATCAACGGCATCCACCGCTGATTCGCCTGCCTCCTGGCTCTGCTGTGCCGGTACCATAATCAGCGCCAGCATGATGGCAGCCGGCGCACTAATTACTGAAGCCGTGAGAATATGCCCCAGTGCGTTATCGATCACCACTTCCAGTATGACCGAATAGAACACCATCACGGTACCGGCTATGGTCGCCATGCCACAGGACATGACCACGAACAATTCACTGCGGGTTAAGCGCTTTATATAAGGCCGAATCAGTGCTGGGGATTCCACCATGCCGATGAAAATATTCGCGGCAGCACTGACCCCCACAGCCCCGCTGACTCCCATGGACCGCCGCAACACGAATGAGAAGCCATGCACAATCCAGGGCAGAATGCGGTAATGCCATAGAATGGCTGATAGAACGGTGAAGATGAGTATCAGGGGCAAGATGCGAAATGCCAGTATTATGGTAGCGGCAGGGTCGCCGATGGAAAATGGGTAGTCCACATTGGCCGGATCGCCACCGAGGTAACCAAAAATAAACAGAGTGCCCGCTTCGGTTGCATCGGCGATAGCAGCCACTCCACGATTAAGCACATTGAGGACTGCCTGCAATAGACTGAATCGGAACACCAGGAGGGCAAAAAGGAATTGCAATCCCAGCCCTGCCAGCAGCAATTTCCAATGCGGCAAGCGGCGTTGTTCACTGAACACAACAGCGAGCGCGATAAAGACAGTGATTCCTAACAGGGCTTGTAGAGAAGACAAATCAAATTATCCCGCTTGGGCGTAGGCTCGGGTCTGGAAATTCAGCTGAGTGTTTCATGATCCATAGAATGTTTGCAAGTACGCTCCGCTGCTCATAATTGATTAATCAGAGGGTCGCTAGGTTATACTGCGCCCTGATTTTTTGAGAGCAGCACCATTTCCACTTCAGCAGCAGACTTGGAGCCAGCGCGCTCCGGCGCTTTTGACGTATTTTCTGTGCATCAGTTTCGCTGGTTGTTCGCCGGTAACGTCGCCTTCTTCTTCGCCATGCAGGGGCAGATGCTCACGCGTACGCTGATCGCCTGGGAGCTTACCGGCGAAGCTACCTCATTGGCTTACATTAATCTGGTGGTGGCAATACCTATGATCTTTGCCTCACTATTAGGCGGTGCCATCACCGATCGCGTGGAGCGACGACGGCTAGTCATAGTCGGTCAAAGTCTGATTGTCGCCAATGAAGTGTTCATCCTTGCCTTGCTGATAGCGGGGCGCCTGGAGTTCTGGCACCTGCTGTGTACCGCCTTCGTAGCGGGCTGCGCCTTCCCCTTTATCATGCCGGCCCGCATGGCGATTACCATGAAGGTGGTCGGACCACAACGCCTGCAGAGTGCCATGGCGTTTCAGAGTGGCGCCATGAACCTGAACCGGGTGATGGGCCCGGCGGTGATGGGCATCATCATCGCCCAGTCCTCGTTTACCACCGCCTATGCACTTTCAGTTATCCTCTACGGAAGTGCGGTGCTATGCATGTTCGGTATTGAGAAAAGCCGGTCATCGGAACCCGGGGACGAAAAAAAACCCCTGCTGGCAGACATTGTCCAGGGTCTCAGTTATATGCGGCAGAACCGTCCGGTACTTATCTGCCTGCTATTCGGATTGCTGCCGATGTTCCTGGCTATGCCCTTCCAGAACATTCTGGTGATGTTGGCCGAACAGGCCTGGCAGGCCGGTGAGAGTGGTGTCGGTATCTTGATGGGAACCGGTGGCGTCGGTGGGGTACTCGGCGCAATCTGGATCGTCAGGCGTGGCGAAAATGCCAGCCGCCTCAAGCTCATGCTCGGCTGCACCATCGCCTTCGGCACATTTCTGGGACTGTTCGCTCAGACCAGTAATTTTTATGTTGCCCTGCTCCCCCTGCTTGCCGCCAACCTCTGTGCCAGTGCCAGCCAGACTGTCAACAATGCCTCCATGCAATTATTGGTTGTAGACAAGTTACGCGGTCGCATGAGCAGTTTCATGATGTTGAGTTACGGATTAACCCCCATCGGCGTGTTTCCCATGGCGATCGTCGCCGATAATATCGGCGCCGCCAATGCCATCCTCGGCGCGTCAGTGATATTGGTGGTCCTGGTGAGTCTTTTCTACCTGGGTAGTTCGACCCTGCGGCGCCTGGATCAGTCCGTCGCGACGGCCATGGCCTGATCATCGTCGGGTAGTACCTTCACGCCCAATAACTGAGTCTGACAACGCTGCTGGTGATCAGTCCAGGGCATTACCGCGTCTATTGTGTTGCCATTGAATTTTGCGCTGTTGTGAAACGACCGAGATTCAACTCTTGCCGAACCTGTTGGCCGAGTTCAGTCTGCATGTCGTCTACAGGTATGCCCATCGAGTCGGCGATACGCACCATGCGTTGAAAATTGGCTGCAACCCCGGCCGCGTCCACCAGAACAGCAGGGCCAGCCACGTCGAGCAAAGTCTGTCTTGCTGCTACCAGGTCGGATTCATTGCGGCTTGCCACGCTTTGCGCAAAGTTCATCAATTCCATTCCGTAGGTAATGCCGATATCGGCTCCAGACACCTCACCGTTCACCGCCTGTAGATTGACATCGGTCTGATTGGTCATCGCGCTCGCACGGAGCATCGAGGCATGGGCACTGGTTCAGTAGAAACACTGGTTAATGGCCGATACCCGCCCGGCGACCAGTTCGATCTGCATGCGGTCGATTACCCGCCCTTCCGGCTGGACCATGTTCACCATGTCCTGTATCGGGATGTACTGGACAGCGGATAGTGCCAGCCATTCACGAAATGCATTGGGCACCAGCGTAAGCGCTCTCAAGACATTGGCAGACCTTCCTCCCGGCCAGATACCTGCTTCATTACCGGCGTCACCATCCACTGGCAACATGGCAACGAAACCAGTGCCTTCCACTGCCTGCTGGGGCCGGTAGTGCGAGAGTTCACCCGATTCAGACTCAGGCAGTGTCTCCAGTGCCAAGCCAAGAGCCCTGTTAAACTCATCGATGCTGAACACGGCGACGACGATGCCCGCCAGTTCTACATAGGCCTCATTGCTCAAGTCATTCTCGGCTAATTCCTCTACCCAGCGCTTGGTAATCCGGGTCTGGTCGGTAACGATTCTATGCACTGCATCGATCGCTAGTTCTGGTATCGTAGTACTACTGTTATGCACTCCCTTCAAGGCGTAGGGAGACAACTCCTGTTTACGCTCACTGCAGAATTCACAATTAGTAGCATTGCGTACTTCCTGTGCTATTGCTACGCGTTCCGCGCCGGACCACCAGGAACCGGCGCTGGCTAGCTGCTGCCAATAGCTTCGATAAGCCGTTCTAATTTCTTCTCGTATTGGATAGGGTGACTCGTTATAAGCAAAATGATTCACGCTGTTTTTCTCACATGAAAGTTCGATTTCGATGTTTATCTATCGGTCAACTGTTGCAGGAAATAGACGATCTGCATGGCGTTGGTGGTAGCGAGTTGATTCAGGTTGGCGCCACCGCCGTGCCCTCCTTCGGAATTCTCGAAGTAGATGATGTCATGGCCCTGATCTATCATACGCGCCGCCATCTTGCGGGCATGGCCGGGATGCACGCGATCATCCTTGGGATTAGTCCAGAGAAAAATCTCCGGATAATCCTCATCTGGTGAAACAAGTTGGTACGGAGAATATTCAGAGATAAAGGCATGGTGTTCCGGAATATCGGGATTGCCATACTCCGCCATCCAGCTCGCGCCTGCTAGAAGCTTGTGATAACGCAGCATGTCGATGAGCGGTACCGCGCTGATGATGGCCTTGTACAGCTCAGGGCGTTGCACCATCACTGCGGTAACCAGCAAGCCGCCATTGCTACCACCGCGTATGCCCAGAAGCGTTGAGCTGGTCAGCCCGGAATCGATGACATCTTCAGCGACGGCGATGAAGTCATCGAACACCCGCTGTCGGTTTTCCAACAACGCCGACTGGTGCCAGCTTGGGCCGTATTCACCACCGCCTCGAATATTGGCTAGCACATAGGCCCCACCGCGGCTGATCCACGCCTGATCGATGGCGCTGATATAAGCGGGGGTTCGGGATATTTCGAATCCACCGTAGGCAGTGAGCTCGGTGGGCGTCGACCCATTCATTTCAATTCCAGCGGGACGTACTACGAAGTAAGGGATAGCGGTGCCATCTGCGCTGTTTGCGAAGTATTGCTCTGTGACATAGTCGCTGGCATCGAAGCGTGGGGATAAGGCCTTAATTTGCCTCGGCTCAGCATCACCCTCAATCAGGTACAGCGTGTCGGGTATCAGAAAACTCTCGTAATTAACCAGCACCGTATCCGTATAGTCATCTGCCGAGACCACTTGAATAGCGCCGTTGTCAGGCAAATCAATCGGTGTAGTCGTCCAGCCCTGCTCATCCGGACGTGCTCGCAACAGGATGCCGGCGACGTCTTTTAATCCTGAGACATAAACCGAGGTACTGGTAATCGATACAGCGTCGATGGCGTCAAGCTGATCATTGCTACTGGGATCGAGAACCGTGGTCAGCTCTACCGGTGCCTGTGACCGAATGCTCTCCAATAGGTTCATCGACACCAGGCTGCCGGCTTTATAGATTGCATCGCCATCGATCGACCAATCCGAGCGTAGTAACACCAGTATCTGCTTGCCCAGCATGCCTTGGGAACTGGCATCGATAGGAAGAGGAATGTCGGCGAGAGTACCCTGCTCTGTGAGAAGCCAATTTTCCTCGGTGAAGAAATCGGGTCGACGAGTAATAATGCTCAGATCTGACTCATCCGCGCTTAGTGTTCTGACGTCCACACTCATGTCTGCAGAATCGATCTCAATAATTTGTTCGGCGGTCTCCAGATCGGTGCCGCGCCGCCATAGCCGCAGCGTGCGTGCATAACCGGAGGTAGTGAGAGAGCCCTCACCAAAATCTGTTCCCACCAGCAAGGTATTAGCATCCACCCAATCGATATTGGTCTTCGCCTCCGCTACGAAGAAACCACCGTCGACAAAATTCTTCGCCTGCAGATCGAACTCACGCACCACCACGGCATCCTTGCCGCCGTCGCTCAGATGGATCAGACAGCGGCTGTGATCGGTGGGCAGGCAGGTGCGTCCTTTGTAGACCCAGTTCGCATTCTCGATGCTCGCCAATGCATCGACATCCAGCACCGTCTCCCACTCGACGTCCTGGCCGGCATAGCTCGCCAGGCTGGAGCGTCTTAAGACGCCGCGCACATGGTCATTGTCCTGCCAGAAATTGTAGACATAACCATCTACCAGGGAACCGGAAGGGATGCGGTCGTCGGAAGTCAGAATCGCCTCGATCTCAGCTCTAATTTCGGTAAACCGGGCATCACCCTGCAGCCGCGGAATTGACAATTCATTCTGCGCCGCCGCCCAGGCCAGCGCTTCCGAGCCCTCGACTTCTTCCAACCAGATGAACGGATCATCCGTACTAAACATCTCCGCCGACCCATCACTCTCAGCGGTGGCAGACGGCGGCTGAATCGCTACCGAACTATCTTCCGGTGCACCGCACGCGGTTAACAACAGGGGTGCAAAGAACACACACAGAGTAAACAGGGAAACTTGTCTCATGAGTCGCTCCACAATTGTAATTCGCTTGATGCTTTTGATATAAGCAAGAGTAGCCACCTTCTCGTTCAGGCGCCCTAGAATCGCACTTCGAGGTAGGTAACCGATCCCTCAACTGCCGTGTATTGATGCGGCGTACCTTCCGGAATAAGAATCGCATCTCCTTCGCTGACACGACGCGCCAGCCCCGCTTCGATATAGGCAGGGCCGTTTTCGGGGCGGACTACGTAGCCTCCGGTATGCAGAGTACCGGCACCGCCGGTTATGAAATGCAGCTCGGTACCGACATCATGCACAATCGGACCGGCCGCGACCGTGCGATGAATGACGTTAATACGGTAGTCATCACCATTGGAGATATTCGATACCCCCATCGACTGCCGTTCCTCGGTCGAGGCTTCCAGCACGGTGGCCATATCGGTGGCTCTCACATAAAGCGCAGGTGGTAGCGCTGTTTGTCCGATAACGAAGGTGGCTAAGCTCACCAGGGATAGTCCAATTACTAGTTTTTTTAGCATGTTGTTACTTCCTTTCTGGAAAAGTAGGGGACACTAATAGTTTAATAGCTTAACGACGATACAGCTCCAAGCCTAAAGCTATTAAACTATTAGTGTCACCTGCAATTGCTGTATTACATGTCCGTGCCGTTGAACATACGTAACTCTATCCCTTCGATATCTGAAGAGTCCATCATCCTGGCATTAACTGCTACGCGATAGTTACCTACTTTGTCTACGGCCTCATAATGAGGTGGTCCGTAAAACCGGGGCCAGACCACAAACAGGACGGATGGGATTTTCTGACTATGAAGACGTGGACTTAAATGGAGATAGCTTCTATTCTCCCTACACACGGCTGTGAGATGGATTTCCGGAAGTTCGATGACGTGCTCTACGAAAATGCGTGTCACGAGGGGAGCTACTCTATGTCGAACATCCATCGGAGTGCACGTTCCGAGGACAGGCGGTCGGCCGAAAACCAGCCCTAACGGAGGTGACGAGTGTGAAGACTATCCCGCAGACTACCCTGCTATGTGTAGTGAGTATGTTCCTCGTGCTTGGACCTGGGGAGGTCGAGTCACAGGCACAGCCCGCGTTGTCGGCTGAGTGGGATCAAGCGGCGGCAGCCGACTACCTCGATGGACGACTGGCCTGGTGGATGACTTGGTCCACGGCGGCCCGCGACCAGAATACGTCTTGCGTCTCCTGTCACACATCGCTGCCGTACGCGCTGGCTCGTCCAGCACTTCGCGCGGTTCTTGGAGAGACCAAACTCGCCGCTCCCGAAGTAGACCTGCTGGAAGGCGTCGAGAAGCGAGTGGCGTTGTGGAACGAAGTGGACCCATTCTACCCCGATCAGACATTCGGCCTCCCCAAGGCCAGTGAGTCGAGAGGGGTGGAGGCCATTTTGAACGCGCTGATCTTGGCCAACCGTGACGCCGAGGAGGGACGCCTGAGCAGCGAAACACGACAGGCGTTCGAGCATCTCTGGAAGCTTCAGTTCAAACGCGGAAAGGGGTCCGGTGGCTGGGCTTGGCTATACTTCAACCTGGCCCCTTGGGAGTCGGAGGGTGCGGCATATTTCGGAGCCGCACTTGCCGCCGTTGCAGTTGGAATCGCGCCGGACCAGTACGCGAGCTCGACCAAATTCCAGGATAACGTGGCATCGCTCAGGGGCTATCTTCAGGAGGACTGGGAAGACCGGTCAGCACTGGACCGAGTCATGTTGCTTTGGGCTTCAGGCGAACTCTCGGATCTTCTGACTCAGGATCAACAGCGATCCATCATAGTTGCCCTGGGGCGCCTGCAAAACGACGACGGCGGTTGGAGTCTCCCTTCACTCGGGTCCTGGGAGCGGCCGGATGAGCTCAATCCCAATCCCGGGAGCGATGGATACGCCACCGGGTTGATCGCATTCGCGCTTCAGCGGACCGGTGTTTCCCCCGAGCAAGAGAACCTGAGTCGGGCCCTCACGTGGTTGGTGCAGAATCAGGACCCGACCACCGGTCTTTGGCCTTCCTCCTCACTCAATAGAGAGAGGGATCCGACGTCGGACAGAGGTCTCATGATGGCCGACGCAGCCACGGGATTCGCCGCGCTGGCGTTGATGCACGCCGATCCGTCGCTAACCCGATAATCTGCGAGAAAATGGGGTCAGAGTAAATATACAGTACTGTATATTTACTCTGACCCCATTTTTAACTGGTGTAGGTGAGCCTGCCAGGATAGAGCTTTTAAATAAAATGCTAAGTGACTCAAGGTTTAAAGACGGAAGATCTTTAGATACTTTATCTAAGGTTACCGGTGCCCAGCCCGACGAATGTAGGAAGCTATTAATCGAAGTCAAAGCCAGAGGGTTTACTCTCGCTGACGGGCGAGAAGGATGGGTTTATATTAAAAAACGTCCATTATCAGAGCAATAAATCTAACAAGTGAATTAATATTGCCCGCAAAAGGGCCGTGGGAAAAAATAAATGGGGACACTAACAATTTGACAACATAAGTGACCGAGTTATATAAAAATCTAATAGCCGAATACAAAGCTAAGTTGTTAAATTGTTAGTGTCCTCTACTTCTCCCTGAATTCGCGATCTGCTTCAGTCTATTTTGACCAGACCCACCTGATTGGTACTGCTCTGGTGAATCAGCAGATTGCCCTCTTCCGTTACCCAGACATTTCTCACGATGCCGACACCGGAGGGAATCGCCCAGCTCTGGAATGATTCGGTGCGCGGGTTGAATCTCACCAGCGCATCGGGACGCATACCGGATTCGTTGTACCATATAACGTCGTCTATAACTGCAATCGCATAGGGATGGGAATTGGGACCGCTGGGGGAATCCCACTGCTTGATATCCCCCGTGGCAGGATCCAATCGGCCAATCTTGCCCATGGTGGAATTAACGAACCAGACGATACCTTCGCTGTCCAGCCCCAGGCGACGCACCCGGGTGCGAGTATCGGGTACTTCATAGTATTTTACTTCCATGGTATCCGGGTGCATGGCACCGATTTTATTCGTGCCGTTGTAGGCTATCCACAGGGTCCCGTCGGAGCCGGCCTGAATACCATAGGGCCGAGGTTCGGTATCGATCTCTTTCAGGTCACCGGTGACCGGGTTCAGGCGTCCCAGCATGGCGGCACCCTGAGCAGTGAAATAGAGATTGCCATTGGGATGAAACGTGGCGGAATGGGGATCGCGAGCCTCGGTCTTATACTCGGTAACGATGCCGGTAGCAGGGTCCAGCATACCAACCGTGGCATTGCTGTTGCCGGTGTACCAGATGTTACCGTCTTCATCCGGCACGATGGTATGGGGACGGGCACTGGCGGGAAGTTGATACTCTTCCATCAAACCGGTTTCAGGATCGAGTCGACCGGTGAGGCTGGCCCACATGCCGGTCCACCAGATGGAACCATCCGGTGCCTCAACAGGATCTCGGGCACGTTGACCGAGGGTTGGCACGGTCCATTCGATGATCTCGATCTCCACATCGCCTGCGATCAGATTCGGGCGTCGTGATAGGTCTTCTGGAAAATTTGCAGCGAGATATCTGGCAACGGTGTTTGCCTGAGCACCATTCAGGTCGATCATGGTGGAGAACACCCGGCGCCATTCGGTGGCACTACTATAGCCAACCGAGCGACTAATGGTCGCCGTGCTATGACAGGTCGAGCAAACCGTCTGCACCAGCGCCTTACCCCGACCATCGGGGAGCTCAGGGGGTGTGCCCCGCTGTGCTAGCACAGACGGTGAAATCAACAGACTGAGGCAAATAGCGGTTAGTGTGGTTTTCATGGCGCACGCTCCTTCTGGTGTAATCCCTCTGTTGGGGATTTATTGCTACAACTCTAGCGCCATCATGTCCAACCGGCAACTTCCATTTAGCGTGTTTACCGCTACAATAACCGCAGAAACTTCCACAACGTAGGAAGTAAGAGTGGTAGAACAAGAACGGCGAAGTACCGACCGCAAAGTAGCCGATTACTGGGACGAGCACACAGACGAGACCTATTTCGGTGAGACTTACTGGCTTGCCAATCCCGTGATCAACCGCCATCACCAGTCGAAGGCGGCCGGTGGCAGGGACTATGAGAGCTGGGTTAACTTCAGTGTAAAGCACTTCCTCGCCGAACAGTGTCCAGTGGAGCGGGTGCTAAGCATTGGTAGTGGCGACGGCGCGCTGGAGCGCCATCTGGCCAGTATCAATACGGCCAGGCACATCGACGGCATCGATCTGGCGCCGAAACGCATCGAGATTGCCCGCGAGGAGGCCGTTAATGCCGGTATGCAGGACACCATTCACTACAGTGTCTGCAACGTGGAAACGAACCCCTTTCCTTTAAGCGACTACGATGCCATCTATTTCAATTCATCGCTACATCACATGTCTGATCTGGACGCTATTTTAATCAAGTGTTGCACCGCGCTGAAGCAGGACGGCTACCTGTTCGTCAATGAGTACATCGGGCCGAATCGGTTCACCTTCAGCGACCGGGAAAAGGAAGTGATGCAGTCGGTGTTCCACCTGATTCCAGAAAAATACCGTGTCTCCCATGCTGAGCACGACCGTGGACAGATTCGCAAGCAGGTGCACTACCCGGATCCCGCCGAAGTCGAACGGGTGGACCCATCAGAAGCGATTCATTCTGAAGAAATTGTCGACTCGCTGAAGCGTCATTTCAAAATAGAAGAGTTCAACTACACCGGTGGCACCTTAATGCAATTCATGTTGTTGGATATTGCCGGCAATTTTAAAGAGAGCGATGCCGAATCCATGCAGATCCTACAGTTGATCTTCGACATCGAAGACACCCTGGTGGCGAGTGGTGGTTTGCTGCCGCACTTCGCCATGATAATCGCACGGCCCTGAATACAAATTAGCGGCTTTCACGTACACTCGTCAATCCTGGTCTGCTCTTTACTGGACTAAAAAAACGAAGAAGAAAAAGGGGATGACATGAAGGACCTATCTTGTTCGCTGAAGACGCGCGCGCTGTTCTTGAGCCTGATCGCACTGGGCGCATGCTCTCAGGACACCGGTGAGGCAGCCGAATCTCTCGGGACCGGCTCCACTGACTGGCCCATGTACCGCGGTAATGTAGCCGGTACCGGATACTCTTTACTCGATCAGATTAATGCCGGCAATGTGAATTCCCTGGCGGAAAGCTGGCGCTTCTCCCTGCGCAACGATGACGCCCAGAATCCGCGGGAACCCAATTCCCAGGCTACCCCGATAGTGGTAGACGATGTGATGTACCTGCCTACTGTTGACAGCGTCGTGGCATTGAATCCAGTCACTGGTGAGGAACTGTGGCGTCATCCGGTTCCGTTGAACGCGCCCTCGAGACGCGGCGTTTCTTACTGGCCCGGTCAGGGCGGCCAGTCTGCCCGCATTTTCTATACCGCCTTCGATCGTCTGGTAGCACTTGATGCCGAAACTGGCGAGTTGGATCGGGAGTTTGGCGAGTCCGGCATGATCGAGTTGGGCGTGCCCTATATCTCGGTTCCCATGGTGTATGAAAACGTCATCATCGTCGGCGCGAATACGCCGCGTGGTGCCATCGGTGGCATCGGCAATGCACGCGCGTTCAGTGCGATTAACGGAACAAGTTTATGGGCATTCAGTTCCGTGCCGCAGGCCGGTAGTCCCGGTAATGACACATGGGAAGGCGATAGCTGGGTGGGAGCACTGGGCGCCAATGCCTGGCCATTCTATTTCACCATCGATGCGGAACGCGATCAGCTTTACCTTCCCTTAGCCTCGCCTATTCCTTTCGGGTATGGCGGTGATAGAGCCGGCTCCAATCTCTATGCCAATTCGCTGGTTGCCGTGGACATCCACAGCGGCGAGTATGCCTGGCACTTCCAGACCATTCATCACGATCTATGGGATCATGATCCACCTGCGCCTCCGGCTTTGTTTGACATAGAACAGAACGGCAACAGGATTCCTGCGCTGGGTGTGACCACCAAATCCGGGTATCTCTATGTATTGAATCGGGAAACCGGCGAGCCAGTGTATGCCGTCGAAGAACGTCCTGTTACCCAGAGCGGCGTGCCGGGTGAGGAGACTTTTCCCACCCAACCGATTCCGATTAAGCCTGGACCGATGGCTCGAGTGAGTTACGATTCCTCCGATTTAGTGACTGCGGCGGATACCAACGCCCAACATGCGGCTGCCTGTGCGGAACTGGTAGAGGCTGTGGGTGATATTTACAACGTCGGCGCCTTTACACCCTGGGCCTACCGTCCGGATGGTGCTGGTGGGCAGACTACACTGCTGTTTCCCGGCCTTGCCGGTGGTCCCAACTGGGGCGGTGTGGCGCACAATCCCAACAACGGCTACGTATACATCTTCGCTGCCGACATCGGTACGTTCGGCTGGATAGAAGACGCCGAACCGGGAAGTAATCCCGCCTATGTGCGCCGCGGACCACAACCGGCTGGTTTTGATGTGCGCCTCAATGGCCGCAGTATGCCCTGTCAGAAACCGCCCTGGGGCAAGCTCACCGCGGTAGACACCAGCACGGGTGATATCGCCTGGCAGATTCCTCTCGGAATTACCGAAGGACTGACGGTGGACAAACAGAACACTGGCAGACCCGGCCGTGCCGCTGCGCTGATCACTGCATCAAACTTGTTATTCATCGCTGCCACCGATGACAACCGTTTCCGAGCGCTGGATGCGACCAGCGGTGACATCATCTGGGAAGATGTAATGGAGAGGCGCGGCAATGCCAACCCAATGACCTATCTTGGCGACGACGGCAAGCAGTACCTGGTTATTGTCGCCTCCGACACCCTGGTGGCTTATAGCCTGCCCTAACTTTGCTTATAGGGAATTGTTAATGCTTAGCTTCAAATTCAGCCAGCAACCCACGAAACAATTCGCAGTAGCTTTTGTGTCAACAATACTGTCTTGCAGCGCCCTCGCGCAGTACGGCACCCAATCTGGCGACTGGCCAAGCTATGGCGGCGATACGGGCTCCACCAAGTACTCACCTCTGGACCAGATTAATGCCGCGAACTTCGAAGACCTGGAAGTTGCCTGGACTTGGACCTCCGTAGATACCGAGCTCGACATCGAAGCACTGGAGGAAGTGAACGGTTATGTAAACATCAACAACTTCCAGGGAACCCCACTCAAGATTGGTGACAGGCTTTACATCATCACGGCGATGAACCTGATTGCAGCTCTCGATGCCACCACCGGTGAGACTCTGTGGACTCATGATACCGAAGTCTACCTGTCTGGCTCGCCGGTCAACAACATCGGTTTCCATACGCGGGGTGTCAGCTACTGGTCCGATGGCATTGAAGCCAGAATCATTGTTGGCACCAATGACGGCTATCTCGTTTCAGTGGATGCCGAGACTGGCATTCCCGATGCCAATTTTAATGGTGGCAGGGTCGACCTCTCCGTCGGCCTGCCTCGCGCAACCCGAGACGTGCTGGACTGGCAGGGCGCACAACCGGTAGCGGTCGTCTCACCGCCTATTGTAATCGGCGATATTGTAGTCACTTCTACAATAACTCAGGCGCGACCCTTGTTGAGAGAGCGCCCGCCCATGTGGGTGCGTGGTTTCGATGTGCATACCGGCGAGACCGTGTGGACCTTTCATACCATCCCACTGGCCGGCGAGTACGGCGTGGATACCTGGGAAGAAGAATCCTGGCGTCGCACCGGCAACAGCGGCGTGTGGTCGATGATGAGCGCCGATCCTGAACTGGGATTGGTGTACTTGCCGATCGATGCACCGACCGACGACTTCTACGGCGGCAACCGCCCTGGCGATAACCTGTTCAGCCAGTCCGTTGTGGCCGTCGATGCCCAGACTGGCGAACGCCGCTGGCATTTTCAGATGGTGCACCATGGCATCTGGGATTACGACCCGCCGGCCGCACCTAATCTGTTGGATGTCACGGTAGAGGGCAGACGGATCAAAGCCCTTGCACAGGTCACCAAGCAGGGTTTCGTATTCGCCTTCGATCGGGAAACTGGCGAGCCAATCTGGACTATAGAAGAGAGAGAAGTTCCCCTGACACCCGTGTTGCCAGGCGATCGGCTATCCCCCACACAGCCCTTCCCCAGCAAACCACCACCCTTCGAAGCCCAGGGGCTCACTGTCGATGACCTGATCGACTTCACACCTGAACTGCGCGCCGAAGCCGAAGAAATCATCAGCGAGTACACCTACGGACCCCTGTTTACACCGATCACCCTGTCCGAAGTGGGTGGCAATCGGGGCACGATCCTGAGGCCGTCCGCTGGTGGCGGTGCCAACTGGATGGGTGCAGCGGTCGATCCTGAAACCGGTATGCTCTATGTGCCGTCTTCCGATTCAATATCGGTTCCCATAGTAAGAGAAACCGATCCGGACGAATCGACGCTGCGCTTCCGCCGATTCTCCTATGGTGGTGCACGCGGTCCGCAAGGCCTGCCGTTACTGAAACCTCCCTATGCCACGATTACCGCCATCGACATGAACACGGGCGATATCCTGTGGCGAGTAGCAAACGGCGACCGCTCACCCAACGTCAACAATCATCCGGCGTTAGAAGGAATCGACCTGCCCCCACTGGGCGGTGGCGGTCGCAATCCGATTCTGGTAACTCCAAATATGTTAATTCATGCGCAGAACTACAGCGATGGGGCACGGCTGATCGCGAGAGACAAGGCCAGCGGTGCCGAACTGGCCTCAGTTGAGATGCCAGCTTCTGCTAGAGCCGCACCGATGACCTATAGCCAGGATGGCAAGCAGTATATCGTGGTGGCGGTGCTGACCAATCCCGCGCCCCAGCTGATTGCCTATGCTCTTCCGGACTAGGCAGTTGATGTTGCGTAGCCTGAAGTACTGTAAATATGTACATGGTTTCCTCCCACCATAGTAATCTGACTAGTAATTCAATAAAGTGCTCTCAGTGGAAAAAGCAACGAAGGTGTCTGTACTAGCTACTCAATAGCTCAGTAAATTCAAGCTGCTAATCGACAAGGAGCAAGGATAAGCAAACTGCTTAAGATTTGGCCTTTTTCAATTGGATTATCGGTTTTTTTAATTCAGGCAAGAGAACAATGAAAAAGAATACAAAACTCGGCTTTCTGGTATTTTACTATCTGTCTCTATTCGGAGTTACACTCCTGCTGACACTGTCTGCTGGATCCGCAGAGGATGGCGGCGCTGTCGTTAAGGATTCGGCATCGATTTCCGCACTGCCATCCCATCAGCGCCTCGGAGAATGAGGTGATGTATCGCAGCACGAGATCTATTTTGTACAAGTTGATAGTGAATGGAACAGAGTTGTTGCTCGTTACCGCCTGCGAATCACGTAGTCCCTGAACTCGCGCAGCCCCTGCTCGGTGCGTGAGACATCGTCATGCAGTGGCAAATCACTCACTTTCACCGTAAACCATTCTTCGTCTTCGTTGCCAATCAGTAGGCTATCGCTCTCCAGCCAGGTTAGCGATTCAATGAACCCGGTAAAATCGATATCCAGTTCCAGTCGCCTCGCCTGGCCCGACAACCAACCGTCTACACCCAACGGATTCTCGAACAACCACAACTCGGTGTAGCCCACGGCAGCCAATTGCAGTCCATCCGGTGAGAGTTCGGCGGCGGTAATGAAGAAGGCATCATCGAAGCTATCGATTCGGGTAAGATCATTGATCCGATCGCTATCCGTGGTGTCCAGGCGGTACAAGTGGGTTCCCGCGGCGGGTTCATTGATGGAAAGCCCACGATGCTTGGTGAGAAAGTACAGCCTACCCTGTTGTACAAATACCGCTTCACTGTCGAACTGCCAATTTGCCGGAGGACTGGGCGGGTATGATTCTTGCTCCGGGTAGCGCACCGGAATGAACTTGAACGGCCTGGCTATTGGCCTCGAACGCGGATTGGGCTCAGCAAGCAAATACACACCCAGGTCTCGCCTGGCGTTGCCGTTATTCCCCATGTCAGCGATATAAATAAAGTCGTCATCGACAGCGATGTCTTCCCAGTCAATGTTGGCTGCCGTTGCAATGCTTAGACCTGGCCAGGGTTGCTTGCCGGATTCGGCTTCTTCCCCATGATAGAAGTTACGTAAAAATGAAGGAATGATGACGCGTCCCTGGAAATTGGTTGCGAACAGGCGTGGCTCATCGCCGCTGTCGTTATGCATCCATATCACATCCTCGTAACGGCGACTCACGGCGAGCCCGCTCATTTCAGCGATAGCGTCGAATTCGATGTCCGCCAATTTCTGGACTCGGGAGCCACTTTGAGACACCGCAAGAAATGGCGTAAAGCACAGTACGACAGCAACTAAGCCTACGAATTGCAATTTTTTAGCCCTGCAGATTGCCGACATTGATCCTACCTATGGTTTGCTGTTCTTCACGCGCTTAGTTTCATTACATCAAATTTACTATCGTAACCAGGGGACTGCTGCTTGCTCAATACATCCGACAATTCGATCAGGCTACGCAGACTGTGCACGGACTTAAAGTCATCCACAAATGGCAGCATGGTTCGAATGCCCTTGGCCTTCGGCTCAAAACCATCATAACGCAGCAGCGGATTCAACCAAATCAAGCGCCGGGATGACTTCGACAGACGATCCATCTCCTTTTGCAAGCCTTCTCCCTCATCACGATCCAGTCCATCGGATATGATGAGTGTAATAGCACCCTGCGCCAGCACGCGCCGCGACCAGTAGTTATTGAATTCTTTCAAACAGGCACCGATGCGCGTGCCTCCAGACCAGTCCTTGACTGCCTCGGCCGCCTTGTCCAACGCCACATCCACATCACGATGACGCAGGTAGCGGGAGACATTGGTCAGCCGCGTGCCGAACACAAATGAATGCACCCGGTCCCGATCGTTGGTAATGGCGTGCATGAAATGCAGGAACATGCGTGAGTACTGACTCATCGAACCGGAGATGTCGCATAACATGACCAGCGGTGGATGACGGTGCCCCGGCTTCTTGAACTTTAATGGGATCGCATCCGGTGAGCGCAGCGCAGCACGCAGGGTAGCCCGCATATCGATCTGACTCCCCAGGGCGTTGCACTTAAAGCGCCGCGTGGGTACTTCTACAATCGGCAGCCTAAGCCTGGAAATTGCCTGCTTCGCCTCGGCGATTTCTTCCGTTGACATGTCTTCGAAATCCTTATCCTGCAAAACCTCCTTGTCGGAATATGTGAAGCTGGCATCGAACTCAATCCTTTCCGACTCGGTGTCTACAATACTGCTTATATCGCCCCCGCTCATTGCCTCGCTCAAGCGGCGGCTCATTTCCTCCAGCTCTGCTTCCTTCTCGACACGTATTGTGGGCAACATGGCACCCATCATCCGATCCATGATGTGTGGATTGCGCCAGAAGATATGAAATGCCTGATTGAACAGCTGTTGCTGGTCATAGCGATTGACGAACAAGGAAAACAGGCACCAGTACAGGTCTTCCTGAGCCCCGATACCAACTAGCTTAACGGCGCTGATCGCATCGAGTACTTTACCAGGGCCCACCGGCAATCCAGCGGATCGCAGCAGGCGAGCGAAATACATGATGTTCTCAGCGATTCGGCCTTCGGTACTGTGCGGGGATTGCATAGGCTTAGCTGCCAACGGTTGCTGCCAGCTCGGTCTTGATCTGTTCCAGCAACTGCGCGGCTTCGCTACCGCGGATGCGCGCAATATCATCCTGGTACTTCAACAGAGTCCCGAGGGTGTTGTCGATGGCCTCGCTGTCCAGTGCTACTTTGTCCAGTTGGGTGAGTGCATCGGCCCAGTCGAGAGTTTCTGCGACACCAGGAGACTTGAACAGATCCTCATCTCGCAAGCGTTGCACGAAAGCCACCAGCTGCTGAGAGAGTTGGACATCGATGCCCGGCAGTTTCGCAGTCACAATCTGCAACTCACGCTCCGAGTTGGGGTAATCGATCCAATGGTAGAGACAGCGACGCTTGAGGGCGTCATGAATCTCTCGCGTGCGATTGGAAGTGATGATGACGATGGGCGGCTCCTCTGCCTTGATGGTGCCAATTTCTGGGATAGTAATCTGAAAGTCCGACAGAATTTCCAGCAGGTAGGCTTCGAAGGGTTCGTCGGTGCGATCCAGTTCGTCGATCAGCAGCACCGGCGGCCCATTCTCATCACTGTGCAGTGCTTGCAGTAGTGGTCGCTCGATAAGAAAGTCATTGGAGAAGACATCGGTGGACAGATCCTGCTTATTCACCGACCCGGAGGCTTCGGCTAACCGAATCTCGATCATCTGCCGGGAATAGTTCCACTCATAGACTGCCGAAGAAACATCGAGACCTTCATAGCACTGCAGTCGAACCAGTCTGCGCCCCAGTGCCTGGGACAGCACCTTGGCAATCTCGGTCTTACCGACGCCAGCTTCACCTTCCAGAAACAGGGGTTTGCCCATGCTTAATGACAGGAACAGCGTTGTCGCCAGGGCGCGGTCTGCGATGTAGTCACCCTGATTCAGCAGAGCCAGGGTTACATCGATAGAGCTGGGTAGAGCTGGACTCATAAATAAACAGGGTTCAGGAGCAGGCGAGGACCGCACGCTTGGTCATAACCTTCACCAAATGCGCCCGGTATTCGGCGCTGGCATGAATATCCGCATTCATCTTCTCCACTGGAATTTCCACACCCTCTACTGCATCGGCCGAGAAATTGCCGTTCAGGGATTCTTCCAGCCGCATGCCGCGGTGGGCACAGGGAGTTGCGCCGGTTACGCCGATTCTTACTGAATCACCGGTTTTGGCGAGGAACACACCGACAATCGCATATCGGGAGGCGGGATTTTCGATCTTCATGTAGGCCGCTGCATCGGCCTTGGGAAAACTCACAGAAGTTATCACTTCGTCTTCTTCTAACGCGGTTTCAAACATGCCGGTGAAGAATTCATCGCTAGAAATTTCCCGTTTGTTTGTGGTGACTGTGGCGCCAAGTGCAATAACCGCCGCCGGGTAGTCCGCGGCCGGATCGTTGTTGGCGATAGAACCTCCGATAGTACCCCGATTACGAACTGCAGGATCGCCAATGTTAGCCGCCAGCTGTGCCAGTGCCGGAATCGCTCCCTGCACATCCACCGAGGCAGCCACCACCGCATGCGTTGTCATGGCGCCAATTGTCACAGTATCACCATCGATACTGATGCCACTTAGCGCATCGATACCACCCAAGTCGATTAAATCTGACGGACTGGCGAGCCGGTGCTTCATAGTTGGCAACATAGTCTGGCCACCGGCGACGAATTTGCCTTCTTCGGCCTTCTGCATGGCCGCGACGGCGTCGTCTACACTGCTAACTTTTTGATAAACAAATTCGTACATTGTTCCTTTCCTCTATATTCCAAGCACTGTTTACGCGGCCGACCGGGCGGCACGCCAGACATTTTCTGGAGTGGCTGGCATATCGATGTGTTTCACTCCTAATGCATTGGTGATGGCATTGATCACCGCCGGCGGCGCGCCGATGGCGCCCGCCTCGCCACAGCCTTTGACCCCCAGGGGGTTGTGTGGCGGATCGGTGGGCGCGTAATCCACATCGAAGCTGGGCAGGTTGTCCGCCCGCGGCATGGCGTAATCCATAAAAGAGGCAGTAATCAACTGGCCTTCGCTGTCATACTGGCAGCCTTCCAGGAGTGCCTGTCCAACACCATGTGCAATACCACCGTGGACCTGGCCTGCCACGATCATCGGGTTGATCAGTTTGCCGAAATCATCCACAGCGGAATATTTGACGATTTCCACTACGCCGGTTTCTGGATCGACCTCCACCTCACAGATGTGAGAGCCGGCTGGAAATGAAAAATTGAGTGGATCGAAGAAGGCGTTTTCATCGAAGCCCGGCTCCAATCCTTCCGGATAACTGTGCGGCACGTAGGCATTGAATGCCACTTCACCGATCGACATGGCCTTGTCGGTTCCAGCTACCGTAAAATTTCCATCGCTGAATTCCATATCGCCTTCGGCTGCCTCCAGCGCATGGGCGGCAATCTTCTTGCCCTTGGCGATGAGTTTTTCGCAGGCGTTGGCGATAGCCACGCCACCTACCGCGAGCGAACGAGAACCGTAGGTGCCCATACCGAACTGAGTCTTAGCGGTGTCGCCGTGGATGACTTCGATATTTTCAAATGGGACCCCGAGCTTCTCAGTAACTAGCTGGGCGAAGGTAGTCTCGTGACCCTGCCCGTGGGAATGGGTGCCGGTGAAGACCTGCACATTGCCGGTCGGGTTGAAGCGCACCTGGGCACTCTCCCATAGGCCAACACCAGCGCCGAGTTGCCCAACGGCGGCCGAAGGCGCAATTCCACAGGCTTCTACGTAGGATGAGATTCCAATGCCGCGTAGCTTGCCACGCGATACCGCTTCATCGGCACGGTCGGGGAAGCCTTCGTAATCCGCTAGCAGCAGTGCCTTTTCCAGCGCGGCATTGTAGTCGCCGCTGTCATAACACTGGACAACGGGTGTCTGGTAGGGAAAGGCGTCGACAGGAATAAAGTTGCGGCGGCGGATCTCTGCCGCATCCAGGTCCATGTCTTCGGCACAAACGTCCACCAGTCGCTCGAGTAAAAATGTGGCTTCGGGTCTGCCGGCACCACGACTGGCATCGACTGGCGCGGTATTAGTGAACACCGCCTTGACCTCGGAATAGATGAGCGGTGTGGTGTATTGGCCTGCCAACAGGAATGCATACAAGTAGCTGGGAACCATAGTGCTAAACGTGGATAGGTACGCACCGAGATTGGCATTGGTGTGCACTCGCATCGCCAGAAACTTGCCGTTCTCGTCCATCGCCATCTCGGCGGTGGAAACATGGTCGCGGCCGTGGGCATCGGACAAAAACGCCTCAGTGCGGTCAGCCGTCCATTTGATCGGTCGATTCACCTTGCGGCAGGCCCAGCCTACGACCAGCTCCTCGGCATAGACAAAGATCTTAGCCCCAAAGCCGCCGCCCACATCGGGTCCGACAACTCGCAGTTTGTGCTCCGGCGCCAATTGATTGAACGCCGACAAGACCAGACGATGCACGTGGGGATTCTGGGTTGTCAGGTGCAGGGTAATTTCTTCAGTACCGGTATTGTATTCACCGATGGCGGCACGGGGCTCCATCGGGTTGGTGATCATGCGATTGTTCAACAGATCCAGAGTTGACGTCTTGTGCGCAGTTTCGAATACCGCGTCGACGGCCGCCTTGTCGCCAAAGGGCCAGTTAAAACACATATTGTTCGGTGCCACTTCGTGGATCTGTTGTTGGCCATCGTCTGCTGCGGTTGCCGTATCAGTTACGGCAGGCAATACACCATAATCCACCTCGACCAGCTCTGCCGCATCGCGCGCTTCGGCAAGCGATTCGGCGATGACCACGGCAATGTGATCCCCCACATAGTTAACCTTGTCCTGTGCCAGCGCCGCGTGTACCGGGGCTCTATGAGGCTCGCCATCATCACTGGTGACGGTGACGCCACAGATCAGGGGGCCAATACCATCTGCTGCCAGATCATCGCCGGTGAAGATCGCGACTACGCCCGATGCAGCGGCCGCGGCAGATGTATCGATGCCATTAAGGGTGGCGTGGGCGTGGGGAGATCTCACGAACACCGCATGAGTTTGACCAACGACATTGATATCGTCGGTGTAATTGCCCTTACCTATCAGGAAACGGCTGTCTTCTTTGCGGCGCACACTGACGCCGATACCATTCTCTGTCATGCTAATCTCCCATGCCCTTGGCGCCAGCCTGCACGGCCTTAACAATATTGTGATAGCCGGTACAACGACAGATGTTGCCTTCCAGCTCTTCGCGAATTGTTGCTTCATCGACATCACCGCCATTCCGGTTGACGATGTCTAGCGCGCTTATCACCATGCCGGGCGTACAGAATCCGCACTGTAATCCATGGTTATCCATGAAGGCTTGTTGCATCGGGTGTAGCTCACCATTGCTGGCCAGGCCCTCGATGGTCGTCACGTCAGCAGCGTCGGCCTGGACTGCCAGCATCGTGCAGGACTTTATAGAGGCACCGTTGACGAGCACTACGCAGGCACCACATTGACTGGTATCACAACCGATATGGGTGCCGGTAAGGCGAAGGTTTTCCCTGAGGAATTGAACTAGCAGTGTGCGGTCTTCCACTTCACCGCTGACAGGATTGCCGTTGACGTTCATATTAACGGTCAGCATGGTCTTTCTCCCACTTCTTAATGCTTTGTTGTTGCCAGGTTCGCAGGCCGTCGCGAATCGGATTTATCAGTTTCAGAGATTGCGCTAGCCCCGTCAAGCGAATGCGCGAAAGATAATAGCCAGAGCCAGAACTGCCGCGGTAATCCATACCCACTTGGGGACGGAAGCCGGTTGCTGTGTCGCCGCTGTGTCACTGGGAGCAGGCTCGGAAGCTGAGGAGTCGCCTGACATGATGCCGATGAAGTTACCGAAAAACTCATCTGCCATCTTCCTGGCCGCGCCGTCAATCAGGCGCGCGCCGAGCTGTGCCAGCTTGCCACCGACATTGGCTTTGACGTTGTAGGCGAGAATGGTGGCACTGCCATCCTCGGTAAGATTTACCGAGGCAGACCCTTTCGCGAAGCCAGCGGCACCACCCTGACCCTCGCCATTAATTGTGTAGCCGTTGGGTGGGTCGATATCGGTGAGATTGACATTGAATTTGAATTTGGCCTTGACCGGGCCAACTTTCACGGTGATCTTTGCTTCGAAGCTGTTCTCTCCCGTGGATTCAAAACTCTCGCAGCCCGGCATAGAGTTCTTCAGTATTTCAGTATCGTTGAGCGCCTCCCAAATTTTTCCTCGGCTCGCGTCGATACGTTGTTCAGAAATCATTTCCATAACAGCTATTCCCTGGTAATACTAACGCAGTCATCGCATAAGCGAGAAAATTTACCAGCCCACCGCCTGACCATCTTTACGGTGATCCGATCCTGCTCGATAGACACCGTTAACAGGATGGTCATCCGTAATGCTCTGTTGCGAGTACACCGGTTCAGGAAGTGACGAATCTCGGGTGAACAGGATGCCCTGATACCCCCCAACGGCGCCACCGTTCACCGGCCTTACCGAATGACCCTTGGCTTCTAGCGCCCTGCCCACCAGGTTGTACAGGTTATGCTCCAGTGAGAGCACGTTGGCAGTCTGGTTGTGGGTAAAGCGCGCCGCGTCGGTGGTCATCTGAATATTCATGCCGTGATCAATAACATTCACCATGTGCTGCGCGTGGGTCTCCGGTTGTACGGCTCCCCCCATGTTACCAAAGGTCATGAGTGGCGCACCATTGTGCATTACGAAGCCGGCTATGATGGAGTGAAAGGGGCGCTTGCGTGGTGCGACTACGTTCGGGCTGTCTGCATCGAGGACAAAGCCGGTGCCGCGATTATGCAGAACCATGCCATAGGGAGCCACCGTCGCCCCACTGCCGTAGACTGAGTACACACTGTGAATAAGAGACACCATATTCCCCCAGCGATCGGCGGTAGTGAGATAGATAGTGCCTCCACCAAGCCCACCCTTTACGGAAGGCTCTGCAGCGCTATCCATATCGATACGATCACACAGGCTCGCGGCGTAGGATTTATCCAGCAGGCTACCTACCGGTATGTCGCTGAACAGCGGGTCGCCGTTGTAGGCATATAGGTCAGAGTAGGCCAGCTTCTTGGCTTCCACCATGAAGTGCCAATAATCGGCATTGGAGGGGCCCAGGGCTGTCAGGTTTACCTCGTGCACCGGGGCACAGACTTCCAGTATGTTCAGCATCTGAAGCGCGGCCAAACCCTGCCCCGGGGGTGGTAACTGGTACACATCGTAGCCATGGTAATTGGTGGTAATCGGCTCCACCCATTCAGATTCGAATTCCGCCAGGTCGGCGTGGGTCATTACCCCGCCATCGGCCTGCATCTTTGCCACGATGGCATCGGCGATTGCACCTTTATAAAAAGCACCTCGCCCCTGCGCCTGGATCAGCCGCAGCGCATCGGCAAGGTCCGGGTTGCGGACGATGCTGTAAAGATCCGGCGCATTGCCATCTGCGTCGAGAAAAACTTCGGCCGAGTAATCATCCTGACGCAGCTTGCGCTCGACGCTCATCAGGTCACGGTGACGGCGTTCTCCCTGACCCCATCCTTCTTCGGCCAGTTGGGCTGCACGCTCGAAGGTTTCTTTAAAACCCAGGGTACCGAAGCGGCTCAGCATGGCGTCATAACCGGAAATAGCACCCGGTACAGTTGCGGCATTCACGCCGAGACCGGGGACACGCTCTACTCCAAGTTCTTCTTTGAAGTATTCCGGCGTCCAGGCAGCCGGTGCCCATCCTGCAGAATTTAGCGCATAGAGTTTCTTTTCTTCGGCAACATAGACCAGCGCAAACAGGTCGCCGGCAATACCGGTGTCATTCTGGGAGGTGACATCCAGCACGGCTCCGGCAGCCACCGCCGCATCGATGGCGTTGCCGCCCTGCTGCAAAATTTCCAGTCCCGCCTGGGCGGCCAGCGTATCGCTGGTGGCCACCACGCTGTGCCGGGCGATCACCTCAGAACGGCCCTGGGCTGGCCAACCTTGCGCTCGAGAACCCGGTGCCGCCACGACATTTGCCGCCGGAGTCGGGGATTCTTCGGTGGGAATACCGAAGGCATTCTGCGATTGGGCGGAGACTGAAGCAGAGCAAGCAGCCGCCAGAATAATCATTAATAGTTGTCGCATGATGGTCTCGTTTGATTTGATGGTTTCCAGTCAGGGTTTGCTTTAGTGATCTCACGCCAGATGCTGTGCCAGCGGGAATCAAGAGAGGCTAACAGAAAAACCCGTTATNCTGCCATCACCATCTTGAGCCGTTCCGGGTCCCGCCAGATGCCACCCCGCAGTCGTGTGACATACACTACGGCGATAGCGAGAATCATCGCGGCGCACGCTTGCCGCTGTGCCTGTGTCAGGCGCTGTCTGTGCGAACCGCGAGAGCGGGAAGTGGCTGGGAAGNAGTTCACATAATGGGTTTCTCAATGTGCATNGAGTATGTGATACTCATCCAGTATNGAGAAAACCTCCATGGCGAGCAAAAGGAGAACTAAATGCCATTCCTTCGCGAGCGCTCCAAGGACCACTGGGTGAGAGCCGTCGCAGCAGCGCTCTTAGTGTTGACCATTTTTGCGACTCCCCTGAGAGCCCAGGAAGAGCCAGCCGATCTCAACGGCATCTGGCAAGCGCTCGGCACCGCACACTGGGATCTGGAGGGTCATGCGGCAAGACCCGGCCCGATTGTCGAACTCGGCGCCCTCGGTGCTGTTCCCGCAGGACTCAGCGTGGTGCTCGGGGGCAAGATCCCCTATCGACCCGAAGCCGCACGCCAGAGAGACGAGAATCGGGAGAATTGGCTGGAGCGCGACCCCGCGGTGAAGTGCTACCTGCCAGGTGTGCCCCGCGCGACCTATATGCCCTTTCCGTTTCAGATCGTCCAGGACACCGACTTTATCATCATCGCCTACGAGTTTGCCCATGCGACNCGTGTGGTTCACATGTCCAGCCCNGANTCCGACATTCCCTTNGATGCCTGGATGGGCCATTCCAGAGGGCACTGGGAGGNGGAGACNCTGGTGGTCGAAGTGACCCGCCAGCTCCCGGACACATGGTTCGACAGTTCCGGCAACTTCCACAGCGGAGCCCTCCATNTCGTCGAGCGCTACACCCCGATCAGCCCGGACGCNCTCCTCTACGAAGCGNGAATCGAGGATCCCGAAGTCTTCACCGAGCCGTGGACGATTCGTCTGCCGCTCTACCGGCGCCTCGACGAGAACATGGAGCTCCTCGAGTTCAAGTGCATCGAGTTCGTTGAGGAGCTCATGTACGGTCACCTGAGCAGGGGGGCNGATTTAACCGACGAAGAGGATTCGTCAGAGGAGAGGAGGTAGCCCACATGCACCTACGAAGAGAATTATCAGCGAGCATCNTCGTNCTTGTCCTGGCGGTGGGCAGCACCCCGGTACCAGCCCATCACGCTTTCACGGCAGAGTTCGACGCCAATCGACCCGTTCACCTGGAGGGACCGGTGATCAAGGTCGANTGGATCAACCCTCACGCCTGGATCCACCTGCGAGTCACCAAGGAGGACGGCTCGACCGAGGACTGGATGGTCGAAGGTGGTACTCCGAATACNCTCGCCCGNCGCGGCGTCAATCGGGACTCACTNGAGACCGGGACCGTGATCATCATCGACGGCTATCAGGCCAAGAACGGATCCTTGAAGGCGAANGGTCGGGACTTGTTTCTTCCCGACGGAACCAAGCTCTTCGTGGGCNCGTCTGGCNCAGGGGCGCCGAGCGATGGGGCCGANCCCNGAGAGACGCGGCCTTGAGTGCTGGNCAAAAGAGACGCCNAACCACAAGATTCGANCACCATTAACAGGAGCGACCCAATGAATCAGCGAACAACNTCCGTCTACCCAGTGNTCTTCNCNATGGCGATGGCGGTGTGCGCCGNGCACNCCGCCCAGGCGCAGACCGAGTTTCGCACGGAATGGGGCGATCCGGACCTTCGCGGCCTCTGGAGCAACGCCACCGTCACCCCTGTCGAACGGCCCACCGCCCTGGGAGACAAGACTCACTTCACCGAAGAGGAAGCCGAGGCGATGAAAGGCACCGGCCTCGACGCGATCTTGAATGGCNTCGGGCGCTCAATCGAGGGAACGCTCACGGGCGAGCTGAGCGAGACCTGGCTCGAACCCGGCACCGAGGTGGTGCGCAGCCGCCGNACGTCGCTCATCGTCGATCCGCCCGACGGCAAGATTCCGTACACCCNGGAGGGCCGAATGCGNTATATGCAAGAGATNAGCAAGCGGATGACCGGCGCNATGGCCGCATCGTACGAGGACCTTTACCTCGGCGATCGATGCCTGAACAACGGCATTATCTACTGGACCAACCCGTTCTACGCCAGCCTCCACCAGATCNACCAGNCTCGAGATCACGTGGNCATCCTCAGTGAGTGGGGCCCACACAGGCGCTTGATNCCCATTGACGGCCAACCGCCCCTNGACGANTCCATCGCCCNGTGGGATGGATCGTCGCGGGGTCATTGGGAGGGTGACNCCCTCGTGGTGGAGACNGCGAACTTCAACGGACGCAACGACTTGACCCTGCGGGGTGGGTCGACCGATACACNCTTTCTCGAGCGTTTCGTGCGCGTCGACGAGAACACGATCGACTACTCGCTCACCATCACCGATCCAGCCTCCTTTACCCAACCGTTGACCCTCGAGAACACGATGCGAGTCACTGAGGGGCCCATGTTGGAGTTTGCCTGCCACGAAGGCAACTACGCACTGGTCAACATTCTCGAAGGCGTGCGCGCAGCGGATAAGGCCGCCCTCGAAGAGAACTAGGAGATACCATGACCCACAGAACCCTGACCCTGCTCATCGCTCTTTGCCTCGTCTCGCTGCCACTTGCAGCGGCCGAAAAGCAGCGCATCTTCCAGCGCGTCGAGCACCACTCTGTGGAGAGCTCCGACGGGGTGGAGATCGCCTACTACACCGCCGGCGAGGGCCCCATCGTCCTCTTTCTGCACGGATTTCCGGATCAATGGCTGACCTGGTCGGTACAGATGGAAGCGCTCGAAGACTCGTACCGTGTAGCAGCCATGGATCTGCGAGGCTACAATCGGAGTGGCAAGCCGACGGAGATCGAGTCCTACCAGCGCCCCCAGCTCCAGCGTGACGTGATGGCCGTGATCGACGACCTGGGCGACTCCGATGTCATTCTCGTGGGCCACGACTGGGGGGGCGGCATCTCCTGGCGCTTCGCGATGGCCCACCCGGAGAAGGTCAACAAGCTGATCATCTGCAACCTGACCCACCCGAGCGGCTACGAAGCGGTGCGACTCAACATGACCGAGGAGCAGAAGGCGAACATGAGCTACATCGATCGCTTCCAGTCGCCGGATGCCGCTTCGTTCTTCACCGCTGAGGGCCTGGCGCAGAGGTGGGAGCACGATCCCGAGATCCACAAGGAGTACCTCCAGGGCTACGAGCGCTCCTCCTTCGACGGGATGCTCAACTACTACCGGGCTTCGTACGACCAGTTCAATCCCACCGAGGCGACCGAGCGGCCCCAGCTCCAGATGCCGGTGCTGCAGATCCACGGCCTCGACGACGGCGCAGTCGACAAGGAAGGCCTGCGCGACACCTGGAACTGGATCGACGCTGACTACACTCTCGTCACGCTGCCGGGAGTCGGCCACAACGTGCAGAACGAAGCGGCCGACGCCGTGGCGCGGAACATGCGGTCATGGCTCGACGCCCGTCGCTGAGGAGCGAGAGCACAATGAGAAAATGCCTTGGCGTGGTAGCAGCCGCGCTCGCAGTTGCCCTGTCGTCCGCGGTCACCTTCGGCGCCGAGTCCGACGCGCGCGCCGGAGAGTGGCATCACTTCGGCAACGACGGCGCCGGTTCGCGCTACTCGCCGTTGGACCAGATCGACCGGTCGAACTTCGGCGATCTCCAGCTCGCCTGGCGCTGGACGTCGATCTCGCAGGAGGTGACGGTCGAGCACACTGACGTCAAGCCGAGCCAGTTCAAACCCATTCCGTTGATGGTCGACGGGCTTGTCTACGTGGCCTCCGAGATCTCGCAAGTGGCGGCTCTCGATGCAGCCAGCGGAGAGATCGTGTGGCAGCACGACCCCGAGGCATGGAAGGCCGGGCGTCCCGCCAACGTCGGATTCCAGCATCGCGGTGTGGCGTACTGGGCCGATGGTGCGGATCGCAGGATCTTCATCGCGACCCACGACAGCAAACTCGTCGCCCTGAACGCCAGGACCGGTGAGCCCGTAGCGACGTTCGGTGAGGGCGGCGTGGTCGACCTCCTGCCCGAAAGCGGCGAGCAGATGTTCGGTCGGCGGATCAACAAGCGCCTCATCACCCACAGCTCACCGCCCGCCATCGCCGGCAATACGGTAGTGGTCGGCTCGATCGTGCACGACAGCGGGATCCGACAGTCCGCACCCCCCGGCCACGTGCGCGGCTTCGACGCGAGTACGGGAGAGATGAAGTGGATCTTCCACACCATCCCGCAGGAGGGCGAGCCGGGCGTCGAAACCTGGGAGAACGACTCCTGGCGATACTCCGGCGCCACCAACGTGTGGAGCACGATGGCAGTCGACGACGAGCTAGGCTACGTCTACTTGCCCATCGCGACCCCCACCAACGACTTCTACGGCGGCCATCGCCTGGGCGACAATCTCTATGCGGAATCGATTGTGAGTCTCGACGCCGATACGGGAGAGAAGGTCTGGCACTTCCAGACTGTGCACCACGGCCTCTGGGACTACGACTTGCCGACCAACCCGATCCTTGTCGACATCACCGTCGATGGGCGAGAGATCAAGGCCCTTGCCCAGGTCTCCAAACAGGCCTTCACGTACGTCCTCGACCGGGTCACCGGCGAGCCGGTGTGGCCGATCGAGGAGCGGGCAGTGCCGCAGAGTGACGTACCGGGGGAGCGCTCCTCACCCACCCAGCCCTTTCCCACCAAGCCGCCTCCCTTCGACCGCCAGGGAGTGAGTCTCGACGATCTCGTCGACTTCACCCCCGAGATCGCAGCCGAAGCGCGGGAGATCGTTGCGGAGTACCGCCTCGGACCGATGTTCACACCGCCCAGCCTGCCCGCTCCAGGCAACAAGGCGACGGTGTATCTTCCTGGATCGGGTGGTGGCGCCAACTGGCCGGGCGCGGCGCTCGACCCCGAGACCCAGATTCTCTACGTACCCTCGTCGACCAATCTCGGCGGAGGCCCGCTGAGTCAACCCGATCAATCGCGGTCCGATCTGCGCTACGTCGGCAGCTTCGGCGGTGGCCCTCGTGGCTCGCAGGGTCTGCCAATCATCAAGCCGCCCTGGGGACGAGTCACGGCGATCGATCTCAACGAGGGCGAGCACGTTTGGATGACACCGAACGGTTACGGTCCAGTCGACCATCCGGTCTTCGAAGGTCGCGACGTCGGTTTGCTCGGCAGCGGCAGCGGCGCTCCATTGCTCACGAAGACCCTGCTTTTCGTCACACAGAACGGCCGAGGCGATATGAACTCGCCGAGGATCAATGTGTTCGACAAGGCGAACGGGGAGCTTCTGGGCCACATCCCGCTTCCCAACACTGCCAACGGCAACCCCGTGACGTACCTGCATGACGGCAGGCAGTACCTGGTCGTGTCGGTAGGCGGCGGCGGCTTCTTCGGGGGCTATAGCGAGGACGCTCGCGAGATCAGCGAGGAGTTCGCCGAGCGCCTGAAGATACTGGGCCAGGCGCCCTCGACGACCCCCGAGTTGCTTGCCTTCCGACTTCCTTGATGGCAGCGCTAGAGCCCACAACGGACCTGCCCGACCATCGGTACTAGGGGTCAGGTCCCACTCTATTCCGCCATCACCATCTTGAGCCGTTCCGGGTCGCGCCAGATGCCACCCCGCAGGCGCGCCACATACACAACAGCGATAGAGAGTAACAGGACGACGAAGGTAAGCCAGGAGACTCGCGGTCCATAGTCGAATACCAGGATAATAAAGTACTGCGCCACCAGCATTGCCCAGTGCAGCGTTACCGACGCGGTCATCAACCAGCGCGTGTCGCCGGCACCGCGCAGTACTCCACCGGAGACCAGGATAACCGCATCGGCCATCGCGTAGCTGGATAGCCCGATCATCATGAAGGCGGACAATTCACGTATCTCATCGAAATCACCATCCGGCGGAGCAAAGACCTCCACCAACGGGTAGCGAAAAGTGATGTAGATTGTCGCGAGAATCGCCGAATAGGCAATGCCCATGATAAATCCGGCAGAGATAACTTCGTTGGTTCGCTCCATGTCGTTGGCGCCAACAAAGCGGCCGATCATACTGATGACACCAATATTCAGACCCATCATGGGAACAAATGAGAGGATGTCCCAATTGAACACGATTGCGGCAGAGGCGCCTTGCACGACCCCATAAGACTGAAACATCAGCAGAAACAAATTAAACGCAGCCACATTCAGAAACAGCTCCATACCCGAAGGAAACCCCAGGCGCAGAAAGCGGCGCAGTATTCCCCAATCCAACTTGAATGACTCCATCACTCGGAATTTTTCGCGGTGCTCCTTGCCTAAATAAAAGGCAACGAATAACAGAAACGCAACCACCGTGGCCACGATAGTGCTAATAGCCGCACCGACTATTCCGAGTGCCGGAAATCCCAGCTTGCCGAATACCATGATGTAACACAGTGGGATATTGATTATCAGACCGCACACGTCACAGACCATAACTATGTAAGTTCGACCAATGCCGGCAAAATAAGACGAGATACAAATTTTGCTGAGGGTCACCACTACACCCATCATGAGGATAATATAGTAGCTGCGTTCCAGCTCCACCTGCTGCGGATCGTGACCCATGGCTTCGAATATTCCCGACACAAAGTAGGTAATGATCACCAACAGTGGCGAGCACATGACCGTCATGATAATGCCCTGCGTAACGACCTTAGGACATTTATCAGTCTGACCAGCACCCAGATATTGCGCCGCCATGGCGTTGGCATAGGAAAACAGTCCAGAGAAGAAGCAGAATGAGAAGAACACAGCTACCCCGCCACCCAGGGACGCTGCCATGTGGGTAGGATCGATCTGGGACATGAAATAACGATCGGTGAAGATCATTACCGCAAACGCACCCTGGGAGACCACCATTGGTAAGGCGATCTTCACCAGTTCGCTTAGCGTGTCTCTGTTAAAGTGCAGTCGGTCCAGCATCGTATTCTCTATGAGCTTAAACCACGTTCGTCTATCCGAGAACGGAGTTCCCGAGTGGCAGGCACTCGAGTAAAACAATGATTGTGTGAACGGTAGATTACTTCGATTAAGGAACCCTCTGACAGGAGGCCTCATAATCGCAAGTTAGAGAGAACAAACTCTGCGCTATTTGAAAGAAGCGCAGCGCTTTAGGTCGGCCAGCATGGTACGTGATTGGGATTTCCAACACAACTCAGCGCGAGTTATTTCTTTTCCCTGGCCGCCAGAAACTCGGCACGCGCCTGCCGATAGTCATCACTGAGACTGGCCAGTGCGAACTGGTCACCATCGGCGTGCATGACGCCGGCGCTAGCGGCCAGCTGTATCGCATTCAGACCTCGTTTAATCATCTGTGCTGCCATGGCGGGGCGGCTGGCATAGAACTCTGCCATCTCCAGACTTTTCTGCTCCAGACTAGAGGCACTAACCAGTTCATCCAGGAATCCCCAGTGCAATAAGTCGGTGGCTGCTTCCAGTTCGCCGCCGATTACCATGCGCTTCGCCACCGCCGGACCCACCAGGTTGTAACATAAGGGCAACGAACCCCAACTGAGGTTCATACCGAGTTTTACTTCCGGATAACCGATAATGCAGTCATCACTGCCAACCCGAAAGTCACAAGCACTGGCGATACAGGTGGCGCCGCCGGCTGCAACTCCGTGTACAGCAGCGATAGTAATCTGATTGATATTGAGAATGGATTCGATTAGTTCCCTGCCCAGCTGCGTGTCGTGCACGCGGTGTAACAGGTCGCTGTCCTCTTGCTGTTCCTGCCTGGCGGGATCCTTGAGATCTGCACCCACCGAAAAATGTTTGCCGTTACCCCTAAAAATAACGACTCGCGTAAGCGTGTCGTACTTGAAGGTGACGACCGCGTCGATGATCTCCTGCATTAGAGCGAGACTGAGTGCATTGCCACATGCCGGTCGGTCCAAGCAAAGAGTGGCAATAGTGCCTTGTCGCTGGATATTCAGAAATTTATAGCTCATAAATCAAACGGAGGCGAATCAGGCGGTTTCCAGTTTCAGGGTTTGTATCTTTTTATAAGTCATGCTTCGCCATAACCATTCGGCTGGACCGAAGCGGTAGTGGCGTAACCAGAGCGAGCTCGTAACAAGCTGAAAAATCCAGACGCCAATAACAACATAATATATTTGATGACGCGCAAGTTCTCCCGCGAGACCAAAACCGAATCCCATGAAGATTACATTGCAAATCAGTGACTGTGACAGGTAATTGGTAAGAGCCATCTGACCCACTTTAGCCAGTGCATTACGCACAGCACCAAGCACGCCGATCTTACAGATCACCATAACCAATCCGATATAGCCCATTGCCAGCGAGAGCCGCCCGATGTCGTAGGTGGGTCGCATATTGGCAATCCAGTGTGGTTCAAATCCGCTGTTTACGTAAGTCAGGGTTTCCCAGTAATTCAAAGGAATCCCAATTCCGAAGCCGAGTAGCAGCATCGTCATATAAACACGCAGGCTGCGGGAGGCATCGAACAGACCCCACTTCCAGAATGCCATGCCCAGCAACATCATCGCCAGCACATCCCACAGTACAAATCCGACAAACGTTATTGTCTGCATAATGATATTGGATTTTGCGGCACCGATGAAATTGGCAACATAGCCCGCCTGCTTCGTCTCCAACTCTTCCTGGATCAGCTCCGGTGTCATAGCCTGTGTTTCCAGGAAGCCAATCCAGCTATCGACCGCACTCTGCTGCTCGTCGCTTAGCTCCGTTCCGGCGGGCAATGCTGCCACAGCATCCGCTTCACTCTTCAGAGTCCTGGTGTTGTATTGCAGACCAATGTGCATAATAGTCAGCAAGACAAACACGATAGCACTGTAGAGGCCGAGTTTCCTGGCAGAGAAATCACGGAAAAAAAACAGTACCAGCCCTGCCATACCATAGCCATACAAAATATCACCGGCCCAAACCAGGATATAGGCATTAAATAGACCGAAAGCGACCAGCAGAAGTGTACGGCGATAGAACAAGCCCTTTACATACTCGGGATCGGTGTTGGGTTTCGCCATGAAGATTAACAGCCCGGCACCGAACAGCATGGAGAAGATTGCCCGCATGGATCCTTCGAACAAGATGTCCATGGTCATGAAGGTGGCCAGATCTATGCCTGCGGTCGCGCCGTCGACACGGGGATCCATGTAGGCCGCGAAAGGATTTGCAAATGCGATGATATTCAGCAGCAGAATCCCCAACAGAGCCACACCACGAAGGGTATCAATGGATTGAATCCGCGCCTTACCGGTAATCGGTGACGCCGTCGCAGCAGCCTGCGCAGCAAGTTCCTCAGTGAGAGTTGAATCAGTCATGACTAAGCCATCGTAGTGAGTTGGCGATCAACTATCAATGCTTGCCATTACTTATTTCCACTGTCCGTGGAGCAGCTACCAGCCTAGACTCCGTATCTTTCTAAGATTATGCTAGGAACCCTCTGAACAACAAATACACCCACATAACCTAGATGCATTACAAATGAAATATTGTGCCTGCACAGCTTTCTTGATAATCCTTTCCAATTGTTCCTCTGACTCCACGGATCAATCGAGCCTGCTAAATACTAATTGGGATACCTATCTCGGAGATTCTGCGCGCAGCCATTACTCTGAACTAGACCAGATAACTGCGGAGAATGTCAGTCAACTTGAACTTGCATGGACCTACGACTCTGGCGAACTTCGCGAGGGTGGATCGTCCATGTACACCAGCCCACTGGTAATTGACGGCATCCTTTACGGACTGTCTCCGAAATTGGTGGCTTTCGCACTCAATGCCGCCACCGGCGAGGAATTATGGCGTTACGACCCTTCCGGGCCCGGCGCTGCACAACGGGGTCTGATGTGGTGGCAGGATGGCGATGATCGCCGACTTCTCTACGCTGCGGGTCGCGAGCTGATCGCTCTCAATGCCGACGATGGTCAACCGGTTGCTAGTTTTGGTGACGACGGCAGGCTGGATCTACGCCCCAGCGATGCATCCGGCCCTTTCTTTACCAGCGTACCGGGCATTGTATTCGAAGACATGTTGGTGATGGGTTTCTCCACCAGTGAGAGTTCCACCTCACATGCCGGCATGATCCGTGCCTTCAACGTGCGCGATGGAACTGAGATCTGGCGCTTTAACAGCCTGCCGCTAACCGGCGGCCTCGGCGCGGAAACCTGGGAAGAGGGTTCCCTCACGCTGGCCGGTGGCGCCAATAACTGGACCGGCATGACGCTCGATGAATCACGGGGCATGCTATTTATCCCAACCGGCTCGGCGACACCGGATTTCTATGGTGCGTCCCGCACCGGCGACAACCTGTTTGCCAACAGCCTGATTGCATTGGATGTGCGCAGTGGTGACTACCGCTGGCACTATCAAACCATTCGACACGACCTATGGGATAGAGACTTACCCTCGCCGCCCACACTGGTGCAACTGGAACGAGACGGCGTGCTAATCGACGGCGTGGCCGTCACAACAAAGTCAGGTCATCTGTTCCTGTTTAACCGCGATACCGGCGAATCGCTTTATGACATTTATGAGGTAGATGGGATTCCCAGTGAACTGCCCGGCGAAAACGCGGCGACCAGTCAACCGGTTTCTTCGGTTGCGTTCACCCGCCAGGAATTCGAAATGACTACACGCAGCCAGGAAGCAATCGACTTCGTCACCGAAGTAGTCGAACCACTGGACCAGCGTCTGTGGGCACCACCCACTACGGCGGGAATTCTCTTCTTTCCTTCCTATGATGGCGGCGCCGAATGGGGTGGCTCTGCCTACGATCCGAATGGGCACAAGCTTATCCTCAATGCGCAGGAAATCGGCGGCATTATCCGGCTCTATGAAATTCCGGTGGGTTTCAGCAACCGGGGCGTCTATGCTGAGAATTGTGGCGCCTGCCATGGCCAGGACCGGGACGGTTCTGCTATCGCTCCCAGCCTGGTGGATATTGCCGAGCGCCTGTCGGTCGCCGACATGCGGCAGGTGATCCTGGAAGGAAGAGGACGCATGCCCGCCTTCGACAGCCTCAGCCAGGTGGAACAGAACGCAGTCGTTTCCTATGTGCGTAACCCAGACCGGGACGGCGTTGTAGAACCGAGTACCGAGATCGACTACGCCTTCGCCGGTTACCTGCGTGTCAGAGACCACGAAGGCCTGCCGGGCAATACGCCTCCCTGGGGTACTCTCAATTCCATCGACCTGGCCACCGGTGAGATCGACTGGCAAGTCAACTTCGGTAACTACCCGAGCCACCCCGATCTGAATTACGGCGCCGAGAGTTACGGCGGGCCGGTGGTAACCGCCTCAGGTCTGATCTTTATCGGCGCAACGCCAGACAGAAAGTTTCAAGCCTTCGACAGCCAGGACGGCTCGATACTCTGGGAAACGGAGCTTGCTGCCGCCGGCTTCGCCACACCTGCCATGTACAGCGTGGACGGGCAACAATTTGTAGTGATCGCTGCCGGCGGAGGACGTATGGGTCCGCCTTCCGGGTCGGAATATCGGGCCTACAGCCTGCCCCAACAATAACAGCTGAGGACAATATCATGAGTAATCTGGTGTTTTACACAAATCCGCAATCCCGGAGTGTGATTGCCCACTGGATGCTGGAAGAACTGGGCGAGCCTTACGAAACTGTGTGGCTGGAATATCTCACCAGCATGAAGTCACCAGAATTTCTGCAGATCAATCCTCTTGGTAAGGTGCCAGCCCTCACACATAACGGCGCGGTGATTACGGAAACTGCCGCGATCTGCGCCTATCTTGCTACCAGCTTTCCAGAAAAGCAGTTAATGCCCTCCCCTGACAGTGCACAGCTCGGGAATTATTTCCGCTGGTTGTTCTTCGCCTCGGGTCCATTCGAGATGGCTATTACAGTCAAATCGATGCAGTGGCCGGTGAAGGAAGAGAATACCCGCAGCCTGGGATTCGGCACCTTCGATGCTGCCCTGGATGTGCTGGAATCTGCACTCTCTCCGGGGCCCTATATCTGTGGAGCGCAATTCACTGCGGCGGATGTCTATGTCGGCAGCCATCTGGATTTCGCGATGCAATTCGGCAACCTGGACAAACGCGCCTCGTTTGAAAGCTATGTGGACAGCTTGAAAGAACGCCCGGCCTATCAGCGTACTCAGGAAATCTGCCAACAGCAGGTTCAACAAACAGACTCACAGGAATAGAGCATGAATACCGAGAATAGTCGAATAGCCACTGCCATATTACTGACAGTCTTCACTTCTTTGTTATCCATGCTGGCCAATGCCCAACCGACACCGATACGCAATGATGTGCCGCGCGTCGGTCAACAGGAAGTGATCATGATGCGCCATGCCTATCTCGAGCAGGATAGCTATGACGCATGGTATGAAGCCAGTTCGACTGGAGTATGGCCCTGGTTCGAGCGGCTCGGCGCGAGGATTCTGGGAGATTTTGAAATCATCTATCCAGAAACCGACGATGCCACACCGGATCAGGACGAAGCGCTACGTTTTGCGCGCTATGCCAGTTATGAGCATTGGCGGGCCACACGCGGTCCAGCCGTCTCGAGTGATACTGGTGGATCGATTCGTCTGGCTGGCAATGGCGGTTTGAGCAATGGATCCAATGAAGGATTAGCAACACGGCGGCAATATTCCCAGGGATCACGGGGCGGCTATTTCCTGATGGGCTATACGGCCCAGACGCATCCGATTTACATGCCCGGCTTGAACGAATCCTATGAATTGATCGAAAGCGGTAGCACCACCACTGCGAGTCCAGATGCTCCCATCCCGGTGCGCCTCGACCGCGCGCAACCCGGTGACGAAATCCTCACCCTGGAATATCTGAAAATCAGCAAAGGGGCATTCGAGGAGTATTCCGCCATCACACGTAATCGCATCTGGCCCTATCTGGAAAAGGTTGGTGGTCGAGCCGTTGGGCAGTGGCGAGTCGCCTATCTACCGAATAGTCAGGGAGTGGAAGATGAAGAGTATGACGAGGTCTATAACCTGACGCGCTACGCCAGTTATGATCACTATCTGGCAACTCGTGACAATGCGGTGAGCATGGGCGGCAATGGACCGGACTACCAGGATGTGATCGACGCCGCAGCCCAGCTCGAAGCGATGACCCTCGATCGGTCTACAGAGTTTTTAAGAGGCTCACCCTTCGGCAGTCCACCACAATATGCCCCTGGCATGAATGAGACATACCGCCTGGTCGATTAGGCAGAAATAGGCGCTCCACAATGGCAAGACAAATCCTGCTAATGCTATTGACCTGTTTATTCAGCGCGCAGCTATTGTCACAGACATCCGGCCCCGCACGAGGATCGCTGGTGATCGTCGGCGGCGGCATGCAGGACCTGGAGATATTGCGGCGTTTCGCCGGGCTGGCCGGGGGATTGGATGCGCCGATCGTAGTCATCCCAACCGCGAGTGGCGGCAACAATTATGACCAGTACTGGCCAGGATTAAATCAGTTCAAGGCGGCCGGCCTCAGCAATGTCACCCTGATTCATACCTATGACAGAGCCGTTGCTGACAGCGCCGGCTTCGCCGCACCGATTCGAGAAGCCCGTGGTGTCTGGTTTACTGGCGGTCGGCAGTGGCGGCTCGCCGATTCCTATCTCCATACCCAGGTGCATGAAGCACTGATCGATTTACTGGCGCGCGATGGCGTAATTGGCGGCTCTTCGGCAGGTGCTACTATCCTCGGCTCCTACCTGGCACGGGGCGACAGCGGCAGCAATACCATCATGATGGGGGATCATGAAGAAGGCTTTGGTTTTATTCAGAATATCGCGATCGACCAACACATGCTGAGGCGTAATCGTCAATTCGACCTGATGGAGATCATCGAAGCGAAACCAGAATTGCTGGGCGTCGGTCTGGATGAGGATACCGCTATCGTCGTCAGGGGAAACCGTTTCGAGGTCATCGGTCAAAGTTATATCGCAATCTTCGATCACACTCACAGGCTGGATTCCGGCGGCAAGTTTTACTTTCTCGTTCCCGGCGATCAATTCGATATGCTGCAGCGACAGGCTTACCGGCCGCAGACTACACTACGGCCACTGGAGAGAGTGGTAGAACAGAACTGGTAGAAAACTTGGGGACCTTCTCCATAGCGATTGCTAATGGATAGACCTGATCCCTGAGCTTTTTTACTTCACGGGATTTTGTTTTTCTGTATTGACGTTGAGTGTAAAGATGTCGGGCCTGGCATAATGTCCGACAACATCCAGGTCAAATTTCCCACGAATGATTTCGTTCTTGTCGAGCTCGGCAGTCAAAATGGCATCCTCATCAAAAACCGGGCCCGCCAGAACCTTGCCGAACGGGGAAACGATACAGCTGCCACCGCGAATGAGAATCTTGCCGGGCTCTTCTCCCTGAATCGGATGAAAATCTTCCGGGCCGTCCGAACGTATCATGAATTGGCAAGCACTTAGCACAAAACATCGCCCCTCCAATGCCACCATTTGCATGGTTGGTAACCAGACGTCGCGATCATCAACAGTTGGTGCGCAATAGAATTGAACACCCTTGCCATACATGGCAAGCCGGAGTTGGGGCATGTAGTTTTCCCAACAGATAACGGCGCCAAGAATCCCGATGTCGGTTTCAGGAGCAGGTAATGTCGAGCCATCGCCAAATCCCCATACCACACGTTCCATGGCCGTAGGCATAAGCTTGCGGTGTTTGCTGATCAGATCGCCTGCCGGGCTGAAAAACAAAGCCGTGCAATAAAGTGTGCCCTGGTCTCGCTCGATGGCGCCGACGACAAGATAGGCATTAGTGGAGGCCGCAATTTTACCTATCTTTTCCGTGTCCTCGCCGGGCACATCGATGGCGTTGTCATGATAGCGGCGAAACAAATCACGCCCTTCATCAGAGCGCATTCCCAAACGTACACCGAAATCCAGGCCCTTGGGATAACCGCCAACAAAGGCTTCGGGAAAAACGATCAGTTTTGCCCTGGCAGTAGCTGCATCTTGCGCCAGATCGGCAAGTTTCTCTAATGTACGCTCCTTGTCGAACAACACTGTTCCTGCTTGTACAACCGCACCTGTGATTACCTTCATCGGATACCTCAATTTATATTTGCACTCACGTATTCGGGGAGATTATCTACCTGGCGCACCGAACACTATCTATCTGTTGCATAATTTTTGCCTCTGTATCAGTAGTCGGTCTGGGCTTAGTAAAATTCCGTGTGACTTTGGCAGGTTCCTGGCAACTATGGAAGTGAGTCAAGGCAGCCGCACGGGCATAGTCATGGCGCCGTTACCGGCGGAGTCCCAAGCGGCGAAGCGAACCCACTTCTGGCCGGTGGCGTCGAAAGGGATCTGAAATTGCGTCGAATCGAAAGGCAGCAGGTCCGTGGCGGAAACCAGGGTGGATCGCGTATCGACGCCGTCGCCGGTCACCACTTCTACAAATTCCAGTGGAAAGGTCCAGCTCACTTCTGCGGTAGCCAGGGCAGTAGTTCCACTACCGCTATAGGAATGTTCCGGAATCAGCACCTCACCGCTGCTGACGAAGTAATCTCCAGATTTCAGTGTGTTGGTGATTGATGAATAATCATTGCCAGCCGGAAGTTCATCGAGTCTCAGATAGGTCACTGGACCGTTAGCATAGATGTCATCACCGGGCGCCTTGAAATAAGTTTCAGTGATTGCCAGCAGCGACTTAAGAGGCTTGTCGCTATGGGCAATCCAGTTGTTCATATCATCCAGTAGTGGAATTACCCGGTAGTCCGACAGGCGTTGTTCGGAAAGGTCCGAACCCATACCCCAACGCCAGCCCGCACCACGATAACTGTCATGCAGGAACTGGGTCGAGTCGGCCACGGCGTCCGGATAACCGGTGGAACCCTTGGTGCGTGGATGGGGCATGTAGATGAGCATGTTTTCATTCTCGACCATGGTCATCATGTCCGCGATGCTGCCGATGTTATACATCCTGCCATACTGGGGATGCTCGGTGATTAACGGTGTTCCAGGCGCGCGCTCATCGACATAGTAAACCGGAAGGGAAAATAGCAGGTCCCAGTGACCACCCAGCAGGTTGCTGTTCTCCATCTGCGGCATCACCATGAAATCTGCATCAGAATGCCGAACCGCGCCTTCGAATAGCCAGTGCTGCTCCTGTAATTGAGTTACTTCCCTGGGTCTATCCACTGGGCCGGCGATGTTGATGCCTGCCGATCGCAAGACTTCAAAATCTCTGAGCCGCGTATCCAGGCTGCCGGAAGCAATGAGTTCACGACCCATGTTGGTGTGATAATGGGAACCCATGACCTTGTAACCAGCCAGGGGCTGATAGACATCGCCATTGGTGAACGCCAACGCCGCTGCGAAGGCATCGTCACTACTACCCAGCGTCGGCAAGAAATACGCGGCCATCTGCTGCTGAGATCCCGGTGGCGCGCTATACAGGGACCAGTTCGCCAGATAGCGCTCCACCACTTCCTGCTCCCCTTGGCGAATACCGATGCTGAAGGAGTCATCATTGTCCTTGCGGTACCAGTTATTGCCCACATTGATCTCGACTTCCCGTGCCCAGAAAAAGGTATGGGGTGGCGGGAATGCCGCGATTGCTGCGCCGTTGGTTTCTGCCACAACCAGCCGATTCGCAGCCTGCAGCACCACGTGATCAGCATTGGCAGGACCCTGCAAAGTATAGGATTGCAGCAAGCCTCCCGTATCGTGCCAATTCACGTTGCCAGTAACGCCCGAGTCCAGACCGGTAATGCCGACGTCGTACTTGTACGCCACCGATGGCAATGCTGTGCTGGCGAGTACTTCGGCTCGCATCAGGTTGGTGCCAGCGTAAACGGTGAATACAAACTCGCCTGAAAAGGAGCCCAGGCTGACCTCGGAATAGCTGACCTCTACCCGCGTACCCTCTGCCACCACAGCGCAATCATCCACCCGATAACTGAGTTCGTCTCGGCGAATCTCATCGCTTGAGCGTGGCAGGCCAGGCTGGCTCGCCACACCCTCCATGGGCGGAGGATTACCGCGAAACTCCTGCTGGCGAAGATCCAACGGCGCATCCCAGAACACATCCCATTTGTGTCGGTCTATCACCGCATCGGTGAGTTCCATTCCCAGCTCTCGCATCGGGCTGAGTTGCTGGTTGCTTATGCGTCGTAAGCCTTCGACAATCCTGTATTCGAAACGGCTGTCGGTTAGCAGGGTTATCCAGTCGTCATTGCCGCTGCGAAGTTGCAGATGCTTGATCACCGGCTGTTGCTGCTCCACTGCCAGCAGCAGACTTAATTGCTGGTCATCCGTGCCGCGCCAGTCTAGCCTTAAACCGTCTGCGCTATTACTTGCCTGGATTATGCTATCGGAGTCGAATCCCTGCAGCCGACATTGCAGCGTCTGGGTTGTTTGCGCGAACAAGGCGCTCGAAGCAAGCAGTAATAGTGAAAACAGAGTGAATTGTCGTCGCCGAATCATGAATACATAATCAGTATTGCGGGGCTAAAAAAAGGACGGTGAGAAACCAATCTCCCTACCCCCTTCGCCCATCTAATGGCGTTGCGTTAACGACTCCAGCTCGGTAGCCAGGTATCGTCTTCCTCACCAGCCGCATCCTGCTTGCGGGCACCACTTAACATTAATGGCATAGCGTAGTTCGCCTCATGGCAGGCGTATTCAAACAGGTCGGCGTCGGTCAATTGCATCTCAACGATAGCGGTGAACCTGTCATCAAACATTTCCGCATCGTCGACCGTCCATTCATATTGCAACCGGTCCTCATCCAGACGCGTGAATCGTTCGGTGAGCGTCATGTTCTCACCGGTACCATTGAAGCGACTGAGATGTGTGAAGTTAGTAGTCGTCACGACAAATGTATCGCCGTCCCACTGCCCAATCGAATTGCCTTTCCACTGTCGCACATCGTCCGGCAGAGCCTCACCCCCGCTGGTAGGGATGACGCGATGATCATTGACCATCTCGGTCTGAATCACAATATGGTCTTCGGTCTGTATCAGCTTCATCATGTTGTTGTAGGCACCGGAGCGCATAGGAGGCCCGGCGTTAAATCCGAGGATGCAGCGATCATACAGGTTGCGGTCTTCCGGCCCTTGGGGAGAGCGGCGCTGCAGCGCACGATAGTATGCCGCCGCTTCCCGACCCCGATCTGTCATACCCGGCATGCGTCCGTTTTCAGGATAGATAAGCTGCGAAGTGCGCATGGTGGTGGTCATGGTAGTGCCCTGATCCAGGTAGAAGGTGTTATAACCTACATCCAGGTCCCTCTGATCGAATTCACCATCGAATTCGGCAGTAGCCCGGGCTTCCCTACCGGCACGCACTGCGGCTTCGTAATCCTCGACTTCATCAGCAGTCAGAAATTCCTTGTCGGCAAAGGCCGCCGGCCGTTGAAAAGGCGTGACCGTGCGGAAATCCCAGTTGCCCTGCAGGCTGGGTTTACCCCAGGCTTTCATGGGCACATCTGCCAGGCTTGCCTGAGCGATAGCCATGCTGGCAATTGAAACTGCTAATGAGCGTAGTATTTTCATGTGTCTCATAAGTGGTTCCTCCTTATTGATCGGCGGNATTCTCTACCAGGGAGCCTGCGCTTTCGCGGGTCGATCCATCCAGATTCCTGGGTCCATCGTAGCCTCTCCGCAAATGGTCATACAACAGGTCTTCGGCCAATTCTACGCATTTATATTCCAGAATGCGTGCGTTCTCTTCCAGGCGTCGGTACAGCGGCATACTGATAGTCCAGGGTCTACTGAACACTTCTTCATCGGTGATGGTTGCTTCGTACTGGATATGGTTTTCACCCATCGGGGTATAGCGTTCTTCCACGTGAACTGAGCCGCTGTGGTAATTACCCGAGGCATCGAACCAGGTATCTGGCATCTGAGAAGTTACATCGACTACCAGCGTATTGCCTTCCCATCTACCCAGCGAATAGCCCATCCACGACGGCAGTGGAGCAGAGGNGCCAGGTCTCTCCATAAAGATACTGCGGCTATTGCCACCCCATTCATAGGCGATAAATATTTCGCTGTCCGTCTGCAAGATTTGCAGTGGCGCCGGCATATACGTCAGGCGAGGTATACCAGGGATATAACATTTAGCAGCCGGGTCCAGGTTGACCCAGTCCGCACGATTGGTATCTCGTTGTGCCAAAGCACNGGGCTGATAGGGTATCTCTCCGCCAACCACAACACTGGTTCCGGCGGGAATTCCACCGTGGGCACCGATTACACCGGTCACAGGCATCTTGCTGGCTGCATGACCTTCCAGATTCCAGGCGGCGGAGCCCAGAGCCTGCCATATACCGGAGATGTCCTGCGCAGCGGATTCTACTACGGCGGCGGGAGTAGTGCTGACTGCTGTAGCATCGGACACTCGATCCATCTCGGTGGATTGCTCAGGTGCCAACAAGAAAAAGAACATGGCCCCCAGAATAGCAACCACGCCAAGAATAATGGCGATGAACATCTGTGGGTTTGATTCGCCTCGCTGGGTCGCCTTCAGTCTCTTTATTCCGGTGCTTCTTATAGTTACATTCATATTCACGACACGTCCTTTTATGATGCTACTTTCTCAAACAGGACAGCCGGTAGCCAGATTATCGATCATCATCGTCGGGAAAGTCGCCCGGCGGTGCACCCGTCCCGGTTGATCCCATGAAGATACTCGTGCCATCTGCAAAGGTGATGTCCCGGCCGCTGCCGCGGCACTTTGGTATGCAGTCCGGATCTTTACTCTGGTAACCGCGCACCCGTATCTCGGTACCGGGCAGTAGGATCTGGTCGGTAAGGCCCGCTCGTAACAACGTATTGGGTGTGCCACCCTCCAGCATCCAATCCTCGGTACTGCCATCTTGCAGGGTTGCAGTTATATGCAACCAGCTGTGAGGGTTAACCCACTCCATGCGGGTGATAACGCCGCTTATATTAAATGGTTTTTCCATATCAAATTCGGATGAGAACGCATGGTGACTCTGTACGGGTGATTGCAACAGCACCACAGATCCTACGACCGCCAAACTGGCAATAAGTCGTTTCATTGTGGTTATCCTCCCTAGGCTTGATTACTCTTCACAGTGAGTTTGCCTCAGCTGGCTAGCTATTTCCACTGAATCCCGCAATCCATGAGTGCGCGGAACATTCAGAGGGGTTATATTGNGCAGTCTCTTGAGGGACNTTAAAACCAAAAAAGATCAAAGCAGGAGACAGACATGACAGCACCCAATAGTACTCGAGCCGCGCTAATCTCCCTGATGCTGGCGATTCCGACGCTCGGCATAGCTCAAGAAATCATCGACACCGACACCCATCGCCTGGAGGAAGTTGCCGAGGGCATCTATTTTGCCACTGGCAATGGGGCACTCTACACAATGAGCAATGCCCTGATCATCGAACGTGACGATGATGTCGTAATCATCGACTCCCACATTACTCCAGCCGCCGGGCGAGCCCTGCTCGATTCAATTCGTGTAGTTACCGACAAACCGGTTACTACTTTAATCAATTCCCACTTCCATTATGACCATGCCAACGGCGTGCCGGCATTTGGCCCGGATATCGAAATTATCGGGCATGAAGTGACCTACCAGAAGCTTACCGGTGATCCAGCCAATGAACAGACTTACCTGTCATCACTGAATCGCTTCGATAATACGGTAGCCAATCTGCAACAACGGATTGCCGATGCCAGTGGTGCTGAAAGAGCAGAATTGCAGACCCAACTGGAATTCTGGCAAGCCCATGTTCGCGCCCAGGATGAAATTGTTTTTACCCCACCGACTACAACACTCAAAGACACCATGACGCTGTATCGCGGTGGACGGGAGATTCAACTGCACTATTTCGGTCGCGCCCATACCGGTGGCGACCTGGCGATCTATCTCCCACAGGAAAGAATCGTGTTTACCGGCGACATGATGCTCGGTGGTATTTCCTATATGGGCGACGGTTATGTCGCCGAATGGGCAGACACCTTACAGGGGCTGAAACAACTGAGTTTCGATCTGGTATTGCCGGGCCACGGCCCGGGATTCCGCGATCTGGATCGTATCGACAATGTGCAGGCCTATTACGGCGATCTCACCGAAGAAGTGCGCCGACTGAAGGCGCTGGGCTATAACGCCGAGGAAGCGGCGGCCCGCGCCGACCTGCGTCAACATGCCGATACGCTGGGGGTGGATCAATTAGGCGCCAACCTCGAAGCGGTGCAGCGCATGTACGACATTATGGATGGCAATATCGACTGATGGATGGCAATCCAGAGAGGTAAAGGCTAATGAAAAGTGTGCTTCAAGCAAGTGTAGTTTNGATTCTCGTAATCCTGCTCACCAGCTGCGGAGGTGACGACAGTGGCAATACGGGCGATGCCGAACAAACCGGCATTACCGATAATGCCGGCATGGTGGAACGAGTCGATCCACGACTCGATGCGCTGATCCCATTCGATGCCAATATCCAGAAGCTGGCCGGTGGATTTGCGTTCACCGAGGGACCGGTGTGGGACCGCCGTACCAATCAACTCTACTTCAGTGACCTGCGCAGCAATGCCATACACACCTGGAGCGATGCCGCCGGGCTCGGCACGTTTCTGCAGCCGGTCTTCGAAGGCGATGCCGGCCATCCATCGGTGGGTTCCAATGGCTTGAACATTGACTCACAGGGCAGGTTGCTATTAATGGAACATGGCAGCCGTGTCGTGTCGCGCATCGAAAACGATGGCAGTCGCACTACACTGGTGGATCGCTATCGCGGCATGCGTCTAAACAGCCCCAACGATTCAGCATGGCATTCCAACGGCTGGCTGTATTTCACCGATCCTCCCTATGGGCTGGTTGGTCTGGAAGAGGATCCGCTTCGGGAGCTTGACTACAATGGCATCTACCGGCTCAGCCCCGCAGGCGAAATTCAACTGTTGGAGCGGAATCAGACCCGCCCGAATGGCATAGCCTTCTCGCCAGATGAGCAGACGCTCTACGTCGCCAACTCCGATGCCGGCAACAAGGTATGGTATGCCTACAATGTGGTTGGCAACAGCATCATCGGTAATCCGCGCGTGTTCTATNATGTTAACGACCAGAGCAGCGAGGGGGCGGCCGACGGCATGAAGGTGGACATAAATGGCAACCTCTTTGCCACGGGACCGGGAGGAGTATGGGTCTTCGCCGCAGATGGCACTCATCTGGGCACCATAAAGCCCGATGAGGTGCCAGCCAATGTCGCCTGGGGAGACGATGGCTCGACGCTCTACATGACAGCCCGTACCGGACTGTACCGAATCAGGCTGACGACCAGTGGTGTCATCCCTTAGGTCCCGGTAGCCGGGCAGCTGCATGAGAAACTTGGGACCCTCTGGCGCTGGTTACAACGCAATCTGGTATTATTGACTGCAGTCGCTTTTCTCTGCTTGTAGATGCTGAAAATAGCGCTGTTTTGGTAATTCCGCTGGAAATTGTCTACTTAATGCAGAAAAATAGCCGTCAAGCTGATATTGATCAAATTTCAGAAGAACCGGATACTTAGAATTGAAAGTTTATTGCAGGATTTAACCCATGAAAAAAGCTAACGTTACGAAGCTTATTTGTTCACTACTATTTCCCTTCACCATGACATTTGGCGGTAGTTCATCGGCCCAGTCCGTCGACGACATCGTGCTCAATGTGTACAAGCTCGAGATCTGTGGCTGCTGCGACGGCTGGATCACACACATGGATGAGCGGGGTTACAGCTCCAACATTTTCCATCCGGCAGACCTGAATGGCATGAAGGAAGAGTTTGGCATCAAACCTCAATGGCAATCCTGTCACGTCTCGGTGACCAAGGATGACTATCTGTTCGAAGGCCATATTCCGGAGAAATTCATTGCCCAGTTTTTGGCGGCTCCACCAGAGGGCGCGCTAGGTTTAGCCGTTCCCGGCATGCCGATCGGCGTTCCCGGTATGGTGATGGGCAATCGCTTCACTCCCTTCGACGTTTTGTTGATGAAGAAAGACGGAACCGTAGACGTCTTTGCCAGCGTCAAGAAAATGGAAGATCAGTTCTAGCTATATCTCACCGCGCTGCGCCGCCTGGTTAATCAACTCGGCGGCCCGGAAGGCCAGTGCCATGATGGTCATGGTGGGCTGACCCCTTCCCGAAGTCACTAGCGTGCTGCCATCACACATAAACAGATTGGGGACATTGTGGGAGCGGTTGTTGCGGTCGATTACCGAACTGGCAGGATCATCGCCCATTCGGCAAGTTCCTAATAAATGTACGTTACCGGTCTGTCCTGTTTCAGGATAGTAGCCTTCCATCTTCGTCGCACCAGCCGTTTCCATCAGCTCAGCCGTTTTATCGAGGAACCACTTCATGGTTGCCAGATCATCCGGGTGATCTAAGTAAGTACACCGAATTGCTGGACGTCCGAATTTGTCCTGATAATTGGGGTCAAGTGTCACGTTATTTGTTTCTTGAGGAAGCGAAGTCGTATGACCATCAAATGCAGCCACATGGGTAAATTCCGTCTGCAAATTACGCTTATACTCANCCCCCCAGGAAGGTCCGCCAAACAGACTCCCGAGAAGTGCCGATTCCAGGGGTGCACCGCGTGACGGGTGCCTCCCGTCGATTCCACCGCCGCCATAGAAGCCCAGACTCGGATCCAGTTCGTAGAAATCATGTACAACCCGGGAAGCAGGTACACTCTTGTAGGCATTGACGGGCTCATCAAACAATCCCGCTATCGAGGAATAGCCATTAAACATCAGGTTTTTCCCTACCATCCCGCTTGAATTGGCCAGACCGTCGGGAAACTGACTAGAGCCCGACTGCAGTAACAAGCGTGGAGTTTCCGCACCATTGGCACACAGCACCACCGCCCTGGCCTGTTGTGCCTGTTCGGCTCCATCTTCGTCCCAATAGATGACTTCTGATACTCGCCCCTGCTCATTGACATTGACTCGCGCTACCGTGCAACCAGTGCGAAGATCACAATTACCAGTAGCAAGCGCTAGCGGTATCATGGCGATCATCGTTGAAGATTTTGAGTTTGCCTCACAACCGAAACCATTGCAGAATCCACAATGAATACACCCAGGACGACCGTTATGGGGCTGCGACAAAATTGCTACTGGCGCTGGATAGGGATTCAGGCCCATCTGTTTCGCGGCACGCTCTAATAATACATCTGATCCCTTGATAGGCATGGGCGGACACGGGTATTGCCTCGATCGTGGTGGATCCCAGGGTCCTTGCAGCCCCGACACGCCGATCTCCCAATCTACCTTGGTGTAATAGGGCTCCAGGTCTTGGTAGCTGATTGGCCAGTCGGTAAAGGTGGTGCCGGCAATCGTGCCTCGCACACTCGCTTCCATGAAGTCGATGGGCCGAAAGCGCCAGAAGTTGCCGGAAAAATGTACGCTGCTGCCGCCAACATTATGGGCGTAGCCACACACGGACTCTCTCAGTTCGGCTTCCTCATTCTCGGTTCTTCGAAATGTCTGCGGATAGCCGTGCCGTGTACTCCACATCATGTTGAAATTGTGATCGATGCCCCATTCGTCATGCTTGAAGTCAGCCGCCTGCAGATGGGGACCCTGCTCTAGTAGCACAACCGAATGTCCGGCGCTGGAGAGTTCCTTGGCCATGATGCCGCCGGCGGCACCGGAACCGACTATGATGAAATCCACTTCATCACCGGTTGCAAAGGGAGCGCGCGCCATCCCTATTCCCCCTTTTCCATGAAATCGGCGTCGTAAAAACCGTAGGGCGCTGCCCAGGCACCCTGGGGCTGATAGCCAATCAACTGATAACCGGTGTTATCCCGATTACCACCATACTCAGGCAAAGAGAACATGCCGGCCAGAGTCAGGAAGCGCATGTTTCCAAAAAAAGTGCTGATCTCGATCTCGGTGAGTAACTGATCCTGCTGAGAAGTTTCGAGCTGGTAAAAATACGTGCCACCATAATTCAGCGCAACCGCTGTTTGTAATTCTCGCAGGCCATTTCGCAGCTCGAGCAGTTCCTCATCTCTACCCAGCATGTCATCGTTCATTACGTTATCGATGAAATAGATTACNCCGGCTTCAAGGGCACCCGGTGTTTCATCGCTGGGAATAATGCGTGCGGCGATGGCATTGAATTCGTTGGCTTCTTCTTCGGAAAGTATCTGAAATGACTCACCACTCAACCGAGCCTGCTCCGCCCGATTGCAGGCGGACAGAATCATGGGCATGGTCAACATTATTGCCGAAGAATGGGCTGCTTTTTTGCTCGCTTGCAGAAAAGCACGGCGCGAAAGAAGTTTGTTCACTACTACCTTACCCCCCTGGTAGGACTGCAGTCTGTTTTTTGAGCATTGATCAGCTGGAAGCAAGTCTAACATAGNCCCGTCAAGGGCTATGAGTGAAGCCGAAGCGAATGCCAGCTTGGTTCTGAGGCTGAGTTTGCGATCTCGGCCATTTCCTGACCTCGTTGCCCAGTGGATAGAAAATTTATTCCAGCAGCGTCATGGCTCTCTGCAGAAGTGACTCCATAGAAAACTTGGTAGTCTCCCACAGCGGATCGTGACGCTTGCCGCGGCGGTGCAGCATCAGGTTGAATCCGGTGATGATGGCAAACTTGTAGGCGGCCAGCGCGCGAAACCAGGCGATGTCCGGCAGCTTGGCTCCCCAGGCTTCTTCATACATGGCAACCAGCTCTTCTGCCTGGGGCATATAAGAGACTCGATGAGCGGCATCGGCCCAGGCCTGCGGGTCATTGAACGTGGCGAACCAACCAATGTCATTGAGCGTGGCACCGATGCCGACCAGCTCCCAGTCAATCACCGCCAGCAGCTTGCCCTGGGTTGCATAGAACAGGTTGGACCACTGGAAGTCTCCGTGAAAAATCCCTGTGGGAGAACTACTGGGAATCTGCTCTAACAGCAGGCGCTTGACATCCGGGACCAGTTCGAGGCATTCCGGATCGGCTGCCTTCTCCACGAAGCGGTCCCAGCGATTCACATCGTCCTGCAGCGCCACGGGATCTCCGAGGTAAGCGCCCTGCCCCGGATCGACCCGGTGAATAGCGGCCAGGGCCTGCACTGCCTGTCGTGCCATATCGGTTCTGGCATCCACACCGAGCCGCGCCACCCAGCTGCTACGGTCCTGGCGCACGATGTCACCTTCCAATTGAGGGACGATGAAATAAGGTCGACCGAACCAGCGTGGGTCATCGCCAGACCATTTTACCCGGCAGTGGGGAACCGCATCGGGAAGTGCATTCAGGGCCGCGACCTGGCGCAGCACATCGGCAGTGCCCTGCAGTTTTACATTGGGCGGTGGCAGCCGGATATACCATTTGTCCAGCGAGTCAGCGGTCCTGACGGAAAAGCCGTAGGAAAAGCCGGCATGCCCGGGCATCTGGAAAACGTCGGTCACTGCAGGGGATTGATCTTCGTAGTGAGCGGCACAGAATGGAATCAGGCATTGTTCTAACTCTCTCAGCTCCACCCGAACTCCATGTAATGCCAGTAATGAAAAGATCCGCTGTTAAACAAGCCAGTAATCGTGCCACTACTGTTTTTTGCAGTCTATTTCGTCAATGAAATATAGCCATTCGACCCTTGTATGTCAAAAACGGGAATGATAGTGTTTCTGCGCTCCAGCACGATTTATAGCTGACACAAATAAGGGCAATTTGTCGAGAATCCCATGATATTGACTCGTAGCTTCTCACTCTTAGCCTCCTTAAGCCGCAGTGCCATCGACTGAGCATTCCTAAGTGGTAATCACGCTAAAGAACTTCACAATTGCATGTNTTGTTACAGTNTTAACAATGCTNTNAGGTTCGTTGCTNTCTGCTCAACAGCAATCAATAAAAGACGGCGTTTATATTGAGGCGCAGGCACAAGCAGGCAAGCTACTCTACGAGGAAANATGTCAGCACTGCCACGATCTGCGATTTTTCGAGGGCCGGCTAATTTCCTTCACCGGTATGACTGTCCTGGATCTGTGGTATGCCATGCTGGGGAAGATGCCGGCCGATAATCCTGGTTCACTCAAAGACAGCGAGTACCTGGAGATTATTGCCTACGTGCTTTCGCAAAATGGATTTCCCGCTGGTGAGACTGAACTGGTGCCAAGCAATCANCTCGGCAANATTNGNATTCTCACGCCACAATGAGCTCAAGCAGCTCAGGAACTGGANGGGAAACNGTTNGATATAANACGCGGTTACNNTCTGCTAANTTACTATNTTATTAGANTCCCTCCCCTATCNAAAAACGTTTCCGCGGNAACGTTTTTCGNTGGTACCGCNANNAATGTTATGGGGACAGACTGCTTTCTNNTGTCANGNATTAAATGAATAAAAAGACAAAGGCGCCTGANAACGCGCTCACCTTANCGCNGAGCGCAAGGCATANCGAGTAATNCTGTGCGCGCCTATCTGGNGTTATTTNNCCTCGTCTGGNTCGGCACCATCGGTTGGNGCGCCNGTGCCGGATGAGCCTGCGAATAGACGGCGTCCGTCAGGAAACGTCACATCGCGACCATTGGCCCGATTGGAGCCATCTATGGCCTGGTAGCCCTCTACCACAAGCTCGACGCCAGGTATAACCGAGTCTTTTCTCCAGCCTCTTCGAACCAGGGCGCCGGGAGGTCCCGCTTCAATCATCCAGGTTACCGAATTGCCATTCTCGTCGGTGACCGCGAGATGCAGCCAGGCGTGGGGATTGATCCATTCCATTCTGACAACCGTGCCCCGCAGATTAACCGGTTTTTTGGAATCAAACTCACCGGAAAAAGCATGATGGGCCAGGGTCGTTGTTGTGGCAAATAGGAGCGCTGCCGCGGCTCCGATTACACCGACAATTAACCGATTTTGGCTGGAATTCAAAAACTTTCGCATAGGATTCTCCTCATGAGAAATCGTACTATTTTATTGACCATTCTGTTAGACAACAGCTACCGATCGTTAGCAGCTGCCTCAGCTTCCCTCGCATCGATTGCGCGGGCTGCACTTAATGTATTTGTCATGCCGTAATTTCCTTCGTGGCAAGCATATTCCACAAGCTCATACTGACTATCGTCTCTTACGAAGGTGAACATCCCGGTCCAGGGTTGGGCCCATACGCTTGGATCTTCAACAATAAATTGATATTGCAGGGAATTGGGACCAGTGCGGGTAAAGCGTTGCGTTAATTGCATGTTTTCACTGGAACCCTGGTAAGAAGTCCTGCCATTTAAATTTCTCACTTCCACCACCAGAGTATCACCTTCCCAATGGCCGTGAGAATCTCCCAACCATTGTTTAAGGTTCTCTCCCAAGCCTTCTCGAGGCTCGGTTGAGATGATCCGAGTCTCATGAATCATTTCCTTCTGGATCGCAACATTGCCCGGGCTCTGCACAATCTGCAGGCCATTGTTATAGATCCCCGGCATCATCATGCCAACTGGCCCACGGGTAATGCAGCGTACGAAAGTCCCCAGATCCTCCGGCCCTTCAGCCCTCTCCGGGGGCAGCCGGGGAGGTCGGTTGGCTGCAGCTTGTCGATACTCAGCCGTAGTCGCGGGAAGCCGCCCATCAGGCGGATCAACCACCATCGCCACCTGGGTGGAAGGGGCTGACTTAACATAGCCCAGGGTAGTATCGCGCCATTCACGGTCATAGCCCCAAATACTGTTCAGGGTGCCCCGCTCCCGTCGCGCCGCTGCCTCCTGAGTCGTCAATGTCTCGGAGCCAGCAACATCTCGGGGACGTTGCATAGGGATACCATGGGCTGCATCGCCAGTCCAGATGCCTTGCAGATCAGGTTCGCCCCAGGGGGTTTTCGGTGGGATATAAAGTTCTGTGGCTAAATCCGCATCGGCAACGATGACTTGCTCGACGACCCCAGCCCAGCCGGGTTCAACAAGGGCGATCGTGACTCCGTCTGGCCCCTGAATAAAGGCTTGCCTGGCAGATGAACGGGCATTTTCAGGAACCATGGGTTGCTGCCGGAACTGCACTTGCTGTTGGCTCATCTGTTCTGCTGCCTGGTCAAGATCTGCGACCTCAAAACCAATATGATCGATTGCACGACCCCGAGTCAGTCCGGGACGGCCATCTGTGTAGGCACTTACAAGTATCCAAACATCATCGAATTGTAGCCCGTTAAGCGTCCCTTTAAGGGCCGCTGGTGTACCGCCGAGTACCTCGCCATACCATTGTAGTGTAGCCACCGGATCCACAGAATTCAGATGGATATGGTGAAATCCAAGGGTGTCGGTATCCTCGACCAACTCGATTTTGGTTCCCCAGGGATCGAAGATAAAGGCAATCTTGAACAAACCGGGAATGTCACGAACCAGCGCACCGTCATCGAATCTTTGCAGCCTCACTCCAGAACCGCGCACGCCGACGTTTTCGAGCTCGGTCATCTTGGCCGTCAAATCTACGACGGAAAAACTGATGTGGTCGACACCGGTGCCTTGAGAACCACCCTGGGTTGAACCCTCAATGAAGGCAATTTCGGTAGTGCCGCACAGAACCGCATCATTGCGCCCCGCAGTAGCTTCACATGCCATGTGTTCTTCGTACCACCGCACCGCTTCGGAAGCATTATTAAGGGCTATATGGATGTGGTGCGGAGTTGCCGCGAAAACAGTTGCTGGTAAAGCAATAAGGTTAACAACCGCAAAAACGGAGAAGACGGCAGCACCCAGCTTGCGGCTTGTTTTGGGACTTGTTATACGATAATTCATATTGCGAACCTCCAATAAGTGGGGGTGAGGCTATTCAGAGCTATGGCTTATTCGCTCGTCTGTTTGCGTAAATGACCGTAGAGTATCTCTTCGGAAAACTCTACACATTTGTACTCTATGACCTGGGCGTTTGCTTCCAATCGCCGATACAGCGGCATGCTTATCTGCCAGGGCCGGGTAAATACAGTCGGGTCTTCTAAAGTCGCTTCGTACAGCATGGCATCGGGACCAATCGGTGTATAGCGCTCGGTGACCTTTAAAGCACTGCTGGCAAAATTGCCGGCACGATCGAACCAGGCCTGGCCATTAAATCCCTGGGCATCCACCACCAGGGTATCACCTTCCCATATGCCATGGGATCGACCCATCCAGGTATCCAGTGGTGCTGATTCGGGATTTTCCTTATCCATATGAATAGTACGATTCGCTTCCGCATAACCGTACACGATCATGATCTTGTTAGTGCCTTGCAGTATTTGAAATGGATAGGGTAAATAGGTGGCCCGAGGTACTCCTGGCAGGTAGCACTTGGCTTCTGGGTCCTCGCCTTGTCGGTTGTCCCAGTTCGCCTGCTTCTGCTCCAGCGCCCAGGCCTGGTAAGGAATCTCATTGCCTACTACGATGCCCTGGCCTGGAGGAACAGCACCCAGCGCGCCGAGCTCAGGCAATCCCGCGCTCGCCTGATGGTCTTGCAGATCCCAATGGGCAGTACCAATCGCCTGCCAGACCCCATTTATATCAGGATTGCCATCCCAGGCCCTTGGTGCTGAATAGGTGTCGGTAGATTGCGCGAGCGCCGAGCTTGCAGCCAACAGGACAGCGACCAGCCCTAGTGCTGACGCGATAGCTGCTTGTTTGAATCGGGTTACCATTATCGGGCTCCCTCACTAATTCTTATTAGTTAGTAGTTTATATCTACCGGGAATTCTCGCAGTGTGCGGAACAGTGGTCAAGTTGTAGATAGGGGACGGAGGGACTAAATTTTGATCATTTTCATTACTGGTCAACATTTAATCCCTCCGACCCCCTTATTCCGCGTTAGTCGATGGCGAAATTCACCAGCATCACATCGGCGAGCAGACCGAAGAAGAAAAGAGGCAAAATGACAGCATGCAGAGATTTGTTGGTTGAGAGCGCAAGAACTGCAAAGAGTATGACAGCACCGAACGATGTCGCATTATCCAGAGCGAACAAAACCTTGCCCATGATAAGGGGTCTGAATGTTGCGGCAATTACCACCGTAAAAACTCCAATCAACCAGACCGGGCGCATGGGGTCATAGTAATAAGCTGTCAAATCTGAATTTTTTAGAGGTTTGGGAAACAATAAATGGGCGATGAGGTATAAACCAACCGGACCTCCCATCATCATGAGCAGCCCCGAGAAAGTCCATTCTGGAGTGTCTCTTAATCCCCAGATTTCCCACCACTGTTGCAGCAGTGCGATGAATATCGTGAGGATCAGGACGATATGAACCCAGTAAATGTTGAGCGAATCGCGACTCCGAAACATCCTGGCGCTGCCTTTTAGCACTTCGGTAAGCCCCAGCCCGACAATCAGCGAAACCAATACCATCAAAAATTCAAACAGACTCATGCTCATTCCCTGCAAATTGGTGCGATAAGGATTGTGCCACTAGTGTTACTGTAATGTGAACAGTGTCAATACCTATCAAATTAGTGGGTGGGTGTGGAAATTCATCACGATGCTCTCGCCTTTGATAACGTACTTCAGCTCACGAGTCCGAGCGTCAACTACCACGATGGCCGACTCGTCTTCTCGCATAGCAACGATCAGTTTCCATGTGCTAATTCTGACCTTTGCTACGTACAGAAGGCTCTTCTGAACGGGCCATCAGTTCAGCTTCGAGCTTGATGCGAACGAGCTGAGCGAGCCTTTGAATGCCCAACTTGCTCATTACCTGTGAGCGATGATGCTCGACCGTCCGCTCACTGATGCTGAGAGGGACTCCAATGACCTTGTTCGGGTCACCGGCTGCAACATCTCCGCGAAACTTGCGCCGCTCGATGCAGGTTTCTTATTCGTCGAAAAAAGGACGAACACGATCCCCATGATCACGAGTGCCGAAGCATAGAAGACCGGCAACTGCCGCCAGCCTTCGATGTTCGTGCCGCCATCCGTCAATGTGCTCAATAAGGTCGGCGCAAACAGCGCCGTCAGTGCAGCACCCGCATTGCCGGCGCCGAAAATGCCCAGCGCCATCCCTTGCCGTTCCTTCGGATACCAGACCGACGAGTACGCGATTCCGATAGAGAAACTCACACCGGCCAATCCCCAACCCGCGCTACACAACGCGTAGTAGAGAAAGCTGTCGGCGTACTGAATCATGTACATTGGTATGGCGCAGAAAAACAGCAAGCCACCGTAGATCCATTTGCCGCCGAACTTGTCCGTCAGCATTCCGGCCGGCAGCCGAAAGATGGCTCCGGTCAGGACCGGGATACCCATGAGCCAGCCGATCTCGACGGATCCCCAGTCGAATACCTCATTGGCGGCTAGAAACGTCACCAGCACACCGTTCATCATCCACGCTGCGAAACAGACTGTGAACGCGATCGTATTGAGTGCGAGCGCTTTGTGAGATTGTGCAGTTGCTACTCTTTCCATAACTATATCCTCGTACCCTGTCGGGAATTGTTTGGTCTGCTTCAGGAACCAGTCTGTCCTTCAGCTATTGTGGGGGTGCGGTTGCCGCCAAACACGGCAACGGTTCCCCAGCGGCTACGGTTGACCCAGCTTTCGACGTCGCCGCTCATCGAACAGGAACAGGACCATATTCACCACGGCCCAGGTTAGTATCGGGGTAATGATGAGCCAGCCGATCTCGGTGCCCCCCCAGTCCAATGCGTCATTGCGAATAAGCAATATCGCGAGCACGACAACGATAATCCACGCAGTGAAACACATCATGAACACGGTCGTATTAAGAAACCCTATCTTGTTAGCTTGTGCGTTGGTTGCGTTTTTCATGCTTGTAACCTCGTGCTTTACAGGGAATACCACGGTCTCCGTCCGGAACCAGTCCGTCTATCGCTTATCGTGAGACCGCATCGTTGCTCTATTTTGTTAATCATCCAGATTTTGCCCGGGGACGACAATTCGGGGAACCACCTAAGTTATTAGGGGTGCCCGCAACTGCCTTAAATGAAGCTGTCAGGTGGGGTGATCAAAGCTGGGAAGAAATGTTTATCAGTTTTATAGGGTTACAGCTTAGTCAGCGTTAGAACGCTGGAGTGAGACGATGCACAAGGGAGGAGTATAGGTAGAATAAAGTATCCCCAATCGAGTCCACACCGCCATTTGCTCTGAAAATCCATCCCGCTTATTCAGAAACTCCTGAAAAACCTCCCCAAACTGACCAAACTAACGATTCATTGACTCTCTGCATCGCCGCTCTTGAATGGGATTGAATTTCAGGCCGCTACCTGCCCCGCCGCCTTCTGCTGTGCAGGGATGCACGAATGTCGCGAGCGCAGGGGTGCGCAGGAGCGGCGACGTACATAGACGCATTAATGTCGCGAGCGCAGGGATGCGCAGGAGCGACCCTGGCAGCAAGCTTCTTAGATGATTTTANGTGACTTTAAGTGAAATCGAACAAGNCAATCAGTGGACCCANTCNCTTNTCAAAAAGTGTATTTAGTGACCTTAGCTTATAGACTCTCAAGTAGAGATGGCTTACATTTTCCTTGTCTAACAACATAACAACGCAACCACGCTTTTGCCTGGAGGGGTCATGCGCAAATTGATTCGAATGACAGTCGCTTGTTCCAGCTTACTGACTCTGATTATCCCCAACATCGCAGCAACACAGTCAGTCCAATACCACCGAGACGAGTCCTGGGTTCCAATTCCAGAGGTCTCACCACCCTACTGGGAGATGAACGGGACCGCGGTGGATCGAGAAGGGCGGCGCGCTTACGCGACTCGTCGGTTTGATCCACCAATTATCGAGATCGATGGAGCAACGGGAGAGATCCTCAGGGAAATTGGGTCGGGACTCCTGGCGTGGCCCCATGGCATTTTCGTGGATCATGAGGGATTTATTTGGGCGGCGGACGCGACGGTCGGCGACCCACCNAGCCTCGGATTGATGGGGCCGATCCCCATCGCCGTGAAGGCTGGTCGTGGTCATCAAGTGTTTAAGCTTACGCCTGACGGAGAAGTCGTGATGTCCTTGGGTACCAAGGGTGTTGCTGGAACTGACTCGACACACTTTAATGCGCCAACGGCTGTCGTGGTCGATCCTGTAGACGGCGATATTTTCATATCTGATGGACACAACGACCAGACTAACGCGCGTATTGTTAAGTTCTCGAAGGANGGAGAGTTCATAAGATCGTGGGGGAAATTGGGCTCAGCTCCAGGTGAGTTCAATGTACCCCATGCGCTCGCGCTGGATTCGCAGGGCCGGGTGCTGGTGGCCGATAGGAGCAATAGACGCATTCAGGTTTTCGATCAGGATGGCGGCTTCATCACACAGTGGCCACAGTTCGGGGCGATTTCCGGCATCGCAATTACCCCNGACGATATGATGTTTCTCACAGTCCTGGAAGGCAATATCATAATCGCAAATGCGAAGGACGGAACCATTCTCGGCGAGATCACGCAGGGTATCAGAGCGGAGGGTGTGGCGACGGACGCCTACGGAAACATCTACGCGTCCGAGGTGTTTGACCGGTCTGTCAAGAAGTTCGTCAGAGATTAACGACTCAAACATAAAAGAATGCGAACACTTTGCTGCTTAGTTTGGTGGAGGCAGGGTTCTTCCAGTTAGCGCTCACGGGATCGAGATCCGAAGATTTTGTTGCGCAATACGGCAGCCGGTAGCCTACCAAAACTCGTCATCGTCGGACCGCCGGTCCGCGAGCACCNCGCTTAATGCATTCTTAAGTACCCTCNGGTTTATCAAATTCCAACATCTCAGGGANATCTGGTAGTTCANCTAATTGTTCCCGCAGGGCATCAGTTTCCATCTTTCGTATGGCGTGATGCATCCAAAGCATTNAAACAGTGACAATCACGAACATCAACATGAAGCAGCTCGTCCAGATACCTGTGATATCGTTCATCACCCCGAAGGAAAGGGGCATGACGAAGCCACCCAGACCACCGATCATACCGACCAGGCCACCAACCGCACCGACATGCTCTGGATAATAGGCCGGGATGTGTTTGAACACAGCGGCCATGCCCATAGACATAAAACTGCCGAACACGAATGTAAGCGAGACGAACGGCACAAGCCCGGTGCTGGCCGAAAAACTGATTGGGCCTTCGATGCCATGGACGATGTATTCCGTCTTTGGATAGGAGAGTATGAAGGTGCACAGTATCGACATACTGAATGTCACATACATCATGGTGCGGGCACCGTACTTGTCAGACAGGTGACCGCCATAGGCACGAAACAGGCTGGCGGGAATCGCAAAGATAGCTGCTAGAATGCCGGCCGTCTGAATATTGACGTCATAGACCCCGATGAGGTACCTCGGCAGCCAAAGTGAGAGCGCGACAAAGCCGCCAAAGACAAAGAAATAGTAGATGGAAAAACGCCAGACCTGGATATTTTTCAGCGGTTCGAGCTGTTCGATAAATCCTTTATGCTTCGCACCACTTTCTTNTCGTTTTTTAAACTCCGGGTCGTCTTCTGTCATCAGCCAGAAAATAATGGCCATGACCACAAGTGCAGCAGCCCAGGCCTGTGCGACGGCCTGCCAACCGAAAGCGACCAGCACCACGGGTGCGGCGAACATCGTTANTCCCGCACCGGCATTACCTACACCAAAGATACCCAGGGCGGTACCTTGTTTGCCTGCCGGATACCACTTCGAGACATAGGCAATACCAACAATGAAGGAGCCCCCGGCTAGTCCGAGACCGAGCGCGGCCAGCAGGGCCATCAAATAGGTCTCTGTCTGTGAGAGCAGGAACGTNGCNATGGCTGCCAGGATCATGACAGNAANAAAGACGATGCGGCCACCATATTGNTCAGCCCAAATGCCAAGAAAAATGCGGGTCAAAGACCCGGTCAGGATAGGCGTGCCAATCAGCAGGCCAAATTGGGTCTCGTTCAAGCCCAGATCTTCCTGTAGCTGAATGCCGATAATGGAAAAAATCGTCCACACGGCGAAACACACCGCGAACGATAGTGTGCTTAAAGTCAGAGCTCTGTTCTGTTTTGACTTAGGTAGGTCTTCGAGATGATTCATGGTAGCTGATTTGTGTTCCTAATTGACCCAAGGTTTGTATCAAACAAAGTGTTAATTTTAACAGGCTAGGTTCAATTCGAGTTGATGCGATTGAGTTATAAACTTACGCACGACCGGTTTTATCTTCTAATCACATCGTTTGGGGTAACGCTAATATCCAAATCCTTTAGAGTCCCATTTTCAATGTTATAAATCCATCCGTGAACAGAAAGCTCGCACCCCTGCTTCCAAGTGTTTTGTACAATAGTTGTGTTACAAATGTTTGTTACCTGTTCTTTTACGTTTAGTTCACAGAGTAAATCTAACTTCTCGTCATGGGTTAGTCCTTCAAATCTTTCGGCATTGAAACGGTGAACATCTTTAATATGCCGCAGCCAATTATCGATAAGACCATGCTCTTGATCTTCCATGGCCGCCTTGATACCGCCGCACCCATAATGACCACAGATTATAATATTCTTAACTTTAAGGACCTCGACGGCGTACTGTATAACTGAAAGACAATTTAGGTCTGTATGAACAACAATATTTGCAATGTTTCGGTGTACAAATATTTCACCAGGAGACAGGTTTACGATTTGGTTCGGAGGAACTCGGCTATCTGAACAGCCGATCCAAAGATACTCGGGAGTCTGTTGCTTGGATAATTGTGAGAAAAACTCTGGATCTTTTTCCTTGATTGAGCTTGCCCACGCCAAATTGTTGTCAAAAAGAGTCTTTAGTGATTTCAAAGCTCAAACTATCCTTATACGTTCTTTATTGTAGCTAATCGGGACAGGGAGTGCCTCAAAGTGCACCTACTTCCAGGTTTTTATCGAAGAAAAAACATTTCAGGGTGAAGTACAGCGCAATCCCTGCGGTAATCGCCAACAGCAGGTTACCGACTTGTTGCTGCTGGTTGATCAGATAGTAGTTACATAAGCGTATCGGCGCCTGGGTATACAGCCAACCCAGGACAGCGAGCATGGATAGCAAATTACCGATGACAAACCCTTTGGCTACCGGTGTCAGTAATGGCCAGCTGAGTGCTAAGGGTATACCAATCAGCGTCGGCAAAGTTACGAATTTGGTAAATTCCATAAACGGGGATGCCAGCGCTGCATCCAGGGAGCGCGGTAGCATCCAAAAAAGTACTGTGAAGATTACGATGAGAATTCCAGGGATCCCATACTCGTTGTCCTTCTCAATAGCGGATTCCAATCGGGATGGCAATGATGGGGTAACCAGCCAGCCACAAACAACCAGCAGTGGCAGCTGAATCAAAACATGTCCCACCATCGTCATTTCCAACTGCTTGCTTGTTAGCAGCAGCACGAGAAAAAGCAAGCACGCAAGCGTAGTTGACTGAATCCGTTTCAGGGTGTTTTTCAAAACCACCAGAAAGCTGACTGTGTAAGATGTCGGCCTCATAATTGTTGTACAACTTGTTGGATCTGCTCGCTTGAAACGTCGTAGTCCAAAATGTGTGCGACACGACCACCTCGATCAACGACGTGGATTGCTGCGTTGTGCTGATAGCCACCGAACTCATCCGGAATGATCACAACTCCCAACTCCTTGAGCAGAAAATCCAGCTTAGCTTGATCGCTGACACGCGCCATTCGCCAAGAGCTTCCATCGGCACCAAAAGTATCGGCGTAGCTGCTGAGAACGGCAACCGTATCGTGTTCGGGATCGAAACTGATGCTCAGCAGGGAATATCTCTTGTCAGGGCTGATGTTTTCCATAGACCGGTGCAATTGCCGAAACCGAGCGCCCATGATTGGGCACATTGTAGGGCATCGGGTATAAATGAAATCGACAAGTACGACGCGGTCGTTATAGTCTGCAAACCCGAATTCACGACCATTGTGATCCTGCAATGTCACAATGGGTAAGGGTTTTGGCGTGGCGGTCACCGCAAGCCGTCTCGCTCGCTCTGAGGTGAATGCCTGGAAACCGTTAGTTTCCAACCATAAGACTGAACTGCCTGCTACAAGGATGGTGAATATTAATACTGTCAGGCGCATTATCCCTTCTCTTGCGCATGCATTATCAGTTTCCCTCTTGTGTGGCCTCAGCCCGAACCTCAACAGGTGACCACAGGGACGAGATGTATCGCACCAAGAACCACACAGAGGCAAGCACCACCACAGCCGCACAAACAGCGCCATAGCGGTCATAAGGCATCCATTCGGGCAAGTGTACCGCCCAGCGTCGGGGAACACTTTCTGCTCCGGACATTAAGAATGCAAATACAAATGTGAGTCCGCCACCGGCGTAGATCCAGACAGCCAGACGATCGAAGACACCATCTTCACGGTTTCTTTCTGCCTTGCCAAGGTAGAACATGAAACCAAACGCCATGGCTATCATGCCGAGCAACAGATAAAAATGGAAATGACCGGGAACCCACATGGTGTTGTGCATGACCATATTCACGACAATGGTTGCATCGATGATGGCAGGCAAGACACCCGCCGCCCAACCAAACACTGACAGCACCAGTAGGGAGGACGCGGCGTCCCACTTGATGCCTGATTTGTGGATTATCGTCAGAGTCCCAATCATGGTAAC
>PBYU01000022.1 GCA_002730035.1 Gammaproteobacteria bacterium | reverse complement strand
TTCTGTGTTTATCTTTTGGATTGGTATGGATTTCTTTAGCTTCACTTAAAGCGCGTTCATGCCAATATTCTTGATCTAATTCTGTTCTGTCAAATATAGTTTTCATTATAATCCTCTCTCTTTACAGTAATCCTCAAACAGTCCTTCTTTCCATTTTAACATTTCATCCATAATCCATTCCATCGTTGCTTTGTTCGTTGGTTCAAATCCATGTTGACCAGTTTTATCTAGTAGTTCATAGAATTTATTTCTATGTTCCCAGTAGGTATTATAATTTAAATGAGCATTAAATTCTTTTGCTGATTTTATAATCCACTTATCCATTATAGAGTGATGATTAGGCCACTCGCAATGAGTTTCTTCCATAACATTTGGTGCTTCTGGATGACACTCACTACAGAGTAATCTGTAGTATTGTGGTGAATCATACTTAGAGTCGTAGTTGTATTTTGCCCAAGGCACTGTATGTGCTTTTTCAGTAGCTCTCTGATAACCACATCTAAAACAATGTGAATGCATTTCAGAGGCATCTACTGGATAATGACATTCATTTATATTTTTCATACACCAATCTACAATTTGTTTTTTGGTTGTTTTCATGTGTGGTCTTTTTATTCTGTAATCTCTCATAATAACTATTTCCTTTCCTAAAGAGTTCATTTAATCACGCTACTGCCTTACCGAATTTAGTCATTAAAACTTTGTTCTGTTTCTTACTCTTGGCAAATTTCTTAAAGGCCGATCGGATATTGGCCTTAGTTGCGTCTTCCTTTACTTCGAATTCATCTTCTTGTGTCTCCAATGATTTTCCACCTTTAACCAAATAATATTCTTTATAACCAAGAACATTGTCTACAGAGACACATTTATTTTGACGATATTCCTTATTTGCCGCCTTTTGGAAACTATCCAGATATTTCTTCTTTGCATCTGCCAGAATCCACAATCTTTGTCTCCAGTGTTGATTAGTGTCTGCGATAAAGAATCCGATATTATTAGTGCCGTACTTTTTAGCCATATTGTTGAGAAGGTCTTCGGTAATGTCTCGGGAGTGGTTGTAACTACTTTTAATAAATGACCCATCAACCTTTATAACACAATTGTTACGGTCGGGCCGGATTTCGGGTTCGTGGTGGCCAAAGTAATATTGATTTAATCGGTTAGCATCACCATCGGTAAAGGTGATAAAATTCATTTTCTCAACACCGTGGCGACTTTTAAATTTCTTCACAAGGTGGTGTGAAATGATTAAAGCATGATTCAAAGGAGTAGAACCCCAGTCCTCATGTTCGCATAGAGTACCCCACCCATGGCCCAATTTAATTCGGAAAAACATATGTTCTAATGAATCCATGAAATCTTTTTTACTAAAAGTTGATGAACANATATGTGGCATTGATAATCCATNCATTTCGANACCAGNATGGTTTTTTTGCCAATCATGATTAAATCTACTATTNNTTGACGTAAATCCATATACATCAAACGGTATATTTANTGCTTTACAAAACATTACCAAGTGCATTACTTGATCCATGACCTGGGGCATTGAAGCGGACATTGAACCGGACATATCAATTAGAAGCATCATGCCGTGATTTTTTGCATCGGCCAGGTTGGTTGATGTTAGAAAAATATCATCGTTTGTCTTATAAGACCAAAGAGAATTAACATCAATTGTACCTGTTCGTGCCGTAGTGGCGCGTTGNTATTGATAAGCCGCTTTACGCATTTCAAATTCTTTTACAGCAACTTGGACATTCTTTTTAAGCGTCTTTATATGAGATTTAAATTCTGCTTGAGTATAAGACAAATGAGCATCTTCATAACCCCAAGTGCCCGGTTTTAACNTATCNTTAAGAGCTTGACGAGCCTTTTTCAATTCGTTATATTTGATTATCGCCATCTCGCGCACTTCTTTATTGATATCGTCAATGAATACCGCTTGGGTTCCATCGTTTTTGATATCCATTAAGGACTTTTCTTGTTCCCTAAAAATAGTATCTGTAATAGAAATATCTTCGATTTCTTTATATTCGGGTTCATTAGAAAGAATCTGGGCCGTGGCTGAATCGTCACTTTCATCACCATCGCTCACTTCTTCTGATTCTCCGGCATCCGAAGTTTCTTCTGCCTTTAATGATTCTTCCAGTAGTTTTTCGAAATCCGACTGTTCGTTATCATCATCAGATTCCATGTCGTCATGACCAGATGAAGTGGGATCTTCATTTCCACCTTCGCCATTTTCATCCGGAGTATTAGAACCTTCATCTGATGGATTTGGTTCTGGTTTCTCCATAAGCTCTGATTGGTTTTCCTTTGTCCAANCTAGAATATCCCTAACAAGCTCTAGTACCTCTTCAAATGTTTCTGTAGTCATTGACCGATCCATAAACACTTTTTCTTCCGAGATAAATGGTACTGTTATTTTGGTACCAAGTTTAGCTTTAAGATTAATTTTGTCGATCAGTTTTACTTGATCCCAATTTATGTCGGATAGATCACCGAAAAAACCACGATCCATTAATTGGTCATATCCTCGGTTGAATGCACCAACCAGTCCNGGATATCGAGTTTGAATTTTTCGTTCTATTCGTGCATCTTCTACAACATTAATATATGTTCTAGGACATCCATTTAATTTCTCTGGACTATCATGCCAGCCATCAAATGGTGTTTCTAATGCATGACCTACTTCATGACCAGTAAATAGATCATATATGTCCTTATGCATATCATCCCATAGTGGTAATCCAAGGATACGATTCTTAATATCAAACCAGGCNGTTTTGTAATTACCATGCTGAATGGTAATATTCTCTTTAGCCAAGAGTTTGGGTAGTAGAGAGGTTTTGTTCATATACTCCTCAATGGATCCGATTGAGCTCAACANCCTGNNNCAGGCTGTACTCGATTAAAGAGAAGACGACATGGATTTTTTCGTCCAGCTCGTCTTCAGACATATTATTGACTGTATCTAAGGGATAATAATCTTTGCAAAAGTGCACTTTTTCTGCACGATCCATGCATAAGATTTCACCCGCGATATTCTCGAGAATTTGATCATTTACTGGGTGTGTCATATAACTCCTAAGTTCCTTATCATTTAATATAGTACCTATTATACTACGCTATAGCATATTTGTCAACACTTTTTGTTAAATAAATGATATTTTTTTATATTATTTTGTTATATTCTTATAACTAGCTGGAATAAGTACTATTTCATTTTGCTGAAATTCTTATGCTTGAAGAACTCGATTTTACTGCGAAACTTGTTCTCTAGCATATCTCCTTTATGTGATATGATGAATACATTTGAATCATCATCTAGTGTGCTTAGAATTTTGGTTAGATTTTCCACGCCATCCACATCCAGACTGGAATCGAATGTTTCATCCAGAATAAGCAGATTAGTGCTGGCAGAATTCTTCATCTTAGCTATTTGTCTCCATGTGAATAGTAGAGACAAATCAATTCGTTGTTTCTCACCCTCAGAAAATGATGCATAATTAAATGAATCCCGATGCCGAGACCTGATGGTTTCATTAAAATTTTCATCCAAATGAAAGGCAACAAAGAAATCAAGAACCTGTAAATAGTTATTAATTAACCTATTCATAACAGGCAGATACTGTTTAATGACTTTAGTCTTGATTCCAGTATCTTTTAGCATCTCTCCGATCACTTCGTTATAGGTTCTTTCTTCAACATAAGCTAGTTTCTTTTCCGTAGATTTATCCTTAGAATTTCTTAAATCCGACAATTCTTTCTTTGCACCTTTTAGGTCTCCAGTTTGGCCGGCCAAATTNTCAATTTCTTTTTGTACTTTATTTACTTCACGTTGGATAACAGAGATTTTATCATTATTGGAATTAATGCGTTGCTGTCTCTGACGTAGCTCGTTTAACTTATTCTTAATATCAACGCCTTCANGTTCAGCTATANCAACTTCTTGCTGGATAGTTTTAATGTTTGTTTGTACATCAGCAGCCGACTTCTTAATTCCATCTAGCTTTTCTTTCTTAATATTATCATTAATATCTTGCTCGCATGTAGGACAGCTGTCATTATCTTCAAAGAATCTTGCATCCTTTACCAAATTCTTTATCTTATTATTATTTTGTGTCTGAGCTGATTTGATATCAGACATTCGATCCATAAATAATGCTTGAGATTTTTCTTCAGCCGATATAAGAGCCGTTAAGTTCTTACCCGCGCTTTTGGAATCATTGAATAGAGTTTCAATTACTGTCTTGTGATCTTCTATTGAATTTCGTTTCTGCTCTATCATATCCTTATTGATTGATTGCAGATCTTTGATATACTTCTCTTGAGATTCCATCTTGGTTTTATATAGGTCTATCTGATGGTTTATATCGATTAGTTCATCCCGTATTTTGGAATTNCTTTCTTTCAGTAGCATATTCATCTTTGAGAATATTTGAATATCCAGTAAATCCTCAATAACTGCTCTACGGCTCCATGCTGGTAATTGCATGAAGGGAATAAATGAGCTGGATCCAAGTACTACCACCTGATGGAATGATTTGTGGTTTAGTTTGAGTATATTAGATTCTAAGAATTTCTGAAAATCTCTAACATTAGATGCTTGATTAATCATATTACCGTTCTGCCAGATTTCAAATTTGTTGGGTTTAATACCACGAACAATTTTAAACTCCGCATTACCAATATCAAACTCTACTTCTACAATAGTTTTTTTACCATTAATAGAATTAACTAATTGATATTTACCAATATCCCTGTGGGGTTTACCAAAGAGACCAAATGATAGACCATCTAGTAAGGTGGACTTACCAGCTCCATTTTGGCCTACAATGAGTGTGGTGGGGGATTTATTTAATTGTACTTCAATATAGTCGTCGCCAGTGGATAAAAAGTTCTTCCACTTACAGGATTTAAATTTTATCATACTATCTCTAGGTTCTGTGCTTCCGTATAGAGTTTACGCAGTTCAACCTTGATATGGTCCTTATCCAAATCTGTCTCTACTGCTTCAACATATGAATCAAGTAATTCGGTAGTATCTTCTAGGGATATTTTCTCGTCTTGTACGCTTTCTCCCATATACTCCTCAAATGATTCTGCAATCTTGAGCTCATGGGTTTCTATAGATTGTAGCTTGTCTACGAATTTATCGAACATATATAAGTCATTTTTATTTATAACAATGAGTTTAATAAACTTTTTCTCATATTCAGATNCATCAACATTGTTATAATCCATTTTGGTNTCGTCATAGATTACCTTTTTAAACATAGTAATAGGATTACGGACTGGAGTTATTTCTCGGGTTTCTGTATCTAATATATGAAAATATTTAGGATCATCCACATCCGCCCATGTAAATTCCATCTGGGAACCTAAATAAGATATATTACCTGAACTCGATCTCGTATGGAAATGACCCGATANTACCTTTTCAAACTTAGAGAACATGTCTGCGTTCATACCGTGTGGATTAGGCACACCAGCCAANAAATCAAAACCCTTTAACTCTAAGTGNGCACCGAGGATNGGTGCTTTACAATTAAGAGCCCACTTAATATATTCTGCATAGTTAGCATTATTAATCCAAGGTATTACTGCCACACCTAGACCATCGTAATCCAAAACCGTGGGTTTCATAATAATATTAATATTAGTGGTGAAATACCCNAGAAGCTCTTTAAGTGAACAGAGTTCATTTGTATTTTTATAGAATACATCGTGATTGCCAGGGATGATATCCATTGTGATATCCATATCCCTCATGGGCTCTAAGAAATGCTTACGATTAGCATTAAGTGCTTTAAAATTAACAAACTTCCGATGTTCATAATAATCACCTAAATGGAGGACATTTTTAATTTTATGTTTCTTTAAATATGGAAAGAAAATTTCCGTATAGAATCTTTCTTGATATTTTAAAAATATATCAGAGGAATTNCTNACNCCTGCNATGTGTNTCATTTAANATNGCTGCTTTCATGCATTATACCATAAACAGTTCTAGTTTTTCTCGTTCTTTTTCTTCTTTAGCGAAGTCCTTTATCTTATTATCCCTAATCCGTACCCGAGAAATTCTTTGACGCAGTGTATCAATGTATTGCATAGTATGTTCAACACCTTCATCATCCATACCCATACCAACAAAATCTTCAATACCCATCTTTTCAATGAATTTGAATTTGATATCTTGTTGTTTCTTTTCTTTGGTTATTCGCCTAATAAAGGCGAAATAGCAGATCTGGGTAAAATAAGAGAATGCATTAGGTTTACCTGTTCTGGTGGCAGCTTCGATATTGTAATTACCTATGGCTCTTAGACAATTTTCCACTGCATCCATGACCATTTCTTCCCGATAGGTATACCGGACAAAGTTGGGTCGATGCGATAGTCCCTCTGCAATCTTTATAAAGCAGGTTGCAATGTAATCTGTCACTATAGGCATTTCTGTATTATTTTCACGGGCAGCATTTGCGTGTATAGCATAGTCATAAACTGCTTCTGAAAAATCTCTATTATTAACGTAGTGTGGTTTTTGTTTTGGTTTCAGTTTAGTCATTTAACTTTTCCTCCATAATTAAGTATATTATATCATACTTTACACCAAAAGTAAAGGGATTTTGTTACTTATTTTATTTTAAAATAATTGCAGAAAATGGTTGACAAATGGTGCTAAATAGTATATAATATATTAGTACACCCGGGGGGTTAGAGGTATACAATAAATTAATGTACTGTATCCTCATCTAACGGTAACATATCAGCTTCCATTGGTTCAGTTTCTATTTCAACTCTATCTGCAATCTTTTTGGTGAGTTTCTTAAGAAGAGATTCTTGTGTCTCTGGACCTGGGATTCTTTCTTGCCAGGCAAGGGCATACTTGATGTACTCTGCTTTAATATTATCTATAACATTCGAATCACTTATAATATTATGTTTATCAATGCTATATATTGTTTGATCAGAAAAAGGACACCATGGTTGGAACTGATATCCACCTAATGCAGTAATGTATACGGCAACAGGTCTTTCTACCAAGTAGTGATCTCTATTATTTACACTAATTAATGCAATGATATTGTCACCATTAATTAGTTTAAAATTTCTTATATTAAGGTTTTCCATATTATATATTTATATCGTATATTTCATAATCAAATTTTTCTTTAGCATATATCTTAATGCGCTCTGCCGCGTGTACCAAGGTATAGTTCTTCTTACTTTTCCAATGCAAGTCATCAGCTATATCATATACTGTGGTATTTTTTTCATCTGCTGTCTTTCGTAACCCACGGCCTATACTTTGTAAAACTCTAATCTGACTTTTATTAGGTGAAGCAAATATAATATTGTGCAGACGCTTAATATTAATACCAGTAGAGAAAGTCCCTATGGAAGCAACAATAATAGCATTATCTTCCCTTTCAGTAATAGCACGGATTTTCTCTCGCGTATCCACATCGGTTTCACCACTGACATAAAATAATCTCCTATCAGTAATGTTCAGTTTTTTAAACTTATCTTGCAACATGTTATGTAGAGGTTTTCCGTGTTTNTCGACATATTGGAATAATATGAGTATGTTATCGACACTATCCATAGCTAGATTTGATATAAAGTTATTTCTTGGTTCATACTTTACAATGAAATCCATCTCTGCCTGATAGTCTCTTTTAACCTTACAGTGTTCATCAGCATATTTTAGTAGTAGTATGTTAATATCCAACTTNGCCAAATCATTATTATCCATTAATTTTTTGGTAGTGGTTACTTTATGGACTGGGCCGAATAGCCCTTCTAATACTAACTGATGGGTCTGTGTACCATCCAACGTACCTGTAGTACCCATACGGAATTTGCATTCTGTACATTTTTCCAATATGGCAGTAAGAGACTTAGCTTTAAATGAATGTGCTTCGTCACCTATAACCATACCGTATGATTGGAACCAAGTGGACTTTTCTTTATATATTGACTGCCATGTGGTAATTACAACCCTATTCGGTATATTATACTTCTCCCGACCGGCGTAAATTTTATGACAATTATCATCTACTTCCCATTCATCAAATTGTGAATAGTCTGCGAAATCAGAATACATCTGTTCTACCAAAGATGTTGTGGGTACTATTAACAACACATTCTGATCTGAGGTTTCTAAAAAGAATCTNATGGCCATGTATATAATAAGCGACTTACCAGAAGCTGTGGGAGACAAGAGTAAAGATTGGCTATTAGAAAGAGCGTGATGCAAGGCTTCTAATTGATAATCACGGGGAACTATCTTTTTTCCATCTGATGTTAACGATAATTCGTCTAATAACGAAGATATATCAATAATATTCTTAGTACCTGGTATACCATACTCACCACTATCCAATAATATATTATACTGTCTAGCATCAACNAACTCTTGCAGGTAATGGAATAGACCGGTATATAGAGTTTTCTTTCTGAGATCGTATAACCGTATTTTACCATCCCACATACGATTCTTATATGCTGGCATAAATCTATAGCCGGGAACGAAAAAACAGAAGTGATCTGCTAACTCTTGTTCTATAGAGGGTTCTGTAATTATTTCTAAGAAGGCTTCATTTTTCTTCTTGACCTTTATAGTATCCATTAAGTCCCTTTTTATACTTATTTTCATTCATTAGATATATAGTCTTTATATACCACTTGTAAAACGCCTCCAGTCAATCATGTTTTTGATATTCTGATGCCGCCACTTGATATTCTCCATAATTTCTTTAAGAGTATCACATAATTCCTTCTGATAAGCCATCTTAGCTTGATGTGATTGAACTATTGGATCTGCATTATACCATTTATCCATGTCGCCCTTTAAGACTGTAAGACCATTAAGTGGATCATATTCCCATCCTTTCTCATCCATTACTTCTTTAGATAGTTTACCATTATAGTGCATGAATTTGTCTCTAAGTATTACTTTGAAGTCTAGTTCTAGTTTCTTCAGTTTCATCTTATTGACACTATATATTTCTAAATATTTGGAGTGGAGTTTGGCAGAATCGCGGGAAGATTCATCAAGCTTCATTTCATCTATGATGGAATCCTCTTTCCACATTTCTAATATTTTTTCTAAGTTATTCATAATGTAATCTCACNGGTTTAAAATTAATCTGTTTTAAGTACTATTATACTACAAATTTAGACAAAAGTAAACCATTTATTTTATTTCGTAATAGGTATATTTAAATGAAGCATCGGCCTGCAGATATTCAATTTCTGTTTGTTGTGTTGAAAATTCCAAAGCTGATAGAGANGTTGGAAAACAATCTCTGAATGTAATTTCTTTACTGACATTGTTATGTGAGGTTAGAATAGATAATGTAGCATCAAACTTATAAGATTCGCCCTGAGCATCATTAATGATATTATGCATCCAATTAAACATTTCTATATAATTATCCATATCTTCGGTTACATTAAACCGTATAGACAATTCATCAAAGGATAACCGATCACCTGTCATAGCGACATTAACACCCCTATAAGGAACAGTTGATTCAGCTAATGTGACACCCGGCAGAGTTACCGCAGTACAGAAATATTCTACATTAGGAAACTCTTGAGCATCAACATTGAATTGAAAACCCACAGGACTTAAAAAGTTTTTATTTGTTGTTAANGCATTCATATTACTATTTATACCCTTTAATCTTTATACTTATTATTTATACAAATAAAAAAAAGGGTCCTCAAAGAGGACCCCTTTAGTAGAATCGTAATTAACGAATCAGGTTTAAACCATGATGTCGTCAACTCTAAAGATTCGGAAGTATGGGTTAGCACGGTTAGTACCCGCACCAGCCGCAGTACCNACGAATGGATTCTGTTGCAAGCCATATCTAGTCTTGAAACCGATTCTTGGCTGGAAGTCATTCTCACCAACGGCTTTAACCATAGTTAAAGGTACGTATGGGCAGTAGAATAGACCAGCATCGTATGGGTTAGCACCTCTGTAACCAACACACGCGAAATCACCATTAGCATATGGATCAACATATACTTTCAGACGACCGTTAAGAGTACCAGCAAAAGTATTACCAGTATCATCTACAGACAAGCCAGTTGCAAGAGCAGGAGCATAGTCCATAACACCAGCAGCTGCAAGAGCAGAAGCTACGTCAGATGAAACAAGAACAAAGTTACCTTTGCCACGTCTTGTGTCAATAGCAATCTTGTTGGCTTCTCTTTCGATCTGCATGATAAGACCCTTGAATTTCTCAGCCATCCAGCGACCATCGGAGTCAGAGTTCACGTTAAATACACCTTTCAGTGCAACGNTAGCCTGAAGAGCACCAAGATTAGCTTTTGCATAAACAGTTCTAATCAACTCTCTGTTGATTTCCGCAAGGATTTCAGAAGAAAGAATATTAGCAAGTTCTGCTTCTGCATCAAGACCGTGAATAGCCTTCAAGTCTTGTGCCAATTCCATAGTGTACTCAGCCTTAAGAGCTCTTGACTTAGCAGTTACAGTAGCTTTCTCAATTGAGAATGCCATTTCACCGAAAGCTCCGTCACCCGTTCCACCAACACCCAAACGCTCTGCATCGTCTGTGGACATAGCAGTACCGGAAGTGATGTTAGTATCTTCATCAGCTAAAGAGCTGTTAGAACCAGTTGCATCAGTAACACCTTCTAGACCAGTAGGACCGGCTTCGTGTGTACCAGTACCAGAGACATCGGTATCAGCTTCACCGTGAAGTGCTTCTGCTCCGTCCTGTGTGCTATAGCGAGACTTCATTGCAAAGATAAGTCCAGTAGGACCAGTCATTGGTTGTACACCAGCGATATCATAAGCGATTAGGTTAGGCATTGCACGTCTTACCAAAGAGATAAGAACTGGATCAAAAGTAGCGATGTCGCTACCAGCTTGGTTATTTGCAGCGGCTGCTTCAGAAATGAAGTTTCCGCCTATATTTTGAGCATCTTCTCTCAAAGCTTGCTCTTGGTTCTCCAACAATCTAGCTACAGTAGCTTTCTTGTGCTTGTCAGTAATACTAGGTATATCTGAGTGTTCTAGTACTGGAGCCCATTTTTCCATTAAATTTGAATCTGCGTTAAACATTGTTTGTTTCCCCCATTAGATTCTATTATATTACTTGTTAAATTTGGATATTGCTTGAGTGTATCTAGACATAACGTCACTAACATCAGCCGGGGCTTGATCAGTTCCTGCTACGCTTGATACTTCATCAGTTGAGTCACTAACGTCTTTAGCGAAGTATGATTCTTTAACAACTTTAACTTTCATTTCAAAGTTATCTCTGTTATCGAATTCAATATCTTCTACCAAAGTGCATAATTTCTCAGCTTCTGTGTCTGCAAGCCCGGAAGATTGTTCTCTTACTACATCAGCTCTTTCTAAAGTTTGAACTGATTCGTGTAGTTTAATATTATCTCCTGTGGTTTTGTTTAATGTTTCTTCTAGCTCAGTAACTGTTGCAGCTAATTCTTCTACAATATCTACCTTACTTTCTGGAACATCGATATAATGTTCTTTGAACACTGATTGCAAAGAAGTCATAAAGTCTTCAGCAAGTTCAGTCCCAAGACCTTCCGTTACTGCAACTTTATTTTGATCCATCCAGTTAGTGACAACATAGCTCAAGTAAGAATCAACTTTCTCGACCAAATCGCCTTTAACATCAGAAACTTCTTCTTCAAGATTCTGCGCGTATTCTGTTTCAAGCCTTTCAACTTCATGAGCCAACTTACTAGTAAGTACAGCTTCAAAAATTGCACCAGCTTTGCCACGAAATCCATCAGATAAAGTTGCTTCTTCAGCGATTACTGCATCCAAATCTTCCTCAAAATCAACGGCCTCTACTTTAGCTTTCGCCTTAAGGTCATTTTCAGTTTGAGTAGTTTCTTCAGATTCATCAACTTTCGCCATTTTAGCAAAGATTTTTTGCGCATCTTCTTTTCTAGCGGCCTTCAGCATATCAACTGCTGCCTGAATAACTCCAGCTTTAGTTTTAGGAACGACAATTTCCTTGACTTCGGGTTCTTCATCTTCGTCGTCTTCCTCATCGTCAGACTTCTCGACTTCTTCCTCGTCGTCATCATCATCTTTTTCCTTTACCTTAGCTTCATCAATATCTTCAACGCGATAGTGACCGTTGTTCTCAAGCTCTTCAGCATTTCCTGATATGTCATCGACTACTAGTTCTTCATTTTCTAGTTTATTTTCGTCTATTGACATTTGTATTCTCCTATTTAAGAATTTACAAGTTTAGAGAGGAAATTCTTAAAAGCTTTAATCTCGATATTCGATGAACGCATACCTCGAGCTTCCTTTATTTCAGTCTCAATTTCTTCAATCTCTTGTGGACAAAGTGCACCGTTTTGCCATACCCATTCAACACCTTCCATAATTCCATTGACAAATGCCCCTGGAGCCGAAGGGTCTTGAACGATATCGACTGTGGAAAGCATAAAATCCTTTCCAACATGTGACGTACCTTGCTTATTTACAAGAGTTCCCATACCACGACTTGATACACCAAGCTTAACTCCGCCTTCAAGCAGACCTTCAACGATCTTACCCATAGGGGTGTCTAATATTGATGCTTTTCCTATAACATCACTTCCCTCAAATTTAAGTTCTGTGATCTTATGTGAAACTTTATCAAGATTGATAGTCGGCCCTTCTGGATGATTTAACTCACCAACCGCTCTACCAGTCTTTACTTGTTCTTTTACATATTTATTAACGGCATTTTCTAGTATTGCTTTTCCATATACTCTACCGTTTCTGTTCTTTTTATCGGCCTGCATGAACACGCCTTCAATGACGTATGTTTTGCCGCCATCCTTTTTACTTTCTGTAATAACCTGAAGGTTACTATCATGATACTCAGATATTAGTCTCATTATAGCCTATCTCCCATTAACTATTCCTCTTCAGCTGTAACTTCAACCTCAACCTCTGTAGGTTTACCTATTTTAGATGCAATTTCTATTTTCTTTGCATCAAAAGCAGCTTGCATTTTTTGGCCGATCACGGTATCAAATGCCTTACCAGCTCCGATAGTATCACCCTTTACTACATTATTAATTAATTCTTCAATAGTCATTATTATAATCTCCCAGTATATATTTATAAAAATTTAAAAGTCAACGGCATCATCGCCGTCAGAGTCCATGGTTTCCTTTTCAGCTTTAATTTGATCTTCCATTTCTTTCATGGAATCATCATCCATTTTAAGAATAGTCTTCGAGATCCACTCAATAGAAACATACTTACCTGCATATTCGTCTACTGTACCTAACATTTCAAACCTTTCTCGTAACATTTCTGCTTCTTTTAATTCTGAGAAATAGTTATCTTTAATAAAGTCGTAGGCTATATATGTTTTCCACTCATTCCAATCCTGAGCGGTAATAATACCTTTAAGTATTAGTTGAGTTCTTAGTAATTGATTAAATAAATCACTAAATCGTTTTCTAAGTCTATCAACAAATTTCTTAAATTTAATTTCATCTCTAGAAATTTCAGTACTTCTACCTATACTAAACTGTTGTTCCTGTTCTAATCTATTAATTGGAACATTCAATGATTTATATAATTTCCTTTGAAAATATATTATATCATCTATCTGACCAAGATTTTCTCCGCCAGGTAATGTAGTGATTTCTGTTCCTCTACCACCTTCTCTTCGTGGCAAGAAAAAATCTTCTAGCATTGACATATGTTTTTTATCGTCTTTTATATCACCAGTCTTGGCATCGTATACCAATTTGTTTCTATACTGGCTCATAATACCCTTAAGGTATTCTTCTGCCTTACCTTTTGGTAGGTTACCAACGTCGATATAAAAGATTCTACGTTCTGGCGCTCTACTAATTCTGTAGATAACCAAAGAATCTTCCATCATCCGAAGTTGGTTGACAGATTTAATTGCTTTATGTAAATAAGATAATATTCTTTTTCTACTAGGATCTAGCATTCCAGAAGTCGCATAACATATAGCATCTGGACTTATCTTTAATCCAGTACTTGTTGCACTCATATTACTATCTTGGAATAAAAAATATTCGTCTGTTTTTGAAATTATATTGGCCCCGGTTTTAGGATCTTTTGTTTCTTCGATCTCTTTAACCTTTCTTAATTTGGTAGGGTCAATATATCTTAATTCTTTAATACCACCCTTGGGGGTTTTATCATCAATAATAATATGATATGGTAATCTTCCATCCACATACCACTTTCTGAATATATCATGTGCATATGCATTAAAATTTAATAATCTTAATACTGTTTCGAATTCGTTTTTAATAGATTCTTTAATTTTATCTGAAATTTCTAATTGATCAAGTATTAAATTAACAGGTGCTTCATCATTATCACCTACAATGGATTCATTAATAATATCTTCAATAGCGGCATCACACTCTGGTTGAGCTGCAATGTCCCTATACTTATAAATTAGATCGATTTCATTCTTAGCCTTATCACCATCTAAATCAAGATACGCTCCAAAGTGGCCGCCGCTAGTTATTACACCAGTACCATCTTCATCCGTATTAGGAACAAAGGACGGCCGGACGGGCTCCTCAGATTTCCTTTTTATTTCAAAACCAAAAAAATCGGCCATGTATATCTCCTAAATAATATCGGGAGGGAAATTAATCCCTCCGTTTATTATATTTATACACCAAACTATGATGTAGTATCGGACTCCCAATATTGAACTTGTAGTTCAACAGTAAATTCTTCAATTGCATTTTCACTATCATAAGACAGTTCAATTGCAGCTAAATTAGTTGGGAAAGTTCCGCGGATATCGTAGCTCTTGGTGACTTCTCCGGCTTTATTTAATTGTTCTACAATCATGTCAGCCTGATAATCAGTAGGGTTTGATAGTCCGGTATTAACATTGTGGTGGTTGATACCATCCATCCATCTCTCAAAAGCACCACGAACCTCATAGTCAGCATCATTAATAATAGTTATTGACCATGGTTCGAATGTTCTATCTCCAGCAATCTGTAATTGTCTGCCACGGAAAGGTACCATGATAGGACTGATTATTGATGCTGGCACTTGAGCGGCTTTACATAAGAAAGAAGTTAGTTCAACATCGCCTTTTGCAAAACTTGGAAAGTTACAAGTAGCTTTGAACATGTTAGCACGTGCGCCACCTCCAACGAGTTTTGATTTAAAATCATCTACGCCTAAAATTGCCATTTTATTCTCCCTTATATGCCAGAGATTTCAGAGAAATCTACGCCAGTTCTTGTTGCAATAAAGTTCAATGTAATAAAGTTAATAGACCTTGTAGGCTTGACATAGATGTCTGCCACAAATATATTAGTATCTATTACTTGACCAGTATTATTTGATTCATCACATACAACTGCAAAGTCTGTAAGACCTCTTCGGCCTTTAATATCCCTAAGGAATGGTTCAACTAAATTTCTGAATTGTGCACGAGAAAACTCGTCATTGAATTCAAATAGTTGAGCCTTTGCAGCAGTTGCAATTGATTTTTCTAATACTATAAACAATCTTCTTACATTGATTCGATCAAATGCAGAAGGTCTGCTTAATAGTGTTTTATCTCCGAACAATATTGTTCCTTGTCCAGGTAACGATACAATTGGATTTACTTTTGCTTTATAAAGAGTATCTCTATCTGCTTTTGTTGGGTTATTAGCTAGTTTAGTAATACCTAGTAATTGACCACGATTTACACCAGCTGGTGAGAACCATGTATCAGCTACGTTATCAGCATTTGCACATAAACCTGCTTGGTGACCTGCCGCTCCAATCCAACGATATACATCATTATATTTATCATAGATATATACAGCTGATGAATCNGNTGATGCATATGAAGTAGATGTAAGANCGGCTGCCCAACCAGCAACGTCAGTAGTAGGACTTGCAGTCCCAACTGAATCTNCGATAGGTGGTGAAACAAAAGCCATACAGTCTTTTCTTNCATTTGCNNNTGCAATTAAATCATTTGCAATTGTTGCTGCACTAGCTGCGTCAGGATATGCAAACAATAAATTTACATCCACAGTTTCTGAATCTGCAAAATATTCAAATCCATCCTGTATTTGTCCGGGATCTGGTGCATTGGCGTCACTTCCACCTGATAGACTATTCTCTACAGCCGCTGTTACGATTGTAAATGTTGAAGTAGCCGAAATTGCGCTACCTGCATCTGATAATCCAGTAGGTGCGGCTAAGAACCAAATATATCCAGAATTATTATTAATTACATCTGCATAATAGTTTGAAGTTCCATCTGCCGTTTTAGCATCAGAACCTTGAGAAACGTATTCAAAAGTTTCTAATACTGTGCCAGTTTTACCTGAGAATGAACCATCTTCATCAATAATAGCAATATGCATTTCATCAACGGCAGAAGTTTGCCCTAAATGTGTTGCGTATTCTGATGTGCCAGGTTGCCCAGGAAAGCTTGATGCGTATGTCCACGCGGCCCATGCCGTAGCATTGGCAGGACATACTGAAACTCTAAGGGAATTACCTAATGAACCAGGGTATTTAGCTGCCCAAGCTCCTTGTGATATTCCACTCAAAGTCAAGTTGTTATAAACACTTCTATTTTCGATTACGGTACCGGCACCTACTACAGTTGCATTATCATGCCCTGTTTTGGTACGTACCACTTTCAATGCATTGCCATACTTTAAGAATGACGCGGCTGTAAAGAAGTATTTATATGTTTCGGAATCTGGTGTTCCAAATGTATCCGCTAATTGCTTCTCAGAAGAAACAGATACAATCTCATTTACCGGACCCCAATTAAATGACCCAGAGAATCCGCCAATAGAAGTTGATACTGCAGGAACTACTGCCGTTGTATCAATTTCTTTAACTTCAACCCCTGGTGATACTTGAAATGCCATCGCTTTATCCTCTCATTGAGTTAGTTAATATGTTTTCATAATACGAATATTCACTATTACTATATTTATAAATAACCACATCCTAACGCAGAAGTCGATCAAACGACTCACCCTCAAACCAAAGATTATCATCCCCTAATAGTTTTTCACCCTTAGGAGTATCTTCAGACTCTGGTATAAACCCAAATGGTAACATATCATCTTGTATTGCCTTTAATCTTTCTCTGTATAACATATCTTTCATATCAATATTGGACATACTTTCAAATATATCTGTTGTAACAAACCATGCAAACAATACTAGGTTCATCATTAAATCATCATGGTTCGGTNGTATTGCCTGATANGAACTACCNTTAGANACAAACGTGCTCATTTCTACAATAGTAGCGGCATCTCGTATTATTAATTTCTTTTGTTCTATTAAGTCNTTTACAGTAGAACAGCCAATTCTTTTAACTCTTCTGGTCATTGTGGCNCCTAATGCATTTGCCTTAATAGATGATTCTACAAACATCTGNTCATATTCTAAATCNTAATATAAACCNTTACACACTACGGCACCTTGGTCATTACTCTCTATNATNACATATGCCTTNTTATANTGATTTGCATATTTATAAATTAAATCNGGTAATAACATTGGAGATATATTATTATCNCTAAATGTGCACACTTGTTCAAANGGTCTTGCTGTAATATCAATTATATTAAANGTNGAATAATCNTGGCCACGACCTTTNGCCACNTCCACTGTCATTANATATTCATGCCCTTCTATNGGATTTAAATATATGTTTATGTTTTCTTTATGTTCTATCGGATCAATTGACATCTGCGATAGTAAATGATTTGCANCAATAAGTGTATTACCNCGGCCGTGAAATGTATTTCCNAATTCTTGNTCAAANTGTAGTTCNGATGTATTTGNAACTGTTTCTTTTTTCCAATTTTCATCACGNNNTGGTACGTCCCACCAATCCACTCTAAATGGTTTATATTCATTGGTTCCNTGTGANGCNCCTTCCCATATTTTATGATATACATTACCTATACCATTGGCAGTAGATGTTACAATNACCTTTGTATCTTTACCNGATGATATAACAGGATATGTTGATGTATAGAATTGNGCATCATTTTCTACNAATGCAAACTCATCCAAGAAGAGCAAGTTAATAGAAAGACCACGAATAGATGAACCAGACGTTGCCGATGCNATAATTTTTGAATTATTGGAAAATTCNATAGAACCNTTATTTANTGCCTTACACCCAGGCTGTAAAAAGAAAGGTAAATTTTCTAGTGCAAGAGTCACNCTTGCNAACATTTCTCTTGCCGTTGCACCCTTATTNGCTAATATTGCAATNTTTTTTTCTGGGTGAAAACATGCATACCATAGTAAATATACAACAGAAGAAATGGATTTACCAGACTGACGNCATGCNAGAANAANAGANAATCTGTTANNNTTAAAGTGGTAAAACATCTTTTCCTGATATGGATATAAATCAAAAGNAACAAGACCTTTNTCCAAAGATATTACCTTAATATACTTACGTGCAAAATAANCAGGATCCTTCATACATCTAGTGTATTCTTGGACTTCTTCTTTTGTGAATTGTGTTTCTACGCCATCTCTTTTTACAGAAGGATTACCNAGATACCCAAATTCGTTATTCTTTATCCTCTGCATGGTCAATTATTCTTTCATTTTCTTTTTGCAATATTCTTTGCAATTCTGTAGTGGATCCAACAAATANATTATTATTCGTAATCTGTTTCTTTTCCTCGGCNTCTNCTTTGTTTATTTCTTTCTTACTCTTTTGTAGGNCCATTAANTTTTCTGTAGTATCTCCAATATCTTTTATTGTTTTGGATAATACTTCAAAGGCNCGAGGGTGTTCAGATTCNCTTGCAAGTTCTGCCANAACATCCAACGACCTAACACCTGTGTCTATTAGATCCTTATATGTTTTTCTGGAATACTCGTAGTCATCTTTTATATCTTTCTTNTCGATATATACTTGACTAGGTTTTTTGNTAGGCAAGTTTTTCTGTAAANTTGCAGAAAGTTTATCTTTTTTATCCATAATAATATTTAACTGATAGTAGTTGTAACAGTATAGTTATCATCCTCACNNGCAGTAGTTGGNTNAATAGNGANATCCATGTTNTCTAAAATNTCCGAACCTNCCNCANNATTATTAANATCTANGTTAATTTCTCGTATCACTNCTTGGTTANNTGTAGGACCAAAAAATTTCATTTTCATTGTAAAGTCCATTTGATATATCAAGGCTCTTCTTGTTANAAAATCNCCTTCGTAATCATCACTAATACTTACACCNGTTAATATAATAGGAACGTCCTGTTTATAAGCAAATCCAGTTACAGGAGTTATTGTGACTGTATATTCNGGCTGGAAGTATGGAAGTATTTGTTCTATTATCTGTAAACCGTCATCTTGATTCTTTGCCATGGCAAATAAAGANANATTTATATTATANGCAACTTGNTGTTTAATTGTTTTCTTCTTTGTTACATCAGAGGCATGTGTCTCGGTTATAATATTTCTTTTGGCTAATTTTTGGGTAGAATCNAATTCCAATGATGTTATTTCAAATCCCATTCTTGGAAGTTTTATTGCCATGTTNGCATCTGCGCCAGTACTCTGATCCAATCTAGCNAAGAATTTTTGTTTNGGGCCATANGCCAAAGGAANTTTTATTTGATTTAAAACNGANCCATCAGCTTTGGTTCTAATAACACTAATATTATTAAATATAGTACCAAAGACTGCAACGGCCTTTCTCATGGTTGAATGATAGAAGTGAGTNCCAAACATTAATAAGTCTCCGATGGGTCNCCAAACGGATTGGTTTCAGTAAAGTCTAAGAAACCATCAGCCGCTATTTCGAACGCCACATTTTCTGCACCACCATCGGTTGCAAATGTATTTATGGTATCTGTAANTCCATAAANTTTANTAATAAAACANGTATTGGTNGATTCNGATCCTACTANNCCTAANNTATTNGANANNNTAAATGNNCTNGCCTCACCAGAAGAACCNGTAACANNNATATTACTNANACTAATTGTTGCANNNANATCACTNNTCTTAGTTATNGTTGCAACTTCTCCTGATACAATTATTGCAGGAGTAGAANCACTTGCTGCAACCAATGTCTGTGATACTATCTCACCTTGTTTAAAGTGATTACCACNTGTAACTGTTANATCAAANGATTCNGTATATGCACTTGCCTGTGATAAATCATCTATTAATTCAACNCCAGTTTCAAAGTCCTCATCATTATATTCAAAGAGAGCACATTGTAACCTATATACAGGTAAATTGGATAATTGATAGAATGGTTGTTCGTGTTCTATAAAGGTAATTTCAAAGAANTTNTTTGTCATTGGTAAGAATATAATATCACCTTCCAATGGTTTAGNAGTATNTACTTGATTATTCCANAGTCCTANAAANTTATTCCATTGTGATCGAGAGATAATAAATGTNGCNTCATCTCTAATTTCAACACCAAATTTACTATATAAGTCNCCNGATCCTTCNAACCCATCTTGATTTTCTATATACGCCTCTANTAAATATGCATCATCAAACTNNGAAGCTGAATCTTCTCCCAATACATTATCTCTAGTAACTAGAGTTCTAGGAATATAATAGACATCTTGCCCAAAAATTTTGAGTGATTCNATNATNANNTCNTCNTANANNTTNTGTTCNGATTTNACNGCCTGNNNAAANTANACATTTCTAGNCATNNNTTACCCCGTATANAAATCGACTGGTTGTTCCCAATTCAATCGGACTTCCTCTATTAATTCTTTAATTTCTTCTCTAGCATCATCATAGATTTGTCGACCATTGAATGTAACACCACCAGGCATAGTCATGCCTTCAAATTTTAATAAGTTCTGACCCCATTGTTGTTTAATGAGCGCAGTAGCATATCTCTTTAAATAATAATCATTATATACATCAGTATATGTATCTGGATCAATAATTCTATAACATTCCACAACTATATACTGATCTACGGATACTTCTTGAGTCCAGTCCATATCAATTCTCAGCTGATTCTTATGTCTTTCAAATGCAATGTGTTTATCATCTGAATCCATAATATCATCCAGTAAAGACATCCATTGCTGTGACATTTCATAATCAACTAAGGATCCTAAGAACCCTAAACTATATACGTCATTTAAATGAATCTGATATTTAACATCAAACAAGCTATTAGTAGTTATTGTATCCCTAATGGGCATGACTCGAACTACATCTGTGATAAGTGTATTAATTGGGATATACCCGTTAGTTATATCGTCAGCTGTTATCTGATGTTTTAGATATACTTTTTCAATAGCGTCAGAATGATAGTGTTGATAAAACTGCAAAGCTTCATCTACTCTATCTTCCACTTGATCGTCGTCAACATTGATTTCAACAACAGGAGCACCAAGGCTTCTGAGGCAGTAATCTATGAATGTTTGTCTTGAATTTGGTTTTGTCATATTAGTATTTATACCTATCTCTTTTAAAAGCTTGTTGTTGTATTAGTTTTAACTGCCCTTCTAAGTGTCTAGTATCTTCGCACCAACAGTCTTCATGGGAGCCGACGCTCTCACATATATAGGTATAGAACTTGGGGCATAGGTCTGCCTTTTTATTTAAAGTAGCTGTGCAGCCTACCAGAAGCAGCACACTAATAATTAACCTCATCAACATCGTCTATATATTCCTGTTCAGCTTTCGTAAGAAGATAGCATAGAAAAAGAATAAAAAGAATTGCCAAGCTTTTAAAAATCCTCTCCAGCATATACGTTAATCCCAGAATTCACTATTTATAGTTATCTTAGTGTTTGCCATTAGCTATTCAATGCCCCGCTGCTATCATATTGTGCCTGTGCCTCTACCATTTTAGCCATCATATTGTTGTCAGTAGGATGACCGCTTGCTCCATACCATTCTAAATTGCCATTTTCCTTTCTGTTTACAGATTTAGTCCATCCCAA
>PBYU01000021.1 GCA_002730035.1 Gammaproteobacteria bacterium | reverse complement strand
TCAGCAGGCGGTTTAGCGCCCTATATACAAGGAGGTAATGATTCAACAAGCGCTCTGTGTCTTCAGCTCCGTATTTTGAGCAGCCTATAGTAAATCACCGGGACAATTGCCACAATTTTCAGGAGATTGCAGCTGCGACTCAGGGCACCAGGCTGGACCGGGCTTGCGTACCCCGGCGCCCATCGACGCTGGTGACGATATACAGCTGTGTACATTCCACCTTCTACCCAGGCTCGATGCAACCCAGTATAGCCCTGCGCTCAGCTTAGAAAAACTCCGGCAGGCTTGTTATGCTTGAGAGTTCCGAATCAGGGAATAAAGTCATGGCGAACAAACCACTACTTCAGCGTGCTCATTGTGTCTTGTTGTTGGCATTGCTTTTAAACCATCCAATTTCTGTGTCAGCGGAAGATCTATCCACTATCAACGACCGAATCGCTATCACCGAAATGCTCGCCCAGTATTCCTACCGCTGGGATTCTAAAGATTCCACTGGATTTGCGGACCTGTTTACTGAGGATGGCGTCATGGAGCGCTGGCGAGAGGGCGCCCTGGTAGAGAATTCCCGCATAGTCGGAAAACCGGCGATCTACCAATACGCTCGGCTGTCTCATGAAGGTAGACTGGCGGATCGCCAGACTCGCCATCACTTCTCGGGTCTGGTGTTTCTGGAACTGACTGGGCAGACCGCAGTCACAGAGAATATGGCACTGATAACTCATCAGACTGCTGAGGACCGCACTGCCGCTATCGCCAGTTCTGGCATATACCGAAACACCTGGCGCAAGACCCGGGATGGCTGGCGAATCAGCACGCGGGTGCTATTTCCTGACAGTTTCAGCAGCACAGGAACATTACGCTGATGTGCTGGTTGTTTTCCAACTACAAGGGGTGAATGGGGCGGCAAATTGCTTAGATCAAATCGCTAATATGCCAAGCAGTACCAATATTTAGATCCTAGAATCGCTATGATAGATGCAACAAACAGTACTAACGATAAATTCGAAATGAAAGATCGATTCCTACTGATCGGCACATCCCAGCTTACTTTCCTTGTACTGATGATTTCTATTCCTTCAGAAGCTGCCAACAATGGTTGGTTAAGTGGTAGCTGTGCCAGTGGTTCCGGTGTTTACCGGTGGACTGACGGCAATCGCTATGAAGGCCAATGCCAGAATAATGTCTTCCAGGGTCAAGGTACGCTCTTTCTTAATAACGGGGATCGTTATGACGGCTCATTTAGTAATGATCAGAAGAACGGCCGCGGCATCTACAGCTTTGCAAATGGAGACCGGTTCGAAGGGCAATTTCGCGATGGTCAACGTAACGGACAGGGCGTACTGTCTCGCCTCAATGGTGACCGGTTTGTCGGACAATTTCGAAACGACCGGAGAAACGGGCGCGGTAGCTATACCTTTCTAAACGGTGATCTCTACGAAGGCAATTGGGAAGCCGATCAGTACAATGGGCGTGGGGTCTACTCCTTCAGTAATGGCAATCGTTATGAAGGCCAGTGGCGTGATGGCTTACAGAATGGTCAGGGCTCCTTTAGCTGGGTCAATGGCAATCGCTACGAGGGCGAATTTCAAAATAATGAACGCAACGGCCAGGGCACCTACACCTGGGCCAACGAGAACCGCTACACCGGCATGTGGCGTAACGGCGAACAACATGGCAATGGCACCAAGTACTGGGTTAATGGCGACCGTTACGAAGGACAGTGACAATCTGATCAAATGAACGGCCAGGGCATATTTTTTTATGGCAATGGCAATCGTTTCGAAGGTGGCTTCAGTGATGACCGCATACACGGCTACGGAACCTATTTCTTCAACAATGGAGATCGCTATGTCGGTCCCTGGGTAAGGGGCGAGCGAGATGGTCCGAGCATGTATTACAATGCGGCGGGCGCGAGTTTGGAAATGCAATACAGTGGCGGGAGACGCCAGTGAGCGACCTTGTTGATCAGGATCGCAGCTTGTAACCAGTTCGAAACATGTAATACACCACACCCAGACAGGCAAACATAAACGCCAGAATACTCGCCAGGCTCAGTTTACATTCACCCCCTGCAATTTCATAGAAACTCCAGCGTAAACCGCTCACCACGTAGAGTACCGGATTAAATAGCGGAACCGATTGCCATAATGGCGGCAACATATGAGTTGAATAGAAACTGCCGCCCAGAAACACCAGCGATGTTATTACCAGCATTGGTACGACACAGAGCTTCTCGAAGAGGAAGCCAGAGTGAGCTCTCCGAAGGAGTATGGCAAATTGAGCACTGTTTAGATTCGTAGACTGACCAGCGAATACATGTTTTCATGCGCCAGTCCCCACTACAAAACAGAAAACAAGAAGGCCGGCACTATGGTCACGGATAGCGAAAGCACTGCGGAAGTCGATCCACCGGTTTCCAGCGACTCTGCTAGCTTGCAGGCGTACAAGAGACCGTACTACCGATACCTGGTATTGGGGATTCTCACCACAGTTTACATTTCAAATTTTGTCGATCGTCAGGTCATCAATGTGCTGGCCGAGTACATCATTGAAGACCTGAATATCTCCGATGGTCAATTCGGCATGCTGTCCGGACTGGCCTTCGCCTTGATCTACACGTCCCTGGGAATACCAATTGCCCGTTGGGCTGATATTAGTAATCGACGCAATATCATCGCTATCTCCGTTACCATCTGGAGCCTGATGACGGCCCTTTGCGGAGCGGCGCAGAACTTTGGCCAGCTATTCCTGGCTCGTTTCGGGGTTGGCGTGGGTGAAGCCGGGGGTTCACCCCCGTCCCATTCCATCGTTTCCGATATCTTTCCCGCCGAACAGCGTGCTACAGCACTCTCAATCTATTCCCTTGGCGTGTATGGCGGCATCCTGGTAGGCACGGTGGGCGGTGCCTATCTGGTGCAGTTTTTTAGCTGGCGAACCGCCTTCATCGTGGTTGGTTTACCCGGAATATTTCTAGCACTGTTGGTGCGGTTTGTTATCAAGGAACCACCCAGGGGGATGGCGGAAGCGCGCAAAGATGTAGCGCCGCCGGGTTTCTTCCGCGTGATGCTATTTCTCTGGGAACGGAAATCCTTTCGACATCTCTCCTTCGCCTGTGCTCTGCATGCCTTCGTTACCTATGGCATGGGCAACTTCATGCCATTGTTTCTAGGGCGCGTACATGGCATGCCGATCCTGGATATCGGCTGGTACTATGGCATGATTGCAGGAATTGGCGGCCTGGCAGGCACCTTCTTTGGTGGCTGGGCGTCAGACCGGATGACCAGGCAGACCGGTGATAAGACCTGGTACGTGTGGATACCCTTTATCTCAACGATCCTCGCGATACCCTTCGCTTTAAACACCTTTCTAATCATGCCCGATGGGTATCTGGCAACGTATTCTTATTTCCTCCCCGTGTTCTGCGGCGGTTGGTATCTCGCCCCGTGTATCGCCTCGACACATTTTCTGGTGGGCATTCGCATGCGGGCCATGGCCTCGGCGATTCTGTTGTTCGTACTGAATCTAATTGGCTTGGGCCTGGGACCGATGCTGACAGGATTTGTCAGTGACTTCCTCACGCCATCCTACGGTGATGACGCGCTACGCTATGCGATGTCGATTACCGTGCTGGTGAATATCTGGTGTGCGGTACATTATTATCTGGCCAGCAAAACCATTCGGGAAGATTTTGCCAGAGCGCCAGATTAGTAAAAACTCAGTCTGCGGCGGCGCCCTCCTGAGAGCAAGTCGGGCAATGTTATTGAAAGAAGATTTATTCAAACTTTGTAGAATCCATTAGTAGTACTGTCAAAACTGAATCTATTTCGAATTATTTCGTCAGCCCCACTTGGATATCTAAGATTTTTTGATTCAGTCGGAGGCGTTGGGCTAAAACTGCAGGCAATTCTCGAATTCGAAGCTGCGCTGCGGTTATTGGAGTAACGCTTCGCTTATACTGGGATGAAAAGAGCTGATCCATCAGTGTAATTACAGCGATGCACTGGGGTATTTTATTTTAACGCGATTTGACCCAGATCATTATGGTCAATCAAAACAGTGTTCAAGCTGTACCGTTCCTCAACCATTCGTAAATAACTATGGACTACGATCTTGCCATCATCGGCGCAGGGCCCAGCGGTTTAAGCTTTGCCTGTTCTTTGCATGACAGCGGGCTGAACATAGCAGTTATCGAGAAACAAAGCCGTCAATTGCTGGCCGACCCGCCGATAGATGGGCGCGACATTGCCCTCACCCATTTATCACGCAAGCTGATGCAGCAACAGGGCAGTTGGCAGCGCATCGATTCGCGCCATATATCTCCGATTCAAAGGGCCGAGGTGATTGATGGTGAATCACCCTACACGCTCAATTTCGACACCCCCTCAGACGACACCGATGCACTCGGCTTCCTGATATCCAACTTTCGAATCCGCAAAGCAATTTTCGAAGAGTTTGATAAGCTCGAAAATGCGACGCTGATGGATGCTACCGAGGTTAGCCAGGTCTCCAGCGACGACAGGGGTGCAACAGTATCCCTGGCCTCGGGTGACAGCATTCGAACCTCGATGATCGTGGCTGCCGATACACGTTTTTCCGCATCACGCCGGCAGATGGGTATTTCATCCGGCTTACACGACTTTGGTCGGACCGCGATTGTCTGCTGGATGAAGCATGCACTGAGCCACGATCAGACCGCTTTTGAATGTTTTCACTACGGGCGTACCCTCGCCGTCCTGCCGATGCCTGGCGATATGTCCTCCATCGTCGTCACCGCCCCCACCGACCAGGCGGAGGCAATAATCGATATGAAACGCGCCACCTTTAACCAGGATATCGAGAAACGCCTGAATGGACGACTCGGCGCGATGCAACAAAAAGGCAAGCGGTATCCCTATCCACTCGTCGGTGTGCACGCCAATCGATTTTTTGCCCAACGATTCGCATTGATCGGTGATGCGGCTGTTGGCATGCACCCTGTTACTGCCCATGGATTTAATCTCGGCTTAAGCGGCCAGGATTTACTTGCCGGCGAAATGTCGAGCTCGATTTCACAGGGTCGGGATTTCTGGGATCCGGCCGGCCTGTCCCGATATCAACAAAAACATATGCTGTCCACACGCCCGCTTTACCACGGCACCAATTCGATCGTGTCACTATTTACCAACGACAGCCTGCCTGCCACATTGTTGCGCAAAGCCGCATTACGCCTGAGTAACAATCTGCCGCCGGTCAAATGGGCAATTACCCAGAAGCTGATGGCAAAAAATCAGGTTAATTCAATACTACCGACCTTGTTGCATCGTTAGACCCTGGGATGGTTCTCTACAGTAATACCTCTTTGGGTCCCTAAATCGCTTCAAGCGCCTGGACGATTTTGGTTACGGCAACGACCTCGATACCCTTAATTGGTTTCTTTGGCGCGTTAGCTTTCGGAACGATTGCCCTTGTGAAACCGTGTTTGGCTGCCTCCTGCAACCGCTCCTGTCCTCCAGGTACCGGTCGAATCTCGCCGGCCAGTCCAACCTCACCGAAGACCACCAGATCTCTTGGTAATGGCCTGTCGCGAAAACTCGATACGATCGCTAACAGCAGTGCCAGATCGGCGCTGGTCTCGCTAACTTTCACGCCACCGACGACATTCACGAACACGTCCTGGTCAGCCATGTAGAGCCCGCCGTGTCGATGCAACACCGCCAGCAGCATGGCCAGCCGATTCTGTTCCAGACCCACGGCCACACGGCGCGGATTACCCAGCGGGCTGCTATCCACCAGCGCCTGAATCTCCACCAGTAGCGGACGCGTGCCTTCCCAGAGCACCATGACCAATGAGCCTGGTGCATCTTCTTCTGATCTGGCGAGAAATATCGCCGACGGATTTTTGACTTCCTTCAGCCCCAGTTCGGTCATGGCGAAGACACCCAACTCATTAACCGCGCCGAAGCGATTCTTCAAGCCGCGCAGGATGCGGTACTTATTATCGTCACCACCCTCCAGCATGATGAAACAATCGATCATGTGTTCCAGCACCTTGGGCCCGGCCAGGTTGCCTTCCTTGGTCACATGCCCCACCAGGAACAATACGGTGTTGGTCTGCTTGGCATATTGGATCAGGTAAGCAGCGCATTCGCGCACCTGCGACACACTGCCTGGCGCCGAAGCCACGTCGGCACTGTGCATGACCTGTATCGAATCGACTACAACGAGTTCCGGTGCGTGTTGCTGGGCGGCCTGAACAATCTGCTCGACGTTGGTTTCCGCCATCATCTGCAGCTTGGCTTCGGGAAGGCCCAAGCGCCTGGCGCGCATGCCAACCTGTTGCAGAGATTCCTCCCCAGTGACATACAGTGCAGCTTTACCGCTGTGGGCGAGCTGACACATAACCTGCAGCAGCAGAGTACTCTTGCCGGCTCCCGGGTTGCCGCCAATAAGTACCACCGATCCAGGCACCAGCCCTCCCCCCAGCACTCTGTCCAATTCACCGATACTGCTGGGGTAACGGGGCAGGGATTCTAGATCGATGTCCGACAGATTCTGCACATTAGACTGCTCGCCGGAAAAACTCGGCTTGCGAAAATCTGCCTTGGTCGCCGGTGAACTGCTGGCGCCTAAATTCAGCCGGGAGAGTGTATTCCAGGCTTTACAGGCGACACACTGCCCCTGCCACTGGCCATGTTCAGCGCCGCAGTCTGTACAAACCAATGCTGTCTTGGTTTTTGCCATAGCTGGACTGATGCTTCTTCCTCTATTTGTAGTACTGAGTTCTGTTTCCTAGATTTGTAGTACTGAATTCTGTTTCCTCTATTTGTAGTCCTGAATTCTATTTCCTGACAAGTTTTAGCGCTTTTCAATCGGCTTGGAATAAAAGAGTAAGCCAGAGCCACCCAAACCGCGCTACACGTAGTCAAAATCGACGCGCCGAGTCACTTTGCAAAATAGCTCATATGCGATAGTCCCGGCAGCGTGGGCCACTTCGTCAGCACAGAGGCCGGATCCCCACAGCACTACCTCATCGTTGATACTGGCAGCCTCGATTCCGGAAAGATCGACGGTGATCATGTCCATGGAGACTCTTCCAATGAGACGGGTTCGGATTGCACCCGTCTGGGTCTTGATTAGTACCGGAGTTCCATTTCCGGCGGAGCGGGGATACCCATCGCCATAGCCGATGGAGACTACGCCGACTCGAGTATCCCGGTCGCAGACATAGCCGGCGTTATAGCCAACCGCGTCTCCAGCGCTTAAATCGCGAATTTCAATTAGCCGGGACGACAGCGTCATTACTGGTTGCAGGCCAATTTCTTCACCCGTTTCATTCGCCAGGGGTGAGCTGCCATAAAGCATTACACCGGGCCTGACGAAATCAAGATGGGTATCCGGTAGCGTGAGTATGCCTGCCGAAGCCGCTACACTGCAGGGGATTGGTTCCTGCCTGGCAGCCAGCACTTCTTCGTGAACAGCGTTGAATTTCTCCATCTGTCTGGCAGTGAATTCACGAGAGTCGGGATTATTCATATCGTCGGCGTAGCCGAGATGGGTCATCAGAACAAACTCTGTACCAGGATACTTGTGCAGCTTGGTATACGCCTCGACACAGGACTCGGCGGTCATGCCCAGGCGATTCATGCCTGAATTGTGCTTCAGCCAGAGCTTGCGTTTGTCGCCGAAAATCTCGGCTGCAAATTGTGCTTCCAACAGCTCAACCTGGTAGGGAGAATGTATGACCGGTTCGATTCCGGCTTCCAAACATAAAACCAGTTCTTCGGCGCTTACGAATCCATTTAACAGCAGGATCGGACTCTCCAGATCGAGCTGTTTAAGTTCGAGTGCTTCTGTGAGAGTTGCTACCGCGAATGCAGTAATGCGGGTATGGGGATCTTTCAGTGCCCTGGCTGCCTGTTCCATTCCATGACCATAGGCACTGGACTTTATGACCGGGATAATCTTCGACTCGGGACAGAGCCCATGTACCCGTGCCAGGTTCTTTCTAAGCGCGTTGAGATCGATGGTGGCCCATGCCCGTTCGGTGGGTTCAGTCATTCCTTGTCCCAGATTGGTACTGCAAGCCCGGCTTCGCGTGGTTGATTAAGAGAGGCATTTCTATTCCCTGCGGACAGCGCTCGGTTGCCCGTGATTACCTGCTATCCAAGTGTATAACTGTCGTCATACCTAGGCTGGGCGTGACTTTCGAAGCGGGTGAATTGTCCTAAGAAGCTTAACCGAATGGTGCCTATCGGACCGTTTCTCTGCTTGCCTATAATTATCTCGGCCACACCCTTGTCCGGTGAGTCCTCGTTGTAAACTTCATCCCGGTAGATAAAGGTAATGACATCGGCATCCTGTTCTATGGCGCCCGATTCCCGCAGGTCTGACATGACTGGTCGTTTGTTGGGTCGCTGTTCCAGGCCGCGATTCAACTGCGACAAGGCCACGACCGGACACTTAAAATCGCGAGCCAGCAGTTTAAGCGAACGGGATATTTCGGAAATCTCCCCTACGCGATTCTCCTTGGTGTTTTTAAGCTGTATCAACTGAAGATAGTCGACCACCACCAGGCCCAGTTCCCTTTTTTCGTGTTTCAGTTTGCTCTCAATGCGGCGCAGCCGTGCGCGCATCTCCATCGGTGTGATACCGGAGCTTTCATCGATATAGAGTGGACGGTCTTTCAGCTTCTCCACGGCAGAATTAAAGCTGGGCCAGTCTGCTTCGGTAAGATTACCGGTACGCAATCGGGTCTGGTCGATCTTGCCGATGGAGGAGAGCATCCTGAAGATCAGGCTCTCTGCCGGCATCTCCAGGCTGAAGACCACGACGGCATCGTCGCTATGCATTATCGAATTTTCAACCAGATTCATGGCGAACGCCGTCTTACCCATGGAGGGTCGGCCTGCGACGATAATCAGGTCGGATTTCTGCCAACCCAATGTCAATTTGTCCAGATCCTTGAAACCACTGGTGAGCCCGGTTAAATCGCCATCCAGTCCCGCCAGTTCATCGATCCTATCGACGGCGGCGGTGACCAAGGGCGTTATATGCACCGGTCCCGCCCCCAAGGCGCGCTCATCGTTGACCTTGAAGACCTGCTCTTCGGCCTCGTCCAGTATGGCATCAGTCTTCTTGCCCGCCGGGTTGTAGCCGCTGTCGGCGATGCCGTGTGCCACTGAAATCAATCGCCGCAGTATTGCTCGTTCCCGGATGATATCGGTATAGGTAGCCATATTCGCGGTGCCGCGAGCATTGCCCACCAACTCAGTCAGATAGTCGAGCCCTCCAGCACTCTCCAGCTGGTTGAGAGTGTCCAGAGATTCAGTCACCGTCACCACGTCGATAGGGCTGTTGACTTCGCCACGCTGCATCATCACATTGAAGATGAGCTGGTGTTCGGGTCGATAGAAATCTTCTGGCAACAACAGGTCGGCGACATTGTGCCACTCCTTATTGTCGATCATCAGACCTCCGAGCACGGCCTGCTCGGCTTCAACGGAATGTGGGGGGACCTTCAACGCCGCCAGATTAGAGGTCTTCTTATCCTGGTTAGGCTGGCCACTGGCTTCGAATGATTCAGTCATTGATCACAAATGAGAGGAAAAAAAAGCACCATGCTGTGCTACAGATGGTGCTTCATGCACGTAAGCAGGTCAAGCAGACCCGCTACTTTCAAACTTTTTACTCGGCGGATTTTGAGGCATCGACTTCTTCGGCTTGCGTTTCGGCAGATTCTTCTGCAACAGCGCTCTCTTCGGCTTCGGCGGCAGCTTCTGCTTCTGCCGCTTCGGCTTCGTCGATTTCCTCGATGATACTGCCGTCATCGGTCACGTCGACGGCCGATTGCAGACCAACCACGGCTACCGAAATGCTGGCGTGCACATCTTGGCCCAGGTCCAGCACAAGCTCATAGTCGCCCAATTCACGAATAACACCATGGGGCATCAGCACTTCCCTCTTGGTGATATCCGACGACAGCTTGGCGTTCAGCGCATCGGCGATGTCACGGGTGCCAACCGAACCAAACAGCTTGCCTTCATCACTGGCGTTAACCTCGATGCTGAGGCTGGTGCCGTCAACTTTGGACGCTCTACCCTGTGCTGCGCCGACTTTCTCATCGTGGGCAGCAAACAGTTCAGATTTACGCTGCTCGAATTCCACCAGGTTATCTTTGGTGGCTGGGATAGCCTTACCCTGTGGAAACAAAAAGTTCCTGGCATAACCTGATTTCACATTAGCTGTATCGCCAATTTCACCAAGCTTGCCAATCTTTTCCAGCAAGATTACGTTCATGATTCTTTCCTCGTAAATATGAGGACAGGCCGCGTTTTTCTAACATCTCTCGATCTACTACCAGGTGAGAAAAACGTGATCTGTCTCCTAAAACCGTTTTCTAAAGTTATACCAACTGTCTACCAGGGCCAGCAGCACAACCATATTGACTACTACCGGCAACATCAGCACAGCATACAGGGCTGCCAACCACAGCGAAGACAGCTGTTTCTTCGCTGCCAATGCGTGTATCAGGGCCATCCCGGAAAACAGCAGCGGCAAAATCAAATAAAGTATCCAGGTTTGTGGTATCAATACCTGAAAGCTAGCCAACAGCATTAATCCCAGTAGGATCATCGCGACTTTCTGTTCTATTCGCAGGGCATGAAATTCCTGCTGAAAACCGCCTGGATTGTACAAGCTGGCCTGCATCCAGCGCGCCAACATCAGCAACATAATTGCCACAAACATATACATCGCACCGAGGAAGCTGGTCAGGCTTTCCCGAAAATCTTCAAGTTGAACGCCTTCTCCACCGAGTTGCAGACCCTGCAAGTTGTTTGTTTCCAAATACAATTCCATCTGTAGAAACAGCACATCCAACACCAGTGGCTGCAATCGTAGATAGACTTCTACAGCCAAGCCGATTGCTATGGCAGCCAACAGCGTAAATTCCCAGGACTCCGTTTTTCGCAGTATCCATGCCAGGCCGCTAATACCACATAACATGATGAGCGGAATGAAATCTCCTATCACCGCATGGGCACCAATCGACAAAACAGCCCAGGCGAAAACGATGCCGGCTTCCTGCGTGCCCTTGCGCAACATGACCAACCCAACCACGACAGGATTGAGAAAGTAAACTAACGGAACCAAACCAAGCAGTACGACCGCCAGAATGGCCTGCTTCCGCCCGTTCATCACGAATTTAGCAAGGCCGCGCATTTGTTTACCAGTTATACCTGGTGAGCATCCGTATACGGAATCAACGCCAGGTATCTTGCTCTCTTGATTGCTGTTGCCAGCTGCCGTTGATAGCGCGCCTTGGTACCGGTGATACGACTCGGGACGATCTTCCCGGTCTCAGATACATAGGCCTTCAAGGTTTCCAGATCCTTGTAATCTATTTGCTTGGTGCCTTCTGCAGTAAATTTGCAGAATTTACGCCGACGAAAATAACGAGCCATAATTGCTTTCCTGTATTAAGTAGTATTAAGAAGATTGCTCTTCTTCAGAATCTGCTGCAGCGGAATCCTGCTTATCTGCCGGTAACTCTTCGGCGGATTCTTCGGCGGATTCTTCGGCGGATTTTTCGACGACTTCTTCGACGGCTTCTTCGGCTGCACTTTCAACCGCTTCAGGCTCAGCATTCGAATCCGAGTCGCTGCCTTCCAGCCTCGATCCGGGATCTAGCTCCGCTTCCTTGGCTTTTGCTCTAGTGGCTGCTTGCGCTGCCGCCGCTTCTTCTTCCATCTTACGCTTCGCTTCGGACCGAGCCTTCCGCTCCTTGCCTTCTCGCTCGCCCTTCAGAATCAGGGATTCCTCAGTTACGGGTTCCTTGCATTTGATCACCAGGTTTCGCAGCACGGCATCATTAAAGCGGAACAGCGTGGACAGCTCTTCGAGTGCCTCACCTGTGCATTCGATGTTCATCAGCACATAATGGGCTTTGTGAATCTTGTTAATTGGATAGGCTAACTGGCGCCTGCCCCAGTCTTCCATGCGGTGAATCTTGCCACCGCTTTCGGTTGTCACCTGGGTATAGCGCTCGATCATCCCGGGGACCTGTTCGGACTGGTCGGGATGCACCAGGAATACTACTTCATAGTGTCTCATAGAGACTCCTCTTGGTTTCTGCCTCCCAACAAACACTAGCGTGCGCGGTGAGACAAGGAGTTATGTGGGGCAGAGCCAGGCTCCACCGTTCAAAAGAGCGGGAATTCTAGAGAAACTGCGGGTGCTATGCAACCAAAAACTGTCAAATTCTAGTCTGACCGGCGCTGCCTGACCGCCTCGAATAAGGCGACACCGGCGGCGACAGACACATTCAGGCTACTGACAGCGCCTGCCATGGGGATGGCCACCAGAAAATCGCAGGTTTCCCGCGTGAGGCGTCGTAATCCTGTGCCTTCTGAGCCCATCACCAGCGCTAGCGGCCCGGTTAGATCCTGCTCGAACAGCGTCTTCGAGGACTGATCATCGGTGCCCACAAGCCAGATTCCTCGTTCTTTCAGTTTCTGCAGGCAGCGGGCGAGGTTTGTCACGGCAATCAGATTAACCGTTTCCGCCGCACCGCTGGCCACTTTACTGACGGTGGCGGTGAGGGATGCAGCGCGATCCTTGGGAACTATCACCGCGTGGACGCCGGCGGCATCGGCGCTGCGCAGGCAGGCACCCAGGTTATGGGGATCGGTCACTTCATCCAGAACCAGCAGCAGTGGATCGACCTGCAGCGTATCCAGCAGCTGAAAAAGTGCTGCTTCGTGCAGTGTGGTCTCACCGCCTTCATAGAGAGCGGCCACACCCTGGTGAACACCACCGACCCGCCGATCCATTTCACTCTTTTCCAGTTCTTCGATTGCTATGCCTGAGCTGTTGGCCTGATCTAACAGCTTCTGCAAGCGCCTGTCGCTGCGACCGGCCTGGATCAGCAGTCCCGAGATCTGTTCAGGTTTCTGCGACAGCAGCGCAGCAACTGAGTGTATGCCAATAATGAGTTTCTGCTTGCCTGTCATTAGCGTGTGCGTCGACTCTTAGTGCCTCGGTTGGATTGTCTGGATGTTTTTGTTGCAGATTTCTTTGCATTTTTTCTATTTGCAGATTGCTTATTCCGAGCCTTGCCGTTAGCAACGCCTCGAGATTTCTTCGATGATTTTTTGGAAGAAGCCGATGGCTTACTTTCAGCACCACCGCGAGAACTCCCTGTTGATTTGTTAGAAGGGGTAGACGTCTTCTTCTTCTTCTTAGCTGCATTGCGAGAATTGCTGGCTGATTTTTTTGAAGGAGTCGATGCCTTTTTCTGTTTGCCACCTTGCTTGGTTCGATGCTTTGTTGACTTGTCCCTACTATGCTTGCCGGCCTTATGAGATTTGCCTTTCCTGCCAGGCTTGGATGCATTGCCTGACGAGCCATCGCCCAGCATTTGCAGGTCGATCTTCTTCTCATCGAGGTTGACGCGCATGACTCTTACCTGAACCGTATCTCCAAGACGATAAACCGTGTGCCTGCGTTCCCCTTCCAGGCAATGCCTGACAGGGTCAAAGTGGTAATAGTCATTGCTCAGCTCGGTGATGTGCACCAACCCCTCGATATAGATGTCGCGCAACTCGACGAACAGACCAAAGCTGGTAACCGAGGACACAGTGCCTTCGAATTCATCGCCGACGTGATCCTGCATGTATTCACATTTCAGCCAGTCGAGCACATTGTAGCCGGCAGCATCGGCACGACGCTCGGCGGCAGAACAACTTTCACCGAAGCTATCCATGTCGGCTTTGCTGTATGGGTAGATGTTGTTCTGTTGAAGTTTCGGGGCTGCCTTATGTCGTTGCAGATGCGACCCAGCCTGGTTTCGAATCAGGTAACGAATCGCGCGGTGCACCAACAGGTCCGGGTAGCGGCGAATCGGTGAGGTGAAGTGTGTATAGGCGGGGAACCCCAGACCAAAGTGCCCGATGTTGTCAGGCTGGTACACCGCCTGCATCATGGAACGGATCAACATGGTTTGCAGTAAGTGTCGATCCGGGCGTGTTGCAATAATCCGCATGGTCTGCTGGTAATCGCTTGGCGAGGGTTTTTCACCGCCGCCGAGATGCAAGCCCAATTCTCCAAGAAACTCTCGCAAATTCTCCAGCTTGTCCGGATTAGGACCTTGGTGGATGCGATACAAAGCCGGTAGCCGGTAGTTCTCCAGCAACTGAGCGGCGGCAATGTTTGCACACAGCATGCACTCTTCAATCATGCGATGTGCATCATTGCGCTCAACTGGCACTATCTCGCGAATTTTTTTGTCTTCGCCGAAGACGATGCGAGTTTCTGTAGTCTCGAAATCCAGCGCTCCGTTTCGTTCGCGATGGCTGCGAAATGCCTTGTACAGCGAATGGAGATTGTCCAGATGATCGGAGATCACACCGCGCCGTCTGCGCAGTCGCTGTTGCATCTTCTGCTGGGTATCAGTACCAGCTTCCTGCACGATGTCCGCCACCTCGGTATAGGTCAATCGCGCCTTTGAATGAATGACCGCCTCGTAGAATGAGTAGCCGGCCATCTCGCCGCTGGCTGATATCTCCATTTCACAAATCATCGCCAGCCGATCGACGTTGGGTTTGAGCGAGCAGAGCCCATTGGACAATTTTTCCGGCAACATGGGGATTACGTACCCGGGAAAATAGACTGAGGTTCCACGCGTGATCGCCTCTTCATCCAGAGCGGTGTTCAAGGAAACGTAGTGCGAGACATCGGCAATCGCAACGTAGAGTGTCCAGTTGCCACGCTGGTGCTGCTGGGCGTATACCGCGTCATCGAAATCTTTGGCGTCTTCACCATCGATCGTTACGAAGGGAACGTCACGCAGATCGAATCGGCCGCGTAATTCTTTTTCGGCAACTTCTTCGGCAAACCGGGCGGATTCCTTACTTACCGCCGCGGGCCACTGGTGGGGAATATCATGGCTGCGGACCGCTACTTCGATTTCCAGCCCTGGTGTTGCTACGTCTCCCAATACTTCCACGATGCGGGCAATCGCCTTGCGACGTCGAGCGGGGTACTCGGTAATCTCAGCGACCACGAACTGGCCATCTATGGCACCGGCTGTTTGTTGTTCCGGAATCAGAATCTCATGGGCTATTCGTTTGCTGTCCGGAACCACAATCCCGAATCCATGTTCCCAATAGAATCGCCCCACGATCTGTTCATAGCGCCGCTGCAGAATTTCGACTACAGTGCCTTCTTTGCGGCCCCGATTATCGAAGCCGGTAAAGCGAGCCAGCACCTTATCCCCATCGAACAGTTTTTCCATTTCCCGCAGACCGAGAAACAGGTCATCGGAAGCATCGTCGGGCACGAAATATCCGACTCCATCCTTGGTGCCCTGCACGCGGCCCTTTACAAGGTCCATGTGTGTCGCCAGGCCGTACACACCACGCCGGTTGCTGATTATCTGGCCATCACGACTCATGGCAATGAGGCGTCGCCGCATACCTTCCACCTCTTCTTCGGCGTGCATGTCCAGTTGTTTGCAGAGCTTTGCATGGGCGATCGGCTTGCCCACCTTCTCCAAGTGTTCGATGATTGCGTCCCGGCTGGGAATGGGGTGGGTATGGGAATCCGAGCCACGATTGGCGGAAGATTTGGAAGGCATTTCTGATTTAGACTTACGGGAGGGCATTAGGAATGGGCGGAGTATACACCCCTTGATGTGGCTTGTCTGTGGAAGATGGATATTGACAGAAACGGGCAGCATCGCTACAGTTGCGCTCCCTTGCCCAGGTGGGTGAACTGAGCGCTTTTTGTGAAGCGACAGCTTCATGCTCAGTGAACGATACCAATCTTTGATTGGTGGCCGGGGGATTTGGTAGACGACGTGCAGGACGCACGAGTGTCGCGGAGGACGGGATGTCCGAGAGCGACCGCAGGCGCTAGCCTGCCAAAGTAGATAATCAAAGTTGACTATTCTGAAGTTGACTCAGCAGGGCCCAGGTGGCGGAATTGGTAGACGCGCTAGCTTCAGGTGCTAGTGATCGAAAGGTCGTGGAGGTTCAAGTCCTCTCCTGGGCACCAACTAAAAGAATTATTATTGATAAATAACAATTACTTATTTATATGGTGCGCCTGACCCATACTTTTTTGACTTCGGATGCACTAGTCTCTGATGCATGGAAATGTCGGAAAAAAGAGATAATAAATTGAGGTCTGCTCAGAACCTGCCCAAGACACTGATCCTGTCCATTGTGTTGGGTGTGTATTTGCTGCTTTAGCTGGTACTTCACCTCTACCTGAGGTTCTACGCTGGATCACTCCGTCTACAATTAGCGCCTTCTATCTGGAAGGGGCTGAATAGTCTGTTGTGGAAATTGGTTATTTTGTTAACCGATACCTGTTAGCTGCTACACTTGTTCCCACACCAATAGGAGAATCCGTCCCATGCTCAAGTCACTCCGCGTTTTCGTGTTTACATTAGCGTTCGGATTGCCGCAGGTCCTGCTGGCACAGGAAACTGGCTTCCTGGATAGATCAGTAACCGTTAATGGTGCAAACCATCCGTTTCAGGTCTACATATCGCGTGGCTATGATGGCTCACAGCAGTGGCCAGTGATTCTCTTTCTACATGGCGCAGGGGAGCGAGGGGATGATGGCCTGAAACAGACCCAGGTCGGATTAGGCAGAGCCATACGGCTAAATCCTGAGCGATGGCCTGCTATTGGCATATTCCCCCAGATGCCTGCATCTGAAAGCTGGCAGGGAGACGCCGGGCGAGCCGCGATGATAGCGCTTGATGCCACAATGCAGGAATTCACTGTAGATAGTTCTCGACAGTACCTTACCGGGCTATCACTGGGCGGCAACGGTACCTGGTATCTCGGTTACCAGTATACCGAGCGATTCGCGGCGTTGGTCGCAGTGTGTGGTTTTGTCGGGCTAGGTGATAGCTTCCCTGCCTTCCTACCGGAAACGAGTTCCGGGCCATACCGGGATCTCGCCGTGGATCTTGCTGCAAAATCAGTGTGGATCGTCCATGGTGATGCGGATAGCGTGGTACCAGTCGATGAATCCCGTAAGATGGTGGAGGCGCTGCAAGGCGCAGGCGCAGAGGTGCACTACACAGAACTTCCCGGGGTAGGACACAATGCCTGGGATGCGGCCTATTCCAATGAAGAATTGATCGATTGGTTATTCGAACAACGAATTGATTGAAGCCACTATCGGCTGCAACTCAGCCCGCCTGAAGAGCCATATCGAGGGATTCCATCTCGAGTGAAATCCTGGGATCGAATGGAAAATCAATAGTCTTCTGTATCTGGCACATGGCATGAAGGCTCAGGATTGTGACAAGGAACGGGTTGCCGAAATACCGAAAAAGGAGTGCCGCTTCCTATACCTGGCAACTTGAGTGTTTACTGGACAGTCACAGAAAAATTGAATGAACCTGCGTGGATAGAAGGATCCTCACCGACTACCGTTACCCACTCAATCGTGTATTGCCCGGTGGTTACTGGGTCTATGATCTCGATCATCAGGTCATCGGATGCCATGATGTGCATCCCGCGCAGCTGATGCTCTCCACTGGGTCCGATCAATTTCAGACTACTCTGAGCTACATCCGGTAGCGCATTGAAGTAAAGCCGGATAGTTCTGGGGGCACGGATGAGTTTGGCGCCTAATGCAGGCTCCGCTCTTAGCAGTGGTGCGTACGCGCTAGAGCTGGCGCAAGCAGAAAGCTGTAAACAGGCCAATAAGATCGCCAATTTGGAGATTGCCTTTTCCATTTGCAGGGCTCCTGAAAAGCTTCGCTAATAGTAACGCGGGCAAGGTGCCGATTCACAGTCAGGTTCAGAGATAGCGACACAATTCGCGCCATGGCGTCGCGTCTGTTGGATGTTTTCTATGGCTTTTTGGGGGGAAGTCCGGCGGCAGTGAATAGCGGACTATTCAAAGTGGTTCACTGAGCGAGGCGAAAAGTTGGTGTTCTTCTCGCTGTTTTCTAACCTGAGATAACTCCTTGGCGAACTGATCAAGCTTCATCCTGATCTCGTCTTCCATTTTCTTTTTCAGGTAGAGTTGGTCGCTGTCGAGTTCCCCTTCTTGCAGTGTATCGCTGGCGGGATCTTCGACTACTACTTGCGCGAGTTTAATCATTCGTTGTAACTCCAGCTTCTGCCAAATGAAATGCCAACCTTTATTTTGTTTTTGTGATGTTTTTAGTTTGCCTTGGTGTTCTATTTAACGCTTTTGGCTTAGAGCTTAATGGTTCTTCTTATTCCTAAGTTGCTGCCTTTTTGTACAGAATTTTTGTTGTTGTTACTGCAAAAAGGGATTCTAACCCTGAAAATTCAATAAGTTAGACCGCACTATGCAGCGCAACATATAGTGTTAATCGGTTAAAGTCAAACAATATATAGTGATTTTTGCCAATTTTCCGACCTTTCCCAATGCTCAATATAAAGTGTTGTACCAGCCCCCTCCTGAAAGCAGGACGATTCCAGCATGGAATATCTATTGGGAATTCTGATACTTAGCAATATCTACTCATTTCATGGACAAACAATACAGGGGACATCCAATTATATATTGATTGGGTGTCCTGTATTAGATATACCCAAGGTGTGAGCAAATCCGCTGTCGGATTTTGGGGTAGGAGTGAGTTTTGGGGTTGGAAGTGTCTTTAAAAAGGCATCTTTCGATGCAAATAATGATATAGGTGGTGGTGCTACTACAACAGGAGTTTCACCGAGATTCGATGAAAGAGAATGAGTGTTAGGGAGATTTGCTCAGGTTCCGTATAGCAGCCGAGCGGAATGTATTCCCCTTATCCACTTATGGGGATGTTTGAAATCCACTCCGGCTCTTATTCGGTTCTTGTGAAACTGCAGCAGTGATCTCTGTGTACCAGCAGCAATAGCATAATGTCGGTGAAATGTGGTGACACTGTCGAGCCAGGCTTGAGGCGAAATTCCTATACCCTGCAGAACAGTCTGTTTTTCCTCCAGTACATGCACAGCCTTGCTGCGGTCATTTCCAGCCAGACTCAGCGCCTTACAGGTAGACTCTAGCAATTCAAAGTAGCTGTGTTGTGTCACTGGAAGTGTCGATCCACTGAAGTCCTGCAATTCGCCCATCGACTTCAAATTGGACTGCTTTATCGAGGGCTGCCGAACGATCAGATGTTTGGCCGAGCGACGAGTCAACAATCGGTGCTGGCGATAACTACGCTTCTTTACTTTCTTCGCATGAATGATCAGTCGTTCCTGGATTGAAGTGAAGTCACTGCTGTCCAGTGACTCACACATCCCTGCACGCAGCGGATTAAGATCCACATAAGCCATGCAGGTAATCAGTGCTTTTTCGTCGAGCAAGGCTTGACTCTTGAAGCGCCCTTCCCAGAATCGACCCGTGCAATCATCTTCGCGATTCGCCTGTCTGGCCACCGACTCATTGAGGCAGCGCATGAACCAGCTGATGTCCATCAGCCGTTCACGCCATAATTTTATTTGCCGATTCAGCTGTCTCTGGGCCGTCTTGGTCTTCAGATTGTTCCGTAAGGTTTCGATGAGAATCCCATTGCGGGGAAATAATGCCGTCCAGCGTTTAATGACTTCCTCATCACTGAACGCAAGTGCCTTCTCGGTGTCAACATGAAGCACCAGGTGATAGTGGTTGCTCATGATGGCGTAGGCACAGATTTCTACAGAAAATTGCGCCGCCAGTTGTTTTATTCGAGTCACCAGCCACTGCTTACGGTGATCGAAGTTTTTACCGGTGAATGGATCATCACCACACAAATAGGCTCGCCGAACACACCGTGAAATACAATGATAGTAAGGTGTATCTTGCAGAGATATTTGCTGGTAGCGCGCTCGAGTCACTTGAGTATCTTGCTGTTGTAATGTTGATATTTCCGCACTGCAAAATGCGGGCGGACCGACGATTCTAGAGTGTTTGTAGTACTATGCAAGCCAATGTTGGTGTGCGCCCTAAGTGACACTGACACAAGGAATGCATCTGGAAGGTTTCTAAGGAATTTGCATGAGGATTGGAGTAGACCTGGGCGGCACCAAGATTGAAGGCATCATCCTGGCTGACACCGGGTCGGTCATTGAAAAGATTCGCGTTGATACTCCTGGCGAGCAATACCAGGCAACCCTCGAAGCCGTTTGCAAAATCGTCGATCAGTTACAGGCTCACTCCAGTAGCTTACTCTCCGTCGGTATTGGCACTCCCGGCACACTGTCGCTACCGAGTGAACTGATGAAGAATTGCAATTCCATCTGCCTCAATGGCCAACCCTTACAAAAAGATATCGAAGCGAGCCTGGGTTATGCAATTCGAATGGAGAATGACGCGAATTGTTTTGCCCTATCCGAGGCTCATTTCGGTGCGGGTAAAGATTCCGGCACCGTGTTCGGCGTCATACTGGGCACCGGAACCGGGGGTGGGATTGTGGTTAACAGGCAACTGTTGACGGGCGCCAATCACATCGCCGGTGAGTGGGGGCATAATTCAATACCCCACTCTGCACACGAACTCATCGCTGAGGATAGAACTTGCTACTGCGGTCGCCGTAACTGTATTGAGACCGTGTTGTCCGGGCGCGGTCTTTCGCAGACCTTCTCCGAACTCACGGCAAGGCAATTGGAGGCTATTGAGATTGCCAGGCTGGCCGAAAGCGGCGAGAAGGCAGCAATTGATTGCATACAACGCTATTGCCAGCAATTGGCACGCTGCCTGGCGACTGTCATCAACGTAGTCGATCCCGATGTGATTATCCTCGGTGGCGGGTTATCCAATATTGCCGAGCTATATCGTGCTGTGCCGGCTTACTTGCAGGATTTCGTATTTACGGATGTGATTCACACGCGACTCTCACCACCCGGTTTCGGTGATGCCAGTGGCGCTCGGGGAGCGGCATGTTTATGGGATTCAGTACGCGCGAACTCTAGCTAGGGACCCTCTGAACATCCAAGAGGTCTAGGAACCGAATGGATGTCGCAAGGTAATGGTTTCTTTCCGATCCGGACCCGTTGAAATAATGTCAACTGGCACCTCTACCAAATCTTCGATGTGCTTAATGTACTTTCTGGCATTCTCAGGTAAGTCATCCAGGCTTATAGCTCCGAAGGTCGATTCCTTCCAGCCGGGCAGTTCTTCGTAAACCGGCTGCAGATTCTTGAAGCTATTTACATCCATCAGGCTGCCTGAAGCATTCTCACCCACGCCTTGATAGCCGGTGCAGATCTTCACGCTGTCCAATCCATCCAGCACGTCCAGCTTGGTCAGGCAGATTCCTGACACGCTGTTGATTCTCGTCGCCATTTTTACCGCGGCCGCATCGAACCAACCACAGCGTCGATCCCGCCCAGTAGTCGCTCCTTTCTCTACGCCGACTGAAGCAAGGTGCTTACCCACATCATCGAACAACTCGGTAGGAAATGGTCCAGAGCCCACTCGCGTCGTGTAGGCCTTGGTGATGCCTAGTACATAATCCAGGTATAGCGGACCATACCCGCTACCAGTTGCGGTAGCACCGGCGGTGGTATTCGAAGAAGTCACATAGGGATAAGTGCCATGATCGATATCCAACAATGATCCCTGCGCGCCTTCAAACAGGATATTGTCGCCTTCCTTTCGATGGCTGTGCAGGATGTCGATGGTATCGGAGATCATCGGTCTAACCTGTTCCGCCAATGCCATGCTGTCATTAAGAGTTTTCTGAAAATCGACAGGCTCAGCTTCGTAATAGTATTGCAACAGGAAATTGTGGTACTTCAACAGCTGTGTCAGTTTCTCTGCGAACTGTTGCTCATTCAGAGTTTCTGCAAGGCGAATTCCACGCCGCGCCACTTTATCTTCATAAGCAGGTCCTATTCCTCTGCCGGTAGTACCTAGTTTGTTGGCTCCCTTGCTGGTTTCCCTGGCCTGATCCAGCGCAATGTGAGACGGCAGTATCAATGGACAGGCCCCGCTGATACTCAATTTGTTCCGCACCGGAATGTCCCGGGCTTCGAGTTCACAGATCTCGTGTATCAGCGCTTCCAGGCTAAGCACTACTCCATTGCCAATTACGCAATGCACGTGATCGCGCAAAATTCCTGAAGGTAGCAAGTGCAAAACGGTCTTTTCGCCATCTATCACCAGCGTATGACCCGCATTGTGGCCACCCTGAAAACGCACCACTACTGCCGCCTGATCCGTCAACAGATCGACGATCTTGCCTTTCCCTTCATCACCCCATTGGGTGCCCAGCACTACTACAGACTTTGCCATCTTAATTAACTCAATACTCTCGCATTCCGTTACATCATTCGATAAATCACAAACTATCCACGACCCATTTGCCATCTCGCTTGACTAGTTTGCGGTCACAATTCAATTCCTGTCGATGCTGCTCGCTCAACTCGTCATCACCCAGAGTGGTAATCACGACCTCACCCTGTTCGCGCAAACTTTTTACCAGTGCAAACAAGTCCACATCGCCGTCTCCAGGTGCAATAATTGCCGCGCGCCTTTCAAACACCCTGCTACTCAACCTGGCCAGTACCTTCAGATCACTATCAAATCCCGAGGCTGGCCTGGCCCGACCAAACACCTCTCCGATGTGATCATAACGACCACCCTTGGAAACCGCACGGCCATAGCTGGGGGTGTAAGCAGCAAATACAATTCCCGTGTGATACTCATAACCTCTCAATTCGCATAAATCGAAACACAGCACGATATCGGGAAGGCGTTGCTTTACACCCTCGACAATTTCGACCAGTTCCTGAAGTTCAGCCTGAACGCTAGCAGGAGCATTGGCGAATACTTCGTTGGCCTCTGCCAGGATCGTTTCATCTCCACTGAGCCGCGATAGTCTCTGCAACATCTGACACAGCTCTTTTTCACTTACTGAGTTCTTCAGAATTTCATCTATCTCGTCATAGGCCTTTCGCTGCACTGCTTCGAATAGCGTTTGTTCGGTGTCCTCATCCAGCTTTGCTTCCTGCAAGAGAGAACGAAATATTCCCACATGTCCCAGCACGATATGGATATCGCTTATCCCCACCGCCTTAAGTGTTTCGTACATGAGACACACCAACTCGATATCGCACTCCACGCCGGAATGACCATACAGTTCTGCACCGATGCGAATCGGCACTCTGGAGGTCATGATACCGCGGGGTTTGGTGTGCAGAACATTGTCTGCATAGCAGAGTCGCACCGGTCCTTCCCGGTTAAGACAGTGGGCATCGATACGTGCCGCCTGGGGTGTAATGTCGGCCCGTATTCCCATCATGCGGCCGCTGAGCTGATCGGTGATTTTGAAGGTGCGCAGTTCCAGGTCGTGAGAAGATCCCACCAACAGGGAATCGAGGTATTCGATCAGTGGCGTAATTACCATCTGATAACCCCAGGATTCGTACAGATCCAGTAACTGGCGACGCAGGGATTCCAGCTTGTGGGCTTCGGCTGGCAGAATCTCCTCGACACCATCGGGTAATAGCCAGCGTTTTGCAGAAGTCATTTTGTTTGCTTCAAAAAGAAATAGTATGTCATCAATTAATAATCAATAGCAGGATCGTTCCAGCCAGCATGCTGCCCAGACCAATCAGCCGCATGGTTGTATCGTCAATCTCATCCAGCATCAGTAGCATTCTGCGCCAGCGTTTCGGGTCGATGAACGGTAAGATGCCTTCTATAACCAGCATCAAACAAAATGCCACCGCCAGATCATGCCACATATGTCAGTTTCTTCGAGGTCGTTAACGTCACTGGATTCACGGCCAGCAATCTTTCCTGAAGCAATAACCGAATCGCTGAATCGCTGCCAAAAGCAGCCCTGAATTGCACTCTCTCGGCAATTCAGGTTCCCACAATATCTTGGTTTTTCAGATAGGCTCAGCGGCTCGCTAAGCGCCGATAAGTCTTTTTCTATACTCCGCTGATAAACCTACTGTTGAGACGATCCGTCTTGAGACAATCCATCTTGAGACAATCCGTACTTCAGGTATCTGAAATAGTCACTGTCAGGGTCAAGCAGCAACACGTCGCTTTTCGAACTAAAAGTCTCCCGGTATGCATTCAGGCTGCGCGTAAATGCATAGAATTGTGGATCCTTGCTGTAGGCCTCGGCGTAGATCGCGGTCGCCGTTGCATCACCCTCACCCATTATCTGTTCGGCATCGCGATAGGCCTCAGCGTCGAAGATAACCGCCTGTCGATCGGCATCGGCACGAATGCCAATCGCCAATTCTTCACCGCGGGATCGTAATTCCTGGGCCTCGCGATTTCGTTCAGTAATCATTCGTTCATAGACAGATGAACGTACATCGTCAGGCAGATCGATTCGCTTGACCCGCACATCGACAACTTCGATACCGATATCCACCGCCGTGGTTTCATTCAATTGGGCGGTAAGAGCTAGCATGAGTTCATCGCGTTCTCCAGCAACTACTTCGATAAGTGTCCTGGTACCAATCTGGTCTCGCAGACCATCGTTAATCCTTTGTGCCAGCAGGGCGCCGGCAGTAGAGGTATTGCCGCGAGTCGATATATAGAATTGCCCTACATCTACAATCCGCCATTTGGCAAAGGAATCCACTTCCAGCATCTTCTGTTCAAGAGTTATGAATCGAGCTGGCGTGGAATCTTCAGTCTGAATACGCGCATCGAATTTGCGAACAGTATTCACCCAGGGAATCTTCACATGCAAGCCAGGTTCAATATCTGAATTCACCACTGAGCCAAATTGCAGCATAACCGCCCGCTCCGTTTGTTTAACCACAAACAGAGTATTGCCAGTAATAATTACGGCAAGGAACAGCACTCCAACAACGATAAACTTTTTCATGGTCGTCCTCCTCTGTTAATTCGAGCGCGATCTACGGCTGCGTTAGTGGATGGTCCCGGGAGATAGGGCGCCAGTTCATTGGCGAGGTCCTGCCACTCCCGGATAGTTGATGGTCTGTTGCCACCGGTTGGTAATGTATTCTGCTCCATAATCTTGTCCAGCGGCAGGTATAGCAAATTGTTGCCACCTTCTACATCGATCATGATCTTGCTGCTTGCCGTCATGACATCCTGTAAGGAGTCAATATAGAGACGCTGGCGCGTGACTTCCGGTGCCTTGGCGTATTCCGTCAGCAACTGGTTGAATCGAGACGCATCACCTTCTGCCTTGGCGATTACTTCCTGCCTATAGGCATTTGCCTGTTCGATCTGGCGTTGGGCGTTGCCGCGAGCTACAGGAATTATTTGGTTGGAGTATTGAGCGGCTTCATTTTGTACCTGTTCTTCTTCTTCACGAGCAACGATCACATCATCGAACGCCGACCGCACGGCTTCGGGTGGCTGAGCATCAACTACGTTTACCTGTTGAATGAACATACCGGTGTTATAAATATCCATGTAGCTCTGCAAGCGTTCATGCACATCGATCGCGACCTGATCTCGACCCGTAGTTAAAATCTGGTCCATGAAGTTGCCACCAACTACATGGCGGATTGCCGATTCTGACGCATTGTCCAAACTAAGCTCAGGGTTTTCCACAGCTATCACATAACTAACCGGATCCTGAATTAGATACTGCACGGTGACGATAATATCGATTATGTTCTCATCGGTAGTCAGCATTGCACGGTTATCATAAGTCTTGGCATTGAGCTCTGAGACGTTAATCAGGGATACAACATCGACGATGGCCGGGTTCCAGTGTAATCCTGGTCCCACCACAGCATCCATTACGCGACCGAATCGAAGCACCACACCGCGTTCCGCTTCGTTGACGATATAGAATCCCATGAAGCCCCAAATTACGACCACCACCACGGCCAGACCGGCAATCAGTCCACCGGACATTTTGCCTGACACTGGGGGCGACCCACTCGAGCCGGATCCGCCACTGCCGGAACGTTCAAACAGGTTGTTGAATTTCTTGGTAAGGTTTTTGATGACTTCGTCGATATCGGGTGGTCCTTTGTCACCACCTTTTCGACCACCACCCCAAGGATCGTTGCCATCGCCGTTATTTCCAGGTTCATTCCAAGCCATTGGTTTCTCCATAGCTTTCTAAGATGCAGAAGGTCGATTTTAGCTAATAATTACGCATTTACACAGCATTTTGAGCTGCAGCGAATAGGTTAAAATCCCATTTTACGCGGTTCTCGCCCGCTCTTCTTCAAACCAGTCCGGCTCAGTATTTACCACCGGTTCAGGTGTCATTACCAGCGTCGCTCCCTGCTTAAGGAGACGCTGCAAATTGTCTTTTGGCAGTCGAACCTGCAAATGCCAGGTGCCGGTTTCATCGATAGCTTCAGCTTCGATGAAACCCTTCTCATGGAGTTGGCTACGCAGGCGCGCCTGTTGTGGACCGATCTGTACTGTTTCGACTACCAGTTCACCTGCCAACAATTCAGTGATCGCCTGTTGCAAAAGATTCAAGCCGGCTCCAGTTCTGGCAGAAACCCAGACTCGCCTGGGTGTGCCATTTGTATCCCGTTGAATACGAGGCTCACAATCGTCTAACAAATCAATCTTATTAAACACTTCCAATTGGGTTACAGAGTCTGCCTCTATCTCGGTGAGCACATTGTTTACTTGCTCAATCTGGGCAGTGTGTGATTCGTTGGCAGCATCCACTACATGTAACAACAGGTTTGCTGCGGCTGTCTCTTCGAGCGTTGCCCTGAAAGCTTCTACCAGGCTATGTGGCAAGTGGCTGATAAAACCCACTGTATCAGCCAGCACTGCCGGTCCAAAATTCCGTAGGTTTATGCGGCGCAGTGTTGAATCCAATGTGGCAAACAACTGATCCGCAGCATAGGCGTCACTGTTGGTTAGACCATTGAAAAGTGATGATTTCCCGGCATTGGTATAACCGACCAATGAAATAGTAGTGATCTCCGCCCGCCGTCTGGAGCGGCGGCCCTGCTCGCGCTGCCCTCTGACTTTGCCGAGGCTCTTGTTGATTGACTTGATGCGTTGGCTGATCATTCGCTGGTCCAGTTCCAACTGGGTTTCACCAGCACCACGCAAGCCGATACCCCCTTTCTGTCTATCCAGATGAGTCCAGCCACGTTTCAATCGTGTACTTGCATGTTGCAGCTGTGCGAGTTCGACTTGTAGCTTGCCTTCATGGCTGCGAGCACGTTGGGCGAATATATCGAGAATCAGCCCGGTGCGGTCCAAGACACGACATTTCAGCACCTGCTCCAGATTACGCTCTTGACTGGGGGACAGCGCATGATTGAACAGAACCAATTCAGCTTTATTTGCATGCACGGCCGCGGCAATTTCTTCCAATTTACCGGAACCAACAAAATGACTGGGAGACGGCTGCTTGCGAGCACCAGTGATATACGCCACCGGCATCGCTCCTGCAGACAGAGCTAATTCTTCGAATTCAGATGGGTTTTCCTGTTCACGCTCCGAATCGATAGAAATGTGAACGAGAATGGATACCTCACCAGAATCTGGCCTGTCAAAAAACAAATTTACCTCAGTTAAGTGTTTCCTGGTTCGCCGGCATCTTCTTCCGGTGAATCGCCTTGACCCTGTATGGGAACCTTCACCATACGTGAGGGTACAACCGTGGAAATAGCATGCTTGTAAACCATTTGGCTTACTGCGCTTTTCAACAGGATGACGAATTGATCGAATGACTCGACCTGTCCCTGCAGCTTGATTCCACTAACCAGGTATATGGACACTGGAATGCGCTCTTTCCGGAGCACATTCAGAAAAGGGTCTTGTAATGTGTGTCCTTTGGACATTGTTATTCTCCTTGCTATCTATCTACAATGCTGTCGTTAAGGCAAAAAAAGCGACTACCAGGAAGCTGAAACTACGCCGAATTCCATTGTGACCAGTACACTCTCCATAAAGTTCTATATGGAGATGGAATCCACGAAATTCAAGATACTGTCTATGGATTTAGCTGATGGTTCGCTCACCCCCCGCAGGTTTTCCCAGCTACGAAGCCAGGTTAGCTGACGCTTGGCGAGTTGCCTCGTGGCAATAATACTCTTTTCTATCATGGCATCATAGCTTATTTCATCTGACAGATACTGCCACACTTGTCTGTATCCCACTGATTTTATTGAGGGAAGCAGGGGATGTAAGTCATCTCTGTGGAATAAGGACCGAACTTCATCCATCAGCCCCGCTTCCAGCATTCCCATGAATCGCTGTTCGATCTGCTTATGCAATAGCTTGCGATCCTCGGGCTGGATTGCAAAAAAATGCAGGTTTACTGGCAGGGATTCTGCTGATGACCTGGCTGCCTGCTGTTCTTCGGCGTGTAACTCAGTCATCGATCTGCCAGCAATCCTATGGACTTCCAGTGCGCGCTGCAGGCGCTGTGGATCATTCGGGTGAATGCGAGTGCCCGATTCAGGATCGACGCTGGATAGCTGCTGGTGCACGGCTTCCCACCCCTGTTCGGCGGCCAGTTGTTCGATTTCCCGCCTCACCTGAGGATCGGCGTCGGGCATCGCCGCCAGCCCATCCCGCAGCACCTTGAAATACAACATCGTGCCACCGACGAGGAGCGGAATATCGCCCTGTTGTATCACCGCATCAATTTCCTGAAGTGCATCTGACCGGAAATCCGAGGCCGAGTAGGGCTCAGCAGGATCTTTGATATCGATCAGCCGGTGTGGCGCAACATTCCGTATTGCCTGAGCGGGTTTTCCTGTACCAATATCCATACCGCGGTATACCTGTGCCGAATCGACACTGATTATCTGAAAGGGATGGCGCTTTACCAATTCGATCGCCAGTGCTGTCTTACCCGATGCTGTCGGGCCCATCAGACAGATCACATTGGGCTTTTCGTTAGTAAGGGTCACGGCGTTAATGGGATAGCAAGCACAGCCGGGGATTACTGGCCGCGGAGGAACAATTTGTCCAGTTCATCGAGAGACTGATAAACCCAGGTGGGCCTGCCATGGTTACACTGGCCACTGCGTTCCGTCTCCTCCATATCTCTGAGCAGTGCGTTCATCTCCACAATAGTGAGATGCCGGTTGGCGCGCACCGAACCATGGCAGGCCATAGTCGATAGCAATTCGTCCTGGTGCGCCTGAATCCGATCGCTGCCGCCGTATTCCAGTACATCGGACAATACATCACGCACCATTTGCTCCACGTCGGAGTTTTTAAGCATGGCAGGTATCTGTCGAACTACGATGGATTCTTCTGCCACCCTTTCCAGTTCGATGCCCAATCCCAGCAGCGCTTGCTGCTGTGCTTCGGCGCAGTCGGCTTCTGACTGACTCACGGCGATGGACAGTGGTACTAACAGCGGCTGCATCTTCAGCTCTTCTTTCCGGCAGGCGAGCTTCATGCGCTCATAGGTAATTCTTTCATGGGCCGCATGCATATCGACAACAATTAGTCCTTCGGCGTTCTGCGCCAGTATATAAATTCCGTGTAGCTGTGCGATGGCATAGCCCAGCGGTGGTACTTCGGTTGCATCGCCATGTAGCTTGGCAAGGGCCAGGACTTGGTCCTGCACCTGATTGGCAACAGCGGAGCGACTACGATCACCATAGGAAGATCTTGATGGTTCAACCAGGGAAAGATCTGGTTGGCCGGAAAGAATGGCCGAACTGTTCTGCTCATAGCCAGATTGTGTAGAGGCAAGCTGAGGAGTTTCCAACTGGTCGCCCGGGTTCACGTCGGCGAGCGCTTTGTACAGTGCGCTGAATAAAAAATCATGTACTAGTCTGCTGTCACGGAAGCGAACTTCTTGCTTGGTCGGGTGCACGTTGACATCGACTCCAGCTGGAGGCAGCTCCAGGTACAATACATAGGCCGGGTGGCGGCCATGAAACAGCACTTCTCGATAGGCCTGCTTAACGGCATGGGTCACCAGTTTGTCGCGAATGATGCGGCCATTAACATAGAAATATTGCAGATCAGCCTGACTGCGGGAAAACGTGGGCAGACTTACCCAACCCCACAGGCGTAGATCGGATGCCTCGACATCTATGTAGACCGAATTCTCCATGAAGGCCGGGCCGCACACCAGCGCAACCCGCCGCTGTTGTTGCTGATTTGTATTAGCGGCCAATAATTTGTGAATAGTGCGCTGATTATGTTGCAGGGTAAATTGAACATCGAAGCGACTCAGCGCGATGCGTTTCATCACTTCATCGATACGAGAAAATTCAGTCTTCTGGGTTCTCAAAAATTTCTTGCGGGCCGGTGTGTTAAAAAAAAGATCACGTACTTCCACAGTGGTGCCCTGGGGGTGGGCTACGGTCGACAGGCTCGCTTGCATATCCTGGCCCTCGGTCTCTACTTTCCAGCCTTCGCTAGCGGAATCCGACTCGGCTTTGGATGCCATGGCCAGTCGTGACACGGAACTGATACTGGCCAGCGCTTCGCCGCGGAACCCGAGACTACTTATGTTCTCCAGGTCATCGAGCTCCGCGATCTTGGATGTGGCATGACGGCTAAGAGCCAGCGCGAGGTCATCCTTGTGGATTCCGGCACCGTTGTCCCTAACGCGTATCAGTTTCACTCCGCCCTGCTCGATATCGATGTCCAATCGGGTAGCATCGGCATCGAGGCTGTTTTCCAGTAATTCTTTGATCACCGAAGCCGGCCGCTCGACAACTTCACCGGCGGCGATCTGGTTGGCGAGTCTCTGACTGAGACGATTAATTCGGTTCATGTGGCGAGATGCAGGACGACAAACTGATCCAGCATTGTAGCACCCTGGAAATGAATTCCCATTGTTCGGTTAGGAGTAAAGCTAGGGTCGCTAAGTACGTGGGCTTTGTTCAGATAGTCGGGATTTTCAATATCTGTCCAATCATGATGCGATCGTCCGCAATGTCGTTGGCTTGTCTCAGACTGGACAGGCTGACCCGATACTGAGCGGCTATTTCGGAGAGTGTCTCGCCGCGCCGAATCGTGTGCTCCTCCACTGGCAAGGAATTTCCGCCGGGTAGCGCGAGAATCTGACCGACATGAATAGTATTTGAGCGTAGCTTGTTAACCGACTTTAATTCTGCCAGAGAAATACCGAAGCGCTCAGCAATCTCAGACAGGTTATCGTTCTTCTTGACCGTATAGGAACCGGGATTGACGCCGTTGGCTTTCTGCCAGGCTACCAGCGATCCGACCGGAGGCGCATCATAGAAGTAGTTCATGATTCCCTGGGCCAGGGCTGCCGCCATCTGCCTCTGGAAACTCGACGAGTTTAGCTTGCGTGCCTCAGCCGGGTTGGTCAGGTAACCCGTCTCAATGAGAATCGAAGGGATGTCCGGCGAGTTAAGCACCTGTAATGAGGCCTGCTGCACCTTGTCGCGCCGCAGTCGTGTCACCCCATCGAGTGTGGCCAGGATACTGGTTCCAGCTACCAGGCTCTGTTCCATGCTCCAGGCCATCTGCAGCGACACCAGCGTGAGTGCCACATCGTCATCCAGACCACCTAGCGTCAGATCGCCTCCCACACCCCCGAGCAGGTCAGAGCTGTTCTCTTTCTCGGTGACTCGCCGCGCGTTTTCCCGATCTGCCCGGTCACCGGACAAGGCATAGATGGTTACGCCGCTCGCTCTGCTATTGCGATACCAGTCTACATGTATCGCCACCAGTAAATCGGCACGATGTTCGCGGGCAATTTGAGGACGACGCTGCAGTTCGACATAGTAGTCGCTCTCCCGAATCATGATGGGGCGATAGCCGGGTATGTTCTCCAACCGATTGAACAAAGCCCTGGAAATTGCCAGCGTGACATTCTTCTCTTTAATATGTCCATCGTAACCGATGCTACCCGGGTCCTCTCCTCCATGACCGGCAGAGATTGCGACTACAATCTCACGCCTGTCCTGACTGCGATCCGGAGCCGGAGTAAGGGTAATGGGAGTGCTGGAAACCGGAGCGCCAAGATCATAAAGATCGACCACAAGGCGATCGCCCAACTCACTGTTAGGCAGCAGTGTAAAACTGGATGGATTCACCTCGGCGGTAAGATCCAGCACAATGCGCAGATCGTCGCCTTCTCGAATACCACTGCGCAACTCGCTAATTGGGCTATCGCTAAAATCCAACCCGGAAAAATCATCATTCAATTCAGAATCCGCGATATCGATAACCACCCGATATGGATTATCGAGCGTGAACAGGCTGTATTGGACGCCATCGCTTAGATCGAACACGAGCCGGGTATGATCCGGTGCCCGCCACATTCTGATTTCGTCGATGCTCGCCGCAAACAGAGCAGGCGTGGCCATCGTGCTCAGCATGAGAACCGCAATAAATGTGGATTTGTGATGACGTAAATTCATGAATCTTGCAGCATTCCCTTTCCGATTACTTATACCCGGCTGTGGTTGCAACGGCCACAGTCCACGTTGTCTATAGATTTCGGCCTTATTGCCACAATCTTTTGGCTATCTGCAGGCCTTTGTCGGAGAAAGTTTGACACCTCAAGCGGCGTCCCGTTCCTTCGGTCTCGAGTTGCAGAACCAAATCCGCTGCTGGAATCAGCTGCGCACCCTTATCTGCCCACTCGATAATGCAGAGATTCGAATCATCGAAATAGTCTTCGATACCCAGATAATTGACTTCTTGCGGATCTGACAGTCGATACAGGTCGAAATGGTAAATGCGGCATTGCGCAAACTCATAGGGCTCAACGAGCGTATAGGTAGGGCTTTTTACGGCCCCTGTATAGCCATAACCACGCATGATTCCCCGGGTGAGAGTGGTTTTGCCGGCGCCCAGCTCACCCAGCAGATGTAACACACCGCCGGTCGAGGGTACGCCCGCACCAGATTCGGGCGCCAACTTGCTATTACTCCCCGGGCAAAAAGTCGCCGCGGCGAGCCGTTTACCGAAGTCGATAGTGGCTTCCTCATCGGTGAGCAGTGTGTGAAATTCAGACATGTTGACTAAGCAGTTAAAGGGTTGGATTGACCAATTGGCGAATAAAAGGAAACAGGTCGGTAGCGACCATACCCCGTTGTCCGCCGGATTCCATGGCGAGATCGGCTGCCTCGCCGTGAATACAAACGGCACAGCAAAGGCTCTGCTCAAGCGTCAATCCCTGGGCGACTAAGGCGGCTGTAATCCCCGATAGCACGTCTCCCATACCGCCAGTTGCCATACCGGCATTGCCTTCAGTACACAAATAGATTGGCCCGGCACTGTCTCCGCTGCCGGCATAGATCAGACTGCCACTTCCCTTAAGCAGGCAACATCCTCCCCAACGATTATAGAGCTCTACGACCGCAGCAAATCTGTCCTGCTGAATATCGGCCACCGAGCTGCCCAGCAGACTGGCAGCTTCGCCGGGGTGGGGAGTCAATATCCAGTTGTCTCTCCTGAGCGGCGCACCGCTGTCAACCCGTTCAGACAACAGGTTTAGACCGTCTGCGTCCACCACCAATGGTTTGTTCGCCGCGACTTGAGCACTCAGGGCAAGCTGCAATAAGTCACGAGACCACTGGCTGCAACCCAGCCCGGGACCAATTACGATCACGTCCGCCTTGGCCACTAACTCATCAACGCCTGCATGCTCGTCTTCTGTGCCCGACACCATGATCTCTGGTCGGCGCGCCAGCAACGCCGGTCGATGTGCCGAACGGGTAAGTACGCTGACCAGACCGGCACCACTGCGCTGGGCAGCTTCTGCCGCCAGCAGCGCCGCGCCGCCATAGCCATGGTCGCCACCTATTATCAGGACATGGCCATGATTGCCCTTATGAGAAGACTGAGCACGGGGTATCAGGCACTTAGAAGCAGAGTTGATATCGATTCGCCGCGCCATTGGCTGTGGTGAAGCGTCACTGCTATACACCCGATCGGGAACATCCAGGTTATTGAACACAATGGTTCCTGCAAAGTCCCTGCCCTGGCCTGACAGTAACCCCCTCTTCAACCCGATGAAGGTCACTGTGACATCGGCCACGATTGTGCTGCCCATGGCGTTACCCGTGTCGGCGTTCAGTCCCGAGGGGATGTCGATCGCCAGCACTGGACAATCCGCGGCGTTAATTGCGTCGATCGCCTGCTGGAAATCGCCTGTCACATCTCGATCCAATCCGGTACCCAACAGTGCATCGACTATTACGGTATGAGCATGGTCCAGTTCTTCCCGCTGCTGAAAATCTGCCCAGCCGAGCATCGCCACCTGCCGCTGTTGCGCCCAATCCATGGCTTGCTTTGCATCACCGCGCAACTCTGCGCTATCACCTAGCTGAATTACTTCCACGCTCAGGCCAATCTCTCTGGCGAGTCCTGCCAAGATGTAGCCATCGCCGCCATTGTTGCCGCTGCCTGCATACACCTGTAAGAATTTCGCCTGAGGCCATTGTTCCAACAACGCATTGAAGGCAGCGGCGCCGGCTGTCTGCATCAATTTAAATCCGGCTACGCCGAGCTCGTCGATGGCAATACGGTCCAGCTGCCGTACGTCGTCAGCTCGATATAAATTGCGTGGCAGTCTTGAAGTGAAATCAGTCACGATATTCAATCACCTATCGAATTTATTGATGAGCCGACGGATCAGACGCAAAGCCTTATCCAGTTCTTCGAAAGGAATATCCTCGGTGTTTTCGATCGCCCAGGGATCCTGCACTTCCCGCAGCTTGTTGTAGACGTGGTTACCTTCCTCTGAGAGGGTAACCAGCACCGAGCGCTTGTGTCTGGGATTATCCTGGTAAGTCAGCAGACCGTCTTCCACCATAACATCAGTTATGCGTTGTACTGCCTGGCGCGACTGACCCAGCACTCTGGCAACACCAGGCACGGTGAGACCGGCATTTGACAGGGCAATGGCACCTATTACTTTCCAGCGGGCATGGGTTAGCCCGAGCTTTTCCGTCATGTCGTCGCCCTCGGCAATCAACAGGCCGTTGAGACGAAAGATCGAAAGAACCAGATCCAGAAACAGAATTCGTTTGGGAGAATGCACTCTCCGCTCACTCCTCATTTGATTTGTGCCAGCATGTTGTCATTGTCTATTTCGGCAGTCAATTGATCTGCTGCAGATATTGGTCACTAAGGAATAGGAGCAGACCCCATTTTTCTGGCAAGGCAGTGAATAAAACAATCCCAGAAGGAGAAAAACGGAGCCTGTGCCTAATCTTAGAGTAGAATAGCGGCACCAGTTTCCATGGACTGTGAAATCACCTGTGAAGATTAGCAATCCTCTTAGATCCGCCAGCTTCTGCCTGATCGCGAGTCTGTTACTCGTTTCCAGCTACGCAAACGCTGATGCTATTCGTGATGCGAACCGATTGCTGCAGGTTACCAACATGGGCAAACACTTCGAGTCGCTGGCCCTGCGACAGACTCGCGACATCTTGCGAACCTATGCCAGCATCGTCAGTATGTCGGCCGAAATCACCCTGCCCGAGCAAATCAAGAACTCTATTGCAGCCTGCTACGTCGATGTGTATGCCTGGGAAAAATTCCAGCCCGGAATCGCCAGAATCCTCGCCGACAACCTGAGCCAGAAACAGCTACACCTGTTAACCGATTTCTATCTCGATCGCGGTCTGCCACCGAGGGAGATACAGACATTCAAAGACACGATTGCCATGGCAGGGCATATCCAGCACCTGGCTGCCGAGTACATGTACCGCAATAGCGCGAGCTGTGTGGAACACGATGCAGCGTTGATTCTGGATTATCTGGCCAATGGACAGGAATTCAGCCAAAAGCCGTTTCACACGGAGTAACCGGGGACAATGGGGTGGACTTCCCGGTTGCAGTAGCAGCACCAATTCCTCACTTACGATCTTCCAAAGCCACTGCCTGAACTCTGGTGGTCAGCGATATCTGAGTAACACTTTGCCAGATTACGCATCTAAGGATCCTCTGTACAAGTAGTTAGCCACTCTCGTCGTTGCACTGACACCAATCCAGCCCTGACACTCAGAACCGAGCAGGAGGAAACTTGCTGCCTTTTAGCGAGTCCATAAACTAGCTTCGATGGCTGGACCGCTTTAGACTCGGTAGCATGAACAGCAAGCCGCCCACAGACGCTGGGATTAGTGAAGACAAGAAAGAATGGCTCGAAGCCATCGCAGACATCTACGAGAATTACGGCGCCGGTGGGGTGCAGCAGATTCTCCGTAGTCTCTCTCACTGGCGCAGCGAGAACAGCATTGGTGGCAGCGATGTCGCAGTTAATACTCCCTATCTGAACACCATCTCTCTAACAGACCAACCTGCCTATCCCGGCGATGAGGAAGTCGAACACCGCGTCGAGAATATCCTGCGTTGGAATGCCATGGCCATGGTGTTACGGGGACAGGATTCGGGCTCCGGTGTCGGTGGACACATTGCCACCTATGCCTCGGCAGCCACCATGATGGAAGTCGGCTTTAATCATTTCTTTCGCAAGCGTTCCGACGCCTACGGCGGAGACCTGGTAATCCCGCAACCCCATACCTCCCCCGGTGTGTACGCTCGATCCTGGCTCGAGGGTGTATTGGAGAAGCAACTGCTGGAGAATTACCGCCGCGAATTGCAGCCAGCAGGCGGTCTCACCTCCTACCCTCACCCACGCTCAATGCCCGAATACTGGCAGGTTGCCAATGCATCGATGGGCCTGTCGACCCCAACTGCGATCTACCAGGCGCACTTCGCCAAGTACCTGGAGAACCGCGGTTTAAAACCCAAACTGGGTGGCAAAGTGTGGTGCTACATCGGCGATGGTGAAACCGATGAGCCAGAGGTGCTGGGAAGCATCAACATCGCGGCACGAGAGAAACTTGATAACTTGATTCTAGTGGTGAATTGCAACCTGCAACGGCTGGACGGACCGGTGCGGGGCAATAGCAAGATTATCCAGGAACTGGAAGCCTCCTTCACAGGCTCTGGCTGGAACGTCATCAAGGTGATCTGGGGTGGCGGCTGGGACAAGCTGCTGGCGCGGGACGTCAACGGCACCTTGCGCAGGCGCATGGAAGAATGTGTCGATGGTGACTACCAACGCTACTCGGTATTGCCCGGAGACAGGCAGCGCGAGCACTGGGTCGATGGCAACGCCGAACTAGAACAGATGATGAACGCCCTGAGCGACGATGAGGTCAAGCAGATCAAGCGTGGCGGGCAGGATGTGGCGAAAATCTTCGCGGCATACCAGAAGGCCATTACCGGTAATGGCAAGCCAACAGTGATCCTGGTCAAGACGGTGAAGGGTGATGGCATTATCGGTTCCGAAGGCAGCAACACCGTACACCAGAAGAAGAATCTGGATGGCAAACAGCGCCTCGCCATCGCCAAGAATTTTGGCATTCCACTATCTGATGAGGCCATCAAGAATGCCGAATTTTACAAACCGATCGAATCCAGTGAGGAAATCCAGTATCTCAAAGCCAGGCGTAAGTCGCTTGGAGGGCAGATTCCGGCCCGGCAGAGTCAATGCGCCAAACTTGCACCTCCGCCGCTTACCAGCTTCGACTCGTTAATCAATCCATCCAGTACGCGCCCTCAGTCCAGCACCATGTCGCTGGTACGCATCCTTTCGGTCCTGCTGCGGGACAAATCATTGAACAAGTACATCGTTCCCATCGTGCCGGATGAGGCGCGCACTTTCGGTCTGGAAGCCTTGTTCAAGATTGCCGGGATATTTTCCTTACAGGGGCAGCACTATACGCCGGTGGATGCCGGCACGCTGGTGGCTTATCGGGAAGCCGAAGATGGTCAGATTCTGCAGGAAGGAATCTGCGAGACTGGCGCCCTGGCTTCCTTCCTGGCCGCCGGTACTGCCTATTCCATTCACGGCCTGCCGATGATTCCGTTTTACTTCTTCTATTCCATGTTCGGCTTCCAACGGGTTGGTGACATGATCTGGACCTGCGGAGACAGCCTGTGCCGCGGATTCCTGCTTGGAGGTACCGCCGGTAGAACCACACTGAATGGCGAAGGCATTCAACACCAGGATGGGCACTCGCAGGTGGTCGCCAATACCTACCCCAACCTGAAGAGTTATGATCCTGCCTTTGCCTACGAATTGGTGGTGATTGTCCGGGAAGGTATTCGCCGCATGTACGAGGAACAGGAGAATATTTTCTATTACATCACGGCCTACAATGAAAACTACGTAATGCCATCACTACCGAAGAAGAAGTCTGTCCAGGATGGCATACTCGCCGGGGCTTATCTTTTCTATTCCACTGAGTCCGAACAGGAGTCCCAGGTCCATCTGCTCGGCAGCGGTTCCATCATGCTGCAGGTTTTGAGTGCGAAGGAAAAGCTGGAAGCGCTGGGATACGGCGTGTCGATCTGGAGTGTCACCAGCTATAACGAATTGTATCGTGAAGCGGAACAATGCGAACGGGACAATCGGCTGCACCCGTTCAAGAAAGCTCGCGTTCCCTTCATTAAGCAGCTGTTCTCCAAGACCAGCGGTGTGACTGTGGCAGTGTCAGATTACATGAAGGCATTGCCCAATAGCATCGCCAGCTGGATGCCGGAAAACTTTACGCCACTTGGAACTGATGGCTATGGCTTGAGCGAGTCACGAGCAGATTTGCGCGACTATTTCGAGATCAGCCCCGACTACATCTGCCATGCCGCATTGGTAGGTTTGTTTCGCAACGAGTCAATCGATGCCGCTACTCTGAAGCAACAGCTGAAGAATCTCCATGTCGATGTGGAAAAAGCGGATCCGTCACTTCGATAAATCAGTCAGCCACTTCCACCACTTCGATGCGCACACCGTCGGGTCCTTCGACGAAGGAAATTCGAATACCCCGGAACGGTCTGGGATCCATCGAAAACACTACGCCATTCGACTTCAGCTGTTCTGCAGCGGCAGTCAGGTCCGGAAATCTCCAACCCAGATGATCCATACTACGACCCAGGGTGGGAGCAGGAGTTTCAGTAGTCCTGGCCACCAACAACCAGATGTTTCCATAGTCTAGACCCGGAAGCACACCAGCAAAGGAGTCACTCTCCCCGCCAAAGTTTTCTGCATACCACGCCAGCGTCCCTTCCGGGTCCGGCGATGACAGATGCAGATGGTGCATGCCTCTGAGGTATGGGTCGTTGATGAGCTCGATCTTGGTGCCCCAGGGATCTTCAACGAAGGCGATTTGCATGCCACTGAATTCGACAAAATCTCCCAGCTGCGTTCCTCCATCTGCCACGACGCCGGCAACAACCTCCTCAACGTTGCTCATTGAGAAACCAAAATGATCCACACCGGTACCTACAGAACCACCGGTGGGTTCGCGTTCGAAAAATATCACCGAGATATCGTCATAAAAGACTCGATCGACGGGGTATACCTCATCACCACCCCCACGATTGAAACGTCCGGCCTCACCCCCGAAATGCTTGACATACCAGTTCACCGCGTCGAGTGCATTAGTCGCAGTCAAGTGAATGTGATCATAAGGTGTGCCAAAACTGCGAGAAGCAAACAGCACAGTAAAAAGAAGAAGAAGAATGGTAAAGTTTTTCATGGGTGGCCCCTGTTTTGTTTTTTTCTAGTCTCTAGTCTCTAGTCTCTAGTGCGTCATGGAATACATCAGGTAGTTGATTCCAAGACGGTAGGCTGAATTCGCATAGCGAGTCGGGTAGGCGGGATGGTAGGTATGCTCCCAGCCATCGCCCATGTCTGAATTCCAGTTAATCAGTACCATCACCCGGCCAGCGTCGTCCAGTATGGCATGGTTGCTGGCGTAGTCGATTCCCTGTTCGCCATATTCATCGCTACGATACAGCGCGGGAATGAGCTGCGGTCCATCAATATCGTAATACACATGAAAGACTTCATGATCGGGTTTCAGCTCGATGATTTCCCGGTCCGGAAAAACCTGGCTGAAGGCTGCAAGAAAATTGTTGTATTGCTGTTGCCCCCAGAAATCATCGATCAATAGAAAACCACCCCTTAGAAGGTATTCTCGCAAATTTTCGATTTCTTCCAGGCTCAGAATAAGACCACCTCCCTGACCTACTTCGAGCATGTAGAGGAAAGGATAATCGAAGATCGCATCATCATCGAAGCGCAGCACGATAGGATCGCTCATCACACGTATGTTAGTGAGACGGGACACACCGCGCAGAAAATTCATATCAGCATCGGGAAAGTCTATCGACCAGGGACCGTAGCCAAAGCCCCGACCGTAATAAGTATCAAACTGGACTCGCACGAAATTGAACTCACCGGCTTCGTCATAACCGAGGTCATAGATCGGGTCCTGGTTGCCGGATATCTGGGGATAAACCTGCGCCAGAGCAGGAGCGGTCAGCAGTAGTATCAGCAGGCCGCTGGCCAGCTTGTTTTGTAGATTCGGTCTCATCGGGGTGCAATTCACTTGTGTGTTGCAAGTTTCTCTGGAATCCAGGCTTTATTCAAGCATTGGATAATGCTGGCTACCGCCAACTATTGAAGTGACGCGCAGTAATCTTCGTCGGAGATAGCTGGAGTAAACCAGATATAGTCAAAGGCCGGCTGGGATTTGAATTGCTGAAGATAGGCTGAAGGGTCTTCCTCCCCTGGCTGCACTTCCATGAATGAAAGGGCCAGAATGTCGCTGCGCTGCAGTTGCGCATCTCTGGCCAGCAAATAATTTGGCACCCCCAGGTCGTGACGCACATGGTAGTTGCCTGCGATCAATAGGGTTGTTTTGCCAGTCTCGGGAATAGCCATGCTGTTGGCCATCGTGTAATCCCTGGTCTGCTGTACTCTGACCATGGAGGGAAACTGGGATTTCGGCAGCAACCCACAGTGACTCTCATCGATATCCTGGTTCAGCTGCTGCATGGTGTCCGCATCGAAAACGCGTGCTATCGCTGCTGGTGTCTCCTCACTGTAGACGCGACCCATTGTGGCATTGGTGATGTTGGCAGCGGTCAGTGGCACATCCGCCGCATAAACCGTCTGGACCAGTGGGCCATAAAATTCCCAGTCCCAAGCTTCTTCATCCCATCCCAGATAAGTCTTGAGGTCGCTCAGCGTCGCCAGTTTTTGCTGGCTGATGTTGTCCAACAATTCCTGCGCATCGCTATCCATCATTTCGAAGGCGATACTGTTGGCACGTCCCTGGCCAATTACGTGCTCCAGCAGTAGCAGCTGTAGAGCATGGTGATCGGGATTGTCATGTTTCTCGCCCAATAAAAGGTAGCTGGCAGCTTCAATGGTTTGAATTAGCTGTTGGGTGTCTATAAAACCAGCTGATGCACTGCTCCATATCCGGCCGACCAGCGGATTATCGGTATAAAGCGCCGAATCCCACTCCCGGGCTGGCTCAAGCTGCGCGACAGCAGGAAGGCTCGAACAGACCAGCAGTACAGTTAGAAGCGAGAATGAAGCTCTAATTGGGGCCACCCATCTGCGTCCATTGCGCATAGATTTCATCACTCCAGAAATTCTGAAAATAGGCGATTGCTGCCAGTTTCTCGGACTCATCCAAGACTTCGGCGAATGCCGGCATCTTGCCACCGAAAGCCGCACCTCCATTATTGATTACCTGCAACAATACTGGGTTTGGATGGTGCCAGGCGTGAGCGGTCCCATTCAGTGGTGGTGGCGGCAGGGAGCCATCTTCCAGGCGCTGCCGCCAATCGCCCACCGTGCCCTGGGCATTTTCGCCATGGCACGCCGCACAGTTACGGGCAAATACCTCGGTGCCGGTAGCCAGCTGTTCATTGCTATACCATCTCGATGTGGAAGCAGTTCCAGTTTGCTCAGCCTGCGGAACCGACACCGGTCCCGAATCAGAACAGGCAGTTAACAACAACACCGGCAGTGCCAGCATGACTGGGAAGGTAAAAATTCTAACGAGTGTGCTTTTCATGTTGATTTCTTCGGATAGTCAAATTCCAGCAGATCCGCCGTGCCGGTATCAATATCGTTCCAATGCTCAATGGGTAGTCTCATCTCAACCAGTCCACAAGTGGGAATGTTATCAATATCGCAATTCGCCATTGCATTGGCAAACTCGGTGATGGCGGGATTGTGGCCGACCAGCATGGCCGAATCACAGGTTTCATCGACATGACTGGCTGCCTTCAGGAACATCGGTGTACCGGCGAAGTACAACTCTGGATTGCTGATAATGTCATCTACATCAAACTCAATATTTTTAGCGAATAGCCTGGCCGTGGACTTGGCACGGTTCGCCGGGCTGCAAATGATACACGCTAGCTGCCCGCCCCGGCCCTGAAAGCGTGCTGCCATCACCGGCACATCATCGATACCCCGGCTGGCAAGGGGCCGTTCAAAATCTTTCAGCTCTGGATCATCCCAACTCGATTTGGCGTGGCGCAGAAGGTAGAGGATTTTCATCAGAGGGTGAAAAACAATGCTCCAGGCAAATAAGTCTGCAATTTCGACTGCCTCAACGGGTATTGCTGCCTTATACCCCAAAAGAATCGCCAACTCCAGAAAACTCGTACGATAGGTCCGCGCCAACTCAGTCAATAGGGCAATAGCGGCTGAGAAGCTCTAACTCTGTGATTCTCTGGGTATTTCCAACGCTAAGCCATCAGCGAAATGTGCCGAAAAACTGTAGTACGACTAGTAGCAACCAGGAAAATCAGGACATGAAATCACCTAACAGCTTATTGCTAGCTGCCTTTATTGCCGTACTGAGCACATCGGCAATAGCTCAAGAGGAAAATGTAATTACCCGGGAAATCGAACTCGGTGGCCTGTTCACATCCGGAAATACTGAGGAACAATCCCTCAATTTCGCTGGTTCTATCAATCTTGACCTAGGTCGGTGGAATTACGATTTTTCACTCGACGCCCTGTACTCTTCTAGCGAAAACGAGGTAAAAGGCCAGCGCTGGTATGGTGTCGCCAGCGCCAATTACGAGTTATCCGCAAACAGCTTCTTTCAGAGTCGTTTCTCTCATGAAGATGACCGCTTCAGCGGTTTCGACAGCCAGTCTGACCTCACCTTCAGCTACGGTAGTCGATTTCTACAGAACAGGACCAACATGGGGCTAACATTAAATGCCGGTCTCGGTATTCGCCGGTCACGGCTGGATGAGGACGATTTCGATGAGCCGATTCTGCGTCTGGCCGGAGACTATAGCTGGAATGTTTCCAATACGGCGATATTTAGCCAGGAGCTCAGCAGGGAATACGGATCCGATTCCACCATCTATCGATCAGAAAGCAGCATCGAAACCCAGATTCTTGAGAATCTATCGCTGCGTTTTTCACTGAAGATTAAACACCAGACAGATGTTCCACCAGAACGTGAAGAGACAGATACTGAAACCGCTGTTACGTTTGTAATGAATTTTTGAGGAACCGGTCTGCTCTCGGAACAGCGAGAACCGAGGTGAGCTAATGACTCCGGTCGTTCGAATGTATTGGGCAATTGCCCTGATTTTCATGCCACTGAGTCTGCTGCGGCTAGTGTTGACCATTGAATTCAATCTGTCGCCGACGGCACTTTCTGAAGCTCCCTTACAACTCACGATTTTTTTGATTCTGTTGGCATGGACTGGCGTGGGCGCGTATGCACTAATGTTCTCAGCCAGCAATTTACGCCGAAACTATCCCGTGCTGGCTAACATGCGTTACATGTTAGAGTATATTCGCCCGGAGATTCACCAATACTTTATCGCCAATAATGTTGAAGAGAAACCTTTCAGCCGAGAACGGCGCAATCTTGTCTATCGTAGAGCCAAGGGTGCCAACGATACACTGCCTTTCGGCACCGAGCAGGAAATTCTTTCAGAAGGTTATCGCAGTCTGGCTCATTTGATTAAGGCGGTGGAAGTCGCCGATGAACATGTGCGGATTACCGTTGGAGGGCCGGATTGTAAGCAACCCTATAGTGCCTCCCGTCTGAATATTTCAGCGATGAGTTTCGGCGCCCTGAGTGCCAAGGCGATTGAGGCGCTTAACCTGGGAGCGACAAAAGGCGATTTCGCTCATAACACCGGTGAAGGTAGCATCAGTGAGCATCACCTGGCACACGGTGGCGATATTATCTGGCAGTTAGGTACCGGTTACTTCGGTTGCCGCAACGCCGATGGCTCGTTCAACGATGCAGCCTTCGCCGAGCGAGCCAGTCTCGGTGTCGTGAAGATGATCGAAATTAAAATTTCCCAGGGAGCAAAACCCTCCCATGGCGGCGTGCTGCCCGGTGCCAAAGTCACCGAAGAAATCGCCGCTATTCGCCTGGTCGAGGCTGGCAAGGATGTCCTCTCACCCCCGACTCATCCGGAGTTCGATTCGCCGGTTGGACTACTTCAATTTGTCGCTCGCCTGCGCAAACTCAGCGAAGGCAAACCCATCGGGTTTAAGCTTTGCCTCGGAAGGAAAACTGAATTTCTGGCCATCGTAAAAGCCATGCTGGAAAGCAATATTCTGCCGGACTTTATTACTGTCGATGGCGCCGAGGGTGGTACCGGCGCGGCTCCGGTTGAATTCTCCAATCGGCTGGGGATGCCCTGCCTCGAAGCAACCTACTACGTGAATCAGGCTTTGATCGGCGCCGGCCTGCGCCAACACATCAAACTCATCGCTGCGGGTCAGACTGCTACCGGTTTCGATCTGCTGGAGAAAATCATCGTCGGAGCTGATGCTGTCAATGCCGCCCGCGCGATGATGATGGCATTAGGTTGCGTGCAATCCAAAAGTTGCAATACCAATCATTACCCCACTGGTATCGCCACACAGAACCCATCCCGAGCCCGGGCCGTCGATGTCTTTGAGAAGTCTGATCGCGTGAGAAATTTTCACCACGCGACGGTGCATGCCTTCCTGGAACTCTGCGGAGCGATGGGATTCGACAACCCTGGCAAGCTTACACCCGCCGATCTGTACAGCCGTTGTGAGGGCGGCACGAAAAATTTCGACCAGATTTATTGCCGCTTGGACGAGCGGCAACTTCTCAGTGACACAATCCCCGATTCTTACCGCATGGATTGGTTACGGGCGAGTGCAGATTGCTTCTAGGCACTGGTCAGTCACAGAGCTATACTGGTAACACGCAATTCTGGAGACGATCCCATGCGACTTATCTCGCTGTTGCTCGGCGTTGTCGTTCTCATGCCTGGTCAATCACGCGCCGATCAGACAGATACCAGACTCGATCCTCTGTTTACCAATTTGTTAGTCAGTGGTGATCTGAGCACCATCCGCGCTGCGGAGAACCAGATATGGGAAATCTGGTTGCAACATGCCAACAGTGATGTCGAACAACTGATGCAAATGGGCATACAACGCTTGAATTTTCAGCGCTATTCCGATGCCTTGTTGATCTTCAATCAGATTATAGAAAACTTTCCCGATTATGCCGAAGCGTGGAACAAGCGCGCCACACTGCATTACCTGCTTGGCAACCTCGATAAATCGATTGCCGACATAGAGCAGACTCTGGAACTGGAGCCCCGACATTTTGGAGCGCTGTCGGGTTTGGGTCTGGTGTATATTCAGCGCGACGAGTTGAGTAAGGCCAGACAAGCCTTTGAAAATTTAATCGACGTTCATCCCAATAGTCCGAATGCGCAACAGAACCTGGAGTCGGTAGTTGAGAGTCTTCGACTCAATGTAATCTGATAGGACTCAAACTCAGCATTTTTGGCACAATGCCAGGCGCTGCATACATGCGCTATTCTCATTTTATTGCCAACCCCCTTGCTTGAGATGTAACAGGAAATGAAACGAACCAGCTATTGTGGTTTGTTGCTGGCGGGGCTCTTCTCGACTAGCTTCGCTGTCGCTCAACCGACAATGGTGCCGCATAACGAGAGGGTGGATCAGTTGGCCCTGAGTGGCGGGCCCTGCGTACTGAAATCGAGAGCGCAGGTGATTCTTACTACGTGCCACTCGACATCGAAACTACGACTGACAGCAATCAGTGATAGTCAGGAGGCTAGCCAGTCCCGTAAGAAGCGTTAGCTAGAAAGGAAGTAATTGTTCGACTCTAAGACTTTTGCGTATTTGAAAAAACAAAAAGGGGTCTCTGTGAAGAGATCCCTTTTTGTCAGGTAAAGATTTTTTGGAGCTAAACTATTGCCGGTTACCGGAAACACCGAAGGCACCGAAGTCACTGCCAAATTCACCTTCCAATGAATCACCATCGACGTTACCGGTGAATTCGAGTACCAGAGATTGACCCTGTGCATCAATTGCAGCTTCGAAAGCGATACTGTTACCGTCAAAGATAACTCCCGAAATAGGTGCGTCACCCAGCTGATCGGCTGACATACTGCCAGAGCCATCGGCGTTTAAGGTTAAAGTAGCGGGTACTGCACCTATTGGAGTATTCATTTCAATGCCCCACACACCTACTCCAGCGGGAGTTGCAGCAGCACAGCCAACAAGAACAGCCAGAGATAACACCAACCATCCACTTAGTAATTTTTTCATATCTATATCCACCTTTTTTTTAAATTCAACAGCTTAGACTGTTTTACAACGGTAGCCTGGAGTGACCGTGTGGTAAAGCTCCTGCTGGACTCAACCCCGCAACCCCCTTCAATCTGGAGTGGCCTCAATTGTGAAACGGAATGTCTATTGTCCGGTTAATGGCGGCCTAGTCAACTAAAATAACCCCGCCTAATCTCCATTCTATCCAAAATAACAGCCACCTCATTGCCTTAGGGAATCTGCCAGGCAGTTAACCAGCGCTGAGCTGTTTTAGTGAATCCCATGGATTGCAGTAATTCGCGCTCCAGGCCCGGCATATGGGCGGCGCCATAAAACAGGCTAATCGCTCGATTCGAGTTGTCTGCCAGCGTTTCTTTGAGAACCTGCAATGCCACACTATTGCGATCTCCAAGCAGGGTGAGCTGGCTCTCCAGTTCAGCCCCTATGATTACTCCACCACTGCGCCCAAGCTCCTCAGCAAATAGAAACTTGAAGGCGATAGCTTTATCTTCTGCTGCCAACGCATTCATCACAGATATCATATTGAACGATGAGGATTGCGTGCCGTTTGCCAATGCGGCCTGTTCCGTTGCAATTTGTGCAAGCGCGAGGCTTAAGAACATTGAGAAAAAATTTTCATTCTTGGCCAGCATAATCTGTTGTAGCTGCTGCGGGTTTAGATCGGCATGCTGAAAATTGCGGGGTGAGTAATCGATCTGTTCCAATTGAAAATCCAGCCGCAGAAAATTTGCCAGGGCGCGCTGCATAAAACTTACTGAGGAACCACCAGCGGTTTGTGTCCCCGGTTGCGGGCGCTGGTTCGATTCGGCTACCAGTTCATATAACACCGCATGGCGTGTACTAAAGTACTGATTCAATGCCCGGAAATAGGACTTGTCTGCGATATGAATTGCTCCTACTAATTCGACGATCGCTCCGGAATCGTTCTCGTAGGTAGTGATCGCCGTTTGTAACTCCCCCTCCCAGGTATTGGCACCGGATTGAAAACGCACAAACTGAGACGCGTCATCGAAGTTTTGTGCCACGGCACAGGCCGAGTACTGAATCAACAATGCGACCAGTATCGGTGGTAGATATCGCATCGTTAACAACGTCAGCTGGTTTCCGGAGTACCGCCGAATGGTGACAGACTCACGGTTAAGGTTTTTGGTCGGCGATCCGAGTCCAGGTAGGCAGCAATGCGGGGTCGGCTCTCGATCATTTCCTTGAACTGACAGAGCTTTTCAAACTGTTGCAAGGTCTTCATCGAAAACGGACGGACATGGTCCAGAAAATGCCAGGCGATGATATCGACAAAGCTAAGACGGCTTCCAACCCAGAAACCACTGTCGATTGGATTAGTCACAAGTAAATCCTGTATTCGGGTCAACAACGGAGGCAGCTCGTTCTTCTCATAATCATCTCGAAGTTTTTCAAACTCAGGATTCCAGTAAAAGTCTCCTATGTTGTTCTGCGCGTCGACAAAAATCTCCTGCACCATGTCACATCGCACATGCTCCAGCATCGAGTCGCCATACATATCGAACTTTCTGCCGAGGTAACGGTAGATCGCATTGGGTTGGTTGAGTAGCAGCCCGCCTTCTTCATAGACTGGTATCTGTCCGAAGGTAAAGTTTGATTTCACGTCGGGCCACTCATCAATCGAAATGCGCCTTTCGGTATAAGCTGTACTGTTTTCTTCCAGGATGATGCGAATGACTTCAGCCCGCCCGCGAACATTGAAGTAAGTAACATTCGGAATGAGAGATTCTTCAGTTTGCGACTCTGTCATGGTTTAACTCCATATCCTTTCTTCAACTCTCAATTCCAGGCCAACTCTAGTATTTCCCGAACCTGCTCCGCTGATTCCAATTTCCTAGGATTACTACGCACCACCGGGTGCTGTATTGCTCGGTCTGCAATTTCATTGAGCTGATCCGGATTCACTCCTACTTGTTTGAGAGTCGTTGGCAGGCCCAGCTTACCGACAAGCGACTTAACAGCGGCACCCGCGCTGGTTTCAGAGCCTTGTTCTGGCCTGTTTCCTGAATTCCCCAGCGCCTGAATAATTGGGTCCTGTTGGTCGGCAAATTGTTCTGCATTCCATTGTAGAACTGCTGGCAGCATAACACAGGAAGTATGTCCATGAGGCACACCACAAAGACTGCCGAGGATATATCCGATGCCATGACTGGCACCATGAACGAAAGTTCCCAAACCACAGCAAGCCAACCAAACTGCCTGTTGATTCAGGGTGCGTGCGTGCAGGTCATGGGAATCGGCTCTGGTCAGAGGCAGTGATTCGGCGAACAATTTCATGGCGTGCAGGAAATGCCCATCGAGAAACGGATTGGTCTCAGGAGAACAGAATCCTTCGATAGCATGATCCAGAGAACGGATGGCAGTAGATAGCCATAGCCATTGGGGAGTGTGTACCGCCAGCTCAGGGTCGTAGATGATGCATTGCGGACACAGATCGGTGCCTCGGTATCCCTCTTTAGCCGAGCGGGATCGATCCAAGACACCAGCATTGTTACTGAATTCAGCGCCGGACAAGGTCGTTGGAACAGCGATCTGCCTAATTTTGGAATGTTCAGAAAACAACGAATAATCACCTGCCTTCGATCCCCGACTGCCATCGGAGCGCTGGGCATATTCTACCAAGGCCTCTTCGGAATGGATTTCCTGATCGATAGCGAGTTGAATTACCTTACAGGCATCGATGATGGATCCGCCGCCGAGCGACACTAAGAGATCGGCATCGACCTCCCTGGCAGCTTGTAGCCCAACCAGCACTTCATCACGAGGAGTATGAGCGGAGATGCGATCGAAGATACCTGCACAACGTGTGCCCAACCGTTGCTGCAATTCTGCAAACTGATTGGTATGGGCAGCCAGACTGGAGGAAGCCACCAACAAGACACGCTCCACCCCCATTCTGTTCACCAATCTCGGCAATGCAGACAGTACTGACTCACCGGTAATCACGGTATCCAGTGAGCTGTAGTTAAATTCGTCAGGATTTACTACCACAGTCTTATGCGCTCACTATTCCAAGCAATTTCAGACCAGGCATTTTCCCACAGACACCCCGGAATAACTAACTTACAGCTTGTCGGGACTACCAAAATGTCATTGATGCCAGGGCCGCCCTGCTATATCCTGGATTGATCATAATTCTGTACCTGTTGAGGGGATTAGGAATGGCTACTTTCAAGGTAAATGGCGTCGAACAGTCGCTGGACATCGAGCCGGATATGCCGTTGTTGTGGGCGATCCGGGATGAGTTGGGTATGACCGGTACCAAGTTCGGTTGTGGCATCGGTAACTGCGGTGCCTGCACAGTCCATGTCAATGGTAATGCGGTGCGTAGCTGTACGACGACCGTGAGCGCGGTTGAAGGCGCTGAAATCACCACCATTGAAGGTCTGGCTGTAGCCGCTGCAGGAAGCAACCCAGCCCCAGCGGATTTATCCGCCGTGCAGCAAGCCTGGATCGACCATCAGGTGCCGCAGTGTGGTTATTGCCAATCCGGCATGGTCATGGCTGTTTCAGCATTCCTGGCATCCAACCCCAATCCAAGTGATGCAGAAATCGATGCGGGAATTACCAATGTCTGTCGCTGTGGTTCGTACCCACGCGTACGCAGAGCCATCCGCTCACTGGCCACGGCATAGAGGAAAATCACCATGAAAATGAACCGACGACGATTTATCCTCACTGGCGCCGCTGTAGGTGGTGGCGTACTCATCGGTTACTCTGCAACGCGCCCCAGCCGGCATCGGCGTGCCAATGACGATCTGGTGCAGGGCAATGAACGCTACATCACCTCATTTATCAAGATCGAACCCGACAACGCAATCACGATCTATGTACCGCACTCAGAAATGGGACAGGGCATTCATACGTCGTTATCGATGATGGCCGCCGATGAACTGGACGCCAACTGGGAAGAAGTGAACATCGAACAGGCGCCTGCCATCGACCTGTTTGCCAACGGCGATCTGGTCAGGGGCTTCGCCAGTGAATTTGGCGTGCCAAACTTTCTCATGGGTCTGGTGGGTGCAACTGCCTTCGCCGTGGCTGAGATCGGCAACCTGCAGACAACCGGTGGCAGTTCATCGGTGCGCTTCACCGGTGAATATGGCATGCGAACCGCCGGTGCCACAGCCCGCCAACTGCTGATGGAAACGGCAGCTGCACGCTGGGGTGTGCCCCCGGAAGAACTCACCACCGAGTTGAGCCATGTGCATCACAACGCCTCTGGTCGTTCTTACAGCTATGGACAGCTGGCTTCTCAGGCAGCCGTGATGGAACCCCCGCAGAACGCAACATTAAAGGATCGTTCTGAGTTTAATATCATGGGCAAGGCGATCTCCCGTAACGATATTCCGGCAAAGGTAAACGGCTCGGCAAAATACGGATTGGATGCCCATAGCGAAGACATGCTTTACGCCGCGATTCGCCTGGCCCCGGTATTCGGTACCAAGCTGGTGTCGGTCGATTCTCTGCCGGCATTTGCCGAACGGGGTGTAAAAGACGTTATCGAATTGGAAGATTCTGTCGCAGTCGTAGCAGATAGCTATTGGCGGGCGAAGAAAGCGTTGGCCCTGGTCACCACAGAATGGGAGCCGTCGGATAACGACAATGTCTCAAGCGCCGAGATTGCGGCACGTTTCGACCAGGAACTGGCCGAGAGCAATGGCAGCAAGGATTTTGAAAGCGGCGACGCCGAAGCAGCACTGGAGTCCGCCGCCGACATTATCGAAGGCAACTACCGCGTTCCCTACCTGGCTCACGCGCCAATGGAACCGATGAACTGCACGGTGCACATTCAAGGCGACAAGGCAGATCTGTGGACCAGCACCCAGGATGCGCTTGGCATTAAGGGTCGAGTTGCAAGTATCGCGGGGCTGGACGAAGACGCTGTGACGTTTCATCAGACCTATTGCGGTGGCGGCTTCGGTCGACGCCTGCCGTTTAACTGGAACATGATCGACCACGCAACCCTGATCGCCAAAGAGTTCGATGTGCCGGTGAAAACACTCTTCAGCCGCGAAGACGATATGCAGCAAGATTATTATCGCCCTGCTGTGAGCAGTAATTTCAAGGCAGCATTCGATGCAAATGACAAGGTGCTGGCCTGGCATAACCGTTTCACCGGTCCCATCCAGGTACCCGGCGCCGCGCATATCCCCTACTCAATTGAGAACCAGTCGATTCGGGTAGTCGATGGCGATACCCACGTGCCTATCGCGGCCTGGCGTAGCGTGGACCATTCGCAGCAGACCTTCTTCACCGAATCCTTCACCGATGAGGTCGCAAACCGTGCCGGTAAGAACCCGTACCAGTTCCGCATGGAATTGCTGCAGGCGCATCCACGGCACCGTAAGGTGTTGGAAGTGGCGGCAGAGGCCGCCGGCTATGGTCAGAACCTGCCCGAAGGTCATGCTCTCGGCATAGCCGTGCAGGAAAGTTTCGGCAGTATCGTGGCCGAAGTGGCGGAAGTGTCGATGGATGCCAACAATAAACCCGTCGTACACAAGGTTACCTGTGCCATCGACTGTGGCTGGGCAGTAAACCCGGATACGGCAGCGGCTCAGGTGGAGAGCGGCATCATCTTCGGTTTATCTGCTGCGTTATACGGCGAGATCAGCATCGAGAAGGGTCGCGTCGCTAACGGTAACTTCCCGGATTACGAGATGGTACGCATGGCCACGGCACCGGAGATCGATGTGCACATCGTCGAGTCCGGCGAGGCACTGGGGGGACTGGGCGAACCGTCCACACCAGCGATTGCAGCCGCGGTCACCAATGCGATTTATATTCTCACCGGACAACGGGTGCGAGAATTGCCGATCAGCAAGCATGACTTCTCGAGGTCTACACCCGTAGCAGGAGTGTAAATGCCAGCGAGGGGACGGAGAGGTTTTATTTAAACCGTCCCCTTCTTCCGTTTCATGTCGCTGAGAATCAGGATTCAGTTGTGTCTAAGTTCGGTTTCATCGTGATTTTATGTTCGATTACATTTTCGATGCAGCTGATAGCTCAATCAGAAGATGTTACGGATTGGCAAATGCCCCGCACAGAGCATGGCCACCCTGATCTTCAGGGTATCTGGCTTTTCGGTTCGAGAACCCCGCTGCAGCGTCCCGCAAGATTAGAGATGAAGCAGACCTACACCGAGCAGGAAGTTATCGATTTGGAACGCACTATGCGCGAAGCAATGGTGCGCCAGGATGCCGATCTCGACCCTGGCAGAGAAGCACCGGAACAGGGCGCCCGTATCGGGCAGGAAGCGGATGACACATTTCTGGCCCACTTCCGAAGACCCGAGCTGGTTAGAGTAAGTGGAGAATTCAGGACTTCAGTAATCCTCGATCCACCCGATGGGCGCATACCCTTGAGAGATGGATTCCGAGACTTTGGAGCCAGGCGTCGAGCCTCCGGGCTCGGAAATACCGATGGTCCTGAAGGACAGCCACTCTCGGGGCGTTGCCTGATCTTCGGTGCGGCCGTGCCATCGCTCACTCCGATGATGATGAATCCGAACATGCAGATCGTGCAGACTAAAGACTATGTCATGGTCATGACTGAGATGATCCATGACGCACGGATTATCCGCTTAAATAGCGAACACTTTAATCATAACATTCCTTCCTGGATGGGCGATTCTGTCGGTCAGTGGGAAGGCGACACCTTGGTGGTGCACAGCAAAAACTTTCGGCCCGAACAGTCCTCTCCCCGGTCAATCCAGCTGTCAGAAGATTTCGAAGTAGTCGAGCGCTATACGCTGGTCAGCGATGATGAGATTCACTATTCCTTCACGGTAAATGACGAGCAAGTCTATGCCAGTCCCTTCACCGGCGAGCGTACGATTACCCGCAATGCTCCGCAAGATCAAATCTACGAATACGCCTGTCACGAAGGAAACTATTCTTTGCCGATTATTTTGGCAGGTGCACGCCGGTTGGATGCTGTAAATGATGCGAGCAGCAGTGAAGACGCAGACGCTAACCAATAAACTGGCTGGTTCTCGCGTTTAGTCAATTCCAATCCCACCTCTCCTTATTCTTCATTTCATACTTTTCGATGGCTAAGATTGAAGCGATGATAAAGCCACACTGAATGTTAAATAATTTCAGCTGGGAATCGGTGCCTTTTGTACAGCATTGATGATTTCATCAGCCAATTATCATTTAATGCGAGTTAACTTATCAGTACCCTCCGGGATAATCTGTAACCTATGTGTCAGGAAGCACACCACTTTTCTTGCAGTTAGCACTTCGCATAACGGGCCATGAATTTTCGAAGTCCATCAGCCCGCGATCTATCCCGTTTCACTCAACTGCAGCTCAGAGACTGTCCAATGGACTGCTTGTCCCCGCGTAGTGCCGCCCTAACACATGGGTATAGATCTGGGTGGTCGACACGTCATTGTGTCCTAACAACTCCTGCACGGTTCGTAGGTCGGCTCCTCTCGCCAACATGTGAGTGGCGAAGGAATGCCTAAATGTATGCGCCGTCACGCGTTTCTGTTTCAACTCCGCCGACTTGACCGCTGCGCTTATGAATTTCCTCACCACGGTGGGATGTAGGTGATGACGACAAATCTCACCAGTCAATGGATGATGGCAAAGCTTGCTGGCAGGAAAGATATAGGCCCAGGCCTCGGATTTGAAAGCACTTGGGTATTTACGAGATAATGCAGGTGCCATTGAGCTACCCACACCTTGCTTGTTGTCCTTTCGTTGCACAGCTATAGCAGCAATAATTTGCGTTTCCAATGCAAGCTTGAATCCCAAATCGCCTATCTCACGCTTTAAGTACTTTTCAAACATGAAAGCAATGGCATTAAGAGCTGTTTTTTGTGTGTTGATACTCACCTGTCGCTGTAGTGCCAGATAGGTAAGGTAAGCACTAATTTGAGAAAGGGGTACAGTTGCAGGATGTTCATTGCCTGTGAAATGGATAAACCGCCGAATCCATAACAGATAGGTCTTCTCCGTAGACAAGCTGTAGCCACGCATGCGGATATTAGAACGTACATCTTCTATAAACTGACTAGCCATTTCAGTGGTGCCCCTCATTCTTTTGAAGAGAAGATATATAAGGTAGTCAATATGGCGCGGGATTGCATAATTGTGGCTGAAACTTGTGGTTTGGCTCGCTTTTCATCAGTTACTTGAGTAAATGTGGCTAAATATCCAATATCGCGTCCTATATAAGGTCGAAAAAGACAGAGTTTTAGTTCAAGTAGAAAACGTTACGCCCCATGACTATCGGAGGAAGTAACATGAACGATTACAGATTAGCTAAACGCTCTATTGAAGTTTCCGTCGGAGAATCAGTAAAGATCCTGCGCGAACTGCAAGAGCTGAGCCAGAATAAATTAGCTGAATTAGCAGGCATCCCCCAATCAACTATTTCTGCCATAGAAAATGACAGAGTACAGCTTGGTGTTGAGCGAGCGAAAGTACTTGCTAGAGCGCTCCACTGTCATCCCGCAGTAATTGTATTTCCTGGCTGGGACATCGAGCATGAATCTGCCGCATAACAATCAAATCAAAAAGGACGCGCACAACGCGCTTATTATTCAGGGCATTATGTGCAGTAGAGTGAATGGACATAAACTTAGTTGTGAGTGATCTGAATAGCATTGGGTATAGCGACTGGTTTAAGAGCCGAGCGGACGATGAAAAGATCGCCGCTCATGGTGTTGCTCGGATAGTTTCTGTACATAAAGGTAGCTATACAGTCACAAAAGGAGGGGAGGATATCTTTGCTGAGTTGTCAGGAAACCTTCTTTACGGGACCGAGTCTGCTAGTGATCTTCCCACTACTGGTGACTGGGTATATGCTGATATTTTCTATGATGATACGCATGCGGTTATATATGGTGTCTTCCCAAGAAAGACACTCTTGAAGAGAAAGGCGGTCGGAAAACTAGTTGATTTCCAGCTGATAGCTGCAAATATTGACGTTGCGTTCATTATTCAATCTTTGAATGATAATTTTAATCTGCGAAGGTTGGAGCGCTATTTAGTTATGGTTAATGAAAATGGAATTGAACCTATTATTCTACTTAGTAAATGCGATCTTATACCCGAAAATGACGTTAGCGAAATTAGGGAAAATGTTTCCAGTATTGCTCCTCAAACTACCGTAATGGAGTTTAGCAATTTGAACCGAGATGATATTGATTCAATTATTACCTCATTAAAGAGCGAATCTTCTTATTGCTTGTTGGGTTCTTCTGGTGTTGGTAAAACTACTTTACTTAATAATATCGTAGGTAGTGATAAGTTTGAAACCAAGCCAGTAAGTAGCATACAAAGCAAGGGTCGACATACTACAACAAGCCGTCAACTAGTTCGTTTAGAAAGTGGGGCAATGATAATAGATACTCCAGGAATGAGAGAGCTTGGCAGCATGTCCGTAGATGATGGCCTAGAAGAGACCTTCTCAGAAATATTGGAGCTTTCTCAAATCTGCAAGTTTACTAACTGTTCCCATGCCAATGAAAACGGTTGCGCGATATTAGCTGCATTGAAGACCGGTGATCTGTCAGAACAACGTTATCAAAACTATTTAAAGATAAAAAAGGAGTCCGAATTCAACCAATTATCCTATTCAGAAAAGAGAAAGAAGGATAAGAAATTTGGGAAGCTTATTAAGTCAACCGTGAAGAATAAGCCGAGGTATGCACCTAACAATAGCAATTGAGACAGACCTTCGCGGTGCTTAGTTCTTTTTCTAATACTTATGAATTATGTGAAATTTCAGCACATAACAAGCGACTGTGGTGTAAATAACACCTTTTCTTGTTAATACTGCCATTCGCAATCATCCCGCACCATTGCATTCAACATCACAATAAACTTTCGCATACAGGCCGTAAGCGCGACTTTCTTGTGCTTACCCTGCGCCACCAGGCGTTGGTAAAATTCCTTGATTATGGGATTGCATAAAGTGGCACTTAGGGTAGCCATATAGAGCGTATTTCTCACACTGTACCTGCCACCCTTGATGCGCCGCTTGCCCCGTATCTTACCGCTATCCCGATTCATCGGTGCCACCCCAACCAGGGCTGCAGCCTGTTTGTTAGTCATGCTCCCTATCTCAGGCAGATCAGCCAACAGCGTATAGACCATGGTATCCCCACCCTGGAGCAGTTTTTAGCAGTGCTTTTCTGTGACTCCACTGTGCCTCTTTTTCGATGTGCGCCTCCAGCTTCTTCTCAATCCGACTGACCTCCTGGTCCAGTACTCGGATAATGCGCCTGCAGGAGGTTTCCAGGGCTTTGCCCATGATCTTGATACGGTTCAATTCGCGGGTTCTCATAGCGACCAGTTGCCGCCGCCGGGAAAGCAGGTCTTTGATAAGCAGTAGATTTTTACTCTTTTTCAAGGTAACTGGCGGCTGAATGATGGCTCCATATTCAGCAATAACCTGGGCATCTATTCTGTCTGTTTTCGCCGTTTTACCAATGGCCTGAGCGTAGCGGCGCACTGACAGAGGTTTAACTACACATACGGGCAAATCCTTTTCAAAGGCCTTCTCTGCCAGTAAGTGTTGATAACGACCCGTAGCCTCCATCACCAAGCGTTCTACTTGGTAACGAGCGAGTCTCCCTAATAGCTTCTTGATGCCAGCCTGTGTATTTTCAACCTGTCAGTGTAAATCTTTCTCGTACAAACAGATGTCCAGGAACCACTTACCTACATCCACGCCTACGTTCACCATCGTTCTTCTCTTTTTAAAGTTTGTCATCGTGACTCTTCCTAGCTAAATGCGGGCTTGAAGCCCATTCGACTGTTCGAGATAAATAACCGGGTCGATCCAGTGCCCTCGCTTGTTAACGGTCTTTGCGGACCTTAAAATCATCGGGCTACTGGATCGGTAACTAGCTGGTAACTGGTTACGGGCTTCACTTTAAACCAAAGAATATAGAATAAGAAATGGGCCGATTTGACCATACAATCAAATCAAGGAGATGCCGCAAGCGGCGCTCATTACTAACAGCGTTATCTAACTGGATAATTCGACAACACAGATGAGAAGAAAATGCAGGTGTTAAAAAATTCAAAAAATGTATTTGCGTTAGCACTAATTCTGCCGATCTGGTTCGTCTCGACGTCCTATGCTCAGACAAAAACCATTAAGGATGGTGTGTATACCGAAGCACAGCTTGCAGCTGGTCAAAATGCGTACGAAGCCAACTGTAATGCGTGCCATGACATAAAATTTTATAGGGATATATGGAAAGGCTGGATAGACAAGCCTCTATTGAACTTTTGGTACATAATTGTTGCAGAAATGCCTGCAGATAATCCTGGATTTTTATTGGATACAGAGTACACAAATATTGTCGCAAATATACTCTCGGAGATGGGTTTTCCCTCGGGAGAGTCGGTGCTCGATCCGAACGATGGCATGGACGAGATCAATATTGTAGCGCCATGATCTGAATGTACGATGACTAAATGAGTATTGAGCTATAGCCGAGGAATTTTGAATGGCGCGACGGGTTGATATCATCGCTAATTGGCAGCTGTTACGCATTAATGGTTGAGATTTACCCAGAATATGACTGACAATTGGCGTATCACATACAACAATAAAATCCAGAGGAAAATGCAATGAGAATTACTAAAAAGGCACTGTGGGCTATTTGTTTGACTGCAGCGGCACTACTGGGCATACAAGCCATAGCCCAAAACGTCGAGCCGGACGAGCTGGGTTTCATCATCGGCCAGCCTGAAGATCTGCTGCCAGCCGATGGTGCCCGCAGCGTGCTTATCTATGGCAACCCGAGCAAACCCGGTCTATATGTCATGCGCATTACGTTTCCACCGGGCGCAGGCAGCCGACCGCACTATCACAGCACGGCACGTTATATCACCGTCATCAAAGGCACCTGGTATACCTCCTGGGGTCCCGAGTCGGATGTTTACGATCCGGACAACATGATAGCGGTCAAGGAAGGCACTTTTATCTACCAGCCACCGGAAGGGCATCACTACGACATGGCCAAGGATGAAGCCGTGACTGTGCAGATTATGGGTATGGGCCCCGTCGTCACCACATCTATACCGCAGAATTAATGTCGTAACGCCTGGACTTTACTCCAAGACAAAATCGCCACCACTCCTGTCCTCGTGTTCGAGAATAGGAGTGGGAGTTCTACTGCCTAGCTGGTAACTACTGGTAGTTTGCCGGGGAGTCCCCATTCCGCCCAGGAACCATCGTATACCGACAGATTCTCATAACCGGCGACATTGGCTGCCAGGGTGAGGATGCACGCCGTAATGCCTGATCCACAGCAGGTAATGACTTTTTTATCAGTCGAGGCGAAGTTGGTAAATATGTGCTGTAGCTCATCGGCAGGTTTCAGAAAGCCGCCATCGAGAACCATCGGAAAGGGCAGATTTTTGGCATTTGGCATGTGCCCCTCTCTTACCTCTGGTCTTGGTTCCGCTTCCAAGCCTTTGAAGCGGCCTGCCGAGCGCGCATCCAGGACAGTGCAATTGGAATCATTCAGTGCCGCCAATACTACGTTGAAATCACAAAACAGGGCTTCATCGAGATGGGCCTGAAAACACCCTGGTTCAACGTCGGCGTATTCGTCGGCCATGTCATTGCCCGCTTCGATCCAGGCTGGCAAACCGCCATCGAGTACGGCGACCTGCCTATGACCCATGGCCCGAAACATCCACCAGGCGCGGGGGCTGGCGTAGAGCCCGACATCATCATAGACCACGATGATGCTGTCCTGGTTGATCCCCTGTTTGCCTACTTCTGCTTCGAACAATTCGGCGCTGGGCATCATGTGGGGCAGTGAACTATTGGGTTTACAGACCCGCTGATCGTAATCGAAGCGTCGTGCTCCGGGGATGACACGACACAATTCGCCCTTATTAATGGACTGGTAGCCTGGCACAACCGGTGGAACCGAGGCGTCCAGCACGACCAGCCGCTCATCGCTCAGGTTTTGCTCGAGCCATTTAATATTCACCAGCGGAGAGTCTATTTGAATCATGATTGAGAGTATCGACTAAAGTTGTAGTAGAAACTGCTGCAGCTTGTCTTTCAGCTTTGCTGTATTTTCCGGCCCGATTCGAATCAGTTGCTTGTGTACTTCCTGCAGGTTCTCGATGCTGGCATCGGCATACAGAAGCATAACTGATGGTTTCACTAGCTGATAAGGCCCTTCCACGTCTGTGGTGCGCAGCACTGTAGTGATGGCACTGCGCAGCGTAGCATCGAAACTCACGTTACGAAAACCGATTTCAGCATAGGCTTGCTGAAACAGCGGTGACAGCGTGCGATAGAAGGCCATAGCCGCGTCGCTATCGATGGAGACAAAAGTATCTACGACCTGGTCGAAGCGGGCATGAGCGCTGTCGTCCATCACAAATAAATTGTCATCGATATTACGCGTTGGCATTTCCTGCTGAACGCCTTTATAGGGTAGCCCGGTTTGTGGGAACTCCCCGCGGCTGATGTTTTCTACAAACACCACGAACTTGCGTACGATCTGGTCGTCCGCCAGCAGTTGCAACAGCGCTGCACCATTTTGTATGGCGCGCAATCCTTCGAAGACGAAATCATCACTGTTATTCAGCCTGGGCAGCTGAATAACATCCGCATCTACCGGTTCCTCTACCACGGCTTCAGGAATGGGCACTTCCTCCGGAGGCTCTTCGATAACTGGCTCGGCACTGGCGATAGTAACCGGTTCCGGTTGCGGCTGGATGCGAATCTGAGGAAGCGTAGGCGTTATTGCCTCTACAGCTTCCGGTTCAGCCGGTTGCAGCGCGGGAGGCTGAATCACTACAGTGGTGGTGCCTGTTGGAGCTTCGAAGGTGATGGCAAAATACACCAATGACAGTAACGTTAATACCGCCACGAGGGCAATTATGGTAAGCCCGGCCTTAGACATAGTTCGCTCCAACCCCTGCTGAGGTGAAGTATTCTGTCACAGCGCCTGAACCGCTACAACAAGGCAGCCCGGCTCGTCACTTTAGGGTCAGCTATTGTCATATTTCGAACACAATTCCAAGGAGCCTGGCAGCATTAGCTAATAGTTGAGTGGAAAAACACAAAAAAACCCGATCACCGTTCAGTGATCGGGTTTTTTAGAGAAAAACGAATAAACGCGTTTCTAGCTTTTGGGAAAACCCAATTCTCCCATGGTTCGGGTTAAATCCCGTCCCGCCGTTGCCGGATTGGTTTGCTTGTCGATCTTCAGGATCGTACCTTGCTTATCGATGTAATAGGTCCAGCGATTTGCGAACCCTGCATCTGATAGTACTTCATAGGCACCGGTCATCTCCTTGGAAGGATCTGACAGGATTGGAAACCCGGCTTCATGCTCGTTAGCAAAAGCCGTATTGTCTTCCAGTGTATCTACACTGGTCATGAAGTATGCAACGTCGAAACTCTGAATTTCTCTGGCACTGTCACGCAGCGCTTTACATTGCATAGTTCAGCCACCGGTAAAGGCTTTGGGAAAGAAGGCAATGACCATGGGTCGCACGCCCAGAAATTGGGACAGGGAATAGGTCTTGCCATCTGATGCCTGCAGCAAGAAATCGGGCGCTTTATCACCCTCTTCCAGTGCTGCAGCAAATTGGCTAGCGAGAGCAAGCGTGGCGATTACAGCCGACAGCAGGACTCGACTTAGCAGCTTGGCAAATTGAGACATAATCTTCTCCTTTATTATTAGAGACCGGCGACCCGCAGGCAGACCACCGACCATCCCTCTTGTACCCTGTGTGGTTGGAAAATTCCAGTAAAAACAGGTCGAGAGAGCGTTTTTCCAACGCCAGGATGATTGGGAATCCTCAGAACAGGGTCATACGGTTGGCGGCTCGCAATAGTTGCTCCGATTCGGTCTGTAGCTCGGCGATTTGACTCTCCAGCTGCTGGTGTTCGCCATTACTCAGCTCGCTACTGGTATCCTTGATGAGCCGCAGTCTCGCAATGGAGCTGGTGATTTGTCGGGTATAACGAGTTAGAAACATCCGCTTGGCATCGCGCTGGGATTGCCGATAGCGGGGATTTTCAACCTGCACGGTATAACACTGGCGCACTACCTGGCCTCGTGAATTAGTCACGTTCTGGCAGCGAGTCTGATTCACGAAGCGACTGGCAGTTCCCTCGAAAGCGGTATAGGGAGTGGCGGCAGCGGACCTGGCCAGGGTCAAGTCTGCCTGTGACTTGCCATAAATCATCGTCAGCAGGCTCTCCGGTTTGATATCGCTGTGCAGTTCTGCAGATTCGATAAGCCGTTCATAAAAGTCGCTAAGATCTTCGGCTGTGTTGAGCAATCCCCGGCCCGACTGGTCCAGCAGGTTCTCGCGGATTACTCGCAGCTTCCAACCGCCAAAATCATCGACCGCTGTCAGGTACTGAGAATCGGGTAATTCATACACCCGGCTGGAGATGTGGTAGTTGAGTTGTTGCAAATCGTCTACTGCACTCCATTCCTCCAGTTTGCCATTGTTTTCGATCAAGGCTTCGATGATGGGGAATTGCTGTTCGCCGTAGAGACCAGTATTGATGCGGGCAATCTGCAACGCTTCGCTATAGAGACTAATGGCACTGGCATAGTCTTCCAGCTGCCGGTAGAAGTTGGCGAAATCGGCATAGGCTTCGATCAGTGCGGCATCATAGACACCCAACTCACTTTGCATGTTTTCAATGGCACTTGCGCGGGCTGCCAGTTCGCGGCCGATCTCCAGTGCCCTGGCTTCATTTGCTACGCCTGTCGCTTCCGCTACCTGCTCGTCACTCGATGTTGAGGGTTGCTGAGCAAGCACCAGATTTGTCGAAAACACGCACAGACAAACAGCCAGGCTTAGCCCCAAGTATCTCGAATCGAAAGGTTTTAACAGTGTCGGCATTGTTGAAGTCTAATACTCTTTCTGGCAATCACATAGCCACGCTAAATCGTATCAAGTTTTAACCCTTATACCGATATTGACCTGTATCAAAATTGAATCAATTCGCTGGCTTGAAAATGGCCCTGATCTTATTCGAAATTCCTGAATAACAGACTATTTTAATTAGTGTTTTTTGATTCAGCCCCATTTATTAGCAGGGCTGGTGTGACAATATGCCACATGGGTCTAAAAACACCACAAGCCTATAATTACGCTGCCTGAAAATTAGCTTAGGGAGAGCTGTGTGAGCACTAAAACACTATCGAGTTCACTAGGATTGTCGATTTCCCTGTTGGTAGGAAGTACAACGGTTGTTGCTCAAACGCCCAGTGCGCAAGTGGAAGAAATCACCGTCATCGGCCGCCAGGAATTTATCGAGAAGGAATTTACCGCGCGCCGCACTGGATCCAATGTCGATCCGGCCAAACTGATGAACCAGGTCCCCGGTGGTGCAGCCAACAACAACGGTCCATTAACCGGGATGATTCAATATCGCGGCATGTTCGGCCCGCGCATGAACGTGCGCGTGGACGGCATGTTGATTCATGGTGGCGGCCCGAACTGGATGGCGCCACCGCTGCATCATATTCCAGCAGGTCTGATGGAGGAACTGGTGGTCGAACAGGGCATTCCGTCAATTAGTACCGGCGCGGGCATCGGGGGTGCAGCGACTGCGTTGTGGAAACGCCCATCCTATTCCAGTGGTAGCGGCTTGGATTTCACCGGTGACACAGAGGCCGCCTTTGGCTCCGTCGATGACGGTACAAGCATTTCTGGGGTGATTGGTTTTGCTTCGGAAAATCAGCGCATTTACGCCGTGGGCAGCTTCGATGAGGGGGATGATTATGAATCGGCCGAGGGCGATGTGGCTGGCACGGAGTATGACCGTGATGTGTATGGCCTGGGTTATGGATTTCGCAGCGGTGTTCATGAATTCGACATTAATGTACATCGCATAGAAACCGACGATACCGGTTCTCCCAGCCTACCCATGGATATCGCCTTTTTTGAGACCGATGTCTGGAATGCGAGCTACAAAACTGAACTCGGTAGCGCCGGGCTCGAGATCCGAGTCTACGGTTCCGAAATCGAACACGGTATGAGTAATTCACTGTTACGAACCGCTCCGGACTTCTCCAGCCTGATGCTACCCCCATTTGTTGGTGACGATAAACGCTTTGCCGAATCCGACAGTGATGAATTCGGCTTCAAGGTAGCACTGGACTGGGCCGTCGGAAATGGAACTGCCGTGATCGGTATCGAAGGCAAGGATGCAGAACACGATGTGATAGTGACCGACCCTGATTTCGCACCGTTCTACGTCAATAACTTCAACGACATCGACGTGGAGATCCTCTCCTACTTTGGCCAGTGGTCCACGTTGGCAAGCGATCGCTGGTATTTCGAGGCCGGTGTCAGAGTGGAAGAAGTGGATATGAGCGCTGGCATGGTAGATGCCATGCCGGCCGATATGGTGGATATGAACCCGGCGATGTGGCCGATGGGCACTCCCCCTCGCGCTGTATGGATGTTGCGGCAGGGCTTCAATACAGCGGATCGCAGTCAGAGGGACACTAACGAGGACTGGGTTCTGAAAACTCGCTATCAGGCCACTGACAATCTGGTGGTCGAACTCGGCCTGGCCCAGAAGACCCGCTCACCGATGTACCAGGAGCGTTACCTGTGGATACCGCTGGAAGCGAATGCCGGTATCGGCGATGGCAACAACTATGTCGGAAATCCGGAACTGGACCCGGAAGAAGCGGAGCAGATCGAGTTGGGATTTGACTGGGATTTCGGTGACTACTATTTCTCACCCCGCATATATCACCGCGAAGTGGACGACTATATCCAGGGTGTACCGGCCACCAACATGATGGTCATAGCCGTTTCCGGAAATGCCAACGGGGATGCGACTCCCCTGATGTTTGCCAACACCGACGCGGAATTCGATGGTATCGATTTGAGCTTCGGCGCCCGTTTGAACAACGACTGGCGTCTCGAAGGTATCGCCTCAATGGTTGAGGGTGATCGCGACGATATCAGCGATCACCTGTATCGGGTTAACCCAGACAACCTGAGGCTCGCCCTGTATTACGAGACTGCTAACTTCACAGCGAAGATCGAACAGGTACTGGTGGCCGAGCAGGACGATATTTCCTTCACCAATGCTTTCGATCCTTTTAATGGCAATAACTCAGCGGATAAGACAGACAGTCATGAACTGACCAATGTGTTTCTAACCTGGGTATTGGACAATAACTGGATAATCTCAGCGGGTGCTGAGAATCTGTTCGATGAAGATTATGTGGATCATTTATCTGGTTTTAATCGCGTGGTAAATAGCGCCGTGCCGGTTGGTAGTCGCATGTTTGGTCGTGGCCGTAATCTTTTCGGTCGCGCACAGTTCCAGTGGTAAGTAGATTTTCCAGAGCTGACCTCAGAAAATTCCCAACGGGGATCTTCTGAGGTCGCCACTGCTGCTACTGGCATCCTTCATAGCTAGCCCATCAAACACGTTTCAATCCATGCTGGTCGAGTCGCCAGCATAGTGTCGCGATGCGATCCTGCCCGAAGAAGGGCTCTGCTTCGAAGACGAAAGTAGGTACGCCCCAGTGGCCTACCTGATCCAGATTTGCCTGATTGCGTTCGATCTCCTCAAGGTGATCGCCTTCGGGAAGATGGGATTTCATTTCGGTCAGATCCAACCCCGCTGCTGTAACCGCCGCGCCCAGAATGTCATCCCTGTTCCAGTCTCTGGTTCCACCGAAGATCAGGTGAGAAACCTGCTTGGCAAAATCGACTCCCCTGCCCTGGCGCTGGGCTTCGACTCCCAGCTTGGTTAGCTCGTAGATAATCGGCTGCTGCTTGGCGATTTCGAATGTCTGCATGTCCTGCACGACCGGATCGGGATTCGGCCACTGATTCGGCAAACCGAGAAAGTCGGCACGGCGTGGCCAGTCCAGCTGGATATAGCGCGCCCGCTTGGCATTGGCAGGATCGAAAAACTCCGGGGCGCGCACGGCGATAGGCAGGACGGGACGCAGATTAACTGCTACCTGGTAATCTTCTCGCAGCTGCAAGATCTGGGGTGTCGCCAGATAGGAATAGGGGCTTCTGAACGAAAAATAGACATCGATCGATCCCATCATGAACTTATCGTGCCTGTTTCGGAGATTTCATAAAGGCCTGCTAAAGTGACTCCAGCCAGGCATCATCAGATTCCTCGGTGATATCTGCAAACAAGGGAGACGACAGATAGCGCTCACCCGTATCGGGAAGCATCACCAGGAAGGTGCTCCCCTCTGGCGCACTCTGGGCTACCTTGAACGCACCTGCCATGGTGCCACCGGCTGAGATACCGCAGAATATACCCTCTTCAGCAGCGAGGCGCTTGGCGGTGCCTATTGCCTCATCATCTGTGACCTGCACAATTTTGCCGACTACCGATCGATCGAGTACTGCCGGAATGAAATCCGGTACCCAACCCTGAATCTTGTGAGGCGCCCAATCGTTGCCAGACAGCAGTGCCGCAGCTTCCGGTTCGATGGCAATGATCTGGGTGTCTGGACGAGCCAGTTTGATGACTTCCCCCGCACCGGTCAGAGTGCCGCCGGTGCCCCAGCCAGTAACGAAGTAATCCAGTTCTGCGCCAGCGAAATCCCGCAGGATCTCAGGTCCGGTAGTGTTGCGGTGATAGGCCGGGTTGGCGGGATTCTCGAACTGCCGGGCCAGAAACCAGCCGTGTTGTGCCGCGAGTTCTTCGGCGCGTTTAACCATACCCGTGCCTCGCTCGGCGGCGGGAGTCAGGATCACCCGTGCACCCAGCGCCTTCATGATTTTGCGCCGCTCGATGGAAAATGTTTCAACCATAGTAGCCACGAAGGGATAACCCCTGGCAGCACACACCATGGCCAGGGCGATGCCGGTGTTGCCGGAGGTCGCCTCGATTACCGTCTGGCCTGGCTTGAGTGCGCCACTTTTTTCGGCGTCTAAGATAATGGCAATAGCCAGTCGATCTTTCACCGAACCAAGGGGATTAAACGCTTCCAGTTTGGCATAAATATTCTGATTTGCGGGGCCGATGCGCTGCAGCTTTACGACGGGAGTGTTACCGATTGTTTCGAGGATACTATTAAAGATCATGATGTTTCCCTTATTGTTGGCCGGAACGACTCGGCACCGGAATCATAGGCAATTGGTAGGAAAACCGAAACAGGAAATCTGAAATTAATCGGGTCAGAGCAATCCTGGAAGAACGAATCCCAAGCCAGCCTTAAACACATGACAGGATAATGTAGCGAAAAAGCACACAGGTGACAGGCTCCGGAGCCTGTCACCTGTGTGCTGATTCCACTTCCTTGTGCAGATGCAGCGGCACAAGAAGTTCGACATTAGACTTCAGAGAAGAATCGCAAGCTTGCTTGTTCTTAATCGCTGGCACCCACCACTGACTGCAACACGCCGCGACACATTGTCAGCATGACAAAACCTACGAGCTGCGTTACTCTCGGGGATTGTTTGCCCACATTTGCAATTTATTGATTAGAGAAGATGTGCCCAAAATAGAGAGGTACCAATAATGATAATTACTCGTCAGCTCATTCGTTCCCCACATCACTCCATCAGACTGATCAAGACAGCCCTGCTGAGCATGATTCTAAGCGTCGGTTTCAGTGCCGCGGCGCAGGACACGCTTGAGTGGACGACCCTGGGTAACGATTTCGCACATACCCGTTCCACAACAGCGAATCAGATTACGGCTGAAAATTTTGCTGACCTGAAAGTCGCCTGGGAATGGGACGGCGCCAGCTTCGAAGCACAGAGTGGTCGATCCACTCCCAGCTTTATTAATGGCCGACTTTACACCGTGGCAGGAGCCCGGCGTCATGTGGTGGCAATCGACCCAAAATCCGGGGCAACCATCTGGTCATACCGTGAGCCCGACACACCGCGCTGGAACTATTCTATGCGGGCCGACTACGGCAAGGGTGTGGGCTATGCCAATATCGATGGCCGTGACATCATTTACATTATTTCACCGGGATTCTTCTTAACGGCACTCGATGCAGAAACTGGCCGACCACTGGAAGGCTTCGGCGAGAAGGTTCCAGTCGAAGGATTTCCGGAAACCGGTGTAGTCGATCTGCTGAAAGATCTGGGTCATCCCTACGATCCCTACGAAGGACTGCCCCTGGAACGAGGTTATATCACCTCTTCCTCACCACCAATTGTAGTTAACGACGTTATCATCGTCGGTAATTCCGCCGAGCAGGGCTATCACCAGTCCCGCATCGAAAACGTACCAGGGGATATTCTCGGCTACGATGCACGCAGCGGCGAATTTCTGTGGAAATTCAACGTGCTTCCCCAGCCCGGCGAGTACGGTCATGAAACCTGGGAAAACGATGCCTGGCAATATACCGGAGACATCTCATCCTGGGCTCCCATCTCCGCTGATCCCGAACTGGACCTGGTTTACATCCCCACCAATGGGGTCACCATCGACTATTACGGTGGTCACCACCCTGGTGACAACCTGTATGGCACCAGTCTGATTGTGCTCAATGCCAGCACCGGCGAAAGAGCCTGGCATTTCCAGATGGTGCACCATGATATTTGGAACTTCGACACGCCGACGGCCCCGATTCTGCTGGATGTAAACACACCCAACGGGATCACGCCGATCGTCGCCCAGGCTACCAAGCAGGGTATTGTCTATACCTTCAATCGTGAGACCGGTGAGCCCATATGGCCAATCGAAGAAGTGCCTATGCCGGCGTCCACTGTGCCCGGTGAGCAGCTTGCTGCGACTCAACCCATACCGACCAAGCCGCCACCGTTTGAATACACCGGTTCCAGCGAAGAGTTACTGGCAGATTTCACTCCAGAGATTCGACGTCAGGCACTGGAGGCAGTGGCCGAGTTCAATATGGGCCCCCTGTTCAATCCTCCGATCCAAGCCAATCACCCTTCGGGCAAGCTGGCCTCACTGATGTGTCCCTCAGGCGCGGTGAACATTACTCACCCGCCGGTGGCCGATCCTGCATCCGGAGTGATGTACATCATGTCCCGCTACAGTTGCGGATCACGACGACTGGTCACGGGCGAGGAAGCGGATACCTATTACGAAGCGCCAACCGGCGCGACGCTATCCCGCTATGCAGCTGCCAGTGGCGGTCCATCGCCACGGCATCCGGCGGGAATTCCGCTCTGGAAGCCACCCTATAGTCGTATTACGGCGATCGACATGAACAGCGGCGATCACCTATGGATGCTACCAGCCGGTTATACCCCGGAGCGCATTCAGAATCTGCCTGCGCTGGCGGGAGTCGATATCGGCAATACCGGTTCAGGTGCGGTGGGCCAAATGGTTGTGACAGCTAACATGCTGATTTATAGCAATATCACCAGTGATGGTACGCCACATCTCTTTGCCGTAGACAAGACCACTGGTGAGGAATTAGCACGCGTGGAAGTGCCGGCAGCGACCCGTTATGGCATGAGCTCCTGGGTGCATGATGGCAAGCAGTACGTCATAATGCAGACTGGCAGCTCGCTCACTGCAATGGCTTTACCAGACTAGAGACTAGAAAAATATCACTAAGTATTGAACAACAATCGAGGAGTCAATCGATGAAGAAAACCCTACTGTTAACCTCTGCTGCTCTCATCACTGCAGCGGCAACTTTTTCAACAATCAATTCGCAAGAGAATGAAATGAGCTTTTTCATTACCAGTGTAGGTTCCGGTGACGGTGCCAATCTGGGGGGACTGGCGGGCGCCGACGCGCATTGTGCCAACCTGGCTCAATCCGCAGGTTCACGTGGCAAGACCTGGCGTGCCTATTTGAGCGCCCATGCCAGCGGTAATTCAGCGGCGATTGATGCGCGTAACCGCATCGGTTTTGGTCCCTGGTATAACGCCAATGGCGTCGAAGTGGCATCCAACGTGAATAATCTGCATGGTCCAAGTAACGGCCTGAGCAAAGAAAATTCAGTGACTGAAAACGGTGACACGGTAAAAGGACGTGGTGATACTCCCAATCAGCACGACATCCTGACGGGTTCCACGCTGGATGGGCGTCTCATCGAAGACGGCAGCAACCATACCTGTAACAACTGGACGGCAAATGGTCAGGGTACTGCTCAGGTAGGTCACTTCGACCGAACCGGTGGTGGTCAGAACCCAACTTCCTGGAACAGCGCACACGGTTCGCGCGGCTGCTCCCAGGAAGACCTGGTCGGCACCGGCGGTAACGGCTACTACTACTGCTTCGCAATCGACTAGATTCGATCAGCAATAAAATGGGAAAGGTGTGGCTGCTGCAGTCACGCCTTTTTTAATGCAAAAGAAGTGGAAGTAAGCCACGCGGAAGACCATGCCTGTACTCCCTAGGGGCTGAAGTACACTCTACCGAGAAACAATCCTAAGCCACATCGAAAGTAGGAAGTGTTATGAAGCTATACGGTATGGAGCAGTCGCGGTCTTTCCGATGCCTCTGGGCATTGGAGGAAGCGGGCATTGAGTATGAGTACGTGCCCGTTAAACTACGCACGGTCGCGGAAGATCCCGATAGTGCACAGCACCCCAGCTATCTGGCAGTTAACGTACAAGGCAAAGTGCCTACACTAGTGAACGGCGATCTGGTTCTCACAGAATCGGTAGCTATACTCTATTACATCGCTCGCCTGGCACCGGAATCTGGATTACTGCCGAATGCCAGCATGGATGTCTATGCACAGCTGGATGAAATGGTTTGCTTCGTTTTGGCGGAGTTGGAACAACCCTTATGGAGCAAAGGCAAACACACGTTTGCATTACCAGAAGAACAGCGGATTCCCCAGTTACTCGAAACTGCTAAATTCGAATTTTCCAAGGCGATAAATGCCCTGGATCATTTGTTAAGTGACGGAAAGTTTGCGATAGCAGACAGCTTCACCCTGGTGGATATTCTGTTAGCCCAGACATTTAACTGGGCAATTCGATTCGAGTTCGACGTACCCGAAAAATATGTCGAGCTACGTGACAGACATTACGAGCGACCCGCAGCAAAACGAGCCATGGCCGTAATTACATAACGATGATTCGCACCTGTTTCCTGCTACTCATTTCTCTGGCAGGCATCCAAGCAAGCTGGGCTCAACGTCCATCGACACTCGATGCCAGTGCGCTGGACTTCTATCTGATCCAGGCCTTTCAGGCACGCACTTCAACAGAACGCCTGCCACTTAATCACATCGGCGTGCAGGTACAAGAATCCGTCTCCGGATATCTGGTGACCGCCGTACTGGAAGGCTACCCAGCACATGACGCCGGCATTAATAGGGGTGACATAATCGAATCGGTTGATGACCAATCCTATCACCCGGTCTATTCCTTTAATGAGCCCGAACTGGCCGCGGAAGAATTTGGCGCCGACTCATTAGAACATGAGCTGGTGGTGCGGCGTGGCCAGAATCGCATGGTCCTTTCCCTGCTTCCGGTATTTGAAAATCTTTATGACAGTTATCGCACAGCCACGCTGAATAGCATTCAGGAGTTCAGTGTAGGAAACAAGGTCATTGGGTATATTCGCCTATGGGGCCTGTCCCGTAACAGCAATGACCTGCTGAGTCTTAGCAACATCATCGCGCAGCTGGATCACTGCGACGGGCTGATAATTGACTTGAGAAACAGTTTCGGATATCTGGATTTGCAACACCTGGACCTGGTATTCACGGACCGGAGTCGATACTTTGACATGGCTGGAGCCAGCGGTAGTCTGACGTCCCTTGCCTCATCCATTGGCTCGAATATTGATGATCCCTATCGAAAGCCCATAGCGGTGCTGGTAAATGCAGACACCAGAGGCGGACCGGAATTATTCGCCTATCAGCTGAACAAGCTGGGCCGGGTCACGACACTCGGGACTGCCAGCGCCGGACAGTTGGGGGACTACCGGATGGAGTCAACCGACAGCACACCGGTACTCCACTACCAGCCCGCCAATGAGTTACTGATCGATGCATTGCCCTTCGAAGGGCGAGGCCTTGTTCCAGATACCCGGGTGGAATATCCCTACCAGCAGACTACACGGGGCGACCCGCAGTACGAGGCGGCTGTAAATGCATTGATGGGAACTATTTAGTTACCTCCACCCCGTTCTCTTTCTCAGACTCCCCGCTCCCCTGCCACTGCAGGTCTCGATAATCGAAGTCTTCATCTATAGTAGGCTTGATCACCTTAAAGTAAGGTGATAAATCAAAATCTCTCGGCGTAAAATGTGTGAAGTGGCGCCTGTAAAATTGAGGAACCTCACCATTTCTACCCTGCTCTCCATTGCGACGAGGTAGGATCGGGTAGTCGATAGATTGAAATGATTCCGCTATCAGCGTGGAACAGATAGCCATGGTTGGTTCGCCACTACCAAAACTGATCATCGCCCTACGATAACGGAGAGGCACGGCAGGTTTCTGGATCAAGTAGCGTAGGAGATCTACCACATTCTTTAGATCATATTTGTGACCCAGCTTGGACCTGGCGAATTCGACCAGGCTTTGGGTATCGCCGTCACTGAGTCTCACGGGTCGGCAGATGCGCAGGTTAAGGTCGGCATAATGTTGCAGGCTTACCAACCTTACGCCATGTTTGAGATCCGCTTCGACCAGTGTTGGTTCAGCACAGTCAGCGTCCGACTGCCCGACAAACAGGCAGGCGTGAGACCAGGACGACTGGGTGAGATACTTGATCGCGGTGCTAATGCGCGTATTACCTTCCACGAGCAGAATATCGCCGGTTTGCAAGACGCACGCCACCTTCTCGATAGAAACCGTATCTATTCGCTGGTAACCAGGCAAGGTCTTGGAGAGAAATCTTGCCAGTCGGGTGCCGATGGCTCGATTAATTGTCGTGATCATAGGCGTTATTTACAGCCGAATTGTGCATCCCTGTTAATGGAATGCGCTCTGCTGCAAAACTGTTTCTCCTATTAAATTGGAGCGACACTGAATTGCTGCACTCCTCTTCTTTCTAGATTTGAATCTCGGGTATACTAGCAAACTGCTTTCGTAGCACTAAGTTTAATCGAATCGCATTGAGGAGTAACACAATGACCACGGCTTATAACAAGTTCTTCATTAACGGTACATGGATTGAGCCAACGGGTCGAGACACACTCGACGTCATCAATCCTGCCACCGAAGAGGCCTTTGCAACAATCAGCATGGGCACAGCCGAGGACGTGGATACCGCTGCCAAGGCCGCCAGCGCTGCGTTTCCTGCCTGGTCGCAATCTACAGTCGATGAATGCAAGGCGGTCATTGGCAAGATCATCGAAGGCCTGAAGGCGCGAGGCGATGAGATGGCGACGGCTATCTCCAATGAGATGGGCGCACCGATGGGCCTGGCCAAGACTGCCCAGCTCGGTAGCGGTCTGGGTCATTTCATGAATATTCTCAGTGTGCTGGATAATTACGAGTTTGAGGAAGTTCGCGGTACCACCAGGATCGTGAAAGAACCAGCCGGGGTATGTGGTTTTATCACCCCCTGGAACTGGCCGTTGAACCAGATCGCCTGCAAAGTGGCGCCGGCCATCGCTGCGGGTTGCACCATGGTGCTAAAACCCAGTGAAATTGCACCGGTGAGCGGCTATATACTGGCCGAGATCATCGCCGATTCGGGTCTACCCGCCGGTGTGTTCAACCTGGTCAATGGTGACGGACCGACCGTGGGTGCGGCTATCTCCGCCCATCCTGAGATTGACCTGGTCTCCTTTACCGGTTCGACCCGAGCCGGTCGCCAAGTCGCCAGGGCAGCAGCCGAAGGCATCAAGCGCGTTACCCAGGAGCTGGGCGGCAAATCTGCTAATGTCATTCTCGATGACGTCGCGGATTTCGGCAGAGCCGTAGCCGGAGGAGTTGCCGGCTGCTTCGGCAACAGCGGGCAATCCTGTAATGCACCTACGAGAATGCTGGTGCCTAACTCCCGCATGGCGGAAGCGATCGAGGTAGCCAAAACCGCAGCCGCGAAAGCGACCGTAGGTGATCCCACTGCCGAGACGACCCGGCTGGGGCCTGTTGTCAGCGAACTGCAATTTAACAAAATTCAGGGACTCATCGAAAAAGGCATTGAAGAAGGTGCCGAGCTGATCGCCGGCGGCCCCGGTCGGCCGGAAGGTCTCGATAAGGGCTACTACATCCAACCGACAGTCTTTGCCAATGTTCGCAATGACATGACAATCGCCCGGGAAGAAATTTTCGGGCCAGTGCTTTCCATACTTGGCTACGAAGACGAAGCAGAAGCCATTGGAATCGCCAACGATACCGACTATGGTCTGTCCGGCTATGTGTCTGGAGATCCACAGCATGCACAACACGTGGCCCGGCAACTGCGCACCGGCAATGTGCACATTAACGGTGCCGGTCCGGATTTTTCGGCACCTTTCGGCGGTTACAAGCAGTCCGGTAACGGGCGCGAATGGGGCCTGGAAGGATTCGAGGAATTCCTGGAAACCAAGGCCATGATGGGTGCTGCATGAGGGGAATGCTGTGACTACTGATATTCAGAAAAATGCCATAGACATAGGCATCATCACCAACAACCTCGAGGCGATGCTGAGTTTCTACAGTGAAACCCTTGCCCTGGAACTTGAGGCCGTCATCGACATGCCCGGCGGTGGCGTGATGAATCGCTTCAAGGTGGGTGACAGCATCGTAAAGGTGATTGAAACCGATCCGCAACCGAGTGTCGAAGCAGCGCCGGGGGGCATTCGCGCTGCCACCGGTTATCGCTACTGGACGATTCACGTTAATAATCTGGTAGAGAGCGTGCAGAAGATAGAAGCCGATGGCTACAAGGTCGTGGTGCCCATCAGGGAAATTCGTGCAGGCACCACTATAGCAATCGTGGAAGATCCCGACGGCAACTGGGTCGAGCTGCTGCAAAACGGATAGCCGGCCAGTGCAATTCGACAGGGACTTGTCCTCGCCCCATAAAGCGCTCTTTCTTGCAGTGAGAGAGCAACTGCTGGCGATCGATGGCATTGAAGAATTCAAGAAGGACAAGATCACCACTTATTCCTTCAACGGATCTTCCCTGTGCCACATGCGCACCATGCCCCATGGAATCGACATGGGATTCCTCAAGGGTGCCATGGTGGAGGATAAATTCGGTTTGCTGCATGGAGAAACCAAACGCATGCGGGTGATATCACTCGAAAGCTATCTGCCGGAAGAGCTGGATTACTACCTGGATCTTGCCCTGAAGTTAAATGGCAGCTCATGAATAAGCACCATCAGAACCAAAATCTGTGGAGTAGCCCAAGAGTAGCTGGGGAATTATTGCTTAAGCTGGTAAAAGGTTTGAACGAATAGGAATGACATGCTGGAGCTGCGACCAAACTGCGAACTGTGTGACAAAGATCTGCCGCCGAATTCAAGCGAAGCACGCATTTGCAGTTACGAATGCACGTTTTGCGCAAGTTGCGCGGACAATGTGCTGCATAATGTCTGCCCCAATTGTGGTGGCGGATTCAGCGCTCGTCCCATTCGTCCTGCTAATCCCCACAGAGAAGGTGTCAGCCTGGAGCAGCAGCCGGCGTCGAAGAACCGTAAACAGTGTCCATTCAACACAGCTGAAATTGAAGAAATCTCAGCTACGCTCAGGGATATCCCGCCTGAAGCGCGATGATTACATTGCACTGCACGGTTTAATCACCAATAATCCTGTTTATGTCCACGTTCCTGCTTGTAGGCATTGTAGTCCTGGCATTCATCATCTGGGTGTTCAACCTGTTGGTGAAGGACAGGAACCAGGTACTCGCGGCCTGGAGTGATATCGACGTGCAACTCAAACGCCGCCATGACCTTATCCCCCAGCTGGTGACCACGGTAAAGGCCTATGCCGATTTCGAGCAGGCCACCCTGACCGCGGTAACTGAATTGCGTAGCCGCAGTGAAGCTGCACCTCACCTGGCGGAGAAAGCTGCAGTAGAAGATCAGATGGTTTCTGCGATTGGCAAGCTGGTGATACTGGCGGAAGACTATCCCGACTTGCAAGCGGATACGAATTTCCGCCAACTGCAATCGGAGCTTACCGAGATAGAAGATCATATTCAGTATGCACGGCGTTTCTATAATGGCGCGGTGCGCGTCTTCAACACCCGTATACAGAGCTTTCCCAATAATTTGATTGCCAGGGCCCAGCGCTTTTCTGAAGCGGAGTTTTTCGAAGTGCAACAGACTACAGAACGACAGAATCCTACGGTGGAGATCGACTAAATGAAGCGCCTCATTCAATCGGTACTCTGCCTTGGCTGCTGGATATTTTGCAGCGGCCTGGCTCTCGGTCAGGAACAGATACTCTCCTTTCACAGCGAGATCCGGATCCAGACGGATGCCAGCATGCTTGTCACCGAGACTATTCGAGTACGCGCCGAAGGCCAACAGATACAGCGCGGTATATTTCGCGATTTCCCAACTCGTTATAACGATCGTTTCGGGAATAACATTGTTGTCGATTTCGAAATGTTCACGGCAAGCCGTGATGGTGTACTGGAAACCTGGCGCGTTGAAAATATCAGCAACGGCGTGCGCATCTATCTGGGTAATGCAGATGTATTTCTCCAACCCGGTGAATACAGCTATGCCATCAGTTATCGAACCAACCAGCAGATCGGCTATTTTGCAGACCATGACGAACTCTATTGGAACGTCACTGGCAATGGCTGGGCTTTTCAAATTTTGCAGGCCAGTGCAACTGTCACTCTGCCGCGCAATATTGCAGCCACAGACCTGACCATGGAAGGCTACACCGGCCGCTTCGGAGCATCTGGCCAGGCCTACATCGCATCAGTCCAGGACGGTTCCGCGTCTATCCAGACCACTGCGACACTACCGGGAGGAGCCGGCCTTACGCTGGCTATGACCTGGCCGAAAGGAGTGATTGTTGAGCCCACTGCCGTAGAAAGATTCTCCTACTTGCTAGTGGATAACAGGGGACTGCTGATTGCATTACTGACCTTGCTGGCAGCAACGACTTATCTGTACCTGGCCTGGTCACGAGTGGAGCGCGACCCGCAGACCGGCACTATCTTCCCACATTACACTCCGCCCAAAGGCTATTCACCTGCCTAGGCCCGTTACATATCGAAGATGCGTTATGACATGCAGGTGTTCACGGCGGCTGTTATCAATCTCGCGGTCAAGGGTTACCTGCAGATCACCAAAGGACAGAAAGACTATGTACTGAGTAAAACCTTTTCCAAAACTCACCTGGCTGCTGGTGAGCAGGTAATTATCGACAAGCTGTTTTCTGAAAACGAGGTAGTGGAACTGAACGAGGAAAATCACAAGATCGTGATGAGTGCGATCAAGGGACACCGTAAGGCATTGCGGCGGGATTATCTGGGTGTCTACTTCGCTAAAAATTCCAGCTTTCTAATTCCTTCTGCGTTGGGGGCACTTGTGATGGTGGGAGTTATCGCCGTACTGGATGCCCTAACCATCGCAGTATCGATAATCTTCGGTGTAATTGCCGGATTGCATGGTTTGTTCGCCTATCTGTTAAAGGCTTCTTCGGTGCGGGGCCGCGTGTTAATAGACAAACTGGAAGGATTCAAGCTTTATCTGGAAGTCGCAGAGGAGGACGATCTGAATTTGCGACATCCGCCAGACAAGACACCGGAACTATTCGAACAAATGCTGCCCTATGCGATAGCGCTGGGAGTCGCCGAAGCTTGGTCTGAGAAGTTCACGGCAGTTTTTTTAAAACTGCAATCACAAACCGGGGTGGCCTATCATCCTTACTGGTATCGCGGTCATTTCGACATCCAGCACATGAACGATTTCTCATCCGATGTCTCCAGCTCGATGAGTTCAGTCATATCCAGCGCATCGACACCTCCGGGCTCCAGTTCCGGGGCTGGCGGTGGCGGTGGCTGGTAGCCCAGCTGACCCAGCAATACTGATGTTTTTGTCAGCCTGTAGGCTGGCGAGGGACACCAGAGAAGAAGAATATAAAAGCTCCCACGCGGTATCTCAATGCAAGCAGCTATCAATGCTATTGCAGTTTCACCAAAAAAGGTTCCGAGCATCAGCCCGGTGAAACCTAGACGAGGAATTCACTGGGAACCCCTCATCTGATTTCGTGCAGCTTAGTGGGGGTTAGGGGGGGTATTGAAGATAACTCTCGAGGCTAGTTCGATATCGAAGGTACCACCACCGTCCTGGCCGACATGGATGATAAAAGTGTCTGCATCAGGATGGCTGTAACCTAAAGTAGGCATACCGAATCCGGACACGTCGACAAACTTGACGCTATTGGAAGTGATTTCTGCCAGTTCCATTTCCTGAGCAGATTCGGTGCGCGGTTCCATACCTGGATCCCACTGCTGAATATGCAGAACTAATGATCCGTCTACTTCTTCGATGGTAATCATTTCGAACATGCTGGTGGCATCGTTACCGGTCATGCGCACGGCTGCCATCAGCGAATTTCCTTCTGTGGCAATCCAGTTTTCTTCCAATTGATTCGGTCCCAGGTTGCCTGCCCAGTTGCCGGTCATCCAGTCCAGCTGTTCTATGGTGGCTGCCGGACCGGCGGCGAATGTTGTACTGCTCAGCAGGGCAAATAAGACTATTGATGTTAATTTCTTCATTTAGTGGTTACTCCGTTTGGTGGAATCTTTTGTGAATTATTTAACTTTATCTAACCAGGGGTCCAGGGACTCCCAATTCATGCGAAACATATGCGGGGCACTATCCAGAATAGCGGCATCCAGATCAACACCCGCCTGGGTGAGAGCACCGACTGTTTCGTCGAAGCGATCTGCCCAGCCCAGTTGGTCGGCACCGCCGATGCGCAGGTAGATTGGAAAGCCGTTTAAGGGGCGGTTATCGACTACGGACGTAGCAAGCGCGGGAACGGCGACTACACCCTTGTAGTTTTCCGGATTGCGACGCGCGATTTCCAGGGCAGACATGCCACCATTGGAAATTCCAGCGAGCAACACTTTGCCTGTGGCGATGCTGTCTCTTTTTTGCAGTTCCACTATCAGCTGTTCTACCTTGCCGTTGTTTTCCTCGCCACGAAACGCGCGGTTGTTCGGTGAGATTGGCACCGCGACTGTCCAGCCACGCTGTGCAAAACCGCCCCCGAGCCACATGGAGGTGTCTCTTGAAATGGAGGCATTGCCGGGCCCACCTCCCATCAGAATTAACAATGGTGCTGGCTGATCTGTCGTCTCTGCAGCTTGCACCATGAACACGTTCAAGCGTGATCCATCGGCGAGATCGATGCGTTCCTGGGCATTAGTCATAGCGGGGAGCAATAGCAGCAACAGACTTAGCAGCAAACTTGTTCTTTTCATTATGTCCTCTTGCTGGCTTAGCAGAGCTCAATCCGAAGATTGTTCCCGATTCTTGTAGACTTCGGCAAAACGCTCATGCAGGCGTCGCATGCCACCTAGCCAGCGATCGTAATCATCGGTCTTACGGCGCATATACGTTAGCACCTCCGGGTGGGGCAACACCAGAAAACGTTCTTCACCGAGGGTTTCGATCACCGTGTCGGCTAACTTGTCCGGTTCCAGCATACCATCGAGGCCTGCCACGCCACCATCACCACCGGCAGTCATATTGGTGCGTACCGCCTGGGGGCAGAGTACCGAGACATTGATACCACGCGTACCATAGGTAATAGATAGCCATTCGGCGAAGCCGATGGCGGCGTGTTTAGTCACGGAATATGGCGCAGATCCAACCTGGCTCAACAACCCTGCAGCAGAAGATGTGTTCAGCAGATACCCTTCACCACGCTCCAGCATGGATGGCAACACAGTCCTGGCAGCGAATATGTGTGCCATCACATTGATATCCCAGATTTTCTGCCAGTCATCGGTGGGTACGGTTTCTCCACCCGCCGTAAAGATTCCGGCGTTGGAACAGAACAGGTCGATGTGGCCGAATTGATCCAGTGTCTGCCTTACCAGATCAGTCACTTCATTTTCATCGCCCACATTGCAGCGAATACCAAGCGCTGTGGTCTGCGCGGCTATGTCACCGACAGTAGCGTCGATACCGGACTGATCTATATCGGAGACCACTACTACCCTGGCGCCTTCTCTGGCAAATCGCTCGCAGAGAGCCTTACCAATACCGCTGGCTCCACCTGTAACGACGACCACTTTGTCCTTTATTAACATACCCGGGATTCCAATTTTTTCGCTAAGCTGAAGCGAGCTTGTCGAGCCGCTCATGAATGATCGCTTCTGCCTCATCGACCATGCGGGTTATCAATTCTTCACAGCTTGGGATGTCATCGATTAGCCCCACTATCATTCCAGCCGACCAGATTCCCGTCTCCACATCACCGTCTTCGAAAAGCTCGCGCCCCTTAACACCCTGCACCAGCGATTGAATATCTTCGAATTTGGTTTCTCCAGGTTGTGCTTCTATTTCCAGTACCTGCTCGGCAACACTGTTCTTAAATACACGAGCCGTGTTACGCAGGCTGCGATAGATTAAAGACGTGTCCAATTCCGATGCATCGACCATCTTCTGCTTCACTTTCTCATGAATCGGCGCTTCCTTTGTCACCATGAAGCGAGTGCCCATATTAATTCCATCGGCCCCCATCGCCAATGCGGCGGCCAGTCCCCGGCCGTCGCCAATTCCACCCGAGGCGAGGAAGGGAATCTTCAGACGTCGTGCGGCAAGTGGCAGCAGGATCATGTTGGTCACATCATCCTCTCCCGGATGGCCAGCGCACTCAAAACCGTCAACGCTCACCATGTCACAACCAATACTTTCCGCCTTCAATGAGTGACGAAGAGATGTACATTTATGGATGACTTTTATCCCTGCAGACTTGAACAGAGGCAGAAACGGCTCAGGATTGCGCCCGGCGGTTTCGACTATCTTGATCCCTGAATCGACTATGGCCTGCGCGTATTCTTCATAGGGCACGGGCTTGATGGTGGGGAGAATGGTCAGGTTCACCGCGAAAGGCTTATCCGTCATGCTTCGACAGCGCTCGATTTCCTTGACCAGCTCTTCAGGGGTAGGTTGCGTTAGACCCGTGATAGTGCCAAGCCCACCGGCATTGGACACTGCCGAGGCCAACTCTGCCAGGCCTACCCATTGCATGCCCCCTTGTACGACCGGGTGCTGGATGCCCAGCATTTCAGTAACTCTGGTTTGCATTTGAATCTATTCTCCCTCTTGGCTACCGGCAAGGCCGCTTAAACTGTGGCTTCACGAAAATGGATGGCTAGTTTACGTGGTCTTTGTCACAGCTGTAAAGACTGGGGAATTATCAGGTTTTCTATGCTATATTTGCGAACTTTCAGCACTATCTGCCGCTATAAATGGGGCTCACAGACGATTCTGGGGCCTGGAAGATCTCAGCTATAAAGTCGGTCTAAATGAGCTGCACGACTACCAACACGACTCACCACAGAGCGAGATTGTTGGATACTCTACAACATACTCGGAGAGAAAAATGATACGTAAACTACTGGTTTCCAGTATAGCCGCTACTACCGCTTTTGCAGCGCTGCCTGCTGTTGCGCAGATCCAGAGTGGTCAAGCCGTAATTCAGGAAATCGAAGTTACATCCACGAACCGACGTTCCCAGGGGTTGGCCGATGTCAATGCTGCAGTGTCAGTAATCGGCGAAGAAGAACTCGATCTGATAGGCCACACCCACCACCAGGAAGCACTCAACCGCCTTCCCGGAGTCAATATAAATCGCGGCAACGGCCAGGAAAGCCTGACTTCGATTCGATCAGCAGTATTAACCGGCGCAGGTGCCTGCGGTGCCTTCATGGTTGCCGAGAACGGTATCCCGGTCCGCTCACACGGTTTTTGTAACGTTAATGAAATGTTCGATGCACATGCCGAGAACGCTGAGCGAATCGAAGTCATTCGCGGCCCCGGCAGCGCCTTCTGGGGATCCAACGCATTACATGGCCTGATCAATGTAGTGCTTCCCGAACCCGGTGAAGCTGGTGAGATTACACTCGAACAAGGACCAAGGGGAACCTACCGCGGTCAGGCAGCTATCGGTTATGATCAGGGCGCCTTCAAGAATATTCTGCTGCTGAACGGAATTAGTGAAGAAGGCTATCACGACAACAGCAATTATGATCAGCAGAAAGTTTCCTGGCTCTATTCATATGATATGGGCGACGCACAATTGGACGGTGGTTTTACAGTCAGCAATCTAAACCAGGAAACAGCAGGTTATGTCGTAGGCAAAGATGCGTACGAAGACAGCAACCTCAGGGATACTAACCCGAATCCTGAAGCGTTTCGTGACAACATCAATGCCCGAGTCTGGACATCGCTGACAAGACAATTTGGAGACTGGGAAGTCGTGGCAACCCCTTACTTCCGCGAAGTCAACATGACGTTCATGCAGCACTTTTTACCCGGCAAACCAATCGAAGACACCGAACACCGCAGTGTTGGAATCCAGCTTGCAGCTTACCGCCAGCTGAGCAACGGCGCTAACCTGGCCTGGGGCTTCGACGCCGAAGATACCGATGGTAAGCTCAAGCAATTTCAGCCAAATCCCACTACCGGTTCATTCTTCCTGCGTAATTCCATTCCTCAGGGCATGCACTATGACTACGAAGTAGAGGCGCAACAATTCGCTGGCTTTTTGAGTTACGAGCAATCTTTCGATAGCGGCTGGGAGCTTTCCCTGGGTCTGCGCCTGGAACAAGTGAAATACGATTATGACAATATGATGATCGATGGGCGTACCGACCAGAACGGTGTTGCCTGTCGATTTGGCTGCCGCTATAACCGACCAGCAGATAGCGATGATGAATTCACTGATCTGTCTCCCAAGTTTGGCCTGAGCCGAGCACTAAATGACAATCACAGCATACAGCTTAGAGCTCAGAGAGGCATCCGGGCGCCGCAGGCTACCGAACTGTATCGATTACAGAATGCACAGACCATTGCCGATCTGGATTCGGTAGAACTGGACAGCTACGAAATTGGATTCATCGGAGCCGGCGACAACTGGGACTACACAGTCAGTCTATATTTCATGGACAAGGAAGACGACATCATCACCAACAGTGCAAGAGAGAATCTCAACGGCGGTGAAACTGAGCATCAGGGACTTGAGGTTGGCGTTGGCTTTGACCTTAGCAGCGAGTGGTCACTTAGAGGCACGCTGAACCTGGCTAAACATGAATATGAAAACGAGATCATCTCTGGCGGCACCAATATAGATGGTAAAGACGTGGACTCGGCTCCCAATACCTTCGGCAATCTGCGCCTGACCTATCGGCCTTCTTCACGACTGTTGGCGGAGCTGGAATACGTCAACATGGGTGATTACTACACGAACCCGGAGAATACCGCTTCCTATGATGGTCACGATCTACTGAATCTACGTGCCCAATACGAAGTAAGCGATGATCTTACTGTCTCGCTGAACGTCCTGAATCTAGCCAATGAGGAATATGCGGAGCGAGCCGACTGGACTACCTTCACCGGTGACCGCTACTTCACAGGCCAACCCTTACGAGCCTTCATCTCAGTAAACTGGAAATATAAGTAGCCGACAGGTTTTCAGGCCCGGTAAAAATGCCGACCAAGGGTCGGCATTTTTATTTGATTTTATTGCAGATTTCTCCTAGGGACCCTCTGAGCAAAGCTTATGGTAAACAAAGACGAAACCACCAGCGCATCGGGCTATGAGTCCTTGCTGAAATATTTTTCTCTCAGCGAATCCTCGACACTCGAGCCCATCGCCCACCTGGACGAGGAAATCAACGAAATTGCTCGCGAGAGCGAACACACGCTACGTAGGGCTGCCGTCTTACTCCCCATTACGCGACACCAGGCAGACTACGAGAGTCGCCTGGTTTTAACGGTACGTTCCGAGAACCTGAACAGTCATGCCGGTCAGATCAGCCTACCTGGAGGCACTCAGGAACAGCAAGATCAGGACGAAGTGGCCACGGCTTTACGGGAAACCGAAGAAGAAATTGGTTTACAAGCACATCATGTTGAAGTCATTGGAAGGCTGGGAGACCTGCCGCTTCCATCTGGTTTTCACGTAACTCCAATTGTTGGAGTAATCGAATCCAATCTTTCATTTACTCCTTCTCCTGTCGAAGTTGCAGATATTTTTCAGGTGCCACTGAAGCTCGTACTCGATATGACAGCCTATTCTCATTCGACTATGACTTTTAATAACAAGCCACGCAAGATACTCGAGTTACACTATGAGGACTATCGGATCTGGGGAGCTACAGCGGCAATTCTTTACCATCTTGCAAGAGAGATCAGTAACACTGTGGGAGATGTGAAAGCGAGCACGGGCGAGAGTTGAGCTTACGCTTTTTTTCCAATTTTGACGTTGGCTTCGGCGTCGGCTTCTTCTCGTTTGTTGAATTTCTTGTGACAGACCCGGTTTCGTCCCTTCTGTTTCGCCATGTACAGATAAGCATCCACTTTCTCTACAAATTCCTTTTCAGTGAGTTGATCACCGCGACTGTAAACATCGACACCGAAGCTGGCTTCGATTCCCAGTAGCAAATCACCTGCTTTGATCGGCGAATTCCCAATGATGAGTCTGAGTCGATTGGCAAACCTGGCGCCTTGTTGCAATGTAGTATCCGGCAGGATCAGGGCAAACTCTTCACCACCATAACGACAAGGAATATCCAGGCGACGAATAGTTTTCTCGATCAAGCCTGCGACATGGTTAAGCACCACATTACCCACTTCGTGACCATGCAGGTCATTAATCTCTTTGAAATGGTCCAGATCACACATGATCAGGCAAGTGGGCTGACCAGAACGACGGGTTCGTTCCATTTCCAGGCTCAGCCCCTGGGTAAAATAGCGGAAATTGTTCAGGCCGGTTAACTCATCAGTTTGTACCAGCGCGGCTAACTGCTTTATTTCCTCAGTTAGACGTTTTACTTCGGACAGGTTGGGACACTTATCATCGCCTGCGGGACAGGGGTCAGTCTCCAGATCTACTGCTGATTTAGGGTCATTCATACGAATTGACGTCTTATTCCTAGAAGGTAACTTATTGAAAATACGATGTTTTTAGCTTTTTAAGCCCATCTCAATACCTAGTGCTAAACATTAGCACAAAGCCGGAGCAGCAAAAATAATTTCGCCTGGTTTTTGAGAGCTAGCCCATAATTCAATAAATCAACGACTTAGGGCGTTGCCCAAGCTGGAATCTCGCCAAGTACATTGAAGGTAAGATGGCCCAAGGTATACACGAATACTGTCAACAACACGACGGACAGTAAATCAAGCCAAATCCCAGCAATAACCATCTTCATTATCGGCACTCTGCCTGATCCGTACACTATCGCGTTGGGAGGCGTGGAGACAGGCAACATAAATGCGCAGGATGCCGCCAATGTTGTAGGAATAAGAAGTAATAACGGGTGCGCTCCTATGGCCTGTGACAGGCTCGCCATGATGGGCAAAGACAGTGAAATCGTTGCGGTATTTGAAGCTACTTCTGTCAAAGCAGTAATAAACGTCACCGTACTGACTACGATTACCAACGGATTAGCATCGCCCAGCAACAGCTGAAGCTGAGCCGCTATGTAGTTCGATAATCCCGAAGTGCTAAATCCCTTCGCTATTGCCAGCCCACCGCCAAATAACAATAAGATGCCCCATGGCACCTTCTTAGCATCATCCCAATCCATCAGGCGCCCACCGATCTGCTTGCTGGCGGGTATCATGAAAAGCGTCAGCGCCATAGCAATGGAAACAGTTCCATCATCGATCAAATAACCAACCGGTGAGGAACTCATCGAAACCAGGAAGGAATCCAGGTAGTGACTCCACCCGAAAATATCTACATCGGCTGCAAACAGTCTTTCCTTGCGGGTCATTAAGAGTAATGCAAACGTCGCAAACACGAATGCGACGCGTTTTTCTTCTGTGGACATTGGCCCGAGTTTCTGGATCTCGTTATGGATAAAGTCGCGACCGCTAAATGGTGTTGTAGGTGGTAAGGGAAAAATAAAGCGTGTCAACACAAACCAGGCTACCACCATATAAAATGCACTCATGGGCAGTGCGAAGAGCATCCAGCTTGAAAATGTGATCTCGGGCGCTTCAGGAAAAAGCTGTGACATCTGTGTAATTAACACACCGTTCGGTGGCGTGCCGATCAAGGTAGCGAAGCCTCCAATAGAGGCGCCGTAGGCAATACCAAGAAGTAAGGTAAGCGAGAAATTGCTGGTCCTGTCATCGACCAATCCACCTTCGGCTTCGATCTTTCGATTGAGTTCCTCATAGAGAAGAACCAGCGACATACCCATCGGCATCATCATCAAGGCGGTGGCTGTATTGGATAACCACATGGAAAGAAAACCCGTGGCAACCATAAATCCCAATACCAACCGATGCGGCTGACCACCGATTATCCTGAGTATATTCAGTGCTATGCGTTTGTGGAGGTTCCATTTCTCGACGGCGACGGCAATGATGAAGCCACCAAGGAACAACAGGATAATCCAGTCCATGTATTGATTGGCTACATTGGGAAAAATAATATCGAAGTCGCTGGCTGAAAATCCCTCGCTAAAAGTCGCCGTGTCGAGATCGATTCTGCCAGCAGCCGGCAATTCCCGCCCACGCATGATTCCCATCAATGGAAATAACACAATCGGTAGCAATGCCGTGGCGGCTAGCGGGATAGCTTCGGTGATCCACCAGATTGCCATCAACACGATAATGGCTGCCATCCTGGTTACCTCAGGATTACCCGGGTCCAGGTCAACAAATAGCAACATGCACAGAAATACCAATGGACCGAGCCACAGGCCAATGCTGCTTCGGGGAGACACAACGATAGAATCAATCGCAGTCGATTCAGGAGGGCTTGTCATAGGATGCCTTTCATTACTACTGATCGATGGTCTAGAAGATCTCGTCTAGAAAATTTGCCAGTGCTTGGTAAGCACGTCGCTCTGCCACTTCACTATATACTATTCCAGAATCCGGGTCGTTTGCCGCCGGGTTGGTGAAAGCGTGCATAGTGCCACCATAAGCATGGATTTGCCAATCCGCGCCAGCTGCGGACATTTCAGTCTCGAAGTCCGACACCTGTTCTGGAGGAGCCATGGGATCGTCATGACCATGCAGACACAACACCTTGGCTTTGATCGCTTCATTTGCGACATCCCCTGGAGCGAAGATTCCGTGAATGCTGACGACACCCAATATGTCCGCACCTGAGCGAGCCAGTTCGAGTACACACATACCCCCGAAGCAATAGCCCATAGCAGCGACTCGTGTCGCATCCACCTGGGGAACATTACGTCCGGCGACCAGAGCCGCCTTGATTCGTTGGCGTAGCCTGGCTCGATCCGAAGCCAGTGGATTCATCAGCGAAGAATTCAACTCCACGTCGCCATCGGCGCCGTAAATCCCTTTACCATACATGTCCAGAGCGAAACCCACAAAGCCCATCTCGGCGATTCGTTCTGCAGCCTTGCAGGCAAATTCTCTTCTGCCGGCCCAGTCGTGAGATATCAGCACAAGAGGTTTCTGTATATCAGTTTCCTGGTAAGCGACATAGGCTTCCAATACTGTTTCGCCGTCGTTGTAATCCTTATTCTGTGTAATCATTACATTTTCCTGTTTTGTTCCCAGTTGGCTATCTAAGCTGTTCTGGATTAAGCGGGACACCTGCCGCCTTCTTTCCATTTATTTCCGTAACTGCCGCTTCTAATGCCAGGAATCGTTCCGCTGTAGCCGGATGGGTTAGAGAATGGCTGTCTATATTACCCGGATTCTCCACTGCCATGCGGCGCCAGAAAAAACTTGCACCGTCGAGGTCAGTCCCAGTGCGGGCCAGCACGTACATGCCAACATAATCTGCTTCTGCCTCAAATTCCTGTGAATAGGCGCGACCGGTCAGATCACCAAATAAGCCATCGGTATCTATTCCCTGCGTGGTAGCGGCAATATCGATGACCGCACCAATCCAGAAATTCTGCTGACGCTTGGGTATGTGGTCCATGATATTGTGGGCCAACTCGTGGGCAACAACGAGAGCCAACTCTTTATCATCTTCGGTGAAGCGCAGCATACGCCGTGTTATGAAGACGTTATCACCATCAGCATAGGCATTGAGTTCATCCATGAGTACCAGTGTTACCTGGTAGTTACAGACTGCGATAGCTGTGACTTCGAAATCCATCCGCGCCTCGTCTCGGCGAACCGACAGATTAATTGTTGCGTCACTGGCTATTTCTTCCTGTAAGAGATTGTCAAAGATGGTGCTGGCATTGGGACCTTCGACCAGTGGATTGTCATTTACAGCAGTTAAGATATCTCCCTTCTGCAGGCCGGCTCTCTCGGCGGGTCCGCCCGCGACTGCATTAAGCACCGCAACCTCAACACTTAATCCCAGTGCTTCGCGGGCAGCTCGCTGGAAAGTCTCATCGAAATCATAGCCTGTGGCTACATCGAGACCAATGCTAAGCACCGTGTTGCCATCGCACAGGGGAGCTGCAGCCTCCAGCAAGGGGAAGCTCACGTTCTGTATGCGACTGGTATCCAGCACATTTTGCTCGAGAGCGATAGCGCGCTGGATATTGCGCTCCTCAATAAGCGCACGCCCTTCGATTTCAGGACGAGGAGTGACAGGAGTTGCGCAGGCTACAGACAACAACAGAATGATTAAGCAGATGTGTCGGTAAATTCGCCTGCGCATAAAAACTCTCTACAGGCCTCTTTACAAAGTCTCCAGCATGGCTTCGGCCGAACTGACCTTTATCTCGCCAGGTGCTTCAATACCAAGATAGGTGACCGTGCCACCGTCGACAATCATGCCAAACCGTTGCGCCCGGGATCCCATACCAAATCCACTGGCATCCAGTTGCAATCCGATCGCACTGGTAAATTCACCATTACCATCTGCCAACATAAGGATCTCTTCCGCATTCTGAACCTTACCCCAGGCGCCCATGACAAAGGCGTCATTTACAGCCATACAGGCTATCGTATCCACACCCTTGGCCTTGATGGCATCAGCATTGACGACAAATCCTGGCAAATGGGTCATGGAACAACCGGGTGTGAAGGCTCCGGGCACGGCGAAGAATACGACTTTCTTTCCAGCAAAGACCTCATCACTACTATGATCTTTGGGGCCTTCCTCAGTCATCACTTTGAAATTTATCGAGGGAACCTTGTCCCCTACCTGGATAGTCATGCTACTACTCCTTATTGGTATTATTAATGTCAGCTGATATTAGCAAATTCATCGACATATTCGTCAAGATTTGCCGATGTTAATAAAGGGATCAGTGAATCAACTGACCCTGACCCCCTCTAATTCTTTGATACCAAAAAGCTTTTTCACGGAACACCGGTATGATGGACAATGTTTTCTTTGTCGCTTCGAAACTAATTTGGGCAGTTATCTCCCCTGACAGTCTAATTGTGCTGCTGGGAATCGGCGCCTGGTTGAGCCTGATGTTCGGCTGGCAGAAATTGTCGAGGCGGCTTCTCTCCGTGTGCGCTCTGTTGTTATTGCTGGTGGGATTTGTGCCTCTCGGTGAGTGGCTAATTGCGCCTCTGGAAAACCGCTTCGCAGCCAACACGGCCCTACCCGCTGAAACCGATGGCATTATTGTACTGGGCGGTGCGATCTCCCCGACCCATTCACAGATCTGGAACCAGGTTGAACTTGGATCTGCTGCTGACCGACTTACCAATTTCCTTTACCTGGCCAAGCTATACCCAACGGCGCAACTGGTGTTCACGGGTGGCAGCGAGTCAGTAACCCAGCAGCAATTCAAGGAGGCGGAATTTGCTCAGTTCCTGTTCGAACAACTGGGCGTTACTGAGCAGGCCATCATTTACGAGAGTGAATCACGAAACACATTCGAGAATGCCCAGAACTCAAAGAAATTACTGAGTCCGTCTGAGCAACAGAACTGGATATTAATCACCTCGGCTTTTCACATGCCTCGTTCTGTAGGAGTGTTTTGTCAGCACGAGTGGGTGGTGACGCCGTACCCGGTGGACCATTATTCGAAAAAGAGAAATCTGTTGCGCATCGACTTCAATTTTGCTGGCAATCTGTCATTGCTTGGAACCGCAGTGAAAGAATGGATCGGGCTCATTGCCTATCGCGTCACCGGCAGGACCGATCAATTCCTGCCGGGAGACGGTAATCAATGCGGAATCACTGAGAACGAATCCGCTTGAACGAACACTAAGAATCCTAATTCAGAATACTTCGCAGGCGGCCACCAAGTTCCTCTACCACATCTTCCACCTGTTCTACGCCATCCTGCAAACGGTCTTGAACTCCTTCACGTAAATCTTCGAGGTTTGGCAGACTGGCACTGAGGATGGTAGAGCTGAGCGTAGACATCACCAATTGAAGCGCATCGGCCACTGTCGTGGAATCATCTTCGGCACCGATATCGTTAAGCTCAATATCCGGCAGAGGAATCGGTGCAGTCACTATGGCCGCAACCAGATTCAGCTGTGGATCTACTAGAGTTAAGCGGCGAATGATTATCCGTTTTCCAGCTTCGGACTGAGCTACTGAAGCCCCATTTTCTGTCTCACCGGTCGAGTCGGATGAGAGATTGGCGATGAGTGCTCGAATATTGTCGTTGGTTATGCGCGTCTCATAGGTAATCTGAGGTTGAACTACCCGCACTGATTCGATCTCCACCACATCGGAAAACACTGAGCTTGCATTCAGATTAACCGACAGCTCATCCAATTGGATGGCATAACCCGAATTGAATCCTTGCGGGTTTTCTATACTCAATCCACGGATGGTACCGCTGCCATTTAGTGGTGATAGTGATACTGAATTAACTGTGACACTTGTCCCCAGAAGCCGGGAACCAACCACTTCTATGCCGTTCTTGACGATGCTGTCGAAGTAGAAAACCCCGACTCCAGCGATTAGCAATACTACCAACACAAACGAAATTATCACTTTCTTTATCATGTTCATCTCACCGCGTTCATGTCGACTTTATCTTGCTAGGGACCCTCTGGGTAGCTACAGGCCTAACTGTCAAATGGCGCCTTGCTTCCTATGACAGTCTCAATCCAGTCTATATGTTGTGAGACACGCTCGTAAATTGCCACGGACCCATATTTGCCCTGGGTTTCCTCAGAAAAGTTATCGCCTTCCACTTCACCAACCGCTATACCTGCCAATCGAAAGCCGAGTTCGGTTTCCAGCAGTGCTGGGCCTCCGCTGTCTCCCAAGCCTGGAATTCCTTCCAGATCCAGGGAATCACCAGAGTGATCCCGCGGATCATCGAAGCGAATATGCAACCGGCGAGTTGTCGAAGAGATCCTATTGTGTGCCCGGCGCAACCTGCCATCATCATACTGCCGCCCGGTAGTACCAAGCCCGAAGAATCCCCAGCCAAGCAGGGTGACCGCCTCACCCTGCTCATCTTCATTCAGTTGCAAGGGCAGCGGGCGAGGCACACTGGACTCTTCACGAAACCGCAGCAGCGCCATGTCTACGTCTGTGGCGGAATCCTGATCATAGTCCGGATGGACGATCAGTGCGTCTATCTCTCGAGTCTGACCTCCGACCTGAACACCGAAGCGACGGCCATTCTCTATAGTATTCGCCAGGGTAGTCTCCTCCGCACAATGTGCTGCCGTTACTGCCCAGCGCCGGTGAATGACTGTTGCTACGCAGACCTTCCTGTTTCCTTGCCTCTCCAAAAAAAATACTGCTGGAAACTGGGTTGACCTGATTTCGTAGCGGCTGGGTGCGACATCGTGCCTGATGATGATGGCCTGGCTACTAAAGGACGATAGCAATACTCCAAGCAAAAACAATTTTGTTTTCAAAATCATTGTTTCTGTTCCTTAGAGTGGTGAAGTTTTCGACGACGCAGTGGGCGCAGATTAGGTTGATAACGCTGCCTCCTGGTCATCCGAAACAATTTCACAATGCGGTGTAGCACCACCAACACAGTTACGATAATGAATGCCAGAATAGTGGCTGCGAGCCACTGTTCATGAGTCCAGCCTGATACATCGATCAACTCTGAGAGCACGCTATTTCTCTTTGTCAGGGATGGTGACGGCTATGGCCAGGGTCGGCCATTATGCGTCATTAACTACGGCTATTACCAGTACGGTGCCGGTTTGTCGAATCAGACTTCATTGGCGAGATCAGACACCAGCTGCTCTATGTTCTCGATGCGTTCCCAGGGATCATCCATTTCCAGTAGCTGTTGTTGCTGCTCGACCTCGATAGGAATAAGCTCACTAAGCCGCCAACCGAGGTCCCACAGATTATTGTAGTCTATTGTCAGCTTCTTCTGCTCGACCAGGGGATGGTTCTCAAGGTTCTGTAGCAGGTCCGCCAGCGCCGCAAATTGATCATCGAGAAGTATCATCTCCTTGCCCACGCTATCGGTATCACTAAACGTCACCTTGGCGTGCAAGACACCGCTGTCGGCCTGCCAGCACTCTTCAACTCTAAACTTGGACGAGCCCTCTACGGTAATTCCCAACAGTGTGTTCTCCAATTGATCCCAGTCCACGATACTGACATAGGTACCCGTGCGATGAATGGTTTGTTTAGTCCCTTCCTTTATGGTCTCTTCGCCTTCCTTTAACAAGCAAATACCAAATCCGTTATCATTTCGCATGCAGTGGCTGACTAGATCGAGATAACGTCGTTCAAATATCTGCAGGTCCAGCCTGCCCCCGGGAAACATCACGACGCGCAGTGGAAAGATAGGAATTTCTTGCATGTCAGTCATTGCATGATAATCAATTTGCAGCTGAGGCTTATTGATTTGCTCCTCGGTGTGCTCTGAAGTGCGCCATGTCACGATGTCGTTAAAACAATCGAGCACCAAGGGTTCTAGGGACCCTCTGAATTCAGTAGTGATGGGCCATGCTGAAGCGCTTGTAGCAACTTTTCATGAATACCACCGAAACCTCCATTGCTCATTATTACAATATGATCTCCAGGGACACTATTTTCTTCTAGAAAAGTAACTATCTGATCGACATCGGAAAACGCATAACCTGGCACTTTGCTTTCGGCAAGTAGTTTTGAAAAATTGATTTTCGCATCTTCTGGTTTGAACCAGATAACCATGTCAGCAGCCTGGCTGGCGATATTAAGCTCATGTTGGTGCACGCCACTCATCATGGTGTTGGAGCGCGGTTCGATGACGGCAATCAATCGTGAGTCGCGACCATCCGCTCGTAGCTTGGCCGCTATACCCTGCAGGGTTAGTTCGATAGCAGTCGGATGATGGGCAAAATCATCATATACCTTGACACCTTCCACGGAGCCGCGTAGCTCCATACGCCGTTTTACACCTTTGTATTCAAGCAGCGCTTCCCGGGCCGTAGCAACTTCAATCCCTACATGATGAGCCGCCGCCACAGCGGCAATTGCGTTTTTTACATTATGTATGCCGGTCAATTCCCAGCTCACTGCAGCGCGATTCATCACTTCACCGGTTGATCCCTGCCCATACTTAATTAACTCAAATTCACTGCCTTGCTCATCTGTCATTAGAGCATTCCAGAACACACCACCATTGGCAGCAAGTTTTTTGCAAACTTCATTTGGAACAGATATGCCAAATTGCTGCCGATTGGACCAGCAACCCTTGCGCAACACGCCTTCGATGGCTGACTCATCATGGGGATAAATAATGAGCCCGTTGCCGGGTACCGTTCTCACCAGGTGGTGGAACTGCCTCTCGATCTCCTCGATATTGTTGAATATGTCGGCATGATCGAATTCAAGGTTGTTGAGAATTGTCGTTCGTGGCACGTAGTGAACAAACTTCGAGCGCTTATCGAAGAATGCGCTGTCATACTCATCGGCTTCGACAACGAAAAATGGCGAATCGCCCAAGCTTGCCGATTGTGAAAAATTATTGGCCACTCCACCAATAAGGTAACCGGGATTCACTTCAGCGTATTCCAGTATCCAGGCCAACATCGCACTGGTGCTGGTTTTACCGTGCGTTCCGGCAACCCCCAGCACCCACTTGTCATGCAATACAAACTGGGCAAGCCACTGCGGACCAGAGGTAAAATTAAGACCTTCGTTTAGCACGTGTTCAACAGCCGGATTTCCCCGGGACAGGGCATTGCCGATGATGACCAGGTCAGGAGCCGGCTGCAGATGCTCCGGGCGAAAGCCTTCCTGTAAGTCGATCCCCTGTTCCTGGAGTTGAGTACTCATGGGAGGATATACGTTTGCATCACTGCCGCTGACACGATATCCCAACTGTTTGGCAAGCACAGCAAGACTGCCCATGAAGGTTCCACAAACACCTAAAATGTGGATATGCATCGGTACCTCAATTTCGCTGACACGTGCAGCACGGAACAGTATTGATAACTACCTGTAGGCAAGCACTACAGGTCAAAATATCAGAATAAAAACACTAAGATTATCGATTGAAGAGACGATCGAATCAATGCACTTCGCATAAGCGGAATTGGATCTACTCACCGACCTACTTGCCGCTCTCCGAATTGTCAGCAGCCTCGCTAACGGGTCGTGCCTGGCTGTCTCTGGATAGAAACATGGCCGAGAGTGCAAAGGCGAAGGCAAGCGCCAGCCAGAGAAAGCCACTGAGCATTGCGCTTTCTCCTTCACCGATGAAGGAGAAAATCGCCAGCAGCAAGGCAATAAATGATACAAGCCAGCAGAGGATTTTGGAGTATTTAGCGAAACCAGATTTCTTCTCTATCATGCAAGCCNCACAGGGAATTCCCACGTATATCTAGTATCGGCATAGAAAAGCATTGCCTAAGTAGTCAGTCAAGGCGGAACAGGCGTTTTTGCCAATCTGGTCCCAGTTTTTACGCGTAATTCTCNCGTTTCTCGCAGCAGTTCAATTGTCGTCAGGCAAGTTCGGCTGCCCTACTGCTCTGCCGCCAGTTCGATCACCAGGTCCCAGTTAAATCGGACGAAACGATTCAGCTCACTGATCAGGATGCGCTCCTGGTCGCTATGAGCACCAAATCCCAGTGCGGCGTCTTCACGGTCGATCGCCGGACCTATGCCATAGCACTGAATACCCCTGTTCCTCAGATAGGCCATGTCGGTGGCACCGGTACTCATGGTTGGCAGAGTGATGACACCGTAGTGTTCACTAATCCCTGCTTCGATAGCGGCGAAGGCTTCCGTGTTCAGGCTGGACTGTCCGGGTGGGCGGGTATTGCGTTGCCCGAGGCTGACATCGACTACCGGGTCATTTACGATGCGGCGAATTTCTTCCATAAACTCTGCAATGTCTTCATCGGGTAGGGCGCGGAAGTCGACACTGGCACGCGCCTCGGAAGGAATCACATTGATACGATAGCCGGCATCGAAAATATTCGGCGACAGGGATGACCTCAACATGGAAGCATGGCGGGGCTCGTTAGCCAGAAAGTACTCATCGGAGTCACTGGCTCTGCCGGGGTCCAGTACATTCAGATATCTCTCGGCTGCATCGTTAGGAGAGATTGAGGCGAGTCGTTCGAAATAGGTGGCAGTAGTTTCGTTCAAGCGTATCGGTGTGCGCCAGTCTGCAATCGCTGCGATAGCCTTGGCCAGGCGGGTTACCGAATTACTCTGCAGTGGTACCGAGCCATGGCCGGCGACTCCGGTCGCCACCAGTTCTACCCGGTAAGGTAACTTCTCCACCGTCTGTATGCCCGCGTACTGCACTTCGCGGTTTACTCGCGCGACAGAACCACCTTCGGCCAGACAGAACTCCGCATCGATTTTATCGAAATGTTCATTCACCATGAATTCGATGCCATATTCGGTCGCACCCTCCTCACCCGACTCGGCGAGAAAGATTACATCCCTCTCCAGCGGTACGTTCTGCCGCTGTAACTCCAGCATTACCATCAGGGCGGAGGCAAGATTGTCCTTGTCATCAACCGCACCTCGGCCATATACATAACCGTTGTCGACGGTGGCGCTGAAGGGTGGGAAGATCCATTTCTCCGGATCGACGTTCACTACATCGGTATGCGCCATGATAAGCAGCGGCTCCNTAGTGCCGTTGCCTTCCAGGCGTGCCAGCACGTTTGGGCGCTGCGGGTCGTTGTAAAGCATTTCAACTGGAATTCCCTCCGCTTCCAGCACATCTCGCAGATACTCAGCCGCCGGAAGTTCCCTGCCCGGAGGATCCGAAGTATCGAACTGCAGCAACGCCCGAAAATGTTGCAGAGTCTCGGCTTCTACCTCTGACCAATTGGGGTCGTTAATCTGCGCGAAGGAATTAGTGATGAAGAGGACTGAAATTAAAGGTAAAAATTTGTGCATTATCATGCTCCGGATAAACTGACAATCTGTGGCATAGCCAAGAGTTGATGAGGCGGCAATGACTCTACCACCGCCTCAGAGGCTCCCTAATTTTCCCGGNCGTATCTTACCAACTGTCGCGGACCAACTTCTGCACCATAGATATTGCCATACTTATCGGCAGCGACCCCTTCNGCTGCGCTGGTACCACCGGGACTACGGTCGGGGTCCGGAATGAAGCTGAATANATGCCCGGTAATAGCACTACCTACGCGAATACCGCGACGCCAACCAGGATTAGAGGTAGCACTGGATTCNGAATCTGCCGCATAGAGCACATCGTTGGCATCGATATAGATGCCGCTCAATCGGCCGAACTGGTTCCACTCGTCTATAAAAGTCCCATCCTGCTCGAAGATCTGGATACGCACATTGCCGCGGTCGGCAACAAATAATCTACCCTGGGAATCGAAGGCAAGGCTGTGTGGAGTGCGAAATTTACCCGGTGCCGTGCCTATTGAGCCCCAGGATTCCAGGAAACGACCATGGCGATCGAACTTGGCAATGCGCGCGACAGTGGAAAGGTCAGCATTGGCCCCCTGCCCACCGTGGCCATCACCGACATAGATACTACCGTCAGGACCGGTAACAACATCGTTGGGTGAATTAAGTTCAGGACCAGTCCCATCGCCTGCCACACCGGGAGTACCCAGTACTAACAACACTTCGCCTTGGGGGCTGAACTTGTAGACTGTGTGTCCCTTGCCTGCGGCATCTGGGTTCTGGGCCAGTTCACCAGGAGTCGCCGCGCGGGCATCGGTTACCCAGACATTGCCGTACTTGTCCACGTGAATGCCGTGGGGCCAGATAATCAAACCACCCCCAAAAGAAGTCAGGATATTACCTTGCTGATCATATTTGACGATGGGATCAGCATCAGACAACGCACAGCTGTTACTGCTGCAGCGCTCCGCCAGCCAGATCGATTCTCCATCGATATCGATATCCACGGCGCTGGTCGATCCCCACTCACGATCCTCGGGTAGGTCGAAATAACCGTTGATTGTGCGATAGGGATTGGGATGTTCGTTGGTAGGATTGGTGACCTTCTGAGCCCATGAGTTACCGCTTAAGAGTAATAGGCTGCCCAGCAGCGAAGCGGTTATCCAGCGAATTCGAGCTAAAGAATGCATAGCTTGCTCCTTTTTTGTTTCTCTTCTTAGGGGATTTAAAGAGAATAAAAGCCCGCTGCGCTAATGTCTAGCAGTGATGGCTCCCGAGGAGTGCCTGAATGGCTTATGACTGGGGGCCCTGCCAGCGTTTCACCAGGCCGGGGTCGAGGTCAAACAGATCGAGTATCCTGCCCACCTGGTGATCTACCAGATCGTCGATTGTTTTGGGAATAATGTAATGTGCAGGCATAGGTGGCGCAATGATCGCCCCATTCTGGCTGGCCTTGAGCAGCAGTTCACAATGGCCTGTGTGCAGCGGCGTTTCCCGAGGGACCAGTACTAGGCGTCTGCGCTCTTTTAGTGTGACATCGGCGGCTCGCACGATCAGGCAATCGGCATAGGAATTAGCCACGGCGGACAGCGTCTTCATTGCGCAAGGGGCGATGATCATCCCTTCAGTCTTGAAGGAACCGCTGGCAATTTTGGCAGCTATATCATTGTTCGAATACACCTGATCGGCCAGCGCCTTGACATCGTTTGCAGACCATTCGGTTTCGATGGCGATGTTCATTTTCGCTGAATCGGACATCACCAGATATGTCTCGACATCCGGTAGCCGCTGCAAGACCTCGAGCAAGCGAATGCCATAAATCACTCCGCTGGCACCGGACATTCCCACTATCAATCGCATAACAACCACCTGTTTAACAACGGAAAAAGATTGTGGCATCAATGTCCAAGCACTGGCAAGAGATAGAACTGGTGCTCAGCAGCCTATACTCTCGCTTACTTCTGTCCTGAACAGCTGAGTTGAAACTGAGCCAATGCCAGGAATCCTTATGATTGGCACGGACAGTCTTCACCTAGTAAGATGGCGCTTCCGTTTCACTACAAGCTCTAAACGATTTTTCATGACCAAGGCCAACCTGTTTTACGCCCAGTCCGGAGGTGTTACCTCAGTCATCAACGCCAGTGCCTGTGGTGTAATCGAAACTGCCCGGCAACACAAAGACAAAATTGGCAAAGTCTACGCCGGCCTCAACGGAATTGTCGGCGCACTCAATGAAGACCTGATCGATACCAGCAAAGAAACTAACAGAACAATTGCTGCCTTGCGTTCGTCACCGGCCGGAGCATTTGGGTCCTGTCGCTACAAACTAAAATCTTATTCCGAGAATCGCCTCGAATATGAACGTCTGATGGAGGTCTTCAGGGCGCATAACATCCGTTATTTTCTATACAACGGTGGTGGTGACTCCCAGGACACGGCAAACAAAATTGCTCAGCTAAGCCTGGAAAAGGAATATCCAATTGCCTGTATTGGTATCCCCAAGACTGTAGACAACGATCTGCCGGTTACTGATAACTGCCCCGGCTTTGGTTCAGTTGCCAAGTATGTTGCGGTGTCAATCAGAGAGGCTGGGCTCGATGTCGCATCGATGTGCGATAGCTCTACCAAGGTGTTCGTGATGGAAGTCATGGGCCGCCATGCAGGGTGGATTGCAGGCGCTGCCGGATTGGCTTCCGAACAGAAGGGCGATGCGCCACATATCATTCTGTTTCCCGAGATTGCTTTTAACAAAGAAAAATTCCTCAAAAAAGTACAGAACTGTGTAAAACGGTATGGTTACTGTGCGATCGTTGTTTCCGAAGGTGCTCACTACGCTAATGGAAAATTTCTTGCCGACGCGGGTACCACTGATGCCTTCGGTCATGTGCAACTCGGCGGGGTCGCACCCTTCGTCGCAAACATGATAAAGGACGAATTGGGGCACAAATACCATTGGGCCGTGGCCGATTACCTGCAGCGCGCCGCACGCCATATCGCATCGGCTACCGATGTCGAACAGGCCTATGCCGTTGGCAAGGCAGCCGTTGAGTTTGCGTTAGCGGGAAAGAATGCTGTGATGCCTGTCATCATTCGCGGTAAGGCTAAGAAATACACCTGGCGTATCGGCGAAGCTAAATTGTCCGAAGTAGCTAATGTGGAAAAGAAGATGCCACGCAACTATATAACTCGAGATGGTTTTCACATTACCGACAAGGCCAGGGACTATTTCACGCCACTAATCAAGGGAGAAGACTACCCACCTTATAAGAACGGTATACCCCAGTATGCACGTCTCAAACAGGCGTTGGAAAAGAAGAAACTGAAGCGGTGGCGGTCCAGCTAACCACCTGCATAGAAAACGCGTAGCGATCTTACGGTGCCAGCCGATCGATGGTCCAGGTACTGTCAGACTGCAAGGAATAGCAAAATCGATCGTGCAGGCGATTCTCACCCCCTTGCCAGAATTCAATTTCGTGTGCCTTGACGCGGTATCCTCCCCAGTAATCGGGAAATGGCACCTCACCGGATTGCAACTTCTGTTTAAGCGATTCGAATTGATTCAACAAAAATGACCGAGAAGTGAGCACCTTGCTCTGCTTTGAAGCGATGGCCGCTATCTGACTGTCGCGGGGACGTGACACGAAATACTTGAGGGATTCCGAGGCGGAAATCTTAGTGGCGACTCCACACACTTTTACCTGGCGATCGGCATTGTGCCAGGGGAAATGCAGGCTTATTTTTGGATTGCTATCCAGCTCTAATGACTTGCGACTACCGTAGTTGGTATAGAACACGAAGCCCAGTCTGTCGAAATGTTTCAACAGGACGATGCGTTGGCTGGGCTGCCCTGCTTCTGACACCGTTGCAATCGTCATAGCAGTCGGATCGGCGATTCCCAACTCCATTACCTGCTTGATCCATAGTTCAAATTGATCGAATGGATCAACGGCCAGGTCATCACGTCGCAGACCATCTTTCATATATTCACGCCGTAGCGATTCCAATTCCATAAAATAAATCTCATGACAACAGCGCATTGCTTGCGTGGTCTTGCTGTAAGCAAGAGTGACCAACTACTTATTCAGAGGGTTCCATATACAGTTTTGCTGCAGGAAAAACAGAATTTAAGTGTGAGCATTTCTCGCAGATGATTAAGCAAGCAAACTCGGGTGCAGAAGATCCTCTGTCTACCTTACAAAATCGCCGTATTCCCAAACCTGCGGCCTGGATGTCCCGGTCACGTAGTAGAACATCCCCTCTCCGTGCTTGGTACTGGCAAAAAATCCGCCGACATACTTTTGTCCGCCCGGCCAGCGATAGGTGCCCTGGCCCTGATAGTGGTCATTGACAAATTCTCCAGTGTAATTCTCCGTGTTATCTTTTAACCAGAACTCAGAATGTTCATTCTCGCGCCATCGGGGCAAATTGAAGAAATACGATCCAATACCGTTGCGCTTGTTATCTCGCCAGTCTCCGATGTAGAGCTTGCCCTTACCATTCCAGTGAGTTCCCCGGCCATGACGCACACCGCGCTGCCAGTTGCCTGTATAGACTTCCGTCTCGAGAAATGAAATTGGAATCTCCAAACGGCCCTGCCCATGGAACTCCCCGTCCTGAAAACTACCCACATAGGAACCCTTACCCCAGGGTGTCGAAAGTTCCAGCGTGCCGCGCCCATCGTCGCAATTACCGTAGATACACACTTCATCGGTAACCTCTTGCAGCGTCTGAGATACGCCAACACTGGCCCAGCTGAAAATCAGCAGCAGCGGCAGTATTTGGAGCCTGTTGATTGGTAGTAAACGCATCTTCATCCTCGGGGCGGTATAGCAATCCTTTTGTCAGGAAAATCAATTATAACCCCATACACCGGGCCGTCTATAGGATTCACCCCAGTACAAAGGATGCATTCCCTTACCAAGCCCGATCCTTCTTTGTACTTTCTGCCCTTCCACCAACGAGTATTTTGGTCGTAGACTGCTGTATGACTGTTAGTTTTGCATTGTGGTTGGCCGATAATGGTTTCGGCAATATCGTCAGGCAGGAGGCTGTTGGCGGGGGTTGCATTAACGACACTCAGCGCCTGACTATGGACGCCGGCGCTTCCATTTTTCTCAAACAGCATGGGCAGTCCCCCGATGGCATGTTTCATGCCGAAGCGGTCGGGCTGGCTGCCCTCGGTGAGTGTGCTGCTCTGCGGATTCCCAATGTGATCCATGTCGAAGACAACTTCCTGCTGTTGGAGGATCTTGGCCAGGGCACTCCTGGTACACATTTCTGGAAACAACTGGGTGAGGGCCTCGCGAAATTACACAGCAACCGCCACCCGCGGTTCGGATTCAGTCTGGACAATTATTGCGGCTCTACACCACAACAGAATTCCCTCACGGTCGATGGATATGAATTTTTTGCCAACTATCGAATCTTGAAACTGGCCTCGCAGGCATTTCATCGAAACTTATTAACCCGGGAAGACCTCAGTGGTCTGGAAAGTATAGCCGCCAGGCTTGCAGACTGGATTCCTGCGCAGCCCGCGGTACTGATTCATGGAGATCTATGGTCAGGAAACTTGCACTGCGATGAACTGGGAAATCCGGCGCTGATCGATCCGGCCAGTTACTGGGGGTGGGCCGAAGCCGAGTTGGCGATGACGGAATTATTCGGTGGATTCGCTAGCGATTTCTACCACTACTATGCCGAACACTCAAACCTGGACGGTAACTGGCGCGAGCGGGCGCCACTTTATAATCTTTACCACCTGTTGAATCATCTGCTGCTGTTTGGGGGTAGCTATCTTGCACCTATAAGAAACACCATCAACCGCTTCGCCTGAATTGAGCTTCAGTCAGTCCAGGGATTTGCATGCTAGGGAGCCTCTGTTGGGTTTCAGGCCACGCTTCTCAACACGTTCAACGGGCTGATACTGACCACCTTGCGGGTCGAGTTAAGCCCGAGCCCTGCGATGATCAGCATGCCCAGCAACGGCCCCGCAATCCACACCCAGTAGTGAAAAGAAAATTCCTGTTCGAATATCTGCTCCTGGAGATAGTAGAGACTGGCTTCGGCACCGATTGTCGCTATCAGCCCTGCAACGAACCCGATAGAGGCAAATTCGATTAGCAGGCTGCTGAGTATCAGTTTCTTGCCTGCACCAAGCGTTCTAAGGATGGCATTTTCATGAAAGCGTTCATCCAACGTCGCATTAACACAGGACAGCAGTACCAGTGCACCGCTCAACAATACCAGCACCGAAATCAGCTCGATTGCCGAGGTTACCTGGGCGATGATAGTTTGAATCTGCTCAATAAGGGCATCGATCTCGATAATGACAACTGTTGGAAACAGGCGAATCAAATCGTTTAACAGAATTTTCTGTTCCCGCTCCATTAACGCAGTCGATAAGAAAGTAGCACCGAGATGATCGATGGTTCCGGGGGAGAAGATGATGAAGAAGTTAGGCTGCATATTGTCCCAGCGCACGCTGCGAAAACTACTCACTTCGGCACTGACGATTTGCTGATTGACTTCAAATTCCAGCAGATCGCCTATCTGAAGATCCAACCAGGAGGCATACTCCCGCTCAATCGAAACGAAACCAGCTGATGCGTCTGCTCCCCACCAGTTTCCCGCGGTAATCAAATTGTCGTCGGGCAACTCGTCTGCCCAGGTTACCTGGCGGCGGCTCAATCGACCCCGTACGCGAGTTCCACCGGACAAGGCTTGCTGCTCATTCGAGTCTGGTGCCGCATCGCTTTGCGGGTTTGACAGGGCAGCCACTGCTGCGTCATCCAATTCGACATCATCCAACTGGTTGCCATCGGTAAGCGTGCCGCCGCTCACTTCATTCTCTCCCTCGTCAGCAGGATCAGGCAGGTCTCCGTTAACCCGTGTGACCCTGGCACTGATGAGGGGGTAGAAGGGATTGCTTTCTATGCCGTTTTCGGCAAAGAAGTTTTCCATGCCTTCGACCTGTCCGGCCGTGATATTCATCATGAAGTGATTGGGCGTATTTTCCGGTAACTGTGCCTGCCATTCTTCGATCAGGTCCGTGCGAAGCAGGGTCAGAATCAACAGGGACATGATCGTCACGGAAAAGACCATCACCTGTAAGACGTTCTGCTTGCGCCGCCGCCGCGCTGCCGTCATCGCCAGCATCCAGGCGCTGCCAGCCCTCATGCCAACAGAACCGCTGGAGCGCAGAAACAAATAGGAAATGATTGACAGAAACAGTGCGATGCCGGCGACGGAACTCACGAGCACCGAAGTAAGTACCAGGTCCTGGCTATACCAGAACACCAGAAAAATAGTGCCAAGTATCCCAAATATATAGGGCACGTTCGCACTGATTTTCTGCTGACTCATATCCTTGCGCAACACTCGCAGCGGTGGCGTCTCTCGCAGTGCCAATAACGGTGGCAGAGCGAAGGAAAGCAGACAGATAAATGCTGTAAGAGAGCCGATCACATAGGGCTGAAGGCTTGCCGGTGGCAGCGTAACCAGCAGGACCGATTGCAGGAGTTGCAGAATACCCTGGTGCACCAGGTAACCGAACAGACAGCCCACCACAACTGCTATAGCGGCCAGCACTAATTGAATCGCAATATAGATCGTTGAGATCTGGGCAGAAGTACAGCCCAGAGTTTTGAGAATTGCCACATAGTCGTAGTGACGCTCGCTATAGCGTTTGGCAGTCAGTGCAATGGCCACACCGGCCAGCAAGACCGCGAACAACGACCCCAACAGCAAAAAACTCTCTGCTCGATTCAGTGCCTCGCTGACTTCCTCGCTCTCATCCCTGACATCTCGAATATAGTATCGCCCACGCCATTCTTCCTGTTCTCTGAACCAGGTTTCGAATTCATCCAGACGCTCGAGTTCGTCGTGCGCGAACAGGTATCGATAGCTGACACGGCTGCCCAACTGCACAATATTGGTTTGCTCCACATCGTCCATGTGCAGCATCAATCTGGGCCCAGCATTATCGACCATACCTCCACCGGATCGATCCGGCTCGGCAATAATTATCTTGCCAACAGTCAGCTCCGCTTCGCCGACATAGACCGGATCCCCAACTTCGATACCGAGGGCGGGCAGTACTCTTGATTCCAGCCATACTTCGCCGGGCGGTGGGCCGGATTGAATCGGAACGCCTCTGATGAAGGGCGCGTCAGCGATAATGACATCGCCCCGCAAGGGATAACCGTCAGTCACAGCCTTGGCCGCCACCAGCATGTTGCCAGTATCAGAAAATGCCATGGATGTGAAAGACAGGATCTCCGCGGTGCGCAGACCACGGGACTGACCTTCCTGCAGCACTTGTTCTGGTAAGCTACCTCGACCACTGACTATGCGATCCGCCGCCAGCATATTGGCCGATTCCAGTAGCAGCGCCTTTTCCAGGCGGTCGGTAAACAGAGCGATACCGGTCACCGAAGTCACCGCCATTACCAGGGCGAGGAATAGCAGCCGCAGTTCACCCGCCCGCCAGTCACGCCAGAGTAGACGCATGGCCAAAGCCAGGAGATTGCCAATGGGCTTGTTGTCGGCCAGTGAAACAGCTGCCGCGTCAGGCACTAACTGCTTCCTCGGTATTTTCAGTGCGCTCGTCACTGACGATTTCTCCAGCTACCAGCCGCACAATTCTGCCACAGCGGTGCGCCAGGCGTTCATCGTGTGTTACCAGCAATAAGGTTGTAGCAAACTCACGATTGAGGTCGAATAGCAGGTCTACGACTCGCGTACCGGTTGCCGTATCCAGATTACCGGTAGGCTCATCGGCGAAGAGGATACGCGCTTGTGTTGCGAAGGCGCGGGCAATGGCGACACGCTGCTGCTCCCCGCCGGAGAGTTGGTTCGGGTAATGATGCCAGCGTTCTTCCAGTCCGACTCGTTCCAGCAGTCCCTTGGCTTTATCTCTGGCCTCGGAATCTCCCTTCAGCTCGATCGGTAGCATGACATTTTCAAGCGCGGTCAGACTAGGCAGTAATTGAAAGGATTGGAACACAAAGCCCACCAGTTGACCCCGCAGAATCGCCCGCTGCTCTTCATCCAGTTGCGCCAGGTTATGGCCATCGAGGATGACATCCCCCGATGAGACGCTATCCAGACCTGCCATCAGTCCCAGCAAGGTTGACTTCCCTGACCCGGAGGCTCCGACGATGGCCACTGCCTCCCCCGCTTCGATGTGCAGATTGATTCCATTGAGTATGGTCAGCACACCCTCACTGGTATCGACGGCCTTGACCAGGTTTTTCGTTTCAATCATGGTCTACGCAATGCTCGTAATAAAAAACAGCCCGCATTATAGTCGAAATACACTTCCAAGGTTTGCGCCGGCTCCTTAAAATACGGAGACTGTGGAAATTCATACGCCCAAACAGAGAGTAGGGTTTACCATATTCTGCCTTTGGCTTTACGGTTGATACGATGAAAGCCCTATTAATCAGACTAGTAACCTGTCTACTGGTGATTCAATCCTCTGCTTTGCGGGCGGCGGAGGATACTCCCTATACGCTTATGGTGTTTGGTGACAGTCTCAGCGCCGCCTATGGCATAGAAGAAGAATCCGGATGGGTGACACTGCTCACCAACAGGATAGAAGATGAAGACTGGCCATACCGGGTTATCAATGGCAGCGTCAGCGGGGAGACGACCACCGGTGGACTGGTTCGATTGCCTGCCATGCTGGATAGCTATCAACCAGACCTGGTAATTCTGGAGCTGGGTGGTAATGACGGCCTGCGAGGGCTGCCTCTGGCCACACTCAAGCAGAATCTGTTGAAGATGATCGACCTGGTCGAAGCATCGGGAGGCAAAATATTGCTAACCGGAATCCAGATTCCACCGAATTATGGACCCCGCTACACCGTACCGTTTTTTCGAATCTACGGCGAGCTGGCCGAAGAGCGATCCCTGGCATTAGTACCATTCTTGATCGAGGGTATTCCGCAACAACCCGAACTCATGCAGAACGACGGCATCCATCCGAAAGCAGAAGCGCAATTCATGATTGTGGAAAATATCTGGCCCTTTCTGGAGCCGATGCTGAAGGATGATTAGAACTACCAGCTAATCTTTAGGCATTGAGCGGAAGCTGGATATTGTCCACGCTGTCCATATCGAATCCTTTCTCCTGGTACCAATGCCGCAACGCTCTAATATCGCCCTTGGTTTCTGCATAGATTGAGGATGTGCCAAGTCTCACTCTTCAGCAGTATGCACTGCACCTAGATTCGTTGTGTGGAGGAGTGGCACAAAAAACGTAATAAAGATCACAGCTTTAAGCTGTGTCGGCTAAGCTGCAGCATCACGCACTCGCTACTTTCGACGAACAGCTGTGCCCATCAATTAGAGGCGAGAGTGGTATTGGAGTGCCGAAACAACATTACTGCCGAGGCGATATTGCAGAACGCGATGACCAGCAATGCTGCATTGTAGTCGCCCACCAGATCATAGTAGTAAGCAACCAGCACCGGGCCCAGTGCCGACATGCCGAAGGTGAAGGGCATCGCGGTAGAACGCACGGAACCCAGATAGCGACGTCCGAAGAAAGAAGCCCAGATGACTTCCTGCAGAGGTAGCAATCCTCCCCAACCGATTCCCATCGCCAGGAAACCTGCGTAGACGATCAGGTCCATCTGCCGGGCAACGCTGAATACGATTACCATGACCGATGCTCCGGTAATCGCAGCGCCAATCGCAGCCAATTTTCGTGGGCTGTAAATATCAATCAACATTCCCCAGAACGGCTTGCTGAGGAAGGCCGGCACCGAGGCGATCGAGATCATGCTGGAGGCCACCAGTCGGGAGTAGCCTGCATCGGTCATAAGCGGGATGGTCTGAATTAACATAGTAGTGATAGAGATCTGAAACAGACCGAAAGCCAATACCAGGAAATAGAAACTCGTGGTACGCATAGCCTGGGCACGGGTCATGGATCTATCGTAATCAGCCTTGGCGGCCGCGCCATGTCCTGCAGCCAATTCCAATTCGGTCTTGCCGTCGGGATGCAGAGCATAGTCTTCGGGACGCCGCCGCATCAGGATTGCCATCGGCAGTGTTATCAGACCAGCTCCTATACCTAACAGCTGCCAGGAGTTGCGCCAGCCAAATTCATCCACCATCCATGTGGCAACCGGTGGCAACACTATACCCGCCAGAGAAATACCCATACCGGCCACCGCCACCACCCGACCGCGGCGTTCTACAAACCATTTGCCGAGGGTGACGTTCACCACCAGATTACCAATCATGGCGCTACCCATGGTCAGGATGAGCCCGTTGAGAATAAGCCATTCCCCGAGAGTATCGATGCCACCCAGGCTATAGATTGAAATGGCCAGTAGCAGGGATCCGCTGACGATGAATGGGCGGCCACCGAAGCGGTCGATATAGGAACCGATGAAGAAGCCAGTACAAGCCATGACAATCTGTCCTATGGATCGAGAGGCGGTGAATTCGGCACGAGTCCAGCCAAACTCTTCAGTCATGGGAATCATGAAGGAGCCAACCACATAGTTGGCCATACCCACGGCAACAAATTGGGTAACAAATCCGGCCACAACGATCCAGTAGCCGTAATAAAGTCGATTCTCAGAGAAAAGCAAGGGCACTATCCGGTGTTAAGGCCATCAGAATTCTATGTTATTGACTGTCTATAGTACAGATAGAGCATGAACCCACCCCATGCCAGCGCCATTAATAAGACACCTGACCCTATAAAATCAACAACAGAAGCAATCTGCTGGTCATACTGCAACCACCCTTTAGGCCTTAAGAGATTTGCCCAATCATGCATACCTGGTGAATCAGCCCCGATTCCTCCTCCCAGCAGGGGCAAGCGCAGCACACTCGCATCGGCGATGTAGGGGGCAACATCCATGAGACTCTGACCACTCCACCACAGACACATAGAAGCGGCAAAACCATCCCGGTTCTTGTTAAGAAATGCCAACATGAGGACTAATGGCAGCAGCACCTGAAACAGGCTGCCGCCGAGAATCATCATGGTACGTCCGAAGGGTTGGAATATGACATGCCCCGCTTCATGGAAAATTAGATCCACATTGTGGAGCCAGGAACGGCCAATTTCATTGGATTGATAATCCATCAGTACAAAGCTGATTCCCCATGCCACGAACACTATCCAGATAACCAGGTAGGCAATCAGTTCGGTTTTGCTAATTGAAGCTCGTGGACTGAACAAGAATCTGCCCAGAAATGTGCGCGAATATCCGCCAGTGGCTTTGGATAGGGGTGAATCTCCAGGCCCCTGCTCTTCCACTAGCTTGCTGAGCCATTTGCTAAAAATAAGGCCACAGCCTGGACACTCATCGCTGCTATGCGTGTCAGTTGCTTGCCTGTGATAGCCTCATTCGGGGCAGGTGGTGTACATAGTCACCAAGTGTAGTGGCCGGTGACAGACACAATCAATGCGAATGTGAGATCCTCAGCCGTGTTAGGGGTTAAGCGGCAAGTTTCGGCGCGGCTGCGACGCGAAGCCGCCGAACAAGTAGTTGGCCAGAGCGGTCAACTACTTGTTCAGCGGATCCTTAGTAATAATGAGTCTCACTCTCCTCCCCGGCTGTAATGGCCAGATACTGCTTGATTACTGGCTCCAGGCCCTGCGCAAGACTCTCGACTATCAACGCGTGACCAATGGAGACTTCCAGAATATCAGGGATATCCAGGAATCTGCGCAGGTTTTTCAGATCCAGATCATGACCTGCATTAACACCCATCCCCTGCGCCGTCGCTGCAGCGGCGGCTGACGCGTACTCCTCAAACACTCGATGTTCCGACTCAAGAGAGAAATGACTGGCGAAATCCTCGGTATATAGCTCAATACGATCTGCTCCAACGGATGCCACGTGCTCGACCATAGTCACTACCGGGTCGAGAAATAGGCTGCTGCGGATGCCGGCACTGCTGAGCCGCTTTAATCGATCCTCCAATAAGTCGCTATTAGCTGGCACATCCCAGCCGTGATCGGAAGTCAGCTGAGCGGGATCGTCAGGCACGAGCGTGCATTGGGCCGGGGCAGCGTGCAGTACCAATTCCATGAATTCCTCGGAGGGGTAGCCCTCGATATTAAACTCCACATCCGGATAGAGCTTCAAAAACTCGCTGATGTCCGTGACATCCTGACGGGTGATATGGCGTTCATCGGGGCGCGGGTGAACAGTGATGCCTTTAACGCCCAACTGCACCAGCTTTGCAATGAAATTCACCACATTGGGATAATCCCGGCCCCGCGAGTTACGCAGCAATGCAATCTTGTTAGCGTTAACACTAAGTACGGTCATGTAGAGTGCCTCTGGTCATTTCATTGACAGGAAATCCAAAGCGATTTTTTTAAATGCCTGGGGTTTATCGGCGTGCAGCCAATGCCCTGCCTGCATAATAATCTTTACCGAGGCATTTGGAAAAAGCTCGAGTATTTCCGCCTCATTTTCGGCCCGAATATATTTCGACTCCGATCCTTTTACGAACAGTGTCGGCTTAGTGAATGCCAGGACCCCACTGGGTTTAACCCGTAACGCGTCGTAATGCTCCTCGATAGCATGTAGATTGAGGCGCCATTGGTACTTTCCTGAGTCACCCCGTTGCAGATTGGTAAGTATAAATTTGCGGGTCGCTTCATCCTGTATGAACGCGGCTAACTTGGATTCCGCCTCACTGCGGCTGTGGATTGCATCGAAATCCAAGGCTGCCATAGCTGCCATAACCTTCTTGTGACCCGCCGCGCTGACTGGATAAGTCACTGGCGCAATGTCTACCACGATGAGCTTCTCGACCAGCTGCGGCTGCGTCAATGCCAACTGCATGGCGACCTTGCCGCCCATAGAATGGCCTATGCAGTAACTGGAATCCATACCCAGGCTGGTCATGAGCTGCTTAACGTCATCCGCCATCGATGTATAGTCCAGTTCATCGGCATGGGGAGATTCACCATGATTACGCAGATCCACGCCATAGACCGCGTACTGCTCAGCCAACTGTTTACTATGCCATCCCCAGTTACCAAGGCTGCCAAACAGGCCATGCAGGATAAGTAGCGGCACGCCGGAATCGGAATACTGTCTGTAGTTCAGCTGCATCTCTTGCCGATCAGTTCATTGTCTTTAACAATTTCGGAGCATCATCGAAAGGCACATTATACTGCTTTACTTCAATCTTGACCGGCATGCTAAGATTCTCGCCATGAGTTCCTCTGTCAAGTCCATAGTCGTGCTTACCGGTGCCGGCATCTCGGCCGAATCAGGCATAGAGACTTTTCGGGCGGAGGATGGGCTTTGGGCCAATCACCCGGTCGATGACGTCGCTACTCCGGAAGGGTTCTCCCGTAATCCACAGTTAGTCTACGAATTTTACAATCAGCGTCGTCGACAATTGCTTTCGGACGAAATAAAACCTAACGCGGCTCATACGGCACTGGCAAAGTTCGAGCATGACTTCCCCGGTTTTTTTCTATTAGTAACGCAGAACATAGATAACCTGCACGAACGTGCCGGGAGTCAGAATCTGCTACATATGCATGGCGAGCTACTAAAGATGCGCTGTCTCAATTCTAAGATGGTGTTTGATATCCAGGAGGATATCGATTTCGACAGCCATTGCCGTTGTTGTCGCTCGCCAGGGAACTTGCGGCCACATATTGTGTGGTTTGGCGAGATGCCCTTCCATATGAATCAGATCAATATCGCATTGGAAGCCTGTGACCTGTTTGTCGCTATTGGCACTTCAGGAAACGTCTATCCCGCCTCGGGTTTCTATCAGACAGCGAAAATCAGAAAGGCCCATACCGCCGAGCTGAACCTGGAAGAAACCGGCTCGACCTTTGACAAACATGTTTATGGGCAGGCCACGGAAACTGTACCCTCCTACTTCGAGGCATTGCTGTCGGCCTAAAAGAAAAACTGCAGGCCTACCCCGTTTCCATACTCCGTATCCCGGTGCACGGTAATTGCAAAACGGTTACTCAAGCGGTAATTGAATCCGTAGCGGCGCTCATTATCATCATTCCAACGCCAGTCGAAACCGAAGTTCTTGGTTAGCTGCACTTCGGACTGCAACTGCAATCGAAAATCGCTGTGGTCATCGACGCGCCATTCGCTGTCGATCAGAAAAGGTAAGGTGATATTCAGCCCGGCGATCGCGATATCATGGCTGCCCTCACGGTGATGTTCCNTGGTTTCCATGCCTGCAAATGCGGACACAAATCGGGTGAAATGATAGTTGTACAACAGGTGCACTTCATAAGTATCAACCATGTCGGCATCCAGCTCAAAATCGAAGGAGTGGCGCTCGTCGGAGAGGGTGAATTCATAATCCATGAACTGGCTCATGAGATGAAATTCATCGANCCTGAACCATCGATTCGCGGGTTGCATCAGTCTATTGGTGTCTGGGGTGAACAAAGAGCTCTCTTCATAACTCACCACCCTGGCCATACCAGTCTTCATGTGGTACTGATTGTGACAATGAAAAAACCAGTCCGCCTCCTCACTAGCCTCGAACTCGATCATCACATGGCCCATCGGTGGTATGTTTACCGTATGCTTTAGCGGACTCCTTGCGCCATGCTGGTTAACGACACGAAAGAAGTGGCCATGTAGATGCAGAGGATGATGCATCATGGTGTNGTTACTCAGATGAAAGCGTACATTCTCACCCCCACGAATAAAGACCTGGGCCTCTTCCCGGACTGACTTGCCATCGAAGCCCCATACATATCGCGCCATGTTTCCGGAAAGCGTCAGATGCACATCGCGCCAGGGTTGATTGACGGGTAAGGCCGTGGTATCTCGCGCCATCAGGTACTGGTAGTCCGTCATATGCTCGATCACTTCCGGTGACATGGACATACTCGCGTCGCTGGCTCGATGCTCCGCATTGAGAGGCAGATCAGAGGCAGCCTCCTCGTGCCGCCGTGGCATGGGCATGCTATTCGGCATTATCATGTCCGGGCTCATATCCATGTCCATTGACATGTCCATATCCATCGTCATGGGACCCATCAGAAACAGGTTGGGAGGAGGAATATCAGGCGCCGCCACCCGTTCACCCTCGCCGATGAATAGCCGGCTGAAGCCGATTCCATCATTGGAGGTGGCCCGCAGCTCGAAAGCCTGACCGGCGGCGACAGGTACNANCACGTCATAAGTTTCGGCCGTGGATAGTCGCAGACGCTGTACTCGAATCGGTGCGACATCCTGACCATCGGCCGCGACGACTAGCATTGGCCCACCGGCATACTCCACATCGTAGTAACTGGAAGTGGAACCGTTAATCATGCGCAACTTCACTTGTTCCNCAGCGCTATTAGAAAACTCTAANCGACTCTCGGGTAGACCATTCACGAGGAAGGCATCGTAACCGACATCCGCCAGATCCATCGGTCCCATGCGGGTGTATGAACTGTTCAGTCGATTACGAATCGAGGCACCACCGTTGGCAATGACCTTGTCCCAGGATTGCACCGCATCTTTCTTGAAAGAGTAGAAATCATCGGCTTTCTTCAAGTTGGCCAGGACCACCTCGGCATCTTCATCGATCCAGTCGGAAAACAGCACCACCCGTTCTGGTATTTCGGGTTCGCCATTGCTCGGTGACAATACAATGGCGCCATAGACTCCATGCTGGATCTGTAACTCGGTATGTGAGTGATACCAGAATGTGCCGGGATGCAAAATAGGAAACTCAAAAGTATGAGAGCCACCGGGTTGTATCGGCTGGGTGTTAACGAAGGGCACGCCATCCTCGGCAGCAGGCAGCAACACGCCATGCCAATGCACAGAAGTTGTAACGTCCAGGTGGTTATGGAATGTGGCGCGTAAGGTATCGCCTACCGTCGCGTGAATGGTGGGCGCTGGTATCTGACCTCCGACTGTCAGGGCAGCCACAGAATTGCCAGTGAAATTGACAGTTTTGGTGTCAATATCGAACTCATAGCTCATCGTCGCAGCCAGGCTGACTGCTGGAGCAAGTAAAATTAACGAAATACAAAAGGCGCGTGCTGACACGACTCAACTCCACTAAAGAATAGCAAAAACTTTCAGGACGGATTGAGTGATCAGGCAGTGGGGGGAGGAACGGCCAGGTCCAGTTTAATCGATTGGTAAAGATCGATTCGATGCAATCCAGAATCGACAGGGCCAGGATGCTTATCTCTGGTGACCGCGGCGACAAACTGGACCGAACTTACACAGCAGATGTCATCACAAACACAATCTTCATCGCCATCAATCATCACGGAAGTGAACGGTAACGGGACTACTAAGGGCTGCACAGAATCATGGCTATCTATGTCGTACGTCGCATGCTCCATAGTCGTCGCATGCTGATGCCCTTGGTGAGTAATAGTTTCCAAAGCCAGGCTGCTATTACCGAGTAGCAATATCACCAGGAATGCGCTGAGGCGCTTGTGAGTTTTGAGTGTTTGCATTTTCTGAATATCGACCATCTCCAGAATATTCAATTAACCAACGTCACGACATTAGTTTGTTGTTAGATAGAGCATAAACACTTACACCGTATACTGATACCCGTCGTAAAGGTATTCGACGGGCCAAGCNGAGTAAATACTGTGGCTAATGCTATACAACTTTTGCCACAATTTATTGAGCGGGCGCAATGATTAGCGTAGCAAAGGGGCCGGAATATTAGCCTCTGCCCATGGCCTCGGACCGCGAATAACCGGGCATCACTGTGAACGTGGCTGAGCGGGGTAGTCGTTCCATGGCGCTGGATAGCTTGCTTCCTGGATGAAATGTCAAAATCGTCCCCAGGGGCAGTGCAGCCGCAAAAAGTAGTTCATCTCCTTTATACTCTAGGAATCCTAATTCACACAGATAGGAAACATCATGGTGCGCAAGATTCTAAAAGGCCTGGCGGGAGTTCTGGTCTTACTCGTAGTGCTCGGTCTGGTTATTTACATCGCCAGCGGCCCCCAACAACCCCCGGCCGATTCCGCAAGTGCCAGTTGGCTAGAACCAGGACTGCATTCGGTAGGTCAGGCAGAATATGTCTTCGTGGATGATACCCGGCCCACCGATGAGAACCGTGGCTTTCCAGGAAGCCCCGACAGGACGCTGCCCACAACCATCTGGTATCCAGAAAATATGGAAGGCGAACACCCTCTCATCATTCACAGCCACGGCATCATATCCAATCGCTCTGAACTCGCCTACATGGCGGAAAATCTGGCCAGCAATGGCTACGTGGTAGCGGCGACCGACTATCCGCTGACGAACGGTGCGACAGCCGGCGGGGCCAATGCAGCGGATGTGGTTAACCAGCCCGCCGACGTTCGCTTCCTGATCGATTCCGTAATTGCGCTCTCCGCTGACACAAAACCCTTTGCCGGGTCGATCGATGTCGATCGTATCGGGATAACCGGTCTTTCCCTGGGCGGGCTGACGACTACCCTGACCGCCTATCATCCACGCTGGCGTGAACCGCGCATTAAAGCAGCCGTTTCCATCGCCGGCCCCAGCGCCATGTTTACCAAACGATTCTATGCTACTACTGACATCCCTTTCCTGATGATCGCCGGCACTTCGGACGCGCTGATTGACCACCGCAGCAACGCAGCTGTGATTCCTGAGCGCATCAGCAACGGCGCATTGGTGACTATTGACGGGGGCTCACACCTGGGATTTATCGGGATGTCTGAGCCTCTCTTCCGCTTCATGGATAATCCCGATNCGGTAGGTTGCCAGGGTGTGCTGTCGATTCTGGATGAAGATCCGGATGAGCTGTATCAGATAATGGGCAGCGAAGCCGAGGGGGTCGTCAACGATCCAGATGCTCCAGGTGTCTGTGAAAATCTGCCACCACTACAAGCATCCCATCCCGGCCGACAGCAGATGATTACGCAGATAGCCGTGCTGAGCTTCTTCGAATCGGTATTCGGAGATAGCGAAGATGATCGCAGCGCAGCGCGCGACCAACTGGAGAATTCATTGACGCTTGATTTCGAAGAAGCCAGCTTTCTAAACTAGGGATTCTCTGAACAAGTAGTTGACCACTCTCGCTTACAGCGAGACCACTCTTGCTTACAGCAAGGCCACTCTGGCCTTCGGGCGTCTCGCTGCGAATCAATGTTGCGGTTAACGCCAGTTCATTCTCATAGATCTGTGTCTCGACATGCTTGGAATCAGTCATAAACTGGTCCTGGCTCAAATCCAACCCTGCGAACTGACTTACAGCCCTCACCGTTTCTGGCGAGCAATGGGCAAAGACTTTTTNCTGAGCGACTGAAATAAAAGCGTAGTGCAACCGTTCCACTACTATAGAATCGCTTTGCGTCTGCGCTAGCGATTCTCAATTGCCCTTTTAAGCCCCTGCCACTGGCGGGGGCTATTTTTTTGTAATTCTCATTGAGCAAATCCGTTAGAGCAAGGCCTTCAACTCGTCCGGGAAATAGGGCCGCTTGCGTTGATTCACCGCCGTGGCCGTGATGCGAGCCTCCAGCATGAGCTCTGCTGTGGGTTGCCTGCGAATTTCCTGCTCGAACACCAGCCTGACCCGGGAAGGATGGCTGGCTTTCACCGTAACTTCGAAGCTATCTCCGGCCTGCAAAGACAGTCGATAATCCAACTCTGCCCGGGTAATCACGATAATCACTCCTTGGCCGGTCAGCTCGGCAAAACTGAGCCCGCGGCTCAGCAGGTATTCGTGGCGCGCCCATTCCAGATAATTCTGATAGACCGCGTTATTGACTATGCCCTGCATGTCGCACTCATAGTCACGCACTTTCATTTCCAGGCTGAAAACTGCCGCGTCCATCGCTTCGAATCCCTTGAAGAGCCTGCTCGCTAGCCTATCTCAAAACCCCTGAGCTGTAACGCATTGTTTCTATTTAGGGTAGAGCCCGATTAGCATAGATGATAGTTTTTGCCTGCTTACAACAAGAATTGAATTTGAGGATCCTATGGCTACAGAGAAGACTCAGACGCGGCGTGGTTTTTTAAAGAGTTCTGCCGTTGCTACATCGGCAGCTGCCCTTGCTTCCTGTGTGGCGACACCTCCTTTAGTGAACACGGCCGCCGTCAGCCAGTCGCAGGTTCCCAGCTTTCACCCGAAGCACAATGAGCGCACCAAGGGCTGGTTGCGATTCTTATGGCAGAAGGCAACCACACCGGACGACTGGAGTTATACCGGAGATGAGCAGCTTCCCTGGGGAATTAAACTACCACGCGGCCCGCTTGATTTTAGCAATGACGGCGACGGTCCCCATCCTTGGTGGGATCAGTACTCTGGACCACCTTTCCTGAGTTACCCACGTTTCGATTTGTCCGATTCCAGCTATGCGGTATTGCTGATGGCTGACCAGACACCGGCCTGGCGCGAAGTGTACACGCGTATCATGGATGAACTGGCAACGCGCCACACAGCTTACTGGGCGGCGATCGACTGGAATACCTTTATTGGGCCCAGCCCGGACCGGCAGAACTATCCGCCGCAGATGATGGCCGCCTGGCCTGAGCGGCTACGTGGCAATTACGATTTTCCCGGCTGGACAGCNAATGGTGTTGAGCCCTGGGGACTGCAAGCGGATCCCATCGGCGCGGATGGCAACCTGTTTTTCCGTGGCTGGTTAAATCTGTTGCTGACGATCTATAAGTACGTGTCCGGGGACGACAAGTGGGAACAGCCCTGGATGATCGCAGGCTTCGAGAATGAACACTTCGAATGGACTCAGCCACGCATCGTCGAATGGCTACACCAGCAATACGGCGAGCGTCCCGAAGGACCGAACTGCGAGAACACCAAGATCTGGCCGTTCTGCAACAGCGCGGCAGGTCTCGGCATGTACCTGTCAGATCAGCTCGGCGTTACCAATAATGCCCATGGTGTGTTTGCGGACTGGGTCCAATTTGCCTCAGACAATTACATGGGATTTGACCAGCAGGGAAGCCTCGAATGGATAACTACTTATTACGATCCGATAGAGAATTTTAAGGTCAATGGCGGTGCCGCAGGCGGTATTGGCATTGCCTTCTACCTGATGCCGCAGGCGCCAGAGATAGCCACCAGACTCTATGACACAGCCGCCAATGCCCTGGGTTGGCGCGATCCACGCCGTCCTATTCAGCCCTCGGCCAATGGCCTGGCCCTGGCAAAAACGCTGGGCGATCACAGCGCCGTCGCGCGACTCAGTGCCGCAGCAGAGCGCAGCTTCGAGCCGAAGTGGTTTGGAGACGACATGGAGAAATTTGGCTGGTGGTTTGGTCTGGATGAACCCTGGCCAAGAGGCCAACGCAGCGCCCAGATGATGATTAACGAGGTTAACGAAGGTAACTGGGCGGAAGCGTTCTCAGTAAAACACATGGACAAGTACAGCGCGCCTACAGTAGAGGGAATCGATTTTCCCAGCCTGGGTGTGGACCAGGCATGGAACGACAAGGATAGCGGTGTCTTGCATGTGGGAACCTATGCGGCCGATCGGAATCGGCGCGGGCAGGAGACCAGCTGGCGCGTTAGCGGTCTGCCGAATGCCAGCGAAGCGTTTGTGCTGGCCGACGGATCTCCGCTGCAAAACGTCGAAGTGCTGAACAGCAATACGATTCTGATTCGCTCGACGATTAGCGACCACCGTTTCCAGGTTTACACCGGCTACCATGGTCAGCAAACCGCTGGGGTGAACCAACCATTGAGCCCGGAACTGGCGAGTTCCCCTGCTTTCGCTGCACGCACGCGAACGGCAGCGGAAAATGCGCGGGCGGCCGAGTCTATTATGGCCAGTGGTTCGGCCAATTGCCCCTGCTGCGCCTCGACAGCCTGAAGCTATTTAATCCTACTAGAGAAAGTGTTATGAGCATGCACAAATTCCTACAACTGATGACTTCCTTAATTGTCCTATGCGGGTATTGGCAGTTCGCTAACGCCGCTAATCATGAAACAGCGGCTCAGCGCACTATCGAACAGATCATGACAGGTGAACACCGTAGTGACGCAAACATCGCCCGCAATCCATGGCGACATCCAGTCGAGACTCTGCAGTTCTTCGGATTGGAACCGGACATGACCCTGATCGAGATTGGTCCTTCCGGCGCCTGGTACACCGAGATCCTCGCTCCCTATATGCGCGATCACGGCAGGTATTACGGAGCCCATTTCTCAGCCAATTCCCCCAGTGCTTTCCAGCGACGTAGCCTGGAGAATTTCGAAGCCAAGCTGGCGGCCAACCCGGAGCTCTACGGCAAGGCCACCGTGCGCGCTCTGTTACCGCCAAATGAAACTGCGATTGCACCGGAAGAAGGCGCCGACATCGCCATGACGTTTCGTAATGTGCATAATTGGATGGCAGCGGATTTGGAGCATGAATACTTTGAGGCGTTTTTTGCCGCCTTAAAACCCGGTGGCGTGTTAGGCGTAGTCGAACACCGTGCACTTCCAACAGATAGCAGGGAAGACATGATCCGGTCCGGCTATGTTGGCGAAGCCTACGTGAAGGAAATCGCTCAAGCGGCAGGATTCGAATTTGTCGCCTCTGCCGAGATAAACGCCAACCCGAAAGACCCCACCGGGCATCCCGAAGGGGTGTGGACTCTGCCCCCTGAGTATCGGATGGGCGAGGCTGATCGTGCCAGATACAGCGCCATCGGCGAGAGCGATCGCATGACGCTGAAGTTTAGAAAACCCGCCAATTAGAACAGACAGTCTGTGCCAGGTGCCATAGCCTGGCACGGCTGCCAGTACACGCATGTCAGTAGTCCTGCTGCGTTCTTTTTTCTCCGGCTCGTCACAATAAATAACAGTATTTAGTAAGAATTTGAGTATCTTACGTGTCTTGGACTGGAAGTAGTTCGACTTCAGCAGTACCTCATGCGTACCTGATCCGGGATCCCACTAGATTGAGTGATACATTCTTTCGTTACTGATCTTCCAATAACCTTTTTTCCAGTATCATCACCAGATTAGCAGGCAAGAGTGACCGGCCGCTGACCAGGGTCTTTTATGGCAGAGTTTGTATTAGACAAGACAACGGAACATGTGCTTTGTAAGAACAGCCGTCCTCTGAACTTCGTATTTCGATTTATCACCCTCGTTACTGTTTCACTGGGTGCGGCGAATGCTCAAGAAGTCGTCGTCGGCCGCGATGTCGATGGCCGTTTATCTGTGCAGGCGACCCGTTTCGATGGAAATGTCACCATTGACGGCAATCTCGATGAAACCGTCTACACACAACTCACACCGATCACCGATTTCGTTCAACAGATTCCCATTGAGGGCGCACCCGCCAGCGAGAAAACCGAAGCCTGGGTATTCTTCGATGACGACAACCTCTATGTGACCGCGCGCATTTATGAATCGGTGCCAGAGGAAGACTGGGTTGCCAACGAGATGCGGCGCGATACTTTCCAGCTTCGCACGAATGATTCGTTTTCGGTCATGCTCGATACCTATCTCGACCGACGCAACGGCGTGGCATTTCTCGTCACCCCAATCGGCGGCTTTTCTGACTTCGCTATAGCCAACGAAGGCGATCGCGGCCGCGGCGTTAATTTCGATTGGAACATCGTATGGGATTCGCGTGTGGGCAGGTTCGATGGCGGCTGGACAGTTGAGATGGAGATACCTTTTCGTTCGTTGCGCTATGAACCGGGCGAGGAGCAAACCTGGGGAATTCAATTCCGGCGCATTATTCGTCGACTCAACGAAGCATCTTATTTAACCGAACTGCCAATTTCTGCAGCACTGGGTAATAGCCTGGTCGCCGGTATGTGGCGCATCTCCGAGGCAGGAACGCTCAATGAACTGGAGGTGCCTCCGCGCAACCTCAATCTGGAAATAAAGCCCTATGGTCTGGGCACAGCCACCACCGATCGCCTGGCGACGCCGCCTATCAACAATAACAGTGAAGGTGAATTCGGTGTCGACGTCAAACTCGGTATTACCAACAACCTGACTGCTGACTTCACTTACAACACTGACTTCGCGCAAGTTGAAGTCGACGAACGCCAGGTTAATCTGACTCGTTTCAACCTGTTCTTCCCCGAGAAACGAGAGTTCTTTCTCGAGAGCGAAGGCAACTTCGATTTTACACAACCTCGTAACCTGAGCATTCCCACCATGTTCTTCAGTCGCAGGATCGGGCTGGAACAGGGACAAATCGTGCCCATCAATGCAGGTGCGCGGTTAACCGGAAAGATTGGTGACTTCGACATCGGGGCGCTGAACATCGGCTCCGATGGGGGAGGTCTGGATGATATCGAATCCACCAATTTCACCGTGGTACGTGTTAAACGGGACATCCTCAGTCGAAGCAGAATAGGCATGATTCTCACCGATCGATCCGAATCGATTGTCAGCGAAGGATCGAATCAACTCTATGGTGTCGACGGCACATTTGCCTTTCTCGACGATTTCGAAATCAGTACCTATCTCGCCAAGACCGACACAAAGGGCTTGAATGGCGATGACAAGAGCTTCATGGGCAATTTCGACTACAACGGTGACCGCTACGGTTTCACATCCGGATACGTGGAGGTGGAGGAGAACTTCAATCCCGAGATCGGCTTCAAACGGCGCAACAACTTCAAACAATACGACGGTTCGGCTCGATTCAGTCCTCGAATAACTTCCAGCGAAAATATCCGCCGATTTGTACTGCAGGCCAATACCGAATCCTTCTGGTCGGCTGACGAAAACGAACTGGAAACTCGCAAGCATGACCTCAGCTTCACCACCGAATTCGAAAGAGGTGATCAGTTCAACGTCGCCATCAGCGACGAATTTGAAATGATAAATCGGCCTTTTCAGATAGCGCCCAATGTGATCCTGCAGCCTGGCGACTATGACTTCACCAGTTACCGGGTTTCTTATCGGCTGGGCACCCAACGACAATTCAGTGGCACCCTGTCATTGCGTGGCGGAGATTTCTGGAGCGGTACCAACACGGCAATCGGATTCAGTGGCGGTCGAATCGAGCTCTCCCCTCAGCTGTCTGTGGAGCCGAGTTACTCCTACAACAGAATTGAACTTCCCGAAGGTGATTTCAGAACTGAGCTAGGCAGATTTCGGGTTACTTATACGATCTCTCCGCGTATGTATTTCAGTGGCCTGGTGCAATACGACTCTCGTGCCAGTTCCTTCAGCAGCAACTTCCGTTTCCGCTGGGAGTGGGCTCCCGGTAGTGAAATGTTCGTGGTTTACAGCGATGATCGCGATACCGATCCCTTCGGCAATCCAAGCAGCATGGAACTGCGTAACCGCGGCTGGGCCATCAAGATCAATCGGCTGTTTCAGATCTAGCATAAAGGCGTCGGAGGGACTAAATTTTTGTCCCTCCGACGCCTTTATGTGGTATTTATAGTGCTTCCCCAGGCAACGTTAGAGGGCTAGAGTATGAGCCGATTATTCCGCACCAAGAATAGCAGCAGGATAGCCCTGTTCCTGCTGTGTGGATTATTCAACAGCCTGAGTCTTGCCCAGCAGAACACGCTGCTGCAGGACATCCCCAATAGCTACACGAGCTTCGAAAATCTGGTCAATATGCCGGACGGGCGTGCCATGGGTTCGGGTAACGCCGTGGATATCGACTCGGTCGGGAACATCTGGGTTTTCGAGCGTTGTGGCGCCAATAGCTGCTCTGGATCCGACGTGGACCCCATCATCAAATTCAGCCCGGAAGGCGAGCCGCTAACCAGCTTCGGTGCCGGCATGTTCGTTTTCCCCCATGGCATCATCGTCGATGATGAAGACAATATCTGGGTGGTGGACGCCGGCGTCGAAGACGGCGTGAAGGGCAACCAGATATTCAAATTCAATCAGCAGGGTGAAATTCTGATTGAGCTGGGCCAGCCAGGCATTCGCGGCGACGGTCCCAACCAGTTTAACGAACCCTCGGACCTGGCGATCGGACCCGATGGCACACTCTATATCGCCGACGGACACATTAATCCGGAATCAAATCGACGCATCGTACACCTCACCGCGGACGGCGAGTTCATCGAAGCCTGGGGTGGAAAGGGCAACGGTCCGCTGCAGTTCGAATGCCCGCACTCATTAGCCGTAGACTCACAGGGCAGAATCTACGTCGGAGACCGTACCAATAACCGCCTGCAGATACTTTCTCCCGAAGGCGAATTGCTGGCCATCTGGGATCATTTTGGTCGGCCTAGTGGGGTGCGAATCCACAATGACATGCTCTATGTCGTCGACTCAGAATCACGTCAGGAAGAGGGAGCATACGGCTACAATCCGGGTTGGCACCGGGGAATCTACGTGGGTACACTCGATGGCATAGTGACAGACTTCATTCCCGATCCCGACCCCCAAGGCGGTACGAGCTTTCCGGAAGGCATCTCGGTGGACGTGAATGGCGTAATCTGGGGCGCATCGGTCGGTGACCGGAAGGTCACCAAGTACATCAAGAATTAGCACGAGTGAGCCGCCGCGCTCACGCTACAACAATCAGGTGCCTGGCACCGGAGCAGGAGCTATGTCTGAGAAGGTTTGTCTGGTTGTCGGTGCCGGCGATTACATCGGTGCCGCCATCGCACGCCGCTTTGCCGAGGGCGGGTATACGGTATGTCTTGGACGCCGCAACGGCGAGAAATCTGAGGGCCTGGTAAAGGAAATCACCGCTGCCGGCGGCGCCGCCTATGCCTACACCCTGGATGCCAGGGAGGAAACCCAGATCGAGGAACGCTTCGCCGCCATCGAGAAGGATATAGGGCCGTTGGAAGTGGTAATCTCCAATCCCGGTGGCAATGTAAACTTTCCAATTCGGGAAACAACCCACCGGGTTTTCTACAAGGTGTGGTTGATGGCTTGTCTGACCGGCTTCCTGACCGGCCGGGAAGCCGCCAAGTACATGGTGCCAAGAGGCAGGGGATCAATCCTGTTCACCGGCGCCACCGCCAGCATGAGGGGCGGCAGTGGATATGCAGCGTTTGCCAGCGCCAAGTTTGCACTACGCGGCCTGGCCCAGAGCCTGGCACGTGAATTGGGCCCGGAGGGCATACACGTGGCGCATCTGATTATCGATGCCGGTGTAAACACCCAGTTTGTACGTGATCGCTACCAGGATCGTGGCATCGACCCGGACGAACTACCGGAGAACACACTCATGAATCCAAAATCCGTGGGTGAAGCCTACTGGTATCTGCACAATCAAGCACGTGACGGCTGGACCCATGAGTTGGATATGCGCCCCTTCGCCGAAAAATTTTAGCCAGGTAATGAAATGACTGTAAGAGTAGAATTCCATTTCGATTTCGCCAGCCCCAACACCTACTTCTGCCATCAGGTAATCCCTGATATTGAGAACCGCACTGGAGTGAAGTTTGACTACATACCGATTCTGTTAGGTGGTGTATTCAAGGCCACCAATAACAAATCTCCTATGGAACAGTTCGCCGGCATAAGGAATAAATCTGAATACCATACACGGGAAACGCAACGATTTATCGAGCAACACGGCATAGACAAGTTTCAGATGAATCCTCACTTTCCGGTGAACACCTTGCACCTCATGCGCGGTGCTATCTACGCTAAGCGGCATGGCTTCTACAAAGAGTACATCGACGCGATGTATCAATGCATGTGGGAACAGGGATTAAACATGGCGGATGCGGAAGTGATATCCCAGGCATTACAAGATGCCGGGCTGCCAGCCGGTGAGACTATCGCGGGCACGCAGCTTCCCGAAATCAAACAGGAACTGATAGACAACACCACCGCCTCAGTGGGGTGCGGCACTTTTGGCTCGCCGACTTTCTACGTAGGCGATGAGATCTACTTCGGTAAGGACAGACTGCAGGAAGTCGAAGCAGAGATTAGCAGACAAGCTTCAGTTTAGTGGTTGGCCAACCGGTCTGACCGAGTGCCCAGAAGGTTAAGATTGGACACAACGATTCACGGCGATGTGATTTGGCTGCTGCCACGAGATAGCCCAGTAGGGCGCGGGCCTTCCGAGAATGGGGGTAATTTCAGGTCTACTTCCCCATCCAAGATTCCGCAAGGGCCAATCGGTCACTTATTGAGCATAGCAATAGAGCGGTTGGAGCAATGAGAAGTGAAGAGTATGATATCCGAGTAGAATTACAACGGTATTATAAACGCTTTTTCACATCGTAAAACGATAGCATTAGCGTTACCCAACAATAATAAGAGGAACCCTGCCCATGCGATTCTTAGCCCTGCTCTATGGCGTAGTCTGTTACGCCGCCTTTTCCTAACCTTTCTCTATGCCATTGGATTTGTTGGCAATTTTGTAGTTCCCAAGACCCTGGATTCCGGTGCCGAGGTTGGTCTCGGCCAAGCAATTCTGGTCAATCTGATACTGCTGTCTGTGTTTGCAATCCAGCATAGCGTAATGGCGCACCCTGGATTCAAGAAGGCGTGGACGAAAATCGTAGCCGAACCGGTTGAGCGCAGCACCTATGTGCTCTTATCCAGCGCCGCACTGATACTATTGTTTGCCTTCTGGCAACCCATGGGCGGTACCGTGTGGGAAGTGGAAGGCTCTACTGGCAGGGCGATTCTCTATTCCCTGTTCGGCTTTGGCTGGGCGCTGGTTCTGGTGTCCACGTTCCTGATCAATCACTTCGATCTATTCGGGCTCCGCCAGGTGTGGTTGTTCTTTCGTGGTAAGGAATATACCCATTTACCCTTCGGCACGCCCGGGCCCTATAAATTGATCAGGCACCCTTTGTATCTGGGCTGGTTGTTGGCTTTCTGGGTTACACCTTCGATGACAGTCGCCCACTTGCTGTTTGCCATCGTCACGACGGCGTACATACTGGTCGCGAATCAGTTCGAAGAGAGGGACCTGAAGAAATTTCTCGGTCAGGCCTATGTGGATTACTGCACTAAAGTGCCGATGATCATTCCGTTCACCAAGCGCAACAAAGATGTGGCTGGCGACACGCAAGCTAGTGGATAAGGCTTCGCCACAACATTCGTCCCCTGGGTATTGACGCGGGGTGCTGAGATATTGAAGGGCGGCTCGATATAAAACTGCTTTCAGGGAGATCGCGATCTAGGGTATCTGGTTATTCCGGTCAAATACCCGCACGAGGTTTATCGGCTCCCTGAAGGTATCGGGTTGAATCAGCATTTCGATACGCAAGCGATTTCCATCGGCTTCCAGAGTGTAAGTCTCCACAGTGAATCCCCCATCCCTGGGCCTCGCTTCCACAACCAGGGCACCACCTTCCCAGTTCGCCGAGGACCAATCCTGTCCTCCTTCTGTGTAGAAATCATTCGCAGTGCTGCGACGCCGGCGCCCATCTGTATGGAATACCCTCACGTAATCATCGGCATAAGCGAATCGAAACTCTGGTTCTGTGTAATCGATGCTGAGGACGTCGTCGTAGGAGATTCGGTCATATAACTCCTGCTCCGGTGGACCACCCCGATAGAAATCCTCTTTTCTGTTAAAGAAACCCCGGCTGTCACGTTCCCCGCCTGCCTCGAGGGCCTCTGCCACCTGGTCATCGGTGTCGTCGCTTAACTGTTCATTGATTATCCACTTGCCAGTGATGGCCTGCCGAACATCCTGCCCCTCTACCGCGGGCAGGGACAGCAACATGGCTCCTGCACAAACAACAGGAACTGCTTTTTTAAGGTTCGAGTAAGCCAGCATGCTCATTCCGATATCAGTCTCACTGTCCGCTTAATCAAGCGATGGATTGACGCCATTCAGCAATGGCTTTAGCTATTTCATCGGGTGAATCTTCCTGCAGAAAATGATTGCCTGCAACAGTCACTTCCTGCTGGTTCGGCCAGGAACGACAAAATTCCCGTTGCGGTCCAATCAGGATCGCACCCGGCTCGGCATTAATAAACAGCTTGGGTACATCGGATTGCGACAGCCAATCCGCATAACCCTGCACCAATTCCACAACCTCGGCGGGTTCTCCTTCGATAGGAATCTGCCTTGGCCAGGTCAGCGTCGGCCTGCGATCTTCACCCGCATTCTGAAACGGACGACGGTAGACCTCCATTTCTTCGTCAGAAAGATCTCTTAAAATAGAGCCAGGTAGCACTCTTTCAACAAAAATATTTTCCTGCAACACCATCTCTTCGCCAGCCGGAGATCGAAATCCTTGAAATACTCCGCGCGCAGCCTCAGGCCAGTCATCCCAGCTAACCGGACGAACGATGCCTTCCATGTAGGCAATACCCATCACTGACTCGCGATGCCGGTTCGCCCAGTCAAAACCCAAAGCCGAACCCCAGTCATGAATCACAAACGTCACATTCTGATCAACACCCAGAGCCTCCAGCGCCGCATCGAAATAGTCACGATGCTCCAGCAAGGTATACCGATCTGGTCCGGAATCCTCCAGCTTTTCCGAATCCCCCATTCCAATCAGATCCAGCGCAATACAACGCCCCTGGTCAGCCAGCTGCGGCATGATATTGCGCCACAGATAGGACGATGTAGGATTGCCATGCTGAAAAACAAAGGGATCCCCCTCACCCATCTCCACATAGCTCATATTCTTGCCCTTCACGGCAACGGATTTCTTCGGATGTTCCCTGGCACTAAGCATCGCGTTCCCCAATAACATCTTAAAATGGACCCCGAGAATAAACCGGACACCAGTCGTTTTCAATCAGCAGCAGCCATCACGCGTCAGCACCGTGTTGCCCGAGCAACGCGGCCCCCTCCCCCCACACAACTCCCATAGTACACACCCTGCCAGCCACACACCGAAAAGAATACTGATCCCGAAACTACTCAGAGTGAGGGCTGTAGTTGATCGAGAGCGACTAGCACCAGGGATGGGCGCTTGGCAGGTTTTTGCTCCTGCAAAACCTGCATACCGTACATCCCTGTACATAACCCGGCCAGGGATGGCCGACCGGAGCGAAGGATTAACTACAGTCCTCACTCGGGATTTAGCTTACTAGCACAGGATCAGCCAATTGAATATATCCCCCATAATCAGCTATGCTGCGCATCCGCATCACAATCTAGAAGTAGCAAGAACACGGGAGCAAACCGAATGACTATGCAGAACACGCCTCTATTGATGTCACGCATCCTTGGCCGAGGCGCCTTACTGGACCCAGAAGTAGAAGTCGTCACCATGCAGGCCGACGGCACTCACCGCCAGACACTGAAGCAGACCTGGGACCGGGCCAGCCAGGTAGCCCATGCCCTGAAGGCACACGGCATTGAAGTTGGCGATCGCATTGGCAGCTTCATGTGGAATAACTATCGCCACCTGGAACTCTACCAGGGCGTCCCCTCCATGGGCGCCGTGCTGCATACGCTGAATATTCGGCTCTCACCGACGGACCTGGAATACATCATCAACCATGCCGGTGATCGGGTCATTTTTGCCGACGAAGACTTGCTGCCACTACTGGAGCCGCTGTGGGGCAAGCTCCCCTGTGTCGAGTTGCTGATAGTCTGCCGACATGGTGAAGGCGGCAGCAGCAGTTTCGAAAACCAGATTGACTACGAAGAATTTATCGGTGACCAATCGACCGACTATGACTGGCCCGAAATCGATGAGACTTCTCCCATGGGGCTATGCTATACCTCTGGTACGACAGGCAAGCCCAAGGGAGTGATGTACACCAATCGCTCCACCTACCTGCATACCCTTACTGAATCACTAACCGATTCCATCGGTCTGTCCTCACTGGATTCACTGCTCGGTATCGTGCCGATGTTCCATGCCATGGGCTGGGGATTACCCTTCGCCGCGTCCATGTTGGGCTGCAAGCAGGTCATGCCACATCGCTTCATGATACCCGACGTGTTCCTGAAATTGATGGTAGAAGAAGAAGCCACTATTTCTGCAGGCGTACCAACGATCTGGCAGGGCGTGCGTGCTGCACTGGAAGCCGAACCCGATAAATACGACCTGTCCAAACTGAGTCGGCTTACCTGTGGCGGCTCTTCACCACCGGTGGAAATGATGCGCTGGTACTGGGAATCCTACCAGATCGAGATGCTCCAGGGTTGGGGTATGACCGAGACCAATCCTCTAGGTACCTTGTCACGCAAGGTCGCCAAGCGTTCGCACCTCAATATCTCGGAGGATCAGCAATTCGAGAACATCGCCAAGGCAGGACTGGCTATGCCAGGTCTGGAAGTCGAGATCTTCGATGAAGAGTGGAATGTGCTGCCCCATGACGGAGAGGCTGTCGGTGAGTTGTGTATTCGCGGACCCTGGATCGCCTCGGAGTACTTCAACGATCCGCAACCGGATAAATTCCATGACGGCTGGCTGGTTACCGGTGATGTGGCCAAGATTGATCCCGAGCAATACGTCATTATTGCGGATCGTTCCAAAGACCTGATCAAGTCCGGTGGTGAGTGGATTTCCTCGGTCGACCTGGAGAATCACATCGTCGCCATGGCAGGTGTAGCACAGGCCGCGGTTGTCGCTCAGCCACATCCGAAATGGGACGAGCGACCGGTGGCTCTGGTCGTCATGAACCCTGATACCCCGTTGGACCCTGCTGCAGTAATCGAACACTGTATGAGTGCATTCGCCAAATGGCAGCTACCCGACGAGATCATCGCAACCGATAGTATCCCGCTTACATCCACCGGCAAGATTGACAAGAAGGCAATCCGGGCACGGCTGGATGAAGAGGGCTATCAGCTACCAGATCTACGAGGCTAACAGATTAGCTAATTAGTCGGCGCGTACTCTGCTCCATCAAAATCGGCCCGCCGGGCACCGGCCAGAATGCCCGGCAGCGCATAGTTGCCTTCGTGACAGGCATATTCAAATAGCCGCTCCCCGTTCTGGTTCATCGGCAACTCCCCACTCCAGGGTTGTGAATAGTTTTGCGGATCTTCCACCGTAAACTGATACAGGATCGTGTCATCGGCAGTACGCGTGAAGCGTTCGGTCACTTGCATCTGACTCGAGCCGTAGAATCGATGTTCCAGCGAGGAACGCATGCTTTGCTGTGGATGAAAATTAGTGGTGACTACAACCAGCGAATCGTCTTCGTAGTAGCCGATCGAATCACCCAGCCATGGGTACATCGAGGGATCCTGGAAGTCCGCATCGATTCTCACGATGCGGGCGTCATGGTTCATCTCGGCTAGCAAAACGACATACTCTTCGGTCTGCACGATCTGCGTGAGATTGTTATACAACACCGGCAACTTCGGCGGCCCGCCAGAAGAGCCAAATCCCACCATGCAGCGTTCCCCGAGGGGGCGCACCTCAGGTCCGTCGTAGGAATTACGCAGTGCCATGGCGGCAGCGAAATTTGCCTGGCCCTGTTCGCTATAGGGTAAATTGCCATCCTCCGGGTCAATCAGAATGGAAGTGCGGATTTCATCGTTAACCACCGCCAGCCGGCTGCCTGGATCCGTCCAGAAACTGTTATAACCGCCAACGTTGCGCCCTGCCATGGGTGCTTCGCGGTCGGGATCGCTGGGCGCATTACTCGCATCCACTCTTGCCTGCACCATGTTCTCGATGCGGATCGCTTCTTCTTCGCTAATAACCAGCTTGCCGCTAAAACGTTGCGCACGCACCAGGTTCGTCTGGGTGGCAATCGACCAGGTACCCTGCAGATCCGAGCTGCCGAATTCCGTAAGTGGAGCGATGTAGCCCGTCTCTGCAGCCAGCGCGCTGACTGTGAAAAGCGCACTGATTGCACACAAGAACCGCTTTGATTTCATGGTATTCCTCCTTCCTACAGACCTATCTGGCACATTATGACACCGTTTGGGGCAAGGTAGGGATCCCCTACGGCGCGGTTTTTAAGCAGAAGATGCAGTCGTAGAACATTTAGAGTATGCTCCCGTCCTTTGATGAGGGTACACTTGAAAAACACCGCCGCATCGCCATCGCGCGTTTGAGAGGCGGAGTCGCTCTGGGGACACAGAGTAGTAGCCGCATATGAAGCATCCGATGCAGTTGGCCGGTGGGGCCACATTTATCGTCGCCGTCTTATTACTGGATAACTATCTGGTTATCGAACCCTCACCTCCAGCACCTGAGAATATGGTCTGGATCGAGGCTGGTTCATTCGTCATGGGCTCCGATTCCGGGCTTCCCGACGAATCCCCACCCCATCAACTGGAAATGTCTGGATATTGGATCGATCAATTCGAAGTCAGTAACCGAGACTTCGCGGCATTTGTCACGCAAACAGCCTATACCACGCAATCGGAAAACAATGGCGATTCACTCGTATTTAAAGCGCTGTCTCGCCAGACCCATAAATTCCCGAATCCCCTCGATTGGTGGGATCTGGTAAGTCAGGCCGATTGGCGGCACCCCCAGGGACCCTCTGCCTCTATCGAGGCAATCGCGGATCATCCTGTTGTGCAGGTTAACTATAACGACGCGCTTGCCTATTGTGACTGGGCAGGCAAAGAGTTGCCTACTGAAGCACAGTTCGAGTACGCGGCACGCGGCGGTAAAGAAGGCAAACTCTATACTTGGGGTGACGAGCCGCTACACCGGCACCAAGCGATTACCAACAACTGGCAGGGAGCCTTCCCATTCAAGAATGAGAATTCCGATGGCTTTGAGACAACCGCACCAGTGGGCAGTTTCCCAGCTAATGAATTTGGCCTGTATGACATAACGGGTAATGTCTGGGAATGGGTGTCCGATTGGTATCACCCGAAATACTACGCAAATAGCCCGAATAAGAATCCCCAGGGCGTAGAAAAAACTGAGAGCCTCGACCCTGCCGAACCCTCACTGGCAAAGCAAAGCATTCGTGGCGGCTCCTTTATGTGCAGCGATAACTACTGCAGCGGCTTCCGCGTTAGTGCCCGAATGCCTGCCGACCCTGACACTGCAACCAATCACACCGGCTTTCGCTGTGTGGTGAACAATAGATACTGACTTCAGCGTTGATTCGAAAGGAAACTGCGTAGGGGCCCTAAATTTCCCTGGCAATTAGCAATTTCATAATCTCATTGCTACCACCGTAGATCTTCTGGATACGGCTGTCGGCGTACATCCTGGCGATGGGATACTCCAGCATATAGCCATAGCCCCCGAAGAATTGCAGACATTCATCGACTATCTCGTTCTGCTTCTGGGTAGTCCACCACTTCGCCATCGCCGCCGTGGCATTGTCCAGTTTTCCGTCCGCCAACTGCATGGCACAGTGATCTACAAAGGTTCTAGCAAGCTTCGCCTCGGTAAATCTTTCTGCCAGCTTGAATTGGGTGTTCTGAAAATCCAGGATACGTTTGCCGAAGGCCTTACGTTCCTTCACATATTCGCTGGTGATGCGCAACGCCTTCTCGATCGCCGCACAGGCACCGGCAGCGATGATCAGTCGCTCCTGGGGTAATTGTTCCATGAGTTGCACAAAACCCTTGCCTTCGACTGTGCCCAATAAATTTCCCACCGGCACTTTCACGTCATCGAAAAAGATCTCCGCCGTATCTTGCGCCTTTAATCCCAGCTTTTCAAGATTGCGTCCGCGCGAGAAACCGCCCGCGCCCTCGACTGCTTCTGTTTCTACTACGATCAGGGAAATGCCCTTGGCAGTCTCTGCTGGATCAGTCTTGGCGACTACGCAGATCAGGTTTGCCGACATGCCATTGGTCAGAAAAGTTTTTTGACCATTTAGTACATAGTGATCGCCATCCCGAATAGCTGAAGTTTTCACGGCCTGCAGATCCGAACCCGTGCCTGGTTCGGTCATGGCAATGGCGGATACAATCTCACCGCTCGCCATCTTCGGCAACCAATGCTGCTTCTGCTCTTCAGTACCATAGGAATTAATATAATGGGCAACGATCCCCGAATGCACGCCGTTACCGAAGCCGGTGATATTGGCGTAACTCAATTCTTCCACCAGCACCATCTCGTGCTTGAAGTTACCCCCTCCGCCGCCGTATTCGGCTGGAATGGAGGCACACAGCAGACCCGCTTGCCCGGCTTTCAGCCAGGCATCACGATCCACGAAACCCTGTTTTTCCCACTTCTCCATCGAGGGGACGAATTCCCTCTCCAGGAATCTGGCAACAGCATCACGCATGATGTGCAGTTCTTCATCCATCCATGGGCTGGTGTAGTTTTCGAGCAACATGGTCTTATTCCTGTTGGTTAGGCTGTCAGGATGACAATGAGTCCATTCTTTCGATGATCATGGCATTGGCAGTTCCACCACCCTCACAAATCGCGATTAGGCCGTAGCGCGCCTCTCTTCTTTCCAACTCGTGAACCAGAGTAGTCATTAGTTTGGCGCCGGTTCCACCCAGAGGATGACCGAGCGCTTGTGCTCCACCGTTCACATTGAGCTTGTCCTGGTCCGCATGCAAGGCCTTCGCCCAAGCCAAGGGAACAGACCCGAACGCTTCATTCACCTCGTATAAATCGATGTCATCGATAGTGAGCCCCGCTTTTTCTAGCGCTTTTTCTGAGGCAGGAATGGGACCCTCCAGCATGATTACCGGATCGGAACCAATCACAGCCAGAGAATGAATCTTGGCCCGCACTGGCAGCTCATATTTCCTGATTGCTTCCTCGTTGGCTACCATGATGGCGGCGGCGCCGTCGCTGATCTGGCTGGCGGTTCCTGCAGTAATCACGCCACCCTCACGTAGTGTATTAAGCGACTGCATGCCTTCTAGCGAGGCATTGAAGCGAATGCCTTCGTCTACCTCGTGCACATCGGCGCTGCCGTCTTCCAGTTTAATATTGAGGGGAACGATTTCCTGTTTGAAATAGCCATTCTCTGTAGCCTGTGTTGCTCGCTGATGGCTTAACAGACCAAAGGAATCGAGTTCACTGCGGCTGATGTCGTATTTCTCCGCCAGCAATTCCGCACCATCGAACTGGCTGAACTGAATCCCTGGATATTGAAGTTCCAGGCGCTCACCCTTCGGCGTGCCCCGACCATGTTCGAGACCGTCGCGAATATTTGACCCTATCTCTACCGTGCTCATGGCTTCGACGCCACCGCAGATAATCACATCCTGGGTGCCTGACATTACAGCCTGGGCGCCAAACTGGATGGCCTGCAGCGATGAGCCACACTGACGATCCACGGTGGTGCCTGGCACTTGCAGGTCGAGTTTTGAAGACATGGCGACATTACGTCCCAAGTTGCCGGCTTGTGATCCAATCTGGCTTACTACACCAAAGATCACGTCGTCGACTTTATCGGTTGGAATCCCTGTGCGATCTACCAACTCATCGATTACGATCGCTCCCATGTCTACCGGGTGAAGCTGGCTCAGTCGCCCTTTCTTTCGCCCGGTGGCGGTGCGAACTGCACCGACTATATATGCTTCAGCCATTTGTGTGATTTCCTCTTACTGGTAGTTATTTCGATACTAATACAAAAAAATAATTAACCGATAGCGGTTCTAAGCAGCATACTGAAATCGTGCTACCGGCTCTATAGCTACATCAACATTTAACAAATTCGATAAGGATCTCAGTCCTAAAGAGCCGGCATTCGAATGCCGGCATCGAGTCGAATCGTTTCGCCATTCAGGTAACCGCAGTTCACGATATGGGCAACTTCCACAGCGAACTCACCTGGATTTCCAAGCCGCTTCGGAAACTGGGTTATCGCGATTAGTGGCTCTTTGACTTCATCGGGCGCCCCGGCCAGCAGGGGTGTTTCAAACACGCCTGGTGCCACAGTCATTATACGGATGCCACGTTTGGCCAGGTCCCTGGCTATAGGTAGTGTCATGGCAACGATGCCACCCTTGCTGGCCGCATATCCTGCCTGGCCAGTTTGACCATCGAACGCTGCAATCGATGCAACATTGACTATTACGCCTCGCTCAGCATCGTCAGTTTGTGGATCGTTTAACTGCATGACTTCCGCACACAGCCTCAAGACGTTAAAGGTTCCAATCAGATTAACCCGCACGATGTGTTCAAATTTCTCCAGCGGCATGGGTCCATCTCGACCTACTGTTCGAGCTGCGCCGCCTATACCTGCTGAGTTGACATTGATATGAATCGTTCCGAATGCTTCTTTCGCCCTGGCTATTGCTTCGCCTACGGCCTCTGCATCGGCCACATCACCGGCATGCCAGGCGGCGTGATCGCCCAGTTCGGCCGCCGCTTGTTCGAGCGCTTCGGCATTCAGGTCATACAGAAATACATTCGCTCCTGCGGCAACAAAGTTCTTCGCCGTAGCAAGCCCAAGCCCGGATGCACCCCCGGTAATAAATGCAGTTTTATTGTTTAGCTCCATTGAGAATCGTTCCACCCCGATACTGATTTTTGGACGCGGAAGCATAATCTATCCATAGGCAAAGTGGAACTGGCGAAATCGGGATAGGCCTCGTTTTTCCCTGCTCAAATTGTTCATCTCATCGCCAGAGGGTCTGTCCCTATTTAGCCCGATCACCTATTATTCGCAGTCTGGCTCATTAAGGAGAACTACCCATGGGACCACTAACAGGAATACGCGTTATTGAAATGGCAGGCATCGGCCCGGGTCCATTCTGCGCCATGATGCTGTCGGACATGGGCGCCGAAGTCATACGCATAGATCGGCTCAACCAAAAAGGCAGCGGACACCGTGCCAATGTTTTAAATCGTGGCCGCAAATCTGTCGCGCTAGACCTGAAGAGTCCGCAAGCTGTAGATGCCTGCCTGCGCCTGATTGACCAGGCTGACGTGCTAGTGGAAGGATTCCGGCCTGGCGTCATGGAGCGGCTCGGTCTCGGGCCGGAGGCCTGCCTGCAGCGCAATCCAGGATTGGTGTTCGGTCGTATGACCGGATGGGGACAGGACGGACCGCTGTCACAGGCGGCAGGTCATGATATTAATTATATATCAGTAGCAGGCGCACTAGGCGCCATGGGCTACGCCGACCGGCCTCCTGCCCCGCCATTGAACCTGATCGGGGATTTTGGAGGTGGCGCCATGTACCTGCTGGCCGGCGTGCTAGCGGCCCTGGTTGAGAGAGTTAGTTCGGCCAAGGGTCAGGTGGTCGATGCGGCGATGACCGATGGTACCGCCAGCCTGCTGAGTCCCTTCTATGGCTTAATGTCCATGGGAATGTGGACCACCGATCGCTACAGTAACAGGCTGGATGGCGGAGCGTACTACTACGGTAGCTATGAATGCAGTGATGACAGGCATATCTCCATTGGCTCTCTGGAACCGCAGTTCTATGCGCTACTGCTGGAAAAATGTGAAATCTCCGATGAGTCTTTTAAGGACCAACTGGATCAGAACGCCTGGCCTATCAAGAGAGAGAAGCTGGAAGCATTATTCAAGACTAAAACTCAGCGTCAGTGGTGTGACATCATGGAAGGCACCGACGTTTGTTTTGCTCCGGTACTCAGTCTGGCAGAAGCGCCAGATCACCCACATAACAAAGCGAGGGGTACCTTCGTCGATGTTGAAGGTGTCACTCAGCCAGCCCCCGCCCCACGTTTCAGCAGGACACAGGGAGAGATCCAATCAACAGCGGCGCTAACTGGCGAACATACCGAAGAAGTATTTAAGAGCTGGGGTTTTTCCGATGCAGAAATAGCGGGACTTAGCCAGAGTGGTGCAATCTAAGGCATGGAAAATATAACACTGGCAATCGCCCTGTCGCGCCAGATGATGTACCCCTACCCACTGCAACCCCATCCGCTGGCGGCCCACGAAGTGGGTTCTCTGACGATCTACTACCTAAGTCAGACCAGCGGCAAGGAAGGCGTACAGGCCTTCCTGGAGAAACGGCCGCCGCAGTTTACCGATAAGACTTGCAGCTATATACCTCCCTCACCCCTGATGGTAGCGATTTACGGAGGAGTACGCTGCTGCGAGAAACTCTGGATTTCGCAGCGAATTGTCATTTATCCCCGGATATCCTCGCCTCACAGAAATTTAGGCTATTTGTATTGGGTTTGCAGGGAAACTGGTGATACAGTAGCCTGGCTTTTTGAGGTCTGCAGTCGAATGCGGATTCGTCAAACCAATGAACAAGCAGGCAATCTTCAGATTGTTCAGCTCTAGGAACGAGAAGTCGAATTTAGAAGCGAGGAACAACAATGCAGCGAATTTTAATGAGTTTCGCACTGGTAGCCATACTCACCGGTTGCGAGAGCATGTACCAGGATGGTGGCATTCCGCGAATTAACTCCCAACGAGACGTCGATGCCTATAACGCCACTGTGACAGCCAATGCTGACAAGCTGGTGTGCAATCGTGAGCGAGTCATCGGATCGAATATCAGGCAGTGGGTTTGTATGACCATCGCACAACAAGAGCGCTTGGCACTGGATGCTCGAGAAGTGGTGGATGATATTCTTCAATAAACGGGCCTCGATCCCGGCGCTGCATCGTAGCGTTACGCCCTGCTGGCAGAATTAGAAAAATTTAGCTGCTGACCGGTAGATTTTTTCGCTTTCCCACAGCGAGCATGGGCCAGCCAAATTCCTCGAAGAGCGGGCAACACCCTGTTGACGAATCCTCTGCAGAATAGACAGTCTGCCCGACCCAGCGGATTTACATTTCACACAGATAGGAATTCGCAGCAGCCTGGCTTGGGGATATACCCCCTCGATGGCCTATCCTGGCGTCTTCAGTGCTCTCTAGCGGGAGAGTTTCCAGGCCACTAACGTCAGTGAGGCGGGTTGTTACAAAGAGTTGCGTTCAGCTGTTTTTAAGCTCAGAGTGCGTATAATGACGTCAAGCTTGTAGAAACCCCCGTAATTCGGGGCCTTCAGGAGACAGACACAAGATGATAATGGTCCAGAGCACCTTTCACTTGGAGCCGGATTCCAAGTCCGATGCCATCAAGCTCATGAAAAACATGGTCCGCCTATGCAGACAGGAGCATGGCTGCCTGAGTTACGAATATTTCGAAGGGGTAACCGACTCGTTGCAGGTCATCCTGTTGCAGGAATGGGAGAATGCAGACTGCCTGCAGGAACATTACCAGACCGAACACATGGAAAATTTTCTTGGCAAACTTGGCAGGTACCTGAAGAGTCCGGTGAGCACGCACAGCTACGTTTCTCAAGAGGATAAAGTAGTAACGGCCCAGAGTAGTGAAGAACTGCCCAAGCCTGAACAAACCATTCATTAACTCGTCAAATTCTCCTGCCTGATAGCTGCTATAAAAAACTGGTCAGGCTTGCTTCTCACTATTTTCTTACTATTGTTCTGACTCGAATGCCTTGATTTCATCAGTCACCTTGCCTGCCAATTCATTGGGAATGGGAAGTGTCAGGTGATACTGGGAAATCTTCCAACCAGCATCGGTACGTATTAACACTCCCGTCCCTCTGCTGGTGCCATAACTGGCGCTGTCGAGAATTTCGTCAAACCATGCACTCATGCCATCCGGGGTTATATTGATATTGCGGCGCACCGAGCTATACAACCAACCGCTCCTATTGCCTGCATAGGCCCGGAATTCTGACTTGGTCCAGCGTTCATCGGCATCGGTACCCAGGAAAACACCGTCTTCGCTCATCAGATCGAAGTAGGTATTCCAGTCTCCCGCAGCAGCAGCGGCATGATAGGCATCCAAAACGCCGCCTATGGCGTCAGTATCAGCAGTTGACCGAGCTGAACCCTGAGCGAAGCAGCCTTGGGATACCAACAACATAATAATCACGCAGATATTTCTCATAGTGCTTCCTCCCACTACATCAATTAAGCTGGGAATCCGCCAAGTCTTTTGCAAATTCACCTGCATCGAGCCTTCTGAAATAATCCCGCGCAACTTCCCTGACTTTGGGCGCGAGAATAATCGTCGAGATCATGGTGGGAATCGCCATCGTTGCGTAGACGCCATCGAACAGGCTGATGACTGCATCCAGTGACGCGACCGCCCCGGCGGTAACAAGCGCCATGTATCCCCATAAATAGTATTTTTCGAATTGGCTGCCAAACAGAAAACCCATGCACTTACTCCCGTAGTAGGAATAGGTTAACACCGTCGTTGTGCTCAATACCAAGACCATGAGCAGCACCAGATACGCACCAAATCCAGGGAATACCTGCTCGTAAGCCTGAGAGGTTAACGTGACACCGATGGCATCCCCCTGCCAGACATCGGTAACCAGTATCGCCAGGGCCGTGCAAGTACAGACGATAAGCGTGTCAATGACAGGCCCCACCATTGCCACCAGACCTTCGCGGGTTGGTTCGTTAGTCCTGGCTGCACCATGAGCAAGCGATTCAGTACCCAGCCCGGCCTCGTTAGAAAATACTCCCCGCTGTACACCGATTAGTATCACCGCTCCAATCACACCACCGGAAACTGCTTCGCCGGAGAATGCATCGGTAAAGATCAAGGCAAACATAGCGGGAATCTCAGTAATATTGCTGAGCAACAGGAACCCTGTAATCAGAAAATAGAACACCACCATACTCGGTACCAGCTTGCCTGCCACAGCCGAGACTCGTTTCACCTTGCCGACAGCGATTGAAAACAGCAGCATCGAAAGCACCACACCCAGGCTTAAGTCGAAACCAAGATGGTCTTCAGCTGTCGCGATACCGGCAGGAATGGCGACTACATCGCGCACCAACTGTACCAATTGGTTGATCTGAAATACCGGCAGGGTGCCAAACATACCGGCGACAGCAAACATCCACGCCAGGGGCAGCCACTTGCGGCCCAGGCCTTCCTGGATCACATACATTGGTCCGCCCTGCAGCTTGCCACTGTCGTCATAGCCACGATACAGAATAGCCAGGGAGGCGGTATAAAACTTCGTTGAGATGCCCACCACCGCAGTCACCCACATCCAGAATACCGCTCCGGGACCTCCGACTGTGATTGCGATGGCGACCCCGGTGATATTGCCCAGGCCAATGGTGCCGGCCAGAGCGGTTGCCAGTGCCCGATAGTGGGTAATGTCGCCGGCCACATCTGCAGAAGTTTTGTTGTACTTGCCTCGCAGCAGATCGAAGCTATGGCCGAGATAGCGAAAATGCATCAGCCTGGAATGAACCATGAAGAACAGACCACCCCCAACCAGCAGAACCACCAGAGGCGGCCCCCACATAAAATCGGCGAAAGCGGCTAATGCGACCTCTACACTTTCCATGGTAGTGCCGGAGAGTCTTTTGACTTTTTCAAGTTAGGGGCCCTCTGAACAAGAACAAGAGCGGGGAGACTCATCAGTATCAGAGTACTCTGGTAAGCCGATGCTCCCCGTGACATCCTGTTATTGCGCTGCCCTGGCATCGGCTTCCTGCCGGCGGGATCCCGCCAGTATCGCCGGCATGGCGTAATTACCTTCATGGCAGGCGTACTCATACAGGTTTTCACCGGTGTACATGGGCATCTCGCCAGTCCAGGGCTGGGTATAGAGCTCCGCATCTTCAATGGTGAAGGAATAGTGCAGCTTGTCATCCGCCACTCGAGTGAATCGCTCGGTTAATTTCATATTAGTAGAGGTCAGGCGTTCCTTACCTACCTGCCAGGGATGAAAATTGCGCGTCTCAACCACCAGGGCATCCCCTTCGTAGTAACCAATCGAGTCACCCAGCCATTGCTCGTAGGGTAAGTCTCTAAACTCCTGATTGATTCTAACGACGCGCGCGTTATGAACCATCTCTGCCAATAACATGACGTGGGTGGGAGACTGCACGATCTGCATATGATTGTTATACAGGCTGCTCATGAAAGGCGCGGTGGAAGAAAAACTCACCAGGCATCGCTCCGCCAGGGTGCGCCCCTCCGGGCCATCGCTGTCTGCCACGCCCATGGGATTCTGGAAGCGCTGCGCCCGGCGCACTGCCGAGCCGGCTTCGGTCCAGGGAATCTTGCCATTCAGCGGATCGACGATGAGTGATGTGCGGAACATGCCATTCATTGATGCCAGCGCATCCCCGGGGGTAATCCACCAGCCGTTGTAGCCTCCAACATTTTGCGGTCCGGGAGCCTCAGCACCATTGGCTTCCAGTGCGGCGACATAGTCCGGCGTGGAGAGCATATTTTCGAGCATGGTGGCTTCATCAATTTCCAGCGCGCCATCATAGACGTCAGATCGCTCCAGTGAAGTGCGCGTCTTGAAGTTCCACACGCCCTGCACATCAGGCACCCCAAACTCAGTTAGCGGTGACGAGTAATCCTGTGCCAATAAAACCTGACTACCCCCTAACACAAATAGTGCAACAACCACCTGTCTATACATTGCTAATACTCTCCTCATAATGCTTCTCCTGTCTCTCTAGTCTCTAATCTATTGTCTATTGTCTCTTGCCCTCACCTTATGTTATCGGCAAAGCGAAACTCCGCCGGTGGAGCCAGGTTTTTCAGGTGTTCGACGAAGTAGTCCCAGCGCCGCTTCATGAAGTAGCGCCGGTTCCCGAATCCATGACCGGCGTTAGGCAACACCAGCAGGTCGAAATCTTTTTCCGCCTCAATCAGCGCCTCTACCACTAACAGCGTACTGCTGGGATGCACATTGGTGTCCATCATGCCATGGGCAAGCAACAGTTTCCCCTGCAACTGATCGGCCAGCAGCTGGTTGGCCTGGTTATCATAATTGGTGGCGGCGACTGCTGCAGTGTCACCTTCACTGGTGGGATTGGTTTCCGGGTAGGTCTCCAACAACCCCTGCCATTTTTCTCCCCAGTCATCTTCATAGTTTCGATTGTCGTGGTTACCCGCACCGGAGACTGCGACCTTATAGAAATCAGGATAGCGCAGGATTGCCGCTGTCGAAGCGAAACCGCCACCGGAATGGCCCCAGATACCGACCCGGTCCAGATCCATCCAGGGATACCTTTGAGCCAACTGGCGGATGGCCGAGACCTGGTCGGGCACGCCATTATCTCCCATGTTGCCATAGTAGGCGTCATGGAAAGACTTGGAACGGCCCGGCGTGCCCATGCCATCCACTTCGACTACGACGAATCCCAGCTCCGCCAGCGCCTGCTTGTCAGCTCTTGAAGCCTGGAAGGACCGGCTGCCGACACTGCCGGACTGAGGACCGGGATACAGATAGTTGAGAATGGGGTAAGACAGATTCTCATCGAGGTTGGAGGGTCGGTACATGAGACCATACAGATCCGTCTGCTGATCCCTCGCTTTGACCGTAAACGCTAATGGTGGTATCCAACTGGAGTCCACTAGGGCGCTGATATCGACCTCTTCCAGTGCGGTGACAACGAGCCCGTTGCTGTCGCGAATAACCGCTGTGGGGGGTGACGTTGGCGTGGAATAGATATCGGTAAAATACTGTTCCGATTGGGACCAGCTGATGACGTGGTTGGCTGGCTCCGGCGTGAGGTTGATCAGCTTATTCCCATCGAAATCCATGCGGTACAGGTACTGATAATAGGGATCGCCCGGCTCCCGGTTCGAACCAGTAAAGTAGAGTTGTTCATTTTCGACGTCAACCCGTTGAATCTGCAGCACCGCCCAACTGCCGGTAGTTAGCTGCTGCTTCAATTCACCACTGGCCAGGTCATGCAGATACAAATGTCCCCAATTATCCACTTCTGAGAACCAGATAAATTCATTTCGATCATGCCAGACTCGCCAGTTTGCCGAGTTATACCCTGATTCGAAATAGCTTGCGGCTTCCTCTCTGAACACATCACGTACCGCACCGGTTTCAATATCGGCCACGCGTAGTTGCGCCACCTTGTGATCCCGGCTCGATGAAACAAACGCGAGTTCCCTTCCGTCCTCACTCCACTCTACATCTAGAAACTCTCCGCCTCGACTGGCAACATGGTCGCTGGTTGTCGATCGGTGGGGGTCAGGTGGCATATTTAACCGCACAATTCTCGGTTGATCGTCCAGATGAATTACGATGCGTTCAATCATGAAGATGGAATCATCGCCGGGCAACGGATATTTCCAGGCATCAAGCTCAGGATGACCTACCTGTGTGTTGTACAGATACATCTCACCCACGTTGCGCCCATCGTGTCTGAAGGTGGCTATCTTGCGGGAATCGGGTGACCAGAGCAGTACCGGGCCATCCCCCCTGATCCAGCCTGCGTTGTTGGTGGCGTAGCCGTAATTCTGCTCACCGTCGAAGGTCAGTTGGGTGATCGAGTTTGTGGCGGTATCCCGCAGCCATAGATTGTGGTCTTCGATAAAGGCTGCTTTGTTGCCGTCAGGTGAAATAAATTCATTATCAGGAGAAGCTTCCAATTGCTGCAGAACATAGTCGTCTAGATTGAGTCGGTAGCGTCTTTCCTCAAAATCAAATTCCACAACTGGCTGAGCCGTAGCCAGCGCGATGCGTGATAGCTCGAGGTCATTATTATCCAGCTCTTGCTCGCTGTAGTCCGCCAGGCCAATTGCCAGGCGCGCCAGATCGAACAACCCAGCCCTTGAATTGCTAGTCGCGTCAACAATCACGTAATCCGATCCTGTAGACGTCGACTTCTTATAGACGAGTCGATCACCAGACTGCCAATACTGGTCAAGTATATTGTCGACAATCAGTGGCGCAGTATTGGCTGCCAGCATTTGTTCTGCACGTTGGTAGTCTGCCAGTGTAACTGTTTCCCCGGTGATGGAGCCGTTTGATACCGATGCGGGGGAACAACCGACAATTAAACTAGCGGCTGAAGCGGCGAATAGCACGATGAAGTGTTGCCTTCCAGCAATAAACTTCATAACAGACTCCTGAACGCAGAACGAATGGATTAGATGAATTTTAAGGAACTGTGTTGCGCAATGCACGCTATAGCAAGGCATCCAGGATTAAGTTGGTGGAATCGACGATGCGCTCGTCCCTGGCGCGCAGGTCCGGGACAAACGCCTCTCCCGTCAGATGCTGCAGCCCCTGGATATAGCGCACCGCAATCTGCTTGGCCTGCTCTTCATTGAACTGCTGGTCTTTTTCTTTGACCATGCCCCGTGCGAATTCTTTAGAAAATGAAACGGGCTTGCCATCCCGCACCATCAACTCGCCTTTTTCATCGAGCCGCCAGAATCTTGAAGAATCCATGGTATAGAGTTCGTCGGCCGCGACAATCTTGCCCTCGCCATTAATGCCATGCTCGGTCTTGGTGTCCACCAATACCATGCCCCTGCTGGCCAGGTGTTGTGAAACCATGCCGAAGGCCATCAGGGAGGAATTGCGAATCTGCGCATATTGCTCCCAGCTGCAGACGTCGTTGTCCACCAGATATTGGGCATCTATAGTCTTGTCCACCTTGTCCTTGGTGCTGGGAGTATCCATCAGGTAAGGCAGCACAGCATTGGGCTTCAGCTCGGTAACGCTCAGCTCATGCCCGGCGTACTGCATGATGCTCTGGCCGGCTTCCCTGGCTGCCAGCCAGTGCTGGTAAAGCGATGTAGAGGTAGAGCTTTCAGCCATATACAGACGCAGCACATTTTCCAGCATGACTAGATCGAGATTCTCCGCCGGAATCACTGTCGAACTTGCTACCAGTGAATCGACCTCAAACTGGGAGGATCCCAGCACATCCTTTACTAGCCGTAGCATGTGATCATGGTTAAAAGCCAATACCTGGTCTTTGAAAGGAATCGCACCTCGATTCACATCATGGGTGGAAATACGATTGTTACGAAACATCAGCCGAATCAGCTTGCCTGATTGGCTCTGCAGGCTGTCTGAAAATACGGAGTCGGAAACTTTACCTTCGAGAATCGTGGCACCCGCCAGGCGCGGCAAATCGCCATCTTCGATGAGTTGTCTAATAGGCCGTCCCTGATTGACAGTTGTGCCATGAGTGGCGACCAGGTCGAGAATTGCTTGTTCGTCTAACATAGTTTAAGGGTTGCTATAGCTCAGGAAAGAAACGAAGAATATTAGAATCGCCTGACGACTACAAGGGACCCTGGAATTGAGCTCGAAAGAGCATGGGGTGGCATCGGCTCTGCCTTTTATCGCGATTCAGGCAGAAAACCCGGGTCGATAAAGCGGACATTTGGAATCGGCGCGTTACCTCAAACCGCCCTACCTCAACCCAGGTGGCTAGGCTAGAATGAGCAGTCTTATGAGCAGCCCAACCCAAACCACTGCCTGGAAACAGTTGCAGAAACTCAGTGAGGAGTTTAAGCGAGAAGATTTCTGCTTAAGCGACTTATTCCATACTGCTGACGACCGATTTGAACTATTCACACTGGCCCATGAGAATCTGTTACTGGATTACTCCAAGAACCTGCTGACTGAGAAGGGCATTGGCAAGCTCATCAAGCTGGCGGAAGACTGTGGGGTGCCCGCTGCTATCGAAGCCATGTTCAATGGAGAGAGGATCAACCACAGCGAAGACAGACCTGCCCTGCACGTCGGACTCAGGGATCCAGAGTGTCAAAATCCTGCAGTCTCAGACACGCTTGGCAGGATGGAAACATTCGTAGATGCAATTCGTAGGGGTGAGTGGACAGGCTATACCGGGAAGAGAATTGTCGATGTGGTTAATCTGGGAATTGGCGGCTCAGATTTGGGCCCTGCTATGGTCACTGAGGCGCTCGGCGATTTCGCAAACGGTGAATTAGAACTGCACTTCGTGTCCAACGTCGATCCTGTGCACCTTGAAAGCACACTCGCTGTACTGGACCCTGCTACAACCCTGTTTATTATTGCTTCGAAATCCTTCACCACACTAGAAACATACCAGAATGCCAACACTGCTAGAGAATGGTTACTACAACGCGCTCAGAATAATGCAGCGATCGGCCGTCACTTCATTGCAATTACAGACAACAGGGCTGCCGCTGAGGAATTTGGCATAGACCCAGCCAACCTGTATCCCGTATGGGACTGGGTAGGTGGTCGCTATTCACTGTGGTCGGCCATTGGTATGCCTGTAGCGCTGGCCATCGGTATGGCGAATTTTCGTGCGCTATTATCTGGCGCCCACGCTATGGACCGCCATTTTCGGGAGGCAGACCTGCAGCAGAACATGCCGGTGATCATGGCTCTACTGAGCATTTACTACAGGGGATTCTTCGACGCACATAGCACGGCAATCGTCCCCTATTCTCAGCGGCTGAACCTGCTACCCCCCTATCTGCAACAGCTTTCTATGGAGAGTCTGGGAAAGCGCGTAGACGTGATGGGTAAGCCTGTAGCAACTCATACCGGTGAAGTTATCTGGGGCACAGCCGGCACCAACGGGCAACACTCCTATTTCCAGTTACTGCACCAAGGCACCAATTTTGTCCCGGTAGATTTTATCGCCTTTGCGAGGACTACTGCTGTGGGCAAGGAATTAGCGCAGCGTCATCTGTTGGCCAATTGCTTCAGTCAGAGCCTGGCTCTGATGCAAGGGCGGGACGAACCGGGCGCACCACACAAGCATGTGCCGGGCAACAAACCCAGCAACACGCTGCTTATTTCCGAACTCAATCCTTACAACCTCGGCAGCCTGATTGCATTGTATGAACATAAAGTATTCGTGCAGAGTGTCATTTGGGATATTAACGCTTTCGATCAGTGGGGCGTAGAGTTAGGCAAGTTACTCTCAAGGGATGTATTTGCGTCATTGGCTAATGACAATTCCGACCACGCCTTTGACGACTCGACGTGCGGGCTAATAGAGTTTGTTAAACAATGGAACCAGCAGTGAGCCATGGATGTGCTACGGATCGGGAAGGGATACTGCTTGGTAGTGCTCGACCACGGGAAACGGATCATAGAAATGATGTAGCAGCTCCCGCCACCGCAGGTATTCCACTGAGCCTCTGAATCCTTCGGTATGATCTTCCAATGTTTCCCAGTTCACCAGCAGTAAGTAGCGATTCGGCACTTCGACACAGGACTTCAGCTCGTGAGACACATACCCCTGCATAGCGGAGATTATCGACTGGGCTTGTGAGAACGCAGCCTCAAATTCATCCTGCATGTCCACCTTGACATCGAGCGTGGCCATTTCAAGAATCATGTGCTACCCCCAGGCCTTGCGGTGCAACTAAGTCTAAGCAGCCTCTGAACAAGTAGAGTTTCAAATTGAGTCATTGTCCTCCGCGCCAGGAACGGTCGGATACTGTGGGAGATCTGGATTGGTTTCAATCCAGGAAATCTTGTCGACTACATAAATTTGTGCCGTTGGGGCGAGTACAGTGGGATCTTCGAGAGAAGCCAGGGTAAAGTCTATGTCTTTCTCTCGCTGCTTGTTCGAGTAAGTCAGGCTGCAGCCACATTGCTTGCAGAAACCACGACAGACACCGGGGGAGGACTCATGAATCGACATGCTCCCGGCTGTAATCTCGAAATTGTCTACATCGACCGAACCCCATGCCACGAAGGGTGCCCCGGCAGCCCGTCGACAACTTTCACAATGACACAGACACAGATATCGTACTGGCCCCGTCGCAGTGTATTTGATCGATCCACAGAAACATGACCCGGAATAAGTTTCATCTGACATACGCAGCCCTCGTTTCAAAATGTAGCGCCCTCTACTCTACAACAAACCCGGCTGAGGAATAGGGATCAATTTCATGCCAGGCACTCTTACTTTAGCTCAGTGTTGTCTTCGACAATACCGCCCACTCATCCCTGGTCAATTCCCAGTAAAGCGAAGGTCGTACCGTTCCATCGGCTAAATTGCTCTGGATTTCCCCCTTGAAGGTAAAACCGATTCGTTCCAGTAGTCGAGCCGTGCGTACATTGTCCAGCGCCGCCGTTTCACAAATCAGATCTACGCCAATTTCATCGAATAGCCAGGCAATTGCAATAGCTACACCAAGCCCTCCTTGACCTGCATTCTGCCTATTTCCACGAAGGGCTCCACCAAGTTCGCAGGCCGCCCACTGAGGCCAGACTTGAATATCCTGATAGGCGCTCACTTCACCAGCATCGTCACTGCTTATCATTAACAGCCCCTTACCCTGTTGCCGCTCTACTAGATGCCGTTCGACAAAATCTCCAATCGTTCGTGAACAGATTTCCTCTGGAAGTGTGTAGATGGGGCCAGAGATTTCTGGGTCTGCCAGTAGTGTTGTTAGTGAATCAACATCCGTTGGACTCGCAAGGCGTGCCAAGTCGCCCATAGTTATTGCGCAACGCACTGCGTGTCTGATGCCTTCCTGCTTCTCCGCGCTTGCTGAAATTCGTGTAAGTGGCATTTCATTCATCGTTAGTGTCTCAACAGTGCCTTATTTGGGACTTGGCTTTTGCACACTGCAATCGGAGCCGGTGTGGTAGAGGTAGAGGTAGAGGTAGAGGTAGAGGTAGAGGTAGAGGTAGAGGTAGAGGTAGAGGT
>PBYU01000020.1 GCA_002730035.1 Gammaproteobacteria bacterium | reverse complement strand
AAAAGCTAGTTTATGTCTGAGTTTGCCAAGCAGGTTCTGCCTGTCGCATTAGAAAGTGAAATGCGTGAATCCTACCTTGCCTATGCGATGAGTGTCATCGTAGGGCGTGCTCTGCCAGACGTGAGAGACGGGCTGAAACCGGTGCATCGTCGCGTGTTGTTTGCCATGAGTGTGCTCTCCAACGACTACAACAAGCCATACAAGAAGTCGGCTCGCGTCGTTGGTGATGTCATCGGTAAGTATCACCCCCATGGCGACACCGCCGTATATGACACGATAGTGCGTATGGCACAGAGTTTTTCTTTGCGCTACCCATTAGTCGATGGACAGGGCAATTTCGGTTCGATAGATGGCGATGCTGCGGCAGCGATGCGCTACACCGAGATACGCATGGCCAAGATTGCCCACGATCTGCTGGCTGATCTCGACAAGGAAACTGTGGATTTCTCGCCGAACTACGATGGCACTGAGGATATCCCGGACGTATTGCCCACCCAGGCGCCGAACCTGCTGGTGAACGGGTCTTCGGGTATAGCAGTAGGCATGGCCACTAATATCCCGCCACACAATCTAAATGAAGTAATAAGCGGGGCAATTGCCTTACTGGACGACCCTCAGCTTGAGGTCGATAGATTAATGGAGTACATCCAGGGGCCCGATTTTCCAACTGCCGGAATCATTAACGGCAAAGCAGGTATTGTGCAGGCCTATCGAACCGGGAGAGGACGCATCTATGTGCGTGCCAAGGCTGAGATAATTGAAAACGAAAAGTCTGGCAAGCAAAGCATTATCGTTACGGAGATTCCTTATCAGCTCAATAAATCCAAGCTGATCGAGAAGATCGCTGAATTAGTAAAAGAGAAGAAGATCGAAGGCATTACCGAGTTACGCGATGAATCGGACAAGGATGGGTTGCGAGTTGTCATCGAGTTACGCAAAGGCGAAATAGGAGACGTGGTACTCAACAATCTGTATGCACAGACGCAGATGCAATCTGTATTTGGCATCAACATGGTGGCACTGGTTGATGGGCAGCCGAGATTGCTCAATCTTAAAGAAGTTCTCGATGCGTTTATTCGACATCGTCGTGAAGTTGTCTCTCGTCGAACGACTTATCTACTTCGAAAAGCCAGGGAGCGGGGGCATGTTCTGGAAGGCCTGGCGGTGGCTCTTGCCAATATCGACGCGGTGATCGAGTTGATTAAGAGTTCTCCGAACTCCGCCGAGGCTAAAGAGAAACTCCTGGCACGGTCCTGGAAATCCGATAGTGTGTTGGAGATGCTGGGGGAAGTTGGTGCTGATGCCTGTCGTCCTGATGATCTCGACCCGAGCTACGGCTTGAAGGAGATGGAATATTTCCTGTCCCCGGAACAGGCCCAGGCCATTCTCGAGTTGCGCCTGCATCGATTGACTGGACTAGAACATGAAAAACTAATCAATGACTACCAGGAGCTTCTGAAGCAGATTGCCGGTTACCTCGATATTCTCGAGCATCAGCCACGTCTTCTTAGTGTCGTTCGTGAAGAACTGGAACAGATTCAAAAAGAATACGGTGACGACCGGAAAACCGAGATCGTCGGTTCTCAACAAGATCTTACTATGGAAGATCTGATATCAGAAGAGGACCGGGTAGTTACAATTTCCCAGAGTGGCTACGCCAAGACACAACCTCTGGATGATTACACGGCGCAGCGCAGAGGCGGTATGGGCAAAGCGGCGGCCGCTGTGAAAGATGAGGATTTTGTCGAGCATCTATTGATCGCCAACACCCACGATACACTTCTGTGTTTCAGCAGTATGGGAAAGGTTTACTGGCTGAAGGTATTCCTGATTCCCGTGGCGAGCCGAACTTCCAGAGGAAAACCCATAATCAATATTCTACCGCTGGAAGAAGGCGAACGAATAACCAGCATATTGCCGGTGACGGAGTATACCGATGACCACTTTGTCTTCATGGCTACTTCCCAGGGTACGGTCAAGAAAACAGCCCTGACCAATTTTGCGCGTCAGCGCAGCGTAGGGCTACGGGCAATAGAACTGGATGAAGACGATGAACTGATAGGCACGGCTATCACCGATGGAAGTCGAGATGTCATGTTAGTTAGCAGCAGCGGCAAGACCATTCGATTCGCAGAAGGTGATGTAAGGCCAATGGGCCGAACGGCCCGTGGCGTGCGCGGTATCAAGATGGCGGCTGAGTACAGAATGATTGCACTCATCATCCCTGAAGATAACAAACAGATTCTGTCGGTCAGTGAGAACGGCTACGGAAAACGCACCAAGGTAGAAGATTTCCCGGTCTATGGTCGTGGCGGCCAGGGTGTGATCGGAATGCAGACCAGCGACCGTAATGGTGCGGTGGTCGGCGCGGTCCAGGTTTCCGACAGCGATGAAATCATGTTGATCTCCGACAAGGGTACTCTGGTACGTACCCGTGTCGAGGAAGTCTCGGTGCAGGGAAGAAATACTCAGGGTGTGAGACTGATCCGGTTGAAAGAAGGGGAAAAAATGGTGGGCCTGGAACAGGTAGATGAGCCCGTAGACCCGGCTGAAGTTGAGAGCAATGGGGACGCCGAAACGCCTGAATAACTCTTCGAGCACAACCATCAGTGATCTGATAGTGTACTGACCGATTCTCCAAAACAGACTTGTCTTGCACGGGAACTACCTTGAGTAATCCACTAAAAATCGCCTACCTGGGGCCGCCTGGAACCTTTTCAGAAGTTGCCGTACAGAATCATTTCGGAAGCGGATGTGACTTGTATGATTGTGCAAGCATTGACGATGTCTTTGTTGCGGTGGAAACGGCAGCAGCGGATTACGGCGTGGTGCCCGTAGAAAATTCCACCGAGGGTGCGATTAATAATACCCAGGACTGCCTCATCGATTCGTCGCTGAAAATTCTCGGTGAAGAAATCGTGGCAGTCGAACAAAACTTGATGATCGCCGATGCCGGGAGTCTCAAGCAGATAGTCGCCATCGCCTCCCACAAACAATCCCTGGCACAGTGCCGCAATTGGATACAGCAGAATTATCCTGGAATTAAACTCATCGAATGTGCCAGCAATGCTGAGGCGGCGAAGCTGGCAGGCGATGATTGCACTATCGCGGCGATCGCAGGAGCAACTGCCGCTAAGAATTACGGTCTAAGCATCAAGCACGCCCTGATTCAGGATCAACAGCACAACAGCACTCGTTTTTTAGTGCTTGCCAGAGGCGGTACTGAACCGACCGGAAGCGACAAGACCAGCATTTTGATCTACACCGAAAATCGTCCTGGAGCATTGTTTAGAATTTTGGAGCCATTTGAAAATCTACAGGTGAGTCTTACTAAGATAGAGACACGGCCCTCTAAAAAAGAAGCCTGGGCTTACGTATTCTTCATCGATTTCGAAGGGCATAGTAAAGACGAAACTATTCGCCAATTGTTCGGCAGGCTGGAGTCCTGTACGGCGGAAATCAAAATACTGGGCTCTTACCCGGTAGCGTCTGGCTGATTCACTGGTAAAAAAAGTGACAATAATTTCTGACAAGACAGTGCTTATAGTAGGTCTCGGATTAATCGGGGGCAGCATTGCGCGCGGCCTGAAGCGGGCCAATCCAGATCAGCCTATAGCCGCCGTGGACACAGACACAGAGGCATTGGCAGAGGCTTCAGCGCAGGCCGTGATTGATCGTAGTGGCACCCTGGCTGAACTGGCCGCTGCAGCGGATATTGTCATACTGGCTCTACCACCAATGACCACCGTGGCAATGATTCCAGAAATCGCTGCCTGTGTGAGGCAGGACGCCGTCGTTACCGACGTGGCGAGTGTGAAGTCAGCCATACTGGAGAGTGTCAATAAGCTGGAGCCTGAATTCGTGGCCCGCTTTGTACCGGGCCACCCGATTGCGGGTTCTGAAAAGAGTGGTTTTAGCGCCTCGAGAGCCGACCTCTTCTCTGATCGCAATGTCATCTTGACTCCCCAAAGTGATACTAATCCGGAGGCGGTAGCACTTGTTAACGAGCTGTGGCGAAAGCTGGGTTGCAGTGTGTTGGGGATGAATCTGGATCGGCACGATGCTGTACTCGCTGCCACCAGCCATTTACCCCATCTTTTGGCCTATGCTCTGGTCGATGCCCTGGCCAAACAGGAGCAGAGCGAAGATATCTTTCGCTACGCGGCGGGCGGATTTGCGGATTTCAGCCGACTCGCCTCGAGTGACGCAAAAATGTGGTCGGATATATTCGTGAGCAATAGCAGCGCCATCGTTCATGTACTAGATACCTATATCCAGAATCTGCATAAACTCAGAGAGCTTATCGATCATCAAGAGCATGCCCCGTTAATGAAACTCTTCTCTGAGGCGAAGACTGCACGGGACAACTTCCTGAAGCGCTACTTTGAATCTTCTAACGCAATGGCGATCGAAGAGAGGGACACTCAGTTCGTCATCGAACCTGGCGGTTGGATCTGTGGAAATCTGAGAGTGCCCGGAGATAAATCCATCTCCCATCGTTCAGTTATACTCGGTGCTATTGCCAATGGGGTTACGCGAGTTCGGGGATTTTTAGAGGGAGAAGACGCGATTAACACTGTTGCAGCCTTCCGGGAAATGGGAGTGACTATTATCGGCCCGGAAAACGGTGAGCTGACAATTTTCGGGGTTGGTAAACATGGGCTAAAGGCGCCACGTAACCCTCTTTACCTTGGCAATTCCGGAACTTCAATGCGGCTGTTAACCGGCTTGCTTGCCGCACAGAGTTTTGATAGTGAGTTAATTGGCGACGAATCACTCTCCGCCAGACCCATGCAGAGGGTTGCCGGTCCCTTGCAGGAAATGGGGGCAGCCATCGATACTGATTCGGAGGGAAGGTCACCGCTGCGTATCCGTGGAGCCTCCCTGAAGGGCATCGACTACGCCATGCCCATGGCGAGCGCCCAGGTAAAATCCTGCCTGTTGCTGGCAGGCCTCTATGCCGAAGGAGAAACCGCTGTTTCTGAGCCGGCGGTTTGTCGAGATCACACGGAACGCATGTTGAGTGGATTTGGTTACTCGTTGCACAGTGATGACAAACGGCAGCGGATTAGCCTGACGGGTGGGCAAATGCTCACAGCTATCGATATCGATATCCCTGGAGATATCTCATCGGCAGCATTCTTAATGGTCGCGGCTGCAATTTCCCCCGGTTCATCATTATGCTTGCAGCATGTCGGGATAAATCCAACTCGTAGCGGCATCATCAATATCCTGCGTGCGATGGGCGCGGACATCGAGCTGAGCAATGAGCGCGAAGTTGGAGGTGAACCAGTCGCCGACGTGGCAATTCATTATCGACGCTTACGGGGCATCGTGATTCCCGAGGATCAGATTCCACTGGCAATCGATGAGTTTCCTGCAATTTTCATCGCAGCGAGTTGCGCCGAAGGTGAGACTCTGCTGCGAGGCGCCGCAGAATTACGAGTGAAAGAAAGTGACCGCATCGATGCTATGGCAACGGGTTTAACGACGATGGGTATCGAGTCGGAAACCTTCGAGGATGGCATCCGCATAGTCGGTGGACCGCTCGGCGGCGGAGAGGTCGACAGTCGGGGTGATCATCGTATAGCCATGGCGTTTGCGATAGCAGGCTTGCAGGCCACAGCAACAATCACTGTAAACAACTGTGCCAATGTGGCGACTTCTTTTCCAGGTTTCGTGGATTTAGCCAGACAAGCCGGCATCAGGCTGACTGAGCGGGCTGTTAGCTGATATGAGCACAGTCCCTGTCATCGCCATCGATGGCCCCTCTGGATCTGGCAAGGGCACGGTAGCGGCAAGAGTCGCGGATCAACTCGGGTTTGGCTTACTCGACAGCGGCGCACTCTATCGGGTGCTGGGTATTGCGGCGGTCAAAAACGGAGTAGACCTGGAAAACCATGGGCGACTGGCGGAACTGGCGCAGCAGTTAGAAATAGAATTTGGCAAATCCGGACCTGGCTCGGTCTGGCTTGACGGACAAGATGTCAGCCTGCAGATCCGCACTGATACAGGCAGTGAACTGGCTTCCAGAGTGGGGGCGATTCCTGCTGCCCGCGAGGCCCTGCACGCACGGCAGCAGGCCTTTCGTAGCGAACCTGGTCTGGTCGCCGATGGACGCGATATGGGTAGCGTCATTTTTCCCGATTCATGCCTTAAAATATTCCTTACGGCAAGTCCTGAAGAGCGAGCGCAAAGGCGATATAAGCAGTTGATTGGTAAGGGTATTGATGCTATTCTGCCCGCCCTTTTGCGAGACCTAAAAGAGCGGGATTTACGCGACAGTCAACGTCCCATATCTCCACTCAAACCCGCTGAAGATGCCGTAGTCCTGGATACAAACGATCTGAGCATCGACGAAGTAGTCGAGCAGGTCATGGATCTGGCGAGGGCACGACTAGCCGGATAGTTCTCGAGAAGGAAACTGTTTCAGGGTTGTATCACCAGTATTGGCGATCCTGAGGCTACCGTTAATAACCCCGCAACAGCTGGATTGTGGTTAGTTACAATATACTTTTAAAATTTATTGTAACAATTTGATATATTTGGATTTTATAATGAGTGAAAGTTTTGCAGATCTGTTTGAACAGAGTTTAATTGAGATAGATATGACCCCCGGTGCGATCGTTACCGGAACCGTGATCGACATAGACACCGACTGGGTAACAGTCCACGCCGGACTCAAATCTGAAGGCGTAATTGCCCGCATAGAATTCCTCGACGAACAGGGCAAACTGTCCCTCTTAGTAGGCGACGAAGTCAAAGTAGCCCTGGAGACTGTTGAAGACGGCTTCGGCGAGACCCGGCTATCCCGGGAGAAAGCCAAGCGCGCCGAATCCTGGATGGAGCTCGAGGCTGCCTACGAGAAGAACGATATCGTTACCGGTGTCATCAATGGCAAAGTGAAAGGTGGCTTCACCGTCGATTTGAACAACATCCGTGCCTTCCTGCCTGGATCCCTGGTCGATGTGCGACCAGTACGCGATACCCTGCACCTGGAAGGCCAACTGCTCGAATTCAGACTGATCAAGTTGGATCGCAAGCGCAATAACGTGGTGGTGTCCCGTCGCGCGGTGCTCGAATCCGTCAGTACAGAAGAGCGTGATGCCCTCCTGGAGAAGTTACAGGAAGGCATGTCGGTCAAGGGCATCGTCAAAAATCTCACCGATTATGGGGCTTTCGTGGACCTGGGTGGTCTCGATGGACTGCTGCATATCACCGATATGTCCTGGAAGCGCATCAAGCATCCCAGCGAAATCGTCAATGTCGGCGATGAAATCGATGTAAAAGTATTGAAATATGATCGCGATAGAAATCGCGTCTCGCTTGGACTGAAGCAGCTCGGAGAAGACCCCTGGGTAGCTATCAAGCAGCGCTATCCGGAGAAAACGCAGGTCAAGGCTGTGGTTACCAATCTGACCGACTACGGTTGCTTCGCCGAACTGGAAGAGGGCGTGGAAGGGCTGGTGCACGTATCTGAAATGGATTGGACCAACAAGAATATCCATCCATCCAAAGTGGTTCAACTCGGCGATGAAGTGGATGTTATGGTGCTCGACATCGATGAAGAACGCCGCCGTATTTCACTGGGAATCAAGCAGTGTTTCCAGAATCCCTGGGATGGCTTTGCTGAGAATTTCAAGCAGGGCGACAAGATTTCAGGCAGCATAAAGTCTATTACCGATTTTGGAATATTCATCGGACTCGATGGCAATATCGATGGATTAGTTCATCTTTCCGATATCTCCTGGGATGAAACCGGAGAGGAAGCGGTACGCAATTACAAGAAAGGGGATGAGATTGAAACCGTTATCTTGTCGATCGACCCGGAGCGTGAACGCATCTCTCTCGGCGTTAAACAGTTGGAAGATGACCCATTCATGAACTATGTTTCAGAATTTGAGAAAGGCAGTATCGTGAAGGGCAGCGTAACAGCTATCGATGCCAAGTCTGCAACGATCACCTTGCAGGAAGGGGTCGATGGCGTGTTGCGTGCTTCAGAGATCAGCCGGGACAAGGTTGAGGACGCTCGAAATGAGCTGAAAGAAGGTGAACAGATCGAGGTCAAGATAGTTAGTGTAGACCGTAAGAGTCGTGTATTGAGCCTTTCCGTTAAAGCCATTGCAATCGATAACGAAAAGGCGGCTGTTCAAGAGCATAAAAGCCAGGAAGCCGGTGACGTATCACCTGGGACTATCGGTGATCTGATTAAGGCGGAGATGGATAAAAGTTAGCAGTGAAACTAAACGGACTATCGTTTAATCCGCATGGCTTAACTGTAAATCCGTATGGGTTGGTTGTAAAAACAGCCAAACTTTGTGGTAGGCTTGCAATACCTGAATACGTAGAGCACGAAATTTCGTGAAGACGGCTTGAGTACAGGGGATAACTATGACTAAATCTGAACTTATAGATCGCATAGCGGGGAAGCAAACCCAACTGTCATCGAAAGATGTAGAATTGGCGGTGAAAGCGATCCTTGAATACATGTCTCAGGTATTGGTTGAAGGCGGTAGGATAGAAATACGAGGATTTGGCAGTTTCTCACTGCACTATCGTGTACCGCGTATCGGGCGAAATCCCAAAACGGGAACACCAGTTGCTTTAAGTGGTAAATACGTACCACATTTTAAACCTGGAAAAGAATTGCGTGATCGTGTCAACAACAGTATGTTGGTTGAACAGCGGTTCTAAGCTAAATCTAAGCAAAGGCTTTGAAGATTAAGCGGCATAGCCTTCACGGTTATGCCGTTTTTCATTCTGAGAACTAAAGCCTCGCCGAAACCCTTTGTCTTTCATAAGAAAGAGGTATTGGGAAAACTCAAATGCATAAGATTGGCAGTCTACTATCCGGTTTGTTCCTGACTCTGGTTTTCGTGGCCAGCATTTCATTTTCCTATTTCAATACAACACCAGTGAGTATCAATTTCGGCAGCTGGCAATGGCCGGCGCAACCCGTTTCTGTGTGGATAGTCGGTGCCTTCGTGAGCGGTGGAGCGATCGGCCTGCTACTGGGACTGGGGCTTATTCGTAGCTTGAAATCCAGGGCTGAGATTCGCAAATTGAACAAGCAGTTATCCAAAGCAAATCAAGAGCTTAGCCAACTCCGGGCCATGTCTCTCAAGGATCTCCAATAGCCATGGAAAGTCTGGGAATTTATTTCTTACTTTTGGCGGCAGTTATAGCCGGTTGGATCCTGGGCCGACTAACTGCGGTAGGTGGTGCGCATAAAGCTCGGCATAGCAAAGATATTTTCGAAGACTATTTCGTGGGATTAAATTATTTATTGAACGACGAGCCCGATGAAGCTATCGATACATTCATCAAGGCGCTTGAGATCAATAGTGACACAATCGAAACACACCTTGCTCTGGGTGCTCTTCTGAGGCGCAGAGGCAAAGTAGATAAAGCTATAAAGGTACACCAGAGCCTTTTGGCAAGGCCCGGATTGGACAAATCCTTTTCTGACTCGACCAGATTACAACTGGCAATCGACTATATTTCTGCCGGACTATTGGATAGAGCTGAACGGCTGCTCAATGAAGTGCTCAGCGAGGATTCGGCTTCAAAATGGGATGCGCTTCGACATCTAATTACCATTTATCAAACTGAAAAAGAATGGGAAAAAGCCATTAGCTGTTCCAAGCTGCTACTGACTAATTCTACGTACAAGAGAGAGTCGGAATTACGAGCCGCAGCAGCACATTATTGTTGCGAGCTAGCCGAAAGGTTATTGGATGAAGGCCATGACAACAAAGCAAGAGAGCAAATAAAACGCGCATTCGGTTTCGTTCGGGGCAATGTTAGGGCTTCCTTAATTCTGGCGAGGATTGAACAACGGCTTGGGAACTTTAAATCGGCCATCAAAAATCTTATAATGGTTCGCACTAATAACCCTGAATTCGTTAGCCAGGTGCTAGGGCCACTTGCGGAGTGTTATGAGCAACTGCAAAATTTGCCGGAATTTGAGAAATTACTGACTAATTCCTTACCTGAAGAACCGGATGTCAGTGTAGTTCTTGCCTTATCGGACCTGGTAAAGAGCCGGGAAGGGGATGAAGCGGCGATCGAGTTTCTTAATGACTACCTGATGAAAAAGCCTTCGCTTATTGGTCTGGTTGAGTTATTACGACTGCAAATCCCCAAGGCTGGTACCGAGGTGAGTAGCAATCTGAATTTACTACAGCAGATGGTCAACAATCTGCTCCGCAAGAAACCGGCCTATCAGTGCAACCATTGTGGCTACGAATCCCGCAGTCTATATTGGCTCTGCCCAAGTTGCCAGAAATGGGACAAAATTAAGCCTATAGTGGATGCGAGTGTTTCCTGATTCGGTAATCAGACAGTGGAAGAGGGAGGGTCCTAGTTGAAGTCTGGTAGACAGGACAACAAATGGAGCGTTGTAAGTGACGAAAAGAATTATCATCGCGCTGGACTTTGAAACAGCCGCGCAGGCTAAGAACCTCTTAGCTCAGCTGGACCCATCTCTGTGTCGCGTGAAAATCGGTAAGGAGCTATTTACAGCTAGCGGGCCGAAATTGGTGAGAGAAGTCATCTCCAGCGGATTCGATGTATTTCTGGATCTCAAATTTCATGACATTCCGAATACAGTGGCACGAGCCGTCAAGGTAGCCGCCGAACTGGGAGTATGGATGCTTAATGTCCATGCCTCTGGCGGCCTCACCATGATGGAGCAGGCGCGGCTGGCGCTGGAGGGCATGAACTCCGGGCGACCTCTGTTAATCGGAGTCACGGTGCTTACCAGTCTGGAAAAAGAAGACTTGCAACAAATCGGCATCGTGAGCAATCCCGAAGAACAAGTGAGCAAACTGGCATTTCTAAGTCGGGATGCCGGACTGGACGGTGTGGTGTGCTCTGCCGCCGAGACCCGCCTTCTGCGAGCTCAACTACCTGATGATTTCTGCCTGGTCACTCCAGGCATCCGCCGCGCCGAGGTTGCTGCCGATGATCAGAAACGGATTGTCGGTCCAGCGGAAGCTATCCAGAATGGCAGCAACTATCTGGTGGTGGGGCGGCCCATTACTCGTGCCGAATCCCCGAATGATGCTCTAATTGAATTCAATTCCGCTGTGGCTAGCGTTAGCTAGGATCTCTGCTAGACTCAGACGAGCGACAATGATGTCGTTCAATTAGCGATAAGGAAATCATTATGAGCAGACTAGCCTGGATAAAGGCGGTGTTCACCGCCTTGCTTTTGACTTTCACTCCTTTGGCCATGGTGGCAGATACCCCAGCTGATACCACCCAACAGGTGTCTCAGCTGGATATCAATAGCGCGGATGCAACCACGATAGCGGAATCGCTTGAAAGGATCGGCATGGTCAAGGCAACGGAGATTGTTGCCTACAGGGAGATGTTTGGAAAGTTTCGATCGGTCGATGAGTTGATTGAGGTGCAGGGTATTGGCGAAGCGACGGTTGAGAAGAATCGGCATCGCATCGTGATTGTCAACAATTAGCAGGACTGAAACTTTTTGTGTTCTACAAGGCACTTTNACTATGTCGTGAAAGTGCCTGTTTTTTCTACTGAAAAAACTATTAANCCCGCTATAATAGCCAGCTTCACAGCGACAAACCGAATGCTGCTCAATGTCGACACTGGCGTTATTTGCGGGACTTTTTCTAGCATCATTGTTGTTAACCGGTGTTCTCCGCAACCTGGCACCCCGCGTACGCATGATGGATTTACCCGTGGATCGTAGCGCGCACTCCCAAGCTACTCCAGTAGGTGGAGGATTGGTCATTGTCTGCCTATTTGCACTGTTGGCATCTTACTATCTTGTTGCAGGCGTTATTCCACTCGCCGAGTATATGGCCCTAAGCGGTGGCGTAGTCATTGCCGTGGTGGGTTTGATCGATGATCTCAGCCCGCTCGACCTGCGTTGGCGAATACCACTGCAGTTCGGAGCAGCTATCTGGTCAGTGTGGTGGCTGGGTGATGTTCCACCGGTCGGCATTGGTGATTGGACACTGCAGGTGCAATGGCTGCTCAATGGATTGGCCATAGTTGCGCTGGTTTGGCTACTCAATCTCTACAACTTCATGGACGGTATTGACGGCTTGGCTGGTAGTGAATTGTTGTTTGTAAACCTAAGTTGCCTGCTGTTCGTTATAAGCAATGAAGATCAGGTGTTGGGCGTATTGTCAGGCACGCTGCTGGCGGCCGGAGCCGGTTTTCTGGTGTGGAACTGGGCACCTGCCAAGATCTTTATGGGTGACGTGGGCAGCGGATTTATCGGATTCACGTTGGGNGTACTGGCTCTGTTCTCGATGCACCACGGCAGTATGACGGTGTGGACCTGGGTAATTCTGCTGGCGGTGTTTATCACCGATGCAAGCTATACCCTGGCGCGGCGTTACCTGGCTGGGGAGAGGTGGTTCGAAGGCCATGCCTGCCATGCCTATCAAAATGCGGCCAGACAGTATAAGAGTCACGGCAAAGTGACGATAACAATACTAATGTTTAATTGTCTCTGGTTGGCACCGCTGGCCTGGATTTCAGTCCAGCAGCCGCAACTGGGTGTATACTTGGCCGTCATTGCAATACTTCCATTGGCGCTGTTGGCGGGAAAATTTAGAGCTGGCATGTCGATTGAAGTTGCATCATTGCGAGAATAGCCCGCCATTATTCACCGATGGTCAGGCCTAATATTTAGGTAGGGAACTTTATGCGCTTATATACGATTCCACTGTCGCGCTCCATCAAGCAGATATTGATGATGCTAGCCGACAGCATCATGATNGTAGTCGCACTGCCTCTATCGTTTACCCTGTTGGGGAAAGACTTTTTTGCGCTGGACCCACTATTTTATTTCTATCTGGCAATTGCTACTGCGCTTAGCATTCTGGTATTTGTTCGAATTGGGCTGTATCGAGCCATTGTGCTCTATATGGGACTGCAGTCGGGTTTCGTACTATTGCAGGGTGTCACCGTAGCCACCTGTTTCCTGGCAGCCTCTTATTTCTTTTCATTGACTCCCGAATCGACGGATTATTCAATTCTACCAATCTTCTGGATGATTGCCCTGCTGTTCATCGGGGGAAGCCGTTTTCTGGCAAAAGTCTTGCTACAGAGCCTGATTCAGAACTTCCGTCCCAAAGAGCCGGTAATTATCTACGGAGCCGGCAGCTCGGGCATGCAACTGGTGGTGGCTTTTCAGAATGGTGATCAATATCTGCCGGTAGCCTTTGTCGATGATAGCCACCACATGCTGGGAAGTACCGTACACGGCATTCGAGTCCATAGCCCGAATTCACTGTATGAACTCATTGAAAGTTTTTCAGTCAGGCAAATTTTGTTGGCGATTCCATCCGCCACCCATGCAGAACGGAAAGAGATTCTCANTCGCCTCGAACACCTGCCGGTGCATGTAAAAACTGTCCCAGACCTGTTCGACATGGTGTCGGGCAAAGNGGGTGTTGATGAAGTTCGCGATATCGACATCGAAGATTTGTTAGGNCGTGACATAGTACCGCCAAATCCAGAATTACTGGGGGCATGTATAAATNGCCAGNCTGTAATGGTCACAGGGGCCGCAGGCTCCATTGGCTCGGAATTATGCAGATTGATAGTCAGCATCAATCCTGCCCGGATAATTCTGCTAGATTCTTTCGAGTATGGCCTCTATGAAATAGAGAGTGAGCTCAGAGAAAAATTGCTCAGCATCGAAAACGGCGACAAGATCGAAATTATCGCCCTGCTGGGCTCTGTTTGTAACAAACCTCAAATGGAAAATGCCATAAAGAGCTTCGCTGTCGATACTGTTTATCATGTGGCGGCGTACAAACAAGTGCCAATGGTTGAGAAGAACATTGTTGAAGGCGCCCAAAATAATATATTTGGCACCTTGATCGCTGCACAGGCTGCCGAGAAATACAGGGTCAAGAATTTTGTATTGATTTCAACCGATAAAGCAGTACGACCAACCAATTTTATGGGAGCCACCAAACGCTTTGCGGAGCAGGTTCTGCAGGCTATTGCACATCGCAATAGCGCTACCAGGTTCAGTATGGTTCGATTTGGGAATGTACTGGGTTCCTCCGGATCAGTGGTTCCCCTGTTCAGGAAACAGATCAGTACTGGCGGGCCAGTAACCGTAACGCACCCCGAAGTAACTCGATATTTCATGACTGTTCAGGAAGCCGCTCAGTTGGTGATCCAGGCTGGATCAATGGCGACCGGGGGTGATGTGTTCGTGCTGGACATGCATGAGCCTATTCGTATCGTAGACCTGGCCAAGAAGATGGTGCACCTGATGGGCTACGATGTTAAAGACGAAAACTCATACCGCGGCGATATTGCCATCGAATATACGGGCCTACGGCCCGGTGAAAAACTCTATGAAGAGTTGTTGATTGGCGAGTCGGTAACCGGTACCGAGCATCCCAAGATTATGCGCGCCGAAGAGGAGATGCTGAACTGGGAGAAATTGGAAAAGCTGTTAGGTCGATTGCAGGCTGCCTGCCAACAGATCAATCTGCCCGAGATTCGCGCCTTGCTGATGGATGCGGTTGATGGTTTCGAACCGAAAGAAGAGACCAGCGATCCGCTATGGGAAGTCTACTACTCTCAATCAGTCGAGAATGAACCCCAGGGTGAATCTGAAGCGAAGGTGACTCCTCTATTCAAAGAATAGAAGGGTCAGCTGCGGAAATTTCATTCACGCCGAACTGAATTGATTATTATCGGTTCCAACGGCACATCTCCATAGCCCTTAACACTTCCTGTTACTACCAGGGCAATTTCATCTACAACCTCCATGCCTTCAATGACCTCGCCGAACACGGCGTAGCCAAATCCGCCGGGCGTTTCGTCCTGGTGATTTAGAAATCCGTTGTCGGCGTGATTGATAAAAAACTGACTGGTTGCGCTGTCTACGACACTGGTGCGCGCCATGGCGAGCGTTCCGCGAGTATTAGGAACATCTACCCGAGCCTCATTCTTGATCGGCTCGTAACTGGAAAGCTGGATCATGTCCGGAGAAAAGCCTCCGCCCTGCACCATGAAGCCGGGAATTACCCGATGGAATATCAAGCTGTCGTAGAGCCCCTCGTCGGTGTAACGCAGAAAATTCTCGACACTAATGGGGGCCTTGTCTGCCCATAGTTCAATCTTGATGGTGCCCATGGAGGTTTCCATGATGACAACAGGATTTTCCTGAGCCAGCCCCGTGGTGCTGAATGCTAGAATTGCGGCAATGACTAGTGCTCGCATAAATGCTCACCTCGGCGATGCGGATATTAAGAGGCGTCAACTATACATTATTTGGCCAGAACTTAACCACAGGTGAATGTGCCCGGGTTGGCAATACACTACACTACAGAGGTACGGGATTGGATTGGCTGCCCAAGCTGGGCTCGAATCAGGAATATTGAAGGACGAGAGATTCAGAAAGGAAAAACCCGCGTAACTATTAGGCTACACGGGTATTTTGTTTGGCTGCCCAACCAAGACTCGAACTTGGAACCAAGTGATTAACAGTCACCTACTCTACCATTGAGCTATTGGGCAACAGATACGACCTACTGGAGATGAGAGTATAACCGCTAGAGTCGCAAGCCGCGCGTATACTAATGAGAAATCCCAATCTGGTCAACCGTCTCTACGCCTTGGCCTGAATTCTGGTGTACCCTTAGAGGTTTGCAATTGCTCCCGGCTATTGGGGCAACTTTATCCCACAGAATCATAGTTCAGTGCTGTACAAAAAATCACCATGGAAAAGCGCTTTAAGCTTCACTCCGGGTTCGAGCCCGCCGGCGACCAGCCTGAAGCAATCGCACGGCTGGTGGAAGGGCTGGAAGATGGCCTGCATGTGCAAACGCTGCTGGGAGTCACTGGCTCAGGCAAGACATTTACTATTGCCAATGTCATCGAGACGGTGCAGCGGCCAACCCTGGTCATGGCACCCAATAAGACGCTGGCTGCCCAGCTCTACGGGGAATTCCGGGAGTTTTTCCCGGGCAATTGTGTCGAATACTTCGTCTCCTATTATGACTATTACCAACCTGAGGCCTACGTGCCGTCATCGGACTTGTATATCGAGAAAGATGCTTCCATTAATGATCATATAGAGCAGATGCGGCTGTCAGCCACCAAGGCATTGCTGGAACGCTCCGATGTCGTGGTGGTAGCTACGGTCTCGGCAATTTATGGCCTGGGCGATCCTAGCGCCTACCTGCAGATGGTCGTGCATCTCGATCGTGGAGATCGGATAGATCAGCGAAATCTGCTCAAACGGCTAACCGACCTGCAATACACGCGCAATGATATGGAGCTCAGAAGAGCCACTTATCGGGTGCGCGGCGACGTGATCGATATTTACCCCGCAGAATCAGAGCGGAATGCGATTCGCATCGAGCTTTTCGATGACGAAATAGAAAAACTCTCCTATTTCGATCCGCTAACAGGCAGCGTGATTAAAGAGGTGCCTCGCCTGACTGTTTTCCCTAAATCTCACTATGTCACCTCCAGGGAGACGCTGCTGGGAACCCTCGATCACATCAGAGCTGAATTGAAAGACCGCTTGCAACACCTTAACGAGAGCAATCGTCTGGTAGAGGCTCAGCGCCTGGAGCAACGCACCAAGTTTGACCTGGAAATGATTCAGGAACTGGGCTATTGCAGCGGTATTGAAAATTATTCCCGCTACCTCTCTGGTAGAGAGTCCGGCGAACCGCCACCGACTCTGTACGATTACTTGCCGGATAACGCACTGGTCATCGCCGATGAATCCCATGTTTCGATTCCCCAGTTGGGTGCGATGTATAAGGGCGATCGGTCCCGCAAGGAAACTCTGGTGGAATACGGATTTCGGCTGCCGTCGGCGCTTGATAATCGTCCTCTGCGATTCGAGGAATGGGAAGCGCTTACTCCGCAAATCATCTTCGTGTCGGCAACGCCAGGTCCCTATGAGCATGATCACGAAGGGCAGCAGGTCAGACAGGTGGTTCGACCCACCGGACTGGTGGATCCTGCACTGGAAGTTCGGCCTGCTTCTACCCAGGTGGATGACTTGTTATCGGAAGTACGTAGGGTCGCGGGGCTACAGGAGCGGGTGCTGGTCACCGTACTCACCAAGCGTATGGCGGAAGATCTCACCGACTATCTGGCTGAGCATGATGTGCGAGTTCGCTATCTGCATTCAGATATAGAAACAGTAGAACGCTCGGAGATATTGAGAGATTTGAGACTCGGCCAATTCGACGTGCTGGTGGGCATCAACCTGTTGCGTGAAGGGCTGGATATACCCGAAGTCTCACTGGTAGCGATATTCGATGCCGACAAGGAAGGATTCCTGCGCTCAGAGCGATCCCTGATTCAGACTATCGGTCGAGCCGCGAGAAATCTCAATGGCAGGGCGATCTTGTATGCCGACAACATCACCGGTTCCATGCAGCGTGCCATCGATGAGTCCAGTCGGCGCCGCAATACACAGTTGGAATTCAACACAACTCACAATATCACTCCGATCGGAGTAAAGACGAAAGTGCTGGATGTAATGGAAGGCGCTTACTCGGCACCGGGCACCCGTACCCGCCAGCGGGGCAGGATGATAGCCGAGAAAACTGGAGCCTATGGACGGCTGGAATTCACCGATCCGACGGCGATGCAAAAGGAAATAGGCAGGCTCGAAGAGGAGATGTACGATCACGCCAGGGACCTGGCTTTTGAAGCAGCAGCGGCCACACGCGACAGGATTGCCGAGCTGAAGAATCAACTGTTAAAGCAATGACTTAAATACACGAAATGACCAAAAATCGATCGACACTGAGGCGCTGAATTCCGTATAATCGCCAAGCTTTTCTATCGGAGGCGCGTAGCTCAGTTGGTTAGAGCGCTACCTTGACATGGTAGAGGTCACCAGTTCGAATCTGGTCGTGCCTACCATTCCATAGAATTACTAACAACCGACATTAGATGATCAAACTGCAACCAGGGCTCTGTACTGGTCACTTTGGATTCTATTTATTCCCAGAATTAGTTGAACGTGTAATGCCCCAGATAACTTTACCCGACGGCAGTAATCGAGATTTCGACTCCCCGATTACGGTTGCCGCTATCGCCGAATCTATAGGACCCGGGCTCGCCAAGGCGGCGCTGGCAGGTCGAGTCGGTGGCGTATTGGTGGATACATCCCATGCCGTGGACGAGGACGCCGAAGTCGCCATTGTCACGGAGCGCGATAAAGACGGAATCAACATACTCAGGCATTCCTGTGCTCACTTGATGGCCCAGGCTGTGCAACGCCTGTTTCCCAAGGCACAGGTGACTATAGGTCCGGTAATCGAGGATGGCTTCTTCTACGACTTCGCCTTCGAACGCCCCTTTACCCCGGATGATCTAGCGGCCATCGAGAAAACCATGGAGGCTATAGTCAAGGAGGATCTCGAGGTAGAGCGATCGATAATGAGTCGCGCCGATGCCGTCGCCATGTTCAAGGATATGGGGGAGGCCTACAAAGTCGAAATCATCGAATCCATTCCCGGCAATGAAGACCTGTCCTTCTACAAACAGGGGGAGTTTATCGATCTGTGCCGGGGACCCCACGTACCCAGCACTGGCAAATTCAAGGCATTCAAGCTTACCAGTGTGGCAGGAGCCTATTGGCGCGGAGATGCGGACAATGAAATGCTGCAGCGTGTCTACGGCACTGCCTGGGCATCGAAGAAAGACCTCAAGCTCTACCTGCAGCGCCTGGAAGAGGCGGAAAAACGTGACCACCGCAAGCTGGGCAAGCAACTCGGGCTGTTCCATTTTCAGGAAGAAGCTCCCGGGATGGCATTCTGGCACCCCAGGGGCTGGACTCTGTATCAGACTATCCAGGGCTATATGAGAAAGGTCCAGCAGGACCAGGGCTATCTGGAAATCAACACACCTCAATTGGTTGATTACAGCCTGTGGGAAAAATCGGGTCATGCCGCGAAGTTTTCCGAAGAGATGTTCAGCGTCGAATCCGACAACCGGATGTACGCGATAAAGCCCATGAATTGCCCCTGTCATATCCAGGTTTTCAACCAGGGGCTGAAGAGTTACCGAGACTTGCCGCTGCGATTAGCAGAATTCGGTTCCTGTCACCGCTACGAACCCTCTGGCAGCATGCATGGATTGATGCGTGTGCGCAGCTTCGTCCAGGATGATGGGCATATTTTCTGTACAGAACAGCAAATTCAGTCAGAAGTGGCAGATTTCATGGAGCTGCTGTTTGCGGTGTATCGCGATTTTGGCTTCGACGAGGTTATTCTGTGCCTGTCCACTCGTCCTGAGAAACGGGTAGGCTCGGATGAGATATGGGACCAGGCCGAAACTGCGCTGAAAGAGGCGTTAAATGCCACTGGCCTGCCCTGGGAACTGGTTCCAGGCGAGGGTGCATTTTACGGGCCGAAGATCGAATACTCGTTAAAAGACTGCATGGGGCGCATCCAGCAATGCGGCACTATACAGGTCGATTTCTTCACTCCCGGTGCACTCAGTGCACAGTATGTCGCCGAAGACAGCAGCAGGAAAACGCCGGTCATGCTGCATCGGGCTGTTTTGGGCTCGTTTGAGCGATTTATCGGGGTTCTTATTGAACAATTTGGCGGCGCGATGCCGGCCTGGTTGGCTCCAGAACAGGCCGTAATTCTCAATATCACGGACAAGCAGTCCGAATACTGCCAGAAATTGCAAGAATCCATGAAAAACAAAGGGTTTAGAGTGTCTGCGGACTTGAGAAATGAGAAGATCGGTTTTAAAATCCGCGAGCACACTTTACAGAAGATTCCTTATCTCCTGGTAGTTGGAGATAAAGAAGTTGAATCCGGTACAGTGGCGGTTCGCAAGCGCAGAGGTGAAGACCTGGGAGCGATGACATTCGATGATTTTTGTATGCACTTAAGCCAGGATGTTGCCCAATTTGGCCGAAGTGAGAACAGCCCGAGTGCCGAGCATCCGGACTAAACAAGAGGATAATATGTTGTCGAGGATTGAGCACCCGCGCAAATCATGAGGGGTAGTAGCAAAAAGCCGATAATCAATGAGTTTATCGAAGCCGACGAGGTGCGCCTGGTTGGAGCCGAAGGGGAGCAGGTCGGAATAGTATCTATTGAGGATGCCAGAACGGCTGCGGCAGATGCCAAGCTGGATCTGGTACTGATAGCCCCGGATTCAGACCCAGTGGTTTGTAAGATCATGGATCATGGCAAACATGTCTTCGATCTGAAAAAGCAGAAAGCGGCGAGCAAGAAAAAGCAACGACGGATTCATGTAAAAGAAATTAAATTTCGACCAGGGACGGAAGAAGGGGATTATCAGGTAAAACTACGCAGCCTGATACGTTTCCTATCAGATGGGGACAAAACCAAGGTATCGCTTAGATTCCGCGGTCGAGAACTCGCCCATCAACATCTTGGGCAGGAGCTTATTGAGAGGATCAGAGATGATCTTGCCGAATATGGCACTGTCGAACAGGATCCCAAGATGGAAGGCCGGCAAATAGTGATGGTACTGGCGCCGGTTAAGAAGCACCAATAATTGCAAGGGTCAGTGTCCATTGATCCTACTGGATTAATGGACACTGACCTTTTTGGTTGTTGGATTATTAAACATCCCACTGCACTTAGCAGTGAAGGCGCGAAGACGGTCATTAGATGACGCTAACGTCAATCGCGCAGCAAATGCGGAGTTTGTAAAGCATGGTTGGAAAACTAAAAACCCATCGTGGTGCCGCGAAACGGTTCAAAAAAACCGCTTCCGGTTTCAAGCGCAAGAGCGCGTATAAGAGTCATATCCTTACCAAGATGACTACCAAGCGTAAGCGACAGCTGAGAGGCACAAGTGCGGTTCATCCGTCTGATTTGCCTGCTGTCAAACGAATGCTACGCGACAACTAATCGGAACAGGAAAGGAGAAAAACTATGGCTCGAGTAAAACGGGGCGTTGTCGCTAATCGACGCCACAAAAAAGTCCTGAAGGAAGCGAAAGGTTATTACGGTGCACGTAGCCGGGTATTTCGCGTAGCCAAGCAGGCAGTCACCAAGGCTGGCCAGTATGCTTATCGTGATCGCCGTGCCAAGAAACGGGTATTCCGCGCTCTTTGGATTACTCGAATCAACGCACAGGCGCGCGAGAATGGCATGACCTATAGCCAGTTAATCGCCGGACTTAAGAAAGCCAACATCGAAATCGATCGTCGTGTATTGGCGGATCTTGCTGTGTTTGATAAGTCGGCGTTTACGGCGATAGTAGATCAAGCCAAAGCTGGTCTGGCAGCATAATACTTTTCACGGGAGCGGCTCATGGCTGATACCGATTCCCTTCTTACCGAGGCACTACAAGCAATAAACGAAGCGAATGACTTAAATTCGCTGGAGTCATTGCGCGTGCAATATCTGGGCAAAAAGGGAAGTTTTACGGTCCAGTTAAAGGCGCTGGGTCAACTCCCTGTAGAAGACAGACCCACAGCCGGTGAGAAAATAAACGACGCCAAACGCGAATTACATACTGTAATCGGCGCACGAAAGCGGGTGTTGGTTGCTGAGAGTCTGAATGCCAGGCTCCAAGACGAGAAGATCGATGTCACGTTGCCCGGGCGTAGACAAAGCAAAGGCGGCCTCCACCCCATAACGATTACAATTGAGCGCATCACCACCATCTTCGAGACTGCCGGTTATGATGTTGCCGAAGGTCCTGAAATTGAAGAAGAGTATCACAACTTTGAAGCGCTTAACATTCCTGCTCACCACCCGGCACGAGCGATGCATGACACATTCTATGTGAGTCCTGGCACAGTATTAAGAACCCATACATCCCCAGTCCAGGTGCATGTCATGGAAAATGGCGAGCCACCATTCAGGATGATCTGCCCTGGCCGAGTCTATCGTTGCGATTCTGATCTAACTCACACGCCGATGTTTCACCAGGTGGAAGGTCTGCTTGTGGATGAAGATGTGAGCTTCGCCGATCTTAAAGGCACGGTCGAAGATTTCCTGCACGCCTACTTTGAGGCAGAAATGCCGGTGCGTTTCAGGCCTTCCTATTTTCCTTTTACAGAACCTTCGGCCGAAGTGGATATGGGATGTGTGAACTGCCAGGGGAAGGGCTGTCGTATCTGTGGGCATACCGGATGGTTAGAAGTTATGGGGTGCGGAATGGTACATCCCAAGGTATTGGAGATGTCAAAAGTCGACACAACTCGATACAACGGTTTTGCTTTTGGCATGGGAGTGGAAAGGCTGGCTATGTTGCGTTATGGCGTGGACGATCTGCGCACCTATTTTGAAAACGATATTCGTTTTCTCCAACAATTCAATTAAAGTGAATCGTGTAAAGCGCGTTTAATATCAAATGATTTTCAGCGAAAACTGGCTAAAACAATGGGTCGATCCAAAAATGGATACCCAGGAATTAATGCATCAACTGACCATGGCTGGCCTCGAAGTCGATGGTTCGACTGCCGTCGCCCGACAGTTTTCAGGAATACTCGTTGCAGAAGTTCAAGCCGTGGAACAACACCCCGATGCAGATAAGCTAAGCGTGTGCCAGGTTTTCGATGGTGAAAAATCCTATCAAGTGGTTTGTGGTGCACCTAACGTGAGGAAAGGATTGAAGGTACCCTTTGCTCTGGTTGGTGCAGAAATAGTTGACGATAAAGATGCAAAGCCCTTCAAGATAAAACTAGCAAAACTCCGCGGAATTGAGTCTCAGGGAATGTTGTGTTCAGCAGAGGAACTTGGCCTGGAAGAAAATTCGACAGGAATTTTGGAGTTACCTGGCGATGCGACAATTGGTCAGGATATTCGTGAATACTTTCAACTGGATGATATCAGTATAGAGTTGGACCTGACCCCCAATAGAGGCGACTGCCTGGGTATGCTGGGACTCGCCAGGGAAGTCGCAGTTCTTTGCAGGCAAGATATTAGCCAGCCAGAGTCTTCGCAGCTTGAATCGACTGCTGCCGATGAGTTCCCAATAACCATTACTGCCAAAGATGGCTGCCCGCGTTACCTGGGTCGAGTAATCAAGGGAATAAACTTGAATTCTGAGTCGCCATTGTGGATGCAGGAGAAGCTGCGTCGCTGTGGGCTGCGCAGTATCGATCCGATTGTAGATGTCACGAACTATGTATTGATGGAGCTCGGCCAACCCATGCACGCATTCGATTATTCCAAGTTGGAAGGTCACATCGATGTTCGCATGGCAACTGAAAACGAAAAAATTACACTGCTGGATGGCAGGGAAATTTCATTAACACCTGACATCTTGCTCATTACAGATGAGAAAAAGGCAGTTGCCATAGCAGGCATTATGGGAGGTCTGGCTACCTCTGTCACAAAAGGAACAATGGACGTGTTTCTCGAATGTGCCTTCTTCCCACCACTTGCGATCGCTGGTAAAGCACGTCGTTTCGGTATGCACACCGACGCGTCACACCGTTATGAAAGGGGCGTTGACTACCAGTTGCAACATAGAGCAATGCAACGAGCTACCGAGTTGTTATTGGCAATAGTCGGTGGGGAAGCAGGACCAATTACGGAAGCCATTGGCAATCTGCCTGCTCCACTTCAGGTTGAATTGAACCTGGGCACTGTTTCTCGAGTACTCGGGATTGAAATAGCCCACAGCGAAGTCATGGATATACTCATTCGGCTCGGTTTCTTGATTGTCAGTGAGTCTGAGGTGTCCATACTGGTAGAAGTCCCGTCGTTTCGCTTCGATGTCAGCATAGAAGCAGACCTGATTGAAGAGATTGCCAGGATTTATGGTTATAACAATATACCGAAAACCGGCGGTTTCGGAAGTCAGACATTGGCCGCCAGGCCTGAAGCCCGGGTATCCATGTCTCGAATCAGACATCAATTGGTTGATCTGGGTTATCAGGAAGTGGTGACCTATAGCTTTATCGATCCGGCATTGTCAGAATTGGTCTGTGGACCGGAGGCAAGCCCGGTGAGGCTGGAGAATCCCATTTCTGAGGAAATGGCAGTGATGCGGACCAGTATTCTGCCGGGACTGTTGAGTACCCTGAAATACAATGCCAATCGCCAACAGGAACGCCTCAGGCTGTTCGAGTCAGGGCTGGTATTCAGTTCACAAGAGAGCGATTACCAACAAGTCAGCATGATTTCTGGAATAATTTCAGGCAGTAAATATCCAGAAAACTGGAATAATAACAAAGAGATGAATGACTTTTATGATGTAAAAGGCAATGTTGAGAGCTTGCTCGACCTCGGTGAAATCACCCGACACCATCGCTATGTTCCAGCGCAAACTAGCTGCTTCCACCCGGGCCAGTGTGCACGAATAGAATCGGGAACGGGTCACACTATCGGTCACGTCGGAGCGCTGCATCCTGCAATTTCTGGAGAAATGGATCTGAGTGGCAAAATTTTTCTCTTTGAACTCGTGCTTGAACAAGTCCAGAAAGCCGAACTGCCCAAGGCGGGTAGACTGTCCCGATACCCGGAAGTCAGCCGCGATTTGGCAATCGTCATCGAAGAGTCCGTCCCCGCCGATGCAATACTGGCTTTAGTCCGCGATCAGGCTGGTGAATTCCTGACTAACTTACGAATATTTGATGTTTATCAAGGGGATGCGGTCTCAAAAAGCAAAAAAAGTATCGCTTTGGGCTTGACGTGGCAGCATCCTTCCCGCACTCTTAGCGACGAAGAGATAAATACAATAATTAGTTGCTGCGTCAACGCACTACAAGAACAATTTAATGCAAATTTGCGGGATTAGCCGGGGAATTGACTATGGCGGACGGAGCACTCACCAAAGCCGACATGGCTGAACGCCTTTTCGAAGAGTTGGGGCTGAACAAGCGCGAAGCCAAGGAAGTGGTAGAGCAGTTTTTCGAAGAAATCCGCTTGTCCCTGGAACGCAATGAGCGGGTCAAATTGTCTGGTTATGGTAATTTTGACCTCCGGGACAAGAAACAACGGCCCGGCCGCAATCCCAAGACCGGTGAAGAAATCCCCATCAAAGCAAGGCGAGTAGTGACTTTCAGGCCAGGGCAGAAACTAAAGGCGAAAGTAGAAGGCTATGCTGGAACCGAAGAATAACGACGAATTACCTCCAATACCCCCAAAACGCTACTTTACAATCGGTGAGGTTGGCGAATTATGTGCGGTTAAACCCCATGTTCTGCGTTACTGGGAAGCCGAGTTCCCTCAACTCAAACCAACGAAGCGTCGCGGCAATCGTCGCTACTATCAGCGCCAGGACGTAGTATTAATACGCCAGATCAAGAGCTTGTTGTACGAGCAAGGCTATACCATTGGTGGAGCACGACAGAAGATGAGTGATAATCCTGATGAATTGGCCAAAACCAACGTGAATTCAGGTGAAATCAAGACCTTAGTGCGCGATCTGGAAAAGGTCATCGCCAGCTTGTAACAGCTGGCCTCCGTGAATTCTTATCCCGTTTAAGTAGTATCCAGTCATCAGGTACGAGTAAAACTCCGATTCTCGAATGTGAACTTTATCTCAGAGCCCACCGCTGAGAAGAAATAATTACTCAAGCTTTAAACACAAGTAAACTCTCACTTCTTGAAAATGATTTACAACGGAGCGAGGCGCAGTCTGGTAGCGTACTACATTGGTGGGATCTGGCTTTTAATAAGAAGTAGTCACCCAACGTTAAACACTAGTAAAATCTCAATTCTCGAAAACAATCTAAATCGGGGCGTAGCGCAGTCTGGTAGCGCACTACACTGGGGGTGTAGTGGTCGTCGGTTCAAATCCGGCCGCCCCGACCAAATCC
>PBYU01000019.1 GCA_002730035.1 Gammaproteobacteria bacterium | reverse complement strand
GCTCATCTGTTCCATTTGTTTGACGACGGACATGCTTGCTGCCCAGTCTATTGCATAGCAAGGACGAACTGTGCTTTTCATAATGTCCACGTGGCTTTGAGGAAATAGACGCTTCCCATCTAAACCGACAGCAGCAAAATCATGCTCATCACTTTTAAATAGTGCGTAGATACGATGGTATTCATTTTGTTGAGCTTCAGTCGGTGCTTCACCATTAGAGGTTTGCTTGTAGCCGCCCTTATCGCTATACACATCAATCATGATGTTAGCTGTTGGGTCAAAAGCAACTGGGAAGTATCCCGCTAATATCTTACATGCAGTATCGACATCCCAACTGCCCATCAGCAACCAATCTTCAAATTCCTTAATATAGGTATCATTCATTACTTTTCGCCTTTCATAGCCCACTTTTCGTAGGTGCTAATTACTTTTCTACGGTCAGGGAGCAATTGGTCACGGGCATAGGCGGCACGACAGCCTACGGTGTCTAAGTGTTTCAAGCTGAGTTCTAGTTCTTCCTCAACAAATCGATACTTCTTTGTATGCTTCTGCCCCCAAGTTCTGAACGTAGCTCTAAATCCATGTGCTACTGCATCGAAACCCAAAGCGTCTGGCAAAGCTGAGAGGTACTTATCGTGTATGACTGCACCATTTAAGGTTGAGAAGATGCGGCCACGCTTTGTAGCGTAACCAGGTTGGGCTTTAAGGATGTTAATAGCGGTAGTGCAGAGGGGTATTTCCCACATCTTTTTACTTTTGTATTTACCTTCGGGTTGCCTCCAGACCTTTGCTTTAAGGTCTATCTCTTCCCAATCAGCAAACCTAACCTCTTGAGGTCTTCCCACAGTGAGTATCATGAGAAGCATAGCGTCTACTTCTGGTCTGCTTCCTTTAGGAATGTCTAACCTTCGTAGGGCTTTTATAAACTTAGGGAGTTCTTTCCAGTGAATAGCGCGATGGCTTTTTACTGTATGGACTGCGTCTCTTTTTACGAATGATGTTTGTAAGTTGTTCTTCCAGACAGCGCAATTACCTTTCGCTCTCAGTTCGTCTGAGATAGCTTGTTCGATAATGGATTGGATGTAGTTCTGGACACGCCTTGCGGTTTCGTTCTTTGTTTCCCAGAGCGGCTCTATAATCTTTACTATGTCTTGCTTTCTTATGTCTTCTAGAACCATGTTGCCTATATGGGGGAAGACGTAGTCTCTGAGTATCTGGTTCAGTCTGCGGACTTGGTCTGCGCTCTTATAACCTCTCGCCTTTATGGGAATAAACTTCTTCCTAGCGTAATCCTCAAAGGTTATTTCCTTAGCTTGCATAGCCTTTAGCTCAGCGAGCTTAGCTCTCTTTTGGGCAATAGGGTCTATCCCAGCCTGAATTGCGTCTTGAAGCTCTCTGGCAGCCTCTCTCGCGCTTTTAGTAGGTACAGAAGGGTAGTTACCTAAGCCGATATTACGAACCTTGTCACCGACTGTAGCGCGGTATATCCATTGCCTAGCTCCAACCTCCTCTGAGCCTTTTGGAGGAATACACTGTAAATATAAGCCTCTTACGCCTCCTACAGCGTGCATAGCCTTGATTGGTTTACCCTTTAGCTTAGAATTTTTCGCACCAGTGCCGACACGATGTCTGAGTCGTTTGATAGAAATATCTGATAATTCTTTGACTACCTTGGGCATCTACCTATTAACCTACCTACGAATAGAAAAGTTATGGGTATGGTAGTCTAGGTAGTGGCAAGTAGCAATAATATGCTATTATTTACGAGGTTTTAGGAGTTTTTTTCGATTGGGAAGTAATGCTAAGTTACTAAAGAATGGTACCAGCGGGCGGACTCGAACCGCCACTCCCGTGAAGGAACCGGATTTTGAATCCGGCGTGTCTACCAATTTCACCACGCTGGCATGACCACTATCCTAATGGTTTTGAATTAATCTCCTTCGACTAGTAATACATAGAAGCTTTTAGCCGCAATATGCTGCTCTGCTAAGCTGCCAGCGCAGGCCGCACATTATAGCAGCTGCCAATAGAGGCGCAATTGGGGGTCCTTAGTTCTCGACACTATTGCTTTCACTTCTGCCCATTATTTTATACGCTGCAGATTCCTCAATCTGAAACCGTGTGAATTGCTATATGCAACTCAGTGACTTCAAATACACTCTTCCTGAGCGCCTGATTGCAAATTACTCAACCAATCGACGCACCGATAGTCGGTTAATGTGTCTGAATTCTGCAACGGGTGACGTCGAGCACCGTGTATTTCGTGAGTGCGTCGATTTACTTCGACCCGGAGATCTATTGGTATTCAATGACACGCGTGTTATTCCAGCGCGATTACTTGGAGAAAAGAATACCGGGGGTCGGGTTGAAGTGCTGATAGAGAGGTTGCTTGAGAACAACAGGGCTCTGGCGCAGGTTCGAGCCAGTAAGTCCCCCAAGTCCGGCACCTTGCTGCAGTTTTACCCCAGAGATAAGCAGCTCCGCGGGTGCTCTGCCACGCTTGATGCAGAAGTAGGGGCGCGGGAAGGGGAGTTCTTTTTGCTGAAATTTTCATCGAGTCTGGATCTATCCAGGCAGCTCAGGGAATTCGGACATATACCTCTGCCCCCCTATATCAAGCGTGCCGATGAGGAAGTGGATGAGGAGCGATACCAGACGGTGTATGCAAATCGGGAAGGTGCGGTTGCGGCCCCAACGGCAGGATTGCATTTCGATGAGGAATTATTGCTCGAGATAAAGGAAAAGGGAATTGAGCTGGCTTTCCTGACACTACATGTGGGAGCTGGCACCTTTCAACCCGTGCGGGTAGATAATATCGATGAGCACAAAATGCATAAAGAATTTGTTGACGTAGATGATGAAGTCTGTGAAAAAGTAAACGCGTGCAAGGCCAGAGGTGGTCGGATAATTGCTGTTGGTACAACATCGGTTAGAAGCCTGGAGAGTGCTACCCGGGACGGGGTACTAAAGCGGTTCCAGGGAGAGACTGACATTTTCATTTACCCTGGATACCAATTTCAGATTGTCGACGCCATGATCACCAATTTTCACCTGCCAGAATCAACACTTCTAATGCTGGTTAGTGCATATGCTGGTAAAAAAATGCTACTTGACGCCTACCATGAAGCAATAGACCAGGAGTATCGTTTTTTCAGCTACGGCGATGCGATGTTTATTTTCAACAGCACTAGTTAGTGATAGGTGGGTCAGTCCTTGTGTGGATTAGAACAGACCTTCGGTGGCCCCGGCGATCTCTCATTTTTACCCATAATCTGATATACTGCACGGCCCTCTACAACGAATCAAACTGACAGATAAAGGAATCAAAACAGACATGAAAGCACCCGTGCGAGTCGCTGTCACTGGAGCAGCGGGCCAAATCAGTTACTCTTTATTATTCAGAATTGCCGCCGGAGAAATGCTGGGCACCGATCAGCCCGTGATACTGCAATTGCTCGAAATAAGCCCAGCCCTAGAAGCTCTACAGGGTACGGTAATGGAAATCGAAGATTGCGCCTTCCCTCTGGTGGCCGGCATCGTGCAGACCGACGATCCCGATCTGGCCTTCAAGGACGCCGACTACTGCTTGCTGGTGGGGGCTCGTCCACGTGGACCAGACATGGAGCGAAAGGACTTGCTAGAGGCCAACGCGCAGATCTTTTCGGTACAGGGAGCGGCCATCAACAAGGTTGCCAGCCGCGATGTCAAGGTGCTGGTGGTGGGCAATCCGGCCAATACCAATGCGCTGATAGCCTATCGCAACGCACCCGATCTCAATCCTGGGCAATTCACTGCCATGACCAGGCTGGATCATAATCGGGCCATAGCGCAACTGGCGATCAAGACTGGTAAAGAGAGCACCGATGTCGAGGGATTGACGATTTGGGGTAATCATTCCGCGACCCAGTATCCGGATATACATCACTGTTCGGTGGCTGGCGAGAATGCCTTGAGCCTGGTGGATCAGGCATGGATCGTCGAACAGTTCATTCCCACAGTACAGCAGCGCGGCGCGGCCATCATAAAAGCCAGAGGTCTGTCCAGTGCAGCATCGGCTGCCAATGCCGCTATCGAGCATATGCATGACTGGGTTCTCGGTACTGCTGGTAAGACAGTCAGCATGGGTATCCACAGCGACGGTAGTTATGGTATCGAAGCAGGGCTTATCTATTCTTATCCGGTTAGCTGCGAAGCAGGTAGCTATTCGATTGTGCAAGGTCTGGAAATCAATGAGTTCAGCCAGGACCTGATGTCCAGGACTGAGCAGGAACTAAAGGAAGAGCGAGACGCAGTAGCAGACTTGCTTCCCTGAACCCGGGAGTGGGCCGGATAGTAAGCCCGGCCCACCAGGTATGAGTACCAGTTCATTCTCACTAATAAGAAGAAGCCAATTCTGGATTTTCCAGTTGGTGGGCTGGTCTGTCTGGGCACTGATGCTGGTTCTGCTGAACCTGATCTTTGTGCCACCCGCCCTGGAATACATTATTCCCCTGGCACTGGTTTATAGCCTCAGCGCGGCGGTGGCGATCCTGCTGACGTCCGGTCTGCGTCTGCTCTACAAGCTGGTGTGGGAGAAGGGCTTCGTAGTGCGCTTCCTGGCCACCTGGTTCGGTGCCTTCGGAGCGGCGCTGATCTGGCAACCCTTTCAAAACTATTTCGCGCTGCTGCCGTTTGGGGAGACCATCGATCTCAGCGCGGCCACTGGCCAGGATTTGTTCGATAATCTGTTTATATTCTCCTACCCTCTGATGCTCACCTGGAGTGCACTGTATTTCATCATCAAGTACTACCAGCTGTTTCAGCTTGAAAAAGAGAAGAGCCTGCGCTCCGAGGCACTCGCGCATCAGGCACAGCTGTTAATGTTGCGTTATCAACTCAATCCTCACTTCCTGTTCAACACACTTAACGCCATTTCCACCCTGGTGCTGGAGAAGGCCACGGAACAGGCCAACGAGATGTTAACCAAGCTCAGCAAGTTTTTGCGTTACTCGCTGGATCACTCACCACTGGATCGCGTGACGCTGGCGCATGAACTGGAGACCTCCAGATTGTATCTCGATATTGAAAAAGTTCGCTTCGCAGAACGCATGCGCCTGGAACTGGATATCGATAAAAAGGCCGAGGCAGCGCTGGTGCCAACCATGCTTCTGCAACCGATCATCGAAAATTCCATCAAGCACGGTATCTCCAAGACTGAACATGGTGGCACGATTCGGATTGCGGCAAAAAAAGTGGGCAAGCTGTTGATGATCCAGATAACAGATGATGGTCCAGGGATTGCTAACGTGGAAATTGCAGAACAACAGTTGGCGCTTTCAAATGGCGTCGGTATCAGTAATATTAGAAACCGACTGCATACAATCTACGGCGAGCACTACGATCTGGCATTTTCAAATGTAAAGCCAAGCGGATTAACTGTTAAGGTCCTAATTCCCTATGACACAGAATGATCAACAGAAATTGACTGCACTTATCGTGGATGATGAAGAGCTCGCTCGGAAGGGGCTGGCCATGCGTCTGGAAGAACTCGGTGGCGTCGATGTATTAAAACATTGTAAGAACGGCAGGGAGGCGATTGAAGCGATAATCGAGTTCGAACCCGATGTTGTATTTCTCGATATTCAAATGCCAGGTATGACGGGTTTTGAGCTCATTTCCGAAATTCAGGGTGATGTCATGCCAATGGTTATATTCGTAACCGCCTACGATGCGTTTGCCGTAGATGCATTCGATGTCCATGCCATCGATTACTTGCTGAAACCGGTGGAGAAGGAACGCCTCGCAGATGCAATAAGCAAGGCAACGCAGGTGAGAGAGCAGCATTCGGCGCTCCACGAGAAACGGAAACTACTGGACCTTGCGGTAAGCTTAACGGGTAAGTCCTCCGCAGCGATAGGGGAGCTACTGGCCAGTGGCGAAGATCTGCTAGAGCAAGCCGACCGGCTTGCCATCAAGGATGGATCCTCCATTACCTTCGTGCCGGTTCACGACATCGACTGGATCGATGCGGCTGGAGATTACATGTGCGTGCATGCCAAGGGCGTGACACACATCATGCGCACTACCATGAAGGAGTTGGAGGCTCGCCTGGACCCGTCAATCTTTCAGCGCGTGCATCGCTCAACCATTGTAAACCTGGAGCGCGTTGAAAAAGTTTCCTCGCATATCAACGGTGAGTTTCATCTCACCCTGAGCTGTGGCTCATCACTGAAGATGAGTCGCTCCTATAAGGAAAAAGTAAAGCACTTCTTCTAGGATTCCTGGTGTTGACGGCTGAATTCAGCCGTGCCTGATATGGTTTAATGGTAACTCTGTCGAGTTAACTACTTCCCTGAGCACAAAGCTCGAATGCACATCGGACACCCCCTCGATTCGGGTGATCTTATTGAGCAGAAATTCCTGGTAGTTTTCCATGTCCGGTACCATGACCTTGAGCTGGTAGTCGGCTGATTGTCCTGTAATCAGCAGACATTCGATCACCTCCGGAAAGCTGCTCACCTTTTTCTCGAAAACCTCGAATCGATCGGGTGTGTGCCTATCCATGCTGATCTGGATGAGGGCGGAGAGTTTCAATTCCAGCTTGGAGGCATTCAGCAGGGTAACCTGACCCTTAATGATACCAGCTTCTTCCAGCTGTTTTACCCGACGCGCACAGGGCGAAGGAGACAGGCCTATCTTGTCGGCCAACTCCAGGTTTGTGATGGCGCCATTGGCCTGCAGCTCTTGCAGAATGCGCTTATCCAGCTTGTCCATGAGCATGACAGCTCCTCCGTTGATGACTAAATCGATAGATATTCATATTAATGGCATTAATACACAATTATTATCAATAAAATAGATAATAACACCAATAAAATTGGTAATCAGTAGAAACTATGCATAGAATCACTACAGCATTTCCACTATAGTAGCCAGTCTCGAACTGCGGGTAATGATCTCGAGCCGCGGGTAAGCACTAAACAGGTGCGAATCCCGATAGCAGCCTCACGAGGGTGGAGAGATAGTGTAAAACCAGGCAGGCGTAACTATGAGTAAGCAGAACCAGGGAAGCAGGAGATCAGCAAGATGAGTAGCGGCCATTTCGATCATAACAAGTACAAACCGTTTCCACCCATCGACATCAAAGACCGCACCTGGCCCGACCAGGTCATTAGCGAGGCACCCACCTGGTGCAGCGTGGACCTGCGCGACGGAAATCAGGCACTGATTGAGCCGATGTCCGTAGAGCAAAAGGAGAAGATGTTCGGGCTACTGGTTGAAGTAGGTTTCAAAGAAATCGAAGTTGGTTTTCCAGCCGCATCACAACCGGATTTCGATTTCGTGCGCAGTCTTATCGAAGAGCACCGGGTGCCCGAAGACGTCACTATACAGGTGCTTACCCAGGCCCGACCGGAGCTGATTCAACGCACATTCGAAGCACTGAAGGGCGCTAGAAGGGCGATTGTGCACGTGTATAACTCCACCTCCATCGCGCAGCGTGAGAAAGTATTCAAGACCGACAAGGCAGGCATTATTGCTATAGCGGTGGTTGGTGCCGAAGAAATGAAGCGCTGCGCCGAGCTGCAAGCTGAAACCGAATGGGTGTTTCAATATTCACCCGAGAGCTTCACTGGAACTGAACTGGACTTCGCGGTTGAAGTTTGCGACGCCGTGAACGACGTGTGGAATCCAACACCGGATAATCCAAGCATTATTAATGTGCCCTCTACTGTCGAGATGGCAACGCCGAATATATACGCAGACCAGGTTGAATGGTTCTCCCGCCAAATCAAACGGCGTGATTCGGTCATCGTCAGTCTGCATACCCATAACGATCGCAGTTGCGCCGTCGGTGCGGCAGAACTGGCGGTAATGGCTGGTGCACAGCGTGTCGAAGGCACTTTGTTGGGCAATGGCGAGCGCACCGGCAATATGGATGTTGTGGTCATGGCCATGAATCTATATAGCCAGGGAATCGATCCAAAGCTGGACCTGCATGACATGGATCACATCGTGTCGGTGGTGCGCGAATGTACCCAGATAGATGTGCATCCTCGCCAGCCCTACTCCGGAGACCTGGTATTTACCGCCTTCTCAGGCTCTCACCAGGATGCTATCAAGAAGTGTCTCGACATCTATGAAGAAGGGTCAACCTGGGAGACCGCCTACCTGCCAATCGATCCGCGCGATATCGGGCGCAGCTATCAAGATGTAATCCGTGTCAACAGCCAGTCGGGCAAAGGTGGCGTGGCTTACGTACTATCCAACAAGTTCGGCTTCGAATTGCCGCGCTGGCTGCAGATCGAATTCAGCCGTGTCGTGCAGAAAGTTACTGAGGTTTCCGGGCAGGAAATCCATCCAGATGAAATCTGGGACCTGTTTAATCGGCATTACCTGAACAATGAGAAAGCACTCAGCCTGGAGAATTTCACTATCGAGAAGAGTGAAGGCCGTGAGACCTTCAAGGCTCAACTCGATTACTTCGGTGAAGACCTGAGTATCAGTGGCGAGGGTGATGGCGTTCTGGACGCGTTCGTCGAGGCACTGCAGCAGGCTATCAAGCTTGATTTCGAGATCATGGAATACGGTGAACATGCCCTGGGGCAGGGAGCCGATGCCGAGGCAGTCACCTACATCCAGATACGTTGCGATGGGCACCGCTACAGCGGCGTCGCCATCAGCAAGGACATCATCGCCTCTTCATTGAATGCCTTCATGGGAGCAGCCAGTCAACTGCTGAGCGAACAGCGCGCCGCCGCCTGACCCTAGCTACCGAAAGCAGATCAAGCAGCAAGCCGGACTGATCCAGGACGCGCTCACAAGGCGCCCCCAAAGCGGTTGGGCTGGACAGATCCGGAGAGCTGCCTGCGTTTTACTGCCATATCTTGTCGCTACTACCGACCTCAGCAATCCCCTATTCCTTACGAAAAAACGTTCCCGCGGGAACGTTTTTTCGAGCTGAACCAAAAGCAGCTTCTCCTCAAAACTTGCCGATTCGCTACTTTGTAGGTACGAACAGCCGCTTGCAGTATAGAGCGATGGAAAGCTTTTAATAAAGAGTGAACTTGTACCACTTTCGTGGGCATTTGATTCGATATAAATCTCACCTTATGACTGCTTCCGGCCAGCAGCCATTCTGGACTCATGGTGGACAGGCATAAAGACTAGATTCTCCGAGAAAAACGCTTCCGCGGGAACGTCAATGTGCACCATATTGGGTCACTACGCGTCTTTTGGATGCCCGCTGTTGGCACTTCTGAGACGGTCAGTAGTGTTCAATAATAGCTCAATTTTAGTGTAATTTTTGCCTCCAATTCCTACCGATAAGCTAGAAAATGCTTCAAATAGTTGCACCAGCTGGAATTACTTTCCAGGAGCTGGAACAAACTCAAAACCCAATTATCTCGACGCGCAGCAAAATTCTGATCTATATCAACATTTATGCTAATCTAAATGAGAATGATTTGCGTTTAGAAATTAGCTGCTATATGCTCCTACTCCATTGCCAGTAGTCATGCAGCCCCCAGGGTTCGGAGTTTTAGTGAGAAGTAAGCGCCAGTTGTTCGTCTTGATAGCAAGCCTCTGTGTTTTCAGCGGCTCCAGCCGGGGTGCTGAAAATGAGCCCAGCATGGCGGAATTGTGGGAAATGGTTCAGCAGCAACAGGCTCAAATTGAAGAGTTGCGTCAGCAACTGCAAGTCACTCGCTCCGTAACCCAGACCGTTGAAATTCAGACTCTCGAGAACAGCGAACGCATCGAGGCAGTAGGCGAAGTACTGGATGCGCCGACTAGTACCGGCCGAGGCAGCTGGGCAGATCGCACCACTATCGGTGGCTATGGCGAGATGTTATACAACGATGAGACCAGCAACTCCTCGACCCGGGAGTTGGATATTCAACGCTTTGTGATTTTCCTGAATCACCAATTCAGCGATTCCCTGCGATTCAATTCCGAGCTGGAAGTCGAGCACTCTTTTATCAGCGATGATGCACGCGCCCCAGGTGCGGTGGAGCTGGAACAGGCATATCTTGAGTGGGACTACACACGCAACCACAGCGTACTGGCTGGTATGCATCTGGTACCGATTGGCATCATGAATGAAACCCATGAGCCTAATACTTTTTATGGGGTCGAAAGAAATCGTATCGAATCCCGCATCATCCCAACTACTTACCGAGTAAACGGCGTCAAGTTCGCCGGCCAGCTTGGTCGCGGCTTCAGCTATGACCTGGATATTCATGAAGGGCTGTTCTTCGAGAGTGGCCACGGCGGCGAACTGGCTATACGTGATTCCCGTCAGAGCGGTGCCCGTGCCGAAATGGATGGGCTTGGCTATACCGGTCGGCTGCGTTACACCGGTATGCAGGGGTTGGAGTTGGGGCTGACACTGCATTACCAGAGTGACATGACTCAAGATGCCAGTACTCGGGGCAATACCGGTAGAGACGGGGTGTTCGATAGTTTCGGCAATAGCGTCGATGATCTGGACGGCTTGCTGACCGAGGCTCACATCGTCTATCAGTCCGGTCCCTGGGGACTGCGTGCCTTGTGGGCAGAATGGGATATTGATAATTCCATAGAAAGCGTCGCCAACAACGATTTCAGCAACAATGGTCTGGGCCGTGAGAGCCAGTATGGTTACTACATAGAGCCTTCCTATCGCTTCAATTCAGACTTCGGCGTTTTCTATCGATTCGAACGCACCAATGAACGGGCCGCGAGTAATGTTCTGGCTGCCAACGACTCGGCGACCAGTCGCAGCCTGGTTGGAGCCAACTACTGGTTAGCAGATAACGTTGTTCTAAAAATGGACTACCAGTTTGAAGATGATGACAAGGATCGTGATCTGGATGGGTTTAATGTTGGGATTGGTTGGCAGTTCTAGCTCAGTAAAGAATGAAGTAGCAAATGGGTAATACGATGAACAAAAGAGTAAAGGCACTTATTGCGGTATTGGTCACCCTGTCGCTGCCGGCTGTATTGGCCAGCGATGATTCTATACAACCTGCTGATTTCCTGAACCGTGTTTTTGCAGGCGATCTACCGTCTAGCGATACGGTGTGGATAAGCGGTGAAAAGCAACAAATTGCCGAATCTATTCTGGGACATAAACCCGATTACCTGCGCCTTCGTTATTGGGGCGATCAGTCTCGTTCGGCTTGGATCATGGAAGAGATTGGAAAGACTGAGCCTATTACCGTTGGTGTGGTAGTCAGCGATAATCAGATTGAAGAAATCAAGGTGCTGGCATTTCGAGAATCCAGAGGATGGGAGATTAAATACGATTTCTTTACCCGCCAATTCAATGGGGCTTCGATAGAAAAGCGCCAACGACTGGATCGACATATTGATGGAATTTCCGGAGCAACCCTATCTGTAAAAGCCATGACCAATATTTCCCGCCTAGTGCTTTATCTGGCAGAATCCACCTTCACTTGAGCTATTACATCTGTATTGAGCACAAAGACTTCTGATAACGAAGTTAAAAATTCTTTAACTAGACTTCGGTTCTTTCTCACTCTCCATCGTCGAATGGGAGTTGTCAGTGCCCTGTTTGTAATCTTACTTTCCTTTTCTGGTCTGCTATTGCATTACAGTCCTTCTCTGAGTCTCGACAATCGATTTTTATCCAGTGCAGTTTTGCTGCGCTGGTACGCTATTGAAGTTCCCGAAATCTCAAGTAGCTATTCCTCAAATAGTCAGCGTGTGAGTTTAATTGCAGAGCGACTCTATTTTAATGAGATAAGAGTTCCCGGTAGTTTCAATAAGCTAATTGGGATGGTAGATACCGAGTTTGGTTATGCAATAGCCACCGAGAATCAGCTCGTGCTGATTTCTGAACAAGGGGAGCTCATCGAGATTCTTGGAAGCCTGGTTGGAGTGCCCTCTGGTATCACCAGGATAGGTAGTGACCTGGCCGGAGAGTTAATTCTGGACCGGTCTGCAGAGCTAATTGTGGCCGATCTCGATGCATTAACCTGGTCAGCTTCTCCACATGTCGACACCGCTGTGCAGTGGAATGAAAATTCTCAACCCGGTGCGCAGCTGGTTGCGTCGATTAGGAATGATTATGCGAGTTCGCTGCTTAGTTGGGAGCGCCTGATACTGGATATCCATAGCGGCCGATTACTGGGAAACCTCGGCGTCATACTAGTAGACTTGATGGCAATCCTTTTCATTCTCATGGCGGCCACCGGTATCTGGATGTGGTCGCACCCGCGGCCTAAGTGACCAGGGGCAAAGCTGCCGAGCCGGAATCAGCAGGGTTGTGCCAATTCTTGGAATCCCGACTGCTTCTCGGATATCAGAGCCGAATTTCCTTAAATCCAAACTTTCCCACCTTCATTTGCGACCTATGTAACAGGGCTTCCCTGGTACCAGTATCCAGCGAAATGTACTATTTTGTGGTTCGAACGATATTAATGACTAATATCCACGATATTTGGCATTGATATCTGAATATCCTCAAACTAGGTAGATTGCGCAGGAAAGGGACGTATGAGCCTGATCGATGAAGATGCAGCGTTAATTGCTTCAGCGCTTAATGGGTCGGCGTTCGCCTGGGAAAAATTGGTCAAACGCCATGAGAGCAAAGTTTATAACCTCGGTATGCGGTTGACTGGAAACAGCTCGGATGCCATGGATTTGATGCAGGAAGTATTTCTCGGCGTGTACCGGAATCTGCATCGATTCAGGGGAGATGCAAAATTCAGTAGCTGGATCTTCCGCATCGCGCACAACAAAGCCGTGGATATGAATCGGCGTAAACGCTTGATGACGACTCAATCGAGCGGCAATGATCAGGATGATAAGGACATATTTGAATCGATAGCCAACGATTCGAAAGATGAGCCGGATAGAAAATTAGGAGAACAACAGCAGAACAATCAAATCTGCAAGATGCTTGCCATTTTGCCCCTGGAGCAAAGATTGATTGTGGAGCTGAAGGTATTTCAATCCCAGACATTTGATGAGATAGCCGATATGCAAGAGATCTCAGTAAACACAGCGAAGACCCGTTTTTATACCGCACTAAAGAAACTGAAAGTTGTTTCGGAGGAAAATCATGTCCTGCCCTAAGACACAACACTTGTTACAGGAATACTTTTCGGACGACTTGGCTCCCTTTGCCAGAGAAGAAATTGAGCTTCATTTAAATTCTTGTGAGATATGTGGGAGTGAACTAGAAGCACTATTACTGGCGCAGAGCAATCTGCAAAACTGGCAAGATCAACGCGTTCCCCATTGGGATCGTGGTGTCGATCTGTTTAAGCGCGAGCATCGAGTGAGTGGATCCACGACAGGCTTCTGGAGATGGTGGCAGTGGGTGCCAACTGCAGCGTCATTCGCCATGCTGAGTATTCTTTTTTTAAACGTTAGTGTGGTCTCTGGGGAGCAGGGGTTCTCGATTACATTTGGCGATAATTCTTCAAGCCAGCAGCAGTTTCAATCACAACTGACGGAGTTCCAGGAACTGCAGCGTGATGAGATACAGGCGCTGATTACACGCGTCGAAGATAGGCTAGACAGCAACAGTGTGCAGCTACTACAAGCCGTAATGGATCAGACGCAACAAATCACGGCAGATAATCTGGATCGTATCTATGCCTTCTTCGAACAAAACAGAATTCGCGACCTCGAAGACATGCGAGTGGGCTACCAGGCACTAGTGGACAGTGACTATGAAACGATTCGTACCCTGCAGCAACTCGCCCAATTTGTTAGCTACCAGGAGCCTGTGCGCTAGGCCAGCCTTGGAGACTGCCATGAAACTGCGAAATCAACTATTCGGAGCCTGCATTAGCCTGTTGTTAGCCAGTGGAGTTGGCGCTGCACAGGATGCCGAGATAGCAAGCCTGCAGAGGAATATCGATATTTTTTCTGGAATACTCGAAGAAGCTCTCGGGCTCGACAACAGCTCCGGCCTGTTTGGCTTGAGTCTGGGCGGAATCGATAGCGCCTACTTATTGGGGCAGGGAGTAGTCTTCGAACTGCGCACGCCATTGGCCAATCGTCGCAACAGGATGAGCCTCGCCTCACTAAATTCGGCCATGCAGTCACTGCAGAATCGGCGTAATCCTTTTGAGGCGATTCGAACGCCGACGCTTGCCGCTGATCCACAGCCAGTTTTACCCCTATCGGATGGTCGGGGACAGGCTAATATTTACTACCGGGAGATGATGGAGAGAATTTCTAATATTGATTACTCACTGGTCGTTAGTAACGCGCTTCAGCAAGCCTCCGATTCGGCGCGTTCCCTACGCTCGCTGGGCAGCGTGGATGAGAATACCTATGAACAAATGCGCACGGAACTCGAGGAGCTGCGCGTCTCGATGCGGACGAACCTGCAACAGCTGCGTGAGATGGAACAGGAGATTCGCAGTGCCGATGACGGAACCAACCTAGAACCGGTCACGGAGCCGGCTGAGAATGGAATCAATTCCAGGCTTAATGCACTACTGGTCAGGATTGAGCCGCTACGCGATCAGGCGCTGGCCAAGGCCGCCGAGTTGAAACAACGTACCGATGCGGCTGAGCAAGCCTATGGGTTACGATGGCAGCAGGATCTTCAGGAATTTGAAGCGGATATCTATGTCGCCATGTGCGACTACGGCTCGGCACTTCGAGAGTTACCGGCACAGGAAAATATCTCGATCATTCTTACCGGGCTCGGCGAAGAGTCTGTTGAAGACACGCGTCGAAGAAATAAGCTGCACATACTAAGTAAGGCAGACGTGCTGCAATGTCAAAATGGTGATATCGACGCGGTGACATTGCAACAACGATCTGCCCAATACAGCTATTAGTCCCGATGCACTTCTGGAAAGAAATCCCGCAACGGCCATTTCTAATAGGGCGCTCCTGTAATATTCACGTCGGCCGGAGCAAACTCCTTGGCTATATCATAGGCCTGGTACAGGCGCGTTACCAATAGAAGGACACCTGGTACATCCAGCAGATCGATGTCGTCGAAAACCAATTTCCTGCGAATGCGTTCCTGCGTCGTAAACAGACTTCCGTTGGCTCGAAAATTCAGGAATGTGAAATCTTCATTGTGGACGCCCCAATTGCTGGAAATTACCTGCTGGCCGATGCCCCCGTCCAGGCGCTGAAAGGGATAGAACCAGCGACCACCCGTATAGCCGGCATAGTAGGTAATGATATTGCCGTCCGGGTAATACCAGGTCTCATCGAAGACCCGAAAATAATCGGTGGCCAGGTTGCCGTTCGGCCAGAAAATCGCCTGATCGCCATGCATCCATGAATAAGCCATGATGCGGCCATTCGGGTAGTAGATGACGGTGTCTTCACCTGGAGCGGCAACGAACAGCTGACCGTTGTTAAAAAACCAGGGATCGTAGTAAAGGTCGATCGAGACAAGTTGACCATTGTAGTAGCTGCTGCTGCCGCGGGTGAATTCAGTCAGAATCACCGGTTGGCACACCAGGGAGTTCAGCTCAGCGAGTGACTCCTCCATCGCGTAAAGCTCGCCGATGTCGTCATAGTCTGCCGGTAACATTGCATTCAACGTGACCATTTTTGCCATGAATTCTAGCGTGGCGCAGGCACTGCCGACATTGGCCGATCCGGTCAATGCAAGCAGGGCAGGAGAGGCACCCAGGGTCGCTATGAGCACGATTAATCTGACGAGTTTCATGATTTCCTCCAAATTGTCTGAGTCGATTTAGTTTCACCTATTGGCGATTCTAGGGAGATTTTAAGGCGGCAAAGGTGAACACCGACTTAACGAGTGTAGGGTTTTGAAGCAGGTCACAAAGCGAAATTTTGGCTTGGTCTTAGCCGGGAATATCTTATAGAATGCGGTCGTTGAGGGCTTGTAGTCTTAGGGTCTTCGAGCGAGATACGAATGGGGTGAATGAAGGCCGGCTCAACCCAAAATCGATCAGCGGCTTTATAGTAACAGGTCCCGATAAAGAAGAAGCCATATTCCAGGAGAGATAAATGGACTGTCCGAAGTGCAATTCTGAGATGCAAGAACTCAAGATTGAGACCCTACATGGTCAGGTAATTATCGATAAGTGCGATAGCTGTAAGGGCCTGTGGTTCGACAATGGTGAGGCTGAGCAATTAAAGGGCGACTGGATGGCGGATTTTGCTGACAGTGGCGACCCTGTAGTCGGTAAAACTTACAACACAGTCCGGGACATTCACTGCCCGCGTTGTAGTAAGCCAATGAAGAAACTCAATGATTCCAAGCAGAGTCACCTTGAATATGAAGCCTGTGAAGAACACGGCATGTTCATGGATGCAGGCGAATTTACCGATTACAAGCACGAAACTCTGTTGGATATATTTCGTGATGTGGTGGCATCACTCAAGCGCAAATAATTCTCCAGGCTTTTATCGTCAAGAATGCCATCCGGGATGTTCCCAGATGGCGTTTTTTTCGGCGATTGCATCCAGGGGCGGAAATTTACCAACATCTGTCCAGTGTGCATCATCATCATGAAAATCAGAGCCAACTGAATAGTAGAGTTGCCGGGAACTTGCCAATTCGCATAGTTTAGCCTTGGTTAGCGGATCGATATTTCCATAGCTCACCTCCAAGGCATCTCCTTGCGCCGAGGTAAAGTCATCCAGTAAGACTTCCAGTTGCCGTTTGCCCAATGGATATCTGCCGGGATGGGAGAGTACTGCCAGTCCGTGTGCAGCATGGATCGTGTCGATCGCCTCTGCCATATCACACCAGTTATTGTCCACATAGATGCGCCCACGTTTGCCCAGAAATTTCTTGAAGGCTTTCTGATGGTTCTTGCTAATACCCTGTTCAACCAGAAAATTGGCGACATGACTGCGGGTGTATGACTGACAGGGAAGCGAGCTGCAGTATTCGGCTAGACCGGTTATACCCAGGGCCTGCAGTTTCTCATCCATCTGCAGCATACGGGCATACCGGGAGGATTGCTGTTGTGTTAATAGTTGCACCAGGTGCGGCTGCAGTGGATCGATACAAAGGCCTACTATATGAATCTCTTTGCCCTGCCAGCTACAGGAGATTTCCACACCGCAGATCAGTTCTATTCGTCGATCTGAGTCAGCCGCATTGCCGAAAGCAGCAGTACAATCGTGATCCGTTATTGCCAGGAGCGTGAGATGATTGGCGATCGCACGACTTATCAGGAATGCAGGCGAATGTTTCCCATCCGAATAGTAGCTGTGGCAGTGTAAATCGACTTTCATGAGAAACTCTTTGCTGGACTCTTCAGGCGCCCCAATAGCGCAAATATACTTGTAGCATTGTGTAATAAACCCGGTAGGGCGAGGGTCTCTACTGATGGCGCGTGCTATAGTCGGATTCGATAGCTTTTGGCACTGGACCAGGCTATAAAAGGCCGATTAAGTAGTAGAGACAAATGAGCATTCTATGAAAAATTCCACCGCGATACACCCTGACGGCGATACTGATGTTGATGGGTATCAGATCATCCAAGGCTGTAGGAACTGCGTTGAGCAGTGCGATCAATTGATGCAACTCCTCACCCCCGAAACTTTTATCCAATCCTCCCCTGGTTTGTCGTCAATCGGTGCACATATGCGCCACATATTGGATCGATTCCAATGCCTTTTTACAGGTCTGCAGAGTAATTTTGTTGACTACGATGACAGGGAACGCGACCCATTGATTGAAAATAATCTCGATGTGGCCAGTTCCGCGCTGGCATCCCTCGCCCGCTGTATCGACGATCTGGATATGAATGTGATTCGGGGCAAGCCAATTACCGTGCGGGAAACAGTCCATCATGAGAGGCCCGTAATCGAATCATCCAGCACCGTAGACAGGGAGCTGATGGGCCTGATAACCCACAGCATTCATCATCTCGCCATTGTCGCCCTGCTAGCCAAGCCTCTCGGTCTTGAATTGGGTGGCGATTTCGGCAAGGCACCCTCCACAATCCTCTATGAGCGTGGTTCGGCATAAGCCCATTTAGACTCAATGCCGGCAAATTAGCACTAGTGCTTTATTCCCCGTAAGTCGCCAATTCCGGGCTGCGTGAGCTCTGGTATTTGCTATACTTGACTAAATTACTTAGGTATTCGATAATGTCGCCCACCATCTCGGCGAGTGAGGCCATCCCATGCGATTGACAACCAAGGGCAGATACGCGGTCACAGCCATGCTGGATCTGGCTCTACATAAGAACCAGCGTCCGGTGAGCCTGGCCGATATCTCACAACGGCAGGCCATATCCCTGTCTTACCTGGAGCAACTCTTTGCCAAGTTGAGGAAGAATTCCCTGGTGAGCAGTGTAAGGGGTCCAGGCGGTGGTTACATGTTGCAGTGCGATTCCAAGGAGATTTCCATCGCTATAATCATCGATGCCGTAGACGAGTCTATGGATAGCACCAATTGCCAGGGTGCAGGCGACTGCCAGGACGGCGAGACCTGCCTGACCCACTATCTCTGGGAAGGTCTCAGCGATCAGATTCACGGTTTTCTGGAGGGAATTAGCCTGGCGGATCTGGTACTCAAGAACGAAGTGAAGCAAATCGCAGAGCAGCAGGATCGAAAGCAACTTATCGTAAATGATAAACTACATGAAATCGGTGACGCTAACGATCTAGAAGCACCGATTAGCAGCCTGTAAGCAGTATAGGCGGAGAACAGCATGCATTTCCCTATTTATCTTGATTATTCAGCAACCACTCCGGTCGATCCGCGGGTAGCTGAGAAGATGACAGAATGCCTGACTCTGGAAGGCAATTTTGGCAATCCTGCATCACGCTCGCATATGTTGGGTTGGAAGGCAGAAGAAGCTGTCGAAACGGCGCGACGTCAGGTAGCAGATCTGCTCCACTGCGACCCTCGTGAAATCGTCTGGACTTCCGGTGCTACCGAAGCCGATAACCTGGCAATCAAGGGTGCGGCTCATTTTTATAACAAGCAAGGCAGGCACATCATCACGTCCAAGATCGAGCATAAGGCTGTGCTGGATAGCTGTCGACAATTGGAACGCGAAGGCTATGAAGTGACCTATCTCGATCCAACGGAGTCCGGGATTATCACAGCTGAATCTGTTGCCAATGCAATCAGGTCAGACACGAGCTTGGTTTCATTGATGCACGTGAATAATGAGATTGGTGTCATCAATGACATCGAAGCCATCGGTAAAATTACCCGAGAACACAAAGTGATCTTCCATGTCGATGCAGCGCAGAGCGTTGGCAAACTCGATATCGACCTGGAAAATCTACAGGTTGACCTGATGTCGATCACGGCTCATAAGATTTATGGACCGAAGGGCATTGGAGCACTCTACGTGAGACGCAAACCCCGCGTCCGGATTGAGCCACAGATACACGGTGGAGGGCATGAGAGGGGTATGCGATCAGGCACACTGGCCACGCATCAGATCGTCGGCATGGGTGAGGCGTTCCGACTCGCTAACGAAGAAATGCAGGAGGAGAACTGCCGCATACTGGCACTGCGGAGCAGGCTGCTGGACGGATTGAATGATATTGAAGAGGTGTATGTGAATGGTGACATCGATCATCGGGTCGCTGGCAACCTCAATATCAGCTTCAATTTTGTAGAAGGTGAGTCACTCATGATGGCGCTGAGAGACCTGGCTATCTCTTCAGGCTCTGCCTGTACTTCGGCAAGTCTGGAACCTTCTTATGTGTTGCGGGCACTGGGACTAAATGATGAATTGGCGCACAGCTCCCTGCGGATAACGCTGGGTCGTTTCACAACTGAAGAAGAAGTTGATTACGCGGTTGAAAAAATCCACGAAGCGGTTGCCAAGCTGAGAGAGCTGTCGCCGCTTTGGGATATGTACAAAGAAGGCGTGGACCTTGATCAGGTGAAATGGGCTGCCCACTAGGCAGAAGAGGTAATCATGGCATATTCAGACAAAGTTTTAGATCACTACGAAAATCCGCGCAACGTTGGCAAGCTGGATGACAAGGACGTGAATGTGGGTACAGGCATGGTGGGTGCACCAGCCTGCGGTGACGTGATGCGCTTGCAGATTAGAGTCGATGCTAAGGGCGTTATCGAGGATGCCAAATTCAAGACTTATGGATGTGGTTCGGCAATCGCTTCCAGTTCCTTATTGACCGAGTGGGTAAAGGGACGCTCTCTCGATGAGGCTACTCAGATAAAGAACCAGGACATTGTCGATGAGTTGGGGCTGCCGCCGGTCAAGATTCACTGTTCGGTGCTGGCCGAGGATGCGATCAAGGCGGCGATCGCCGACGTGAAACAAAAACGTGAAGCGACGGACGAAGGTTGAATCAGGCCCTTAAAGAGATAGAGAAGGAAGCAAGCAGCAATGGCAATTTCCATAACTGAAAACGCGGCCAAACACGTCGCTGAACAGCTGGCCAGTAGAGGACATGGGCTCGGCATTCGAGTCGGTATAACCACTACCGGCTGTTCTGGTATGGCCTACGTGTTGGAATTTGTCGACAAGCTGGACGTGGGTGACCAGGTATTCGAAGAGCAGGGCGTAAAAATCATAGTCGATCCAAAATCACTGCTTTACATCGATGGAACTGAAATGGATTTCGTCAAACACGGAGTCAATGAAGGATTCGAATTCAAGAACCCAAATGCTAGAGGTGAATGTGGTTGTGGTGAGAGCTTCAGCGTATAAGTAGCTCAATCTGATTCTCGCCATTGCCCGAGTCGATTCAGTCGTGCAACAAATCAACAAAAATTTTTTCCAGCTGTTCGGCATTGCCGAGATCTTCGAGGTGGACCAGGAATCGCTCGCTGAGAAATACCGAGGACTTCAGGTTGAGGTTCATCCCGATCAATTTGCCAATGCCCCAGAGTCGGAAAAACTCAGAGCCGTGCAACTCAGTAGTTATCTGAATGAGGCATATGGCACCTTAAAGGCGCCATTGAAGCGGGCTGCCTATTTACTTTCTCTACATGATTTAAATGTAGAGCAGGTCGATCAGGCCGAGTTGGGCATGGAATTATTAGTGGAGCAGATACAGTTGCGGGAATTCCTGGAAGAGTTGCCTGAAGATGAGTCTGCCCTGGCGGAATTGGAATCTTTAAAGTCTGAAGTTTTCAGGAAACTTGAGCAGCGTCAACAGAGCTTCTCCAGTAACTTGGAAATTAGCGATCTAATCGCTGCCAAGAAGAACTTTAATGAGATGCAGTTTCTCAGCAAGCTGCTGAAGGAAATCGAAAGCGGCGAAGAAAAGAGGATGGGTTATTAACGGATCCCCGGATTTCCCAGACACTAAATGGCCTTGTTAAAAATTTCAGAACCCGGCGGTAGACCTGCGGCTCCAGCCCACAGTCTGGCTGTTGGTATCGACTTGGGAACGACCAATTCCCTGGTGGCGTGCAGCTGTGGAGGTAGCGTTCAAATCCTGCCGGATCATGCGAAGCATGAATTATTACCCTCCGTTGTGCATTACCGGGAAGGGCAAGCTCCCCTGGTTGGAGAGCAGGCAAAAGCGGCCGCACTCGTCGATCCCGGCAACACCATAGCCTCCGTCAAGCGACTACTGGGAATGAGTGCCGCTGAAATCAGTAGCATGGATCGAGTCGGCAGGTATCGACTGGATGCGACCCGTGATGCTGGTGCTCCAGCGATTCTGACCGCCGCCGGCCCGAAAGATCCGGTACAGGTATCGGCGGATATCCTGGGAGTGCTGGTAGAACGCGCCGAGGGCTGCCTCAGGGGTAAGTTGGAAGGGGCAGTAGTAACGGTGCCGGCCTATTTTAATGATGCCCAACGTCAACAGACCAGGGATGCTGCGCGGCTTGCCGGACTGAATGTGCTGCGATTGCTGAATGAGCCTACCGCCGCCGCTGTCGCCTACGGGCTGGATAGCCAGGACCAGGGCAACGTCGTGGTATTCGACCTCGGTGGAGGGACCTTCGATGTATCCCTGTTAAGCATGCAAAAAGGGGTCTTTGAAGTGCTCGCAACCGGTGGAGATACGGCCCTCGGAGGAGACGATTTCGACCATGTATTAGCTGATTGGATTGCTTCTCGGGCTGAGCTTGATAAGCCGCTGGATGCGCTAAGTCATGGTGCGCTCATGCACTATGCCAATGAGGTCAAGCACAGCTTGAGTTCAGATGAAACTGTGGCGCTGAGTTACGCTGATTGGTCGGCGCAATTGGATCGGCAGCAATTTGCCGATTTATGCAAAGATCTAATTACAAGAACCCTCAATACCTGTCGGCGTGTGTTGCGGGATGCTGCTTTGACACTGGATGCAATCGACAACATCGTCCTGGTAGGCGGAGTCACTCGTATGCCGATCATTCGGGAAGCCGTGGCTGACTTTTTCGGTAAGCCCCCACTGACCAATATCGATCCTGATAAGGTGGTAGCGATAGGCGCCGGAATACAGGCCGATGTGTTGATTGGCAACAAATCGGCGGATAATTTTTTACTGCTGGATGTTAATCCTCTGTCGCTGGGTATCGAGACCATGGGCGAGCTCACGGAAAAGATCATTCCCCGCAATACCACTGTCCCGGTGACCCGTGCCCAGGAATTTACTACTTTTAAAGACAGCCAGACTGCCATGACACTGCACGTTGTGCAGGGAGAACGGGAACTGGTGAGCGATTGCCGTTCCCTGGCCAGGTTTGAGTTACGTGGTATTCCTCCCATGGTAGCCGGAGCCGCCAAGGTGAGGGTGACGTTTCAGGTAGATGCCGATGGATTGCTGAGTGTAATGGCCGAGGAACTCAGTACTTCCAAGACTGCCCAGATCCAGGTTAAGCCAAGCTATGGGCTGAATGCCGGCTCAATAGAACAGATGTTGAAAGCCTCTCATGAGCATGCCGAATCCGACATGGAGTTGCGCACACTGAAGGAAGCACAACTGGAAGCGGCCCAGTTGATCGATGCCATTACCACCGCCAGTGAAGTCGATGGCAAGCTGTTGGAAGAGCATGATTCACAACGCATTGCGGCGGGTATTGCCAGGCTGGAAGAAGCCGTGGCAGAAGAAAACAGTGTTCGTATCCATGAGTTAACCGAGCAACTGAATCGGATTAGCAGTGATTTCGCGGCACGCAGGATGGATCTGCATATCGGCAAGGCTTTGCGCGGAGAGTCCATTGATGATGCTGAGCATCCGGCCGAGTCATCTGAGAGTCCTTAAGCAGCAACAGGGAAATCGATAAGGAATATGCCGCGACTGACATTCTTACCGCACCAGCTAATCTGCCCCGATGGCGCCGAAATCCAGGCCGAGTCGGGCGACAGCATCCTCAATGCAGCCCTGGCGCATGATATTCCCATCGAACATGCCTGTGAAAAGTCCTGCGCCTGTACCACCTGCCACGTCATTGTGCGAGAAGGATTCGACTCGCTCGAAGAGGCCGAAGAAAACGAGGAAGACTACCTGGACAAAGCCTGGGGTCTGGAACCGGAATCCCGCCTGAGCTGCCAGACACTGGTGAAGGATAAGGATCTTGTCATCGAAATTCCCAAGTACACAATAAACATGGTTTCAGAAGAGCACTGAATGGACAAAACACTATGAAGTGGATTGACATCTATGACATCGCCATCGAACTTGCGGATAACTACCCTGACCTTGATCCGAAGACTGTAAATTTTGTCGACCTGCGTAACTGGATTCTGCAGCTCGAGGAATTCGATGATGATCCTGAGCACTGCGGGGAGAAAATTCTAGAGGCAGTCCAGGCCGCCTGGATTGAGGAAATAGCCGACTAATGCCCTGAAAAAACAGGGCTTTTTGGATTCCCATTTGCCTGGAAAAAGCGTACAAAAGCGGTGGATTACCACGTATAATGCGCGATCTTTTTCGAATACAGAATACTGGGAGTTAGGATGGCGATCGAACGTACTCTTTCCATAATCAAACCGGACTCAGTTGCCAAGAACGTCATTGGCAAGATCTACAGCCGTTTTGAGAAAGCTGGATTGAAAATTGTGGCGGCCAAGCTGTTGCAGCTTAATGATGAATCTGCCGGCGGTTTTTATGCTGAACACAAGGGCAAGCCCTTCTATGACGATTTGATTGAGTTTATGACTTCCGGTCCTGTGATGGTGCAAGTACTGGAAGGTGAGAATGCTGTAGCCCAGAACAGGGATTTGATGGGTGCAACTAACCCGGCAGAGGCAGAGCCCGGCACGATCAGGGCTGATTTTGCCAAGTCCATCGATGCCAACGCGGTGCATGGATCAGACTCTACGACTTCGGCCGAACGCGAAGTCAATTACTTTTTCAATGACGCAGAAATTTGTTCAGAGGGCCTCTAGACTTCCCTGAGGGTTATTGAGCATGACGGCACCAAGCATTCCAAACCTGCCAGGACTCAGCCGGGAGCGATTAAAAACCCTGTTTGCCGAGCTGGGGGAGAAACCATTTCGTGCCGAACAAGTCATGAAATGGATACATCAGCGTGGCGTGTTGGATATCGATGTCATGACCGATATCAGCAAGGTGCTCAGAGAACGCCTCAAACAATTCACGGAGATTCGAATGCCAACCGTTGTCGAGGACTACGCCTCGGACGATGGAAGTCACAAATGGATCATCGAAGTAGCCAGCGGCAGCAGGGTCGAGATGGTTTTCATCCCGGAGGCAGGCCGCGGCACATTGTGTGTCTCTTCCCAGGTCGGATGTTCGCTGGACTGTAGTTTCTGTGCGACTGGCAAACAGGGCTTTAACAGTAACCTAAGCTGTGCCGAAATCATCGGCCAGCTGTGGTGGGCCAACAAACAACTCGGCGCGTTCGTTGACGGAGCAGAACGACAGGTTAGCAACGTGGTCATGATGGGAATGGGCGAGCCGCTGCTTAATTTCGACAATGTCATGGACGCGGTCAATATGATGATGGATGACTGCGCTTATGGATTATCCAAGCGCAAAGTTACCATCAGTACCTCAGGAGTCGTGCCGGCCATCGAGGCGATGCGGCATCACACCGATGCCTCCATCGCGATTTCTTTGCACGCGCCTAACGACGAATTGCGCAGCCAACTCATGCCGATAAACAGGAAATACCCGATCAGCGAGCTGCTCTGTGCCGTACGCAGCTACATGGAAAGCCTGCCAGACAAACGCGTACCGGTCATAGAGTACACGCTCATCGCGGGAGTGAATGACCACCGGCAACACGCCCGGGATCTGGCGGTCTTGCTTGAGCAATTTCCATGTAAGATTAACCTGATTCCTTTTAATCCGTTTAGCCCCTGTGATTATCGCCGCCCCAGTGGCTCTTCGGTGACTAATTTTCGTCAGATTCTACAAAAGGCAGGCTATACGGTGACAGTACGTACGACCCGAGCCGACGATATTGGCGCTGCCTGCGGGCAGCTGGTTGGGGATGTGGCTGATCAGACCAGTCGTAGTGACAGGCACAAAAACAAGGCCGCAAAAGAGGCCGGAAAAGTCTTCGAGGCATCTGGTAATCAGGCAAAAGCTACTGATAATCTGGCGGTTGCGGCCGACAGACTATAGTGGAAGGGTGCCAATTCATGTCTTTAATCACTGCAGAACGCTTAGGATTGACTAGCCTGCGAATGCCTCGTCTGCTGGGTGCGTTATTGCTGAGCTGCCTGATATCGTCCTGTGTCACCACCACCAGCGGTGGATTCAATGTAGAAGCCTCGGAACAACAGGCGCTGGAAGACTATCTTCAACTCGCCATTGCCTACTACGATGCCAACGACCTGACCGGTGCCAGACGACATGTAAATAACGCTCTGGATATCGATACTCGCAGCTCGGACGCCTATACCATGCTGGCACTCATTTTACAGCGTGAGGGCGATCTGGACCTGGCCGAGGAGACTTTTCAACGCGCCATCAACCTGGATCGCAACAATTCTCGGGCGCGTAATAACTATGCAGTTCTGCTGTTCAGCATGCAGCGCTATGGGGACGCCTACGATCAGTTGCAGCGAGTCGCGGCAGATGCGAACTATGAAGGGCGCTCTTTTGCCTTCGAAAGTCTTGGCAGAGCAGCGCTGCGTCTGGACCGTAACCAGGCAGCAGAGACGGCGTTCGGCCGGGCACAGCAGTTAAATGCAAACCTCTATATATCGGCACTGGAATTGGCCATGCTGCAATTCGAAAATCAGGACTTCAATGGCGCGCGTGAAGTCTACCAGCAGTATCTGACCACAGTCGATTTCTACAATATTCCCCATACACCGCGGGCGTTACTGGCGGGAATCCAGATCGAGGGTCACTTTCAGAATACCGAGTTGGTGGATGATTTTTCACTAATCCTGTCGACCCTGTACCAGGATTCCCCCGAGTATGAAACCTACCAGGGGATAAGCGATGCAAACTGAGCAGCTTGCAGAACAGCTGCCCGATGCATCGGGTGATCTGGATGCCCGGCCCAGTGCTGGTGAAATACTTCGCCAGGAAAGACTGCGGCAAGGACTGGATGAGAAAGAAGTCGCTAACCGTTTGCATATCACTATGCATTATGTGCATGCCCTGGAAGATGACAAGTATGAAAAGTTACCTGGCGCCGTCTTTGCGAAGGGCTATATAAAGAGTTATGCCCTGTTGCTGGATCTGGATCCGAGTGACGTATTGGACAGGTACGCCGAATTCACCAGCCAGCAGATAGAACAGGAAGCAAGCTGGCAACGAGTAAGGCGCAACCGTGATAAGAACAGGCCCTGGGCAATCATCTCAGTAGTCGGATTTATTGGCGGCTTTACTGCTTTGTGGGCATACAATAATTTTTCGGCTGATCCGAATAGCGACACACCGACTCCAGCTGTCGCCGTCGGTAGCAGTGAATCGCAGCCGGTACAGGCTGCGCCAAGTATCGCGGCAATAGCCGAACAAGCTGCGCTTGCTGAGCCCGCTGAATCGGCAATAGATGTGGCTGCCGCAGCTACCGACATCGCTGCTGCGCCTGATCAGGAACTGGTAGTACCTGCAGGAGCTACAAGCAACGGGCAGCAAGAACGCGTTATTCATATTGGCACAACGGGTGAAGATAGTCTTCAAATCACTTTTATTGACGAAAGCTTTGTACAGGTTAATGATAGTTCAAATACGCGCATTCTCAGAGATGTGCATTTTAAAGGTGATATCGTTGAAATAACCGGCAGTGCTCCGTTCACAATTCTGCTGGAAAATGCGCCTTTCACTCGGTTAATTTTTAACGGCAACGAGATTGACGTCTCAGACAATATTCGCATCGACAATTCGGCCCGCCTGACAGTCGGCTTGTAATTGGCCCTGTTGGTTGAAAGCTTCTTCATGAACTCCAGGCAGACTATTATTCGTCGCAAAACTCGTCAGATCATGGTGGGCGATGTCGCCGTGGGTGGAGATGCTCCCATTTCAGTGCAGAGCATGACGAACACCGAAACAACGGATGTCGATGCCACTCTGCAGCAGATCGATCGGCTGGTGATGGCAGGTGTGGATATTGTCAGGGTTTCCGTACCTAGCATGGATGCTGCGGAAGCATTCAAACTCATCCGCAGCCGCGTAGCGGTACCGCTGATAGCCGATATCCATTTCGACCACCGCATCGCGCTCAAAGTTCTGGACTACGGCGTGGATTGTCTGCGTATCAATCCGGGAAACATCGGCAGCGAAGCACGTATACGAAGCGTAGTAGATAGTGCCCGGGACAAGAATATTCCGCTGCGTATCGGAGTAAATGCCGGCTCTCTCGGCAAGGCACTGCTTAGAAAATACACCGAGCCTAGCGCGGAAGCCATGGTCGAATCGGCACTAAACCAGATCGACATACTGGACAGACTCAATTTTCAGAATTTCAAGATCAGCCTGAAAGCTTCAGAAATATTCATGACCCTGGCAGCGTATCGCGGACTCGCTGGGCAGATTGAGCAACCGTTCCATCTGGGGATTACCGAAGCCGGCGGGCTACGCACGGGTACAGTGAAATCGGCCATCGGCTTGGGTGCGTTATTAATGGAGGGTATCGGTGATACGATTCGTGTATCGCTGGCTGCGGATCCGGTGGAAGAAGTTAAAGTCGGCTTCGATATTCTCAAGAGTCTGGGACTGCGTCACAAGGGTGTAAATCTGGTGGCCTGTCCCAGTTGCTCACGCCAGAATTTCGACGTCATTGCAGTGGTTAACGAATTGGAATCCCGCCTCGAAGACATCATCACACCCATCGACGTAGCAGTGATCGGCTGCATCGTTAACGGTCCCGGGGAAGCCAAGGTGGCAGAGATCGGCCTGACCGGTGCCAGTCCCAACAACCTGGTCTATGTAGAAGGAATGCCCGATCACAAGATCAACAATGAAAATCTGGTGAACGAACTCGAAGAAATGATTCGGCAGCGCGTTGCAGCGAAACAGCTTAAGGAAGAAGATCTCATCGCCTTAGGTTAACGAATTCAGGCAGGCATCTGGAAATTATGGCAAAACTACAAGCAATCCGGGGAATGAATGACATCCTTCCCGAGCAGTCTCTGAGCTGGCAGTACCTGGAAAGGATTTTCCAGGGAGTCGTCAGGCGCTTCGGCTATCAGGAGATTCGTTTTCCGGTGCTGGAACAGACTGAATTGTTCAAGCGTTCCATCGGCGAGGTTACCGACATCGTCGAGAAAGAAATGTACAGCTTCGACGACCGCAATGGCGACAACCTGAGCCTGCGTCCCGAGGGCACTGCCGGTTGTGTAAGAGCGGCGGATCAGCACGGACTGCTTTATAACCAGCAACAACGTCTCTGGTACGCCGGACCGATGTTTCGCCACGAACGACCGCAGCAGGGGCGCTATCGGCAATTCCATCAATTCGGAGTGGAAGCCTTCGGCATGGCGGGACCAGACATCGACGCCGAAATTCTGCAACTAGCCGCCAGCCTCTGGCAAGACCTGGGCCTGACAGACTACCTGTCGCTGGAGATCAATAATATTGGCAGCGCCGAAGATCGCCAACGCTATGCTGCGGAGCTCACTGTGTTTCTCCAGTCCAAGGTCGAACAACTGGATGATGACGCACGCAAGCGCATGCACAGCAATCCGCTGCGCGTGCTGGATAGTAAGAATCCGGCAGTGCAGGAAGCCTTACAGGGCTGCCCGCAGCTCGGGGATTTCGTGAGTAGTGAGAGCGTTGCACACTACCAACAATTGCAGGCAATGCTCGAGGCGGCGGAGATCGCCTTTACTGAGAATCCACGCCTGGTGCGAGGACTGGACTACTACAACTACTGCGTCTACGAATGGACTACCGAGTCACTGGGAGCCCAGGGGGCCGTATGCGGCGGTGGCCGTTACGATGGCCTGGTAGAAATGCTGGGCGGCAAGACAACCCTGGCTGCCGGCTTCGCCATCGGCATCGAGCGGCTGGTGTTGATGCTTGAATCCCTGCATAAGATCCCTGATTCGGCGTTGCACCCGGTGGATGTTTACCTGTTAGTGGTGGGCGATAAGTTGGCAGCTCAAGGTTTGCAGCTAGCCCAACAGATCCGCTCGCATTACCCGCAATTGGGTGTCGTTGCCCACTGTGGGGGTGGTAAATATAAGCGCCAGCTAAAGCGAGCATTCAGCGGGGGTGCACGTCTGGCGGTGGTCCTGGAGCGCGATGAGGAGGGATCAGAACCCCTGCAGAGCTTGAAAATCCGCCGTTTGGACGACTCTGGTGAATCGGAAACCGTCCCGATCGACGAAATAATCCCTAAACTGGGCGAATTTCTCTAAATTTCAGGGTGCCAGAGCGTGATATCCGTGCCTGAAGCGCAACAAACGGGTAAAATTAGCGCCGCATTCTGGAACCATCCGCAAGATTCCAGATCAGAATCACGTAATGAAGCATAGGAGCAGGTAGTGGCGATAAACGCTGCAGAAGAAGAGAGTATAGAATCCCTCAAGAAATGGTGGGATGAAAACGGTAAACAACTGCTGCTGTTGGTGGTGGTGGTGATTGGGGGCTACGGCGGTTGGTTACTGTGGCAGAATTCCCAGGCAGCCTCTGCCGAAGCAGCATCGGATCTCTACGAAGAGATTCTAACGCTGGCAGTCAACGAACCCGGCATCGACGTCACTGAGCTGGAACGAAGCAGCATTCTGGGACTGTCTGAGCAACTTCGATCCGACTATCCAGATTCGGTATATGCCCTATACGGTGCCCTGTTTGCAGCGCAGCAGTTAGTGGCCAGCAATGATCTGGATGGGGCTGAACAATCCCTGCAATGGATTCTCGATAATCAGCCGGATGGCTTATTTCAACAGACCGATGAGGGGTTGGTGCTGGCGACTAATTTGCGCATGGGCAGAGTCATTCTGGCCAAAGGCGATCCCGAGCGCGCGCTGACACTGGTAAACACTATCAATCCCAGCACTTTTGAATCCGGATTCGCTGAACTGCGAGGTGATATCTACGTCGCTATGGGACGCATCGTGGATGCTCGGGATGCCTATATAGCCGCTCAACAGGCCGGTTCCGGTAGTGACGGATTGCGTATGAAGCTTGACGATCTATCGGACTCAATTTAAATAATTACAGGCACACAAGCATGCATCTCCTGCAAATCATTTACCCCTGCAACACCCGGTTTCCGGTAAGAGTAGCGGCACTTTGCGTGTTGCTACTCAGCCTGAATGCCTGCACCTCTATCAGCTGGAATCCCATGAACTGGTTCAGCGATGATGAGGTAAATCCTCCGGCTGAATTGCAGAATATCGAGACGGAAGTGAGCCTGCGTAGCGACTGGAGCGTGAGTGTCGGCAATGGGCAGGGTGATAACTACACTGAAATTACGCCCACCATTGATGGCGGGATGATCTTTGCGGCCAGTGAAAACGGCACTATTGCCGCAATCGAAGTCAGTACTGGCAATACACTCTGGCGCAATCGATTAGACACGACTATTACCGGTGGAGTTGGAGCCGGTGAAGGTGTGGTAATGGTTGGCACTGAAGAGGCTGAAATCGTAGCGCTCGACCAGGCGACAGGTGAAGTCGTCTGGCGGACTCCAGTCTCCAGCGAAGTATTGAGTCAACCACAAACCGATGGGGATGTCGTGGTTGCACAAACGGTAGATGGCAAGCTACTCGCCCTGGACCGAGAGACCGGAGAGCAACGCTGGATCTATGAGACCAATTTGCCTGCCTTGACACTACGTGGCACAAGCAGACCGGTAATTACCGACACCGGCGAAGTGATCGCAGGATTCAGCAATGGCACACTGGTTTCTGTTGCTGCCACGGATGGTGTGTGGCGTTGGGAGGAACGTGTGGCAGTGCCTGAAGGGCAATACGATATTGATCGTGTAATCGATGTAGATGGAGACCTGTTGCTGGATGGCAGTCGGGTACTCGCCGCCAGCTACCAGGGTAACTTGATGGCTTTCGATATAGCGACCGGGCGAATTGTCTGGGGAATGGAGGCATCCAGTTATCACGGCATGGACCAGGGTTTTGGCAATATCTACTACAGCGACGATAGAAGCCATCTTGTTGCCGTAAGGGATAACAGCAACGATGTAGTTTGGGAAAATGAAGATCTGCAGTATCGAGCTATTACCGCGCCAACCGCTATTAACAACTATGTTGCCGTGGCAGATTTCGAAGGTTACCTGCACCTGATTTCCCAGATTGATGGTCGCATCGTTGGACGTACTCAAATAGACCGCGATGGGGTCAGGGCTAATCTTTTAACTGCAAATGACAAGCTGTACGTTTATGGCAACAGTGGCCGCTTAACCGCATTAACCCTGGAGTAGTTTTCAGGCCCAGACTCTAGATTGCCGCATCTTTGTTACAGGTATTACCATGAGGCCAGTCATCGCCCTCGTTGGACGCCCCAACGTTGGCAAATCAACCCTTTTTAACCGCCTTACTCGCACCCGCGACGCGATTGTTGCAAATATACCCGGGCTTACTCGTGACCGACAGTACGGCGAAGGCAGCAGCGAAGGCAAGTCTTTCATCGCCATCGATACTGGCGGTATCACCGGGTATGAGGATGGCATCGATGCCGAGATGGCTTCCCAGTCTCTGCAGGCGATCGATGAAGCCACTATCTGTCTGTTCCTCGTCGATGCGCGCGATGGATTGACACCGGATGACAGCAGAATCCTCGACTATCTCCGCAAGCACAGCAAGCGCAGTTACCTGCTGGTAAACAAGATCGATGGGAGTGACCCCAACGAGGCCATGGCAGAGTTCTTTGCGCTTGGAATGAAAGACGTGTTTCCTATTACCGCCACCCAGGGCCGCGGCGTCACGCGCATGCTGACGGCGGTCTTGGACGACGCTGAAACGGATATCCAGACAACTGAAGAAGAACTCGAAATTGAGGGTATCAAGATAGCTATTGCTGGCAGGCCTAATGTAGGTAAATCTACGTTGGTTAATCGAATGCTCGGTGAGGACCGTGTTGTGGTTTACGACCGGCCAGGTACCACACGGGACAGTGTGTACATTCCTTTCGAGAGGCGTGGCAAGAAGTACACCTTGATCGATACGGCTGGCATCAAGAGACGGGGTAAGACAAAGGAAACCGTGGAAAAGTTCTCCGTGGTGAAATCCCTGCAAGCCATACAGGATGCAAATGTTGTTGTGCTGATCGTCGATGCTCGCGACGGAATCGTGGAGCAGGATTTGCATCTGCTCGGATACGTTATCGAAACTGGGCGCGCCCTGGTAATCGCCATCAATAAATGGGATGGCATGACTGAGAGCGAGAAGGAGCATGTAAAGTCCGAGATTCGGCGCCGCTTTACCTTCGTGGATTTTGCCAGGATTCACTTCATCTCGGCATTGCATGGCAGCGGAGTAGGAGATCTCTATAAATCTCTACTTACTGCATTTGACTCGGCATCCAAGAAACTGACCACCAATCGCCTTACTCAAGTGTTACAAGACGCCGTAGTCGATCATGCGCCGCCGATTGTCAACGGGCGACGTATCAAGCTGCGTTACGCACATGCCGGTGGTCACAATCCACCGACGATTGTTATTCATGGCAAACAGACCGACAAACTACCGGGGCATTACAGTCGCTACCTGGAGAAAACTTTTAGAAACGGCTTGAAATTGGAAGGGACTCCAGTACGAATCGAACTGCGTAGTGATGCCAATCCCTTTGTTAAGGGCGAGCAGCAACTTAGTCAAAAACAAGTGGCGAGAAAGCGCAAGATCAAGAAGAATCGCAAACCCTTAAAACGTTGAGATAATGACTGTAAACATCAAAAATATCCGGCAAGCTGCCGCACGGCTCGATGGAGTGGCAGTCAGAACTCCTCTGTTGCAGAACGACTACCTGAACCAACGGTTACAGGCGAAGGTGTTTATAAAACCGGAGAGTTTGCAGCACATTGGAGCGTTCAAGTTTCGTGGTGCCTATAATCGTCTGAGTCAACTGAATGAGGAGCAGCGCGCACTGGGGGTGGTGGCATTCTCATCGGGCAATCACGCCCAGGGGATTGCCCTGGCTGCCCGTTTATTGGGTATGCAGGCCACCATCGTTATGCCCAGCGACGCGCCAGCATTGAAGCTGGAAGGAACCCAGCGACTCGGAGCGACAATTCGCAGCTATGAGCGAGCTAGCGAAGTCAGGGAGGAAATCGCGGCGGACATAGCTGCCGACACCGGAGCGACTCTGGTGCCCGCCTTCGAAGATCCGGATATCATTGCCGGCCAGGGCACCTGCGGACTGGAAATCATAGAACAAATGGACGCGCTGGGGGAAACAACCCAGAGTGTGCTAATCCCCTGTGGTGGCGGTGGTTTGTTGGCAGGTACCTCCACGGCGGTAAAGGCGCTGTCCCCAGCTACGCTGGTGTATGGCGTAGAACCGCAACATTACGACGATCATTTGCGGTCCAGACAAGTCGGACATCGAGTAGCGATAGATGCAACTGCAGCTACCCTGTGCGATGCACTAATGGCACCGATGCCAGGGGAATTGACCTGGTCCATCAACAGTAAGAGTGTTACGGATTTCCTGCTCGTCACAGAAGAAGACGTGGCTCATGCCGTGTCCTTTGCCTTTCGCTATCTTAAACTGGTTGTCGAGCCGGGCGGAGTCGTCGCTTTGGCAGCCTTGCTGGCGAACAAGTTGGATGTTAGCGGCAGCACTGTCGCCATCCTGCTCTCTGGCGGTAATATCGATAGCACTGTATTTACCCGCTGCCTGCAACAATACCCATCACCCGAATAATGTTTTTTCCTGGAACACAACATGGAGCAGACCACACGATGACTTCTTCCAGATACCTCGCTTCTTTGATACCACTATTTACCACACTATTTGTATCCGTAACGACTTACTCCCAGTATGAGGAACAATGCAGTGTTTCGCTGCAATGTGAGTCCTCATGGATTGGGCTTGGCGAAGCAGAACGGGCCGCCGTGTTCGAATTTGCCGAAGACTACAAGTCATTCATACATCTGGCCCGTACCGAGTTGAGTTTTGTTACTGAGGCGGTGGCGTTCGCAGAAGCGAACGGATTCGAGCGCCTTACTGCGACAACTCGATTGACAGCGGGAACGAGGATCTATGAGGTTAACCGTGATCGAACCATCAGCCTGTTGGTAATTGGTGAAGAGTCCATGCGCAACGGCTTTCATGTGATCGGTTCCCATATCGACTCACCGCGCCTCGATTTGAAAGCTCGCCCGCTGTATGAGGATAGCGAATTTGCGCTTTTTCAGACTAACTACCACGGTGGGCTCAAGTATCACCAGTGGACTAATTTACCCTTGGCCCTGATGGGGCGGATTGACAGGAAAGATGGCAGCACAGTCGCCGTTTCTGTTGGGCTGGGCGCCGATGATCCGGTTTTCATGATACCGGAATTGTCTCCCCATGTTGACCGGGGTCGCAATTCCCAGACGCTGGGTGATTTCATCGGACCCGAAGACCTGGATCCGGTGGTTGCTCACATCCCCGGGCAGGATGGCGATGTGGTCGAACAAGTACTGGCCTATCTGGACCAGCAATACGCGGTCACTCAAGCCGATCTGGTGTCGGCAGAACTGGCTCTGGTGCCGGCCGGCCCACCCAGGGATATGGGTTTCAACCGGGGTTTGATTACGGCTTACGGCCAGGATGACAGGCTTGCCTCCTACGCGGCGATGCGTGCCGTGGCCACCGTGGATAATCCGCAAAAGACCACCATGGCGTTTCTGGTGGACAATGAGGAAGTGGGAAATCGTAATAACACCGGCGCGCGCTCGGATCATTTCGCTGACCTTTTATCACGGCTGCTGTATGCCGAGTTGGGTTCTGATTACCGGGAGCCACTGTTTCGTAACGCCCTGCGCAACACGCGCTTTATTTCTATCGATGTAAATCCAGGTGTGAATCCGATGAATCCCGGTGCCTGGGAGCTAGGTAATGCGCCCAAGCTCGGTTACGGAGTGAATCTGAAGCTGTATGGGCAGGGTAATAATGCCAATTCCGAATTCGTGGCGTGGACCCGTGCATTGCTGGATGGCAACGACATACCCTGGCAGACCAGCACTTACAAGGTTGGAAGTGCCGGCGGTGGCACGATCGGTGGTGAATTCTCCAGCCAGAACATCGAGGTTATCGATTTCGGCGTGCCGTTGTTGTCCATTCATACTCCCTTCGCCGTAAGCTCGAAGGTGGATGTGTATAATCTGTATCGTGCGGCACAGGCATTCTTCGCCTTCCAGGAATAAGGCTGTAAAAAATTGGTGTATAAGGATTAGACAAAGGTGCCAGATCACATTCATTACCAGGACCTGGGTTTCGGCATAAGCTGTATCGATACGATGTTGCAACGCCAGGGGCTGGCGGCCTGCTACCTGATAGAGCATGAGGGCATGGCCGGATTCATCGATACCGGAACCAGTAATTCGATTCCAATCTTGTTGGAAGTGTTAAAGCGCAAAGGGATAATCAGGGAGCAAGTAGCCTATGTAATGCCGACCCATGTGCATCTGGATCATGCCGGTGGCTCGGGTGGGCTAATGCGGGAGTTTCCCAATGCCGTGCTGCTCGCCCATCCCCGCGGTGCGCGCCATCTGATAGACCCGGGCAAGCTGATAAAAGGCTCATTGGCCGTGTATGGCGAAGCAGCGTTCAAGGCGATGTTTGGCGAACTTGTGCCAGTGGATGCCGATCGGGTGCGAGAGATGGGTGACGAATTCGAGATTGACTTTAATGGAAGAAAGCTGGTGTTTCTGGATACTCCCGGGCATGCCAGGCATCACTACTGTGTCTTCGATGAACTGAGTGCCGGCTTATTCACTGGTGATACTTTCGGTACCAGCTATCCCGAACTGAATCTCGGCAAGGGGCGCTTCATTTTTCCTCCCAGCACTCCCGTGCAATTCGATCCGGCGGCCTGGCAAAACACGCTCGATAGACTGCTAACCTATAAGCCTGAACGCGTATTCCTAACACATTTTGGCATGCATGAAGAGGTAGATGTGCTGTGCAAGCTATTAAAACAAGCCATCAGGGATTATGCGGAAACGGCGCAGGAGTATGTAGAAGCAGAAAACCGCAGCGATCGGATCACCCAGTCCATTCTGCAGGCCAGTGTCAATTATCTACTGGATCAGAACTGCGGTATCGATGTGGCGACAATTCACCATTTAATCCAGCGCGACATGGAGCTCAACGCCCAGGGCCTTGACCACTGGCTTACGACCCTGGATTGATGCTACGGCTCGGCAAATTCAAAATAGCTTACAGGCCATTTGCCGTGAGAGCATATACTTGTTCAGAGAGTCGCTAGACTTTTCACCGCAATCCCATTAGGCTCGCGAGTAAGTGATTTAGTTTTTTTAGTCTGACATTAGTAGCATGATTTCCAGCGTGATAACCAGGCAATTCAAATACTTACCGGCTATAGCATCGTTGCTATGCATCAGCTCACAGCTATTCGCTCAGAATGTCGCTGGCACTCCCTTGTACGGCGAAATCAGAATCCGGGGTAATGTTTTGCTATCGCGATCTAATTTCCATTGAGCGAATCGACAACATCATAGCCTCTACGGAATTACCACCGCTGTCCTTGCGGATGGCGCGCAAGCAACCTCCCGTTACACGTGATAAATATACTTACGCCAATGGCAACATTGATCGCGGCGCAGTGGTTTATCAATACCAACAGGGGGCAACCATTATCCTCCCCCAGCTACACCTCGCCGTCGAGTCGCTCTCGCAATTTTGTCGCGCTATGGAACAAGTCTTCAGTGCTCACGTGCAAACAAATATCTATCTGACTCCACCGAAAAATCAGGGCTTCAATACACATTATGACGACCATGATGTGTTTGTGCTGCAGGTGTCAGGGGAAAAGCAATGGCGTCTGTACGAGAAACCTATTGAGAATCCCTACCGGGGAGAGGGCTTCAAACCGGGAGAGCATGAAATTGGGGAACCGAAGCAGGAATTTGCCTTGAAGGCTGGTGATTGCCTTTATGTGCCGCGAGGACTGTTACATGAAGCCGTCAGCGAAAGCGATGAAGCCTCTCTACATATCACAGTGGGATTACTGGTGAAAAACTGGGCTGATCTGATGTTGGAGGCCGTGTCGGAAGCGGCATTAAGAAACCCCAAATTTCGTCATTCACTGCCACCAGGATTCACGCTGGACTCTTTTAATAAGACTGAAGCGCAGCAATATTTCAATTCACTAATTGAGGATTTCAGCCGCGACGCAGACTTCACTGAAGTATTTAAGCTTTTCAAAGAAAATTTTATTCGCGAACGCGGCCCGGACCTTGATGGCAATCTGGTCACGACATCACAGCCAATTCGGGCCGACCAACAATTCAGGAAGCGCCGTTACACGCAGCCACTACTTCGATACGACGACGAAGAAGCGGTGCTAGTTTGTGGAGGTGGAAACATTCAGTTCGACATCAAATACTTGCCTGGCCTACAGCATGTTTTAACAGCAGATGCCTTCTCTACCGAGCTATTCAAGGATCTTAGTAAGACGGACACCGATGAATGTATCCGCAAGCTTCTTGCATTTGGAGTGATCGAAGAGTTTAGTACGGACTGAAGCGAAATCTGACCCATTAGTCGGCGGCGGAGTCCTCGAATTCTTCATTCACCACTTCTGTAATCCGGCTTCTGCTGGGGTTGGCTAACATCCTGCCGTTGATGAAAATCGCTGGAGTCGATCGAACGCCAGAGGAATTGCCACCGCGCTGATCATTACGGACTTTCTGAACCAAATCATCTGATTCCAGGTCTGCGCGTAGTTGCTCCAGATCGAGATTCAGATCCATTGCGTAACTCTCAAATTCATCATCTACGTCGGACAGGCCTGACCAGATGTCCTGGGTTGCGAAAAGGTAATCATGCATCTCCCAGAATTGACCCTGTTTACCAGCGGCTTCGGCGAACAATGCGGCGGTCCATGAGTGGGGGTGGCTGGCAGTAAGTGGGAAGTGCCTGAAGATAAGATGGGCCTTGTCTCGAATGCTGGGCCAAAGCTGTGTCATGGTCTGATGCTCGTTTGCACAGGCAGGGCACTGGAAGTCGGCGTAAACTACGATTGTGACGGGATTGTCCACCAGGCCACGAATATGATCGTTATCGGCAATCTCCACGGTTGAATACGTCCGGCCCTGGGTAAACAGGGTATAGAGGACGAATAACAGTAGTACGGGGGCGACGCCGAACATGGCTACCTTCGTCATCACCAGGTGGGTCTGTTGCCGCTGCTGCGCGGCGTGCTGTTTCTGCTCTTTCTTCTTGCGTTGTTGCTCTCTCTTGCTCACCACCTGTCCCACCTCAGAATCTGATCTTTTAGATCCCCATAGTAGCAAATTCGGCACTGGGCGAAGAAGTAGCGGAGCGATTTATCGTAGAGGCGGACAGTAATCAGAGAATTGCGGCGAAGATAACATAGGCATACACCAGTTTGCAGCCAATGTGGATGCTCTGGTCCTGATGGAAGCCGATCCACCCCTCGCACTTGGAGAAATCTGTCACCCAGTGGATCACCGTTTCGATAACGCCAAGTAGCAGGCTGTTGGTTATCAGGTAGACGACGCCACCGTGCACCAGCGAGTGTGCGGAAAGCCAGTACCACCAGACAGGAAACAGGCTGTGCTCCTTGTCATGAATCTTGTCATTGCGATTCTTGCCATAGGCCATTGCTTCGGGCTGCAACACGAAATCGGCTAAAGCATGGCCAAATATCAGTTGGAAAAGTAGTTCAGTTAGTGGCATTAATTATTCCTTTAGCAAGAAGGAATGAATCAACTAATTCAAACCCGACCTTGCCAGCAGATCTCGATGTGCGATCAAAAACTCTATAGTGCGAATTAGATGTTGCACATGACCTCTTGATCTTAAGCATTTCTTACGCCAACGAAACCCATTCTATTATCATTTTGCTAACCGTTTCACACATTTAGTTCATTAATGTCTATTTACTACATGAGATGGGCTGAATCACAGTTAACACATTGATATCTATTAATTTTGTAAAAAAACCTACACCGCAAAAATTGTGGGTTTGTGACCCATACATGCCCTTAGTGACCAGTTTTGACACAGCAAATGTCCGCCAGCTTGGGTGCGAATTCCACCTTGGCCATCAGTCGACCAGAAACAGGGCAGGATCAACTCGGGTGTTGTTCAGATTGATGCTCCAGTGCAGGTGGGGGCCGGTTACGCGTCCGGTCTGACCCACCTTACCGATCTGGTCACCTGTGTCGACCACAGTACCAGCTACTACATCGATGGTATTCATATGGCAATACAGACTGATCAGGCCATGACCATGATCCAGGATAATCGTGTTGCCATTAAAAAAGTAATTACCTGTAGTGAGAATTACCCCCGGAGCCGGGGCGTAAATTGGCGTTCCTTCATCGGCGGCGATGTCCATTCCGGAATGGGGATTGCGCGGCTGGCCATTAAAGAATCGCTTTAGCCCGAACGAGCTGCTTCTCACTCCTTGCACAGGAGCACGCATGCCGAATACCGGAGTCTGGGAATTATCCCAACTGGTAAAAGCCCGGTTCATCTCGGCACTTTCCCGGTTTATTCTAACCATATCGTCAGCGTTAGGATTAACCTGTCTCTCATTAGTAATGGTAATGTGTTGCTCAACGTACTCTTTATCCTCGATAGAGAATTGCAGCAGCTCCCGCCGACCATCGGCAAGCTCGAGCGCAAACTGATGAGTTCCTATGCTGGCATTGAGTGGAATGCCGATGATTGCATATTGCTCGCCATCGAAATCGGCAAGCAGTATGCGCTCGTCACGGTAGCTGCCGGAATTGGCCTCAGTGCCGGTTGGCACAACCGCAACACCTCCCGGAACCATGGAAGAGTCCGGTAGGCTGCCGATAGAAATGGCGGCGCACAGGGGCTCGATTACACTCAGTAATAGCCCGCTTAATAACAACTGTTTCAGTCCCATTGTGAGTCCTATGAATCTTCACTGTGAGTCGAATCGACGCTGGCTACAATTCGTCCCCTGGCTAAGCGTGCGATTATCTTACCACCTATTTTTACATCGTCGCTTCGACGAATTACTTTCATGTCAGCATCGTAGGTAATACTGTAGCCACGGGAAAGCGTGCTTAAGGGACTCACGGCACTAAGGCTGCGGCTGAGTTCCCCAAGGACAGCCTGACTGGACTTCAGGCGGGTGCGCATGGACTGACTCAGACTATGCAGGCCACTGTCCAGCTGCATGAATAGCTGTCGAAACCTTTGCCGGGGTGAGCTGGCCAGCAATCCCCTGTTAAGTTGTTGCAGTTCCCCGCTCCACAGAGCGATGCGGGTGCGTGTCGCCAGCAGCATCTGGCCTTCCAGGCGATCGAGATTCTGGGCATGTTCCTGCAGGCGACGATCCGGTCTTTTCAACTGGCGATGCAACCAGCTGAGACGCTGGCGGGGACCCTGCAGATGAGAGGACATGATCAGTCCTAATTGTTGCTCATAGCCTTGCAGAGTTTCGAGGTAGTCGAATAGCGAGGGGCTCATCTGTTCCGCCGCAGCTGAGGGAGTGGGTGCACGCAGGTCGGCGGTGAAATCGGCAATGGTGAAGTCGACCTCATGTCCTACTGCGCTGGTAATTGGCAGCTCGCTGGCAAATATGGCGCGGGCCACCGTTTCTTCGTTAAATGCCTGCAAGTCTTCCAGGGATCCACCCCCGCGGCCCACGATCAAGGCCTGCAGACCCAGCTTGTCACGTAGCTTGTTCGCCAACTCGATGGCGTGCACTATCTCAGTTGCGGCATCGCTTCCCTGCACCGACACTGGAAACAGCGTAATTCTTGTTGCCGGGAAGCGGCGCGCGAAAACGCTGAGGATATCCTGTATCGCAGCCCCACTGGGTGACGTCACCACACCGATGTGCGCGTAACAGGAAAGGATATCCTGTTTGGCGGCTGTGGCGAACAGCCCCTCAGCCTGCAAGCTGAGCTTAAGTTCTTCGAATGCCCTGCGCAATGCGCCAGCACCGGCTTCTTCCAGGGAATCCACGATCAATTGGTAGTCGCCACGACCCTCGTAAATACTGAGCCGCCCGCGCACAATGATCTGCATGCCGTTGTGGGGCTTGAATCGCACCATGCGATTGCGATTTACGAACATCGCACAGCGAATTTGCGACGTCTTGTCCTTGAGCGTTAGATACCAGTGTCCCGAGGCTGGTTGTGCCAGATTGGATATCTCACCCTCGACGATGACAGCGGGAAAATGCTGCTCCAATAGAGACCTCGCCAACCGGTTCAGGCTGGTGACCGAGAGCGGCTGTTGTGTTGATTCATGCTCCGGATTCGCCGGATTTGCAGGAAAATGTGGCATATCGGCAGTCTACCTCAGCTGCTCTGTAAACTGTAATGAACGACGAGCCACGAAAATCGGGTTTAAATAGGGACGGAATGGGCTTATGCTTCGCTGACCAGTAATAAAACAGCATAAAAATCACGAGGGTGGAGGCTATGAAGAAAACATTAGTAGTACTGATGTCTGCGTTGGCACTGATGAGTATTCAGCTGCAGGCGCAGTCACTGGATGTACAGGGATTGATTCAGCAAATAACGAATGATCCGGGCAGAGCCGATGCCGATAAGGCGAGAGATCCGGGTCGAAGACCAGTCACCCAGCTGAATTTTCTGGGTTTGGAAGAGGGCATGACGGTTATCGATCTGGTAGCGGCAGCTGGCTACTACACAGAGGTGCTCTCAAATGTGGTTGGCCCGACTGGCAAGGTCTATATGCAGAACTCGGCGGCCTCGCTGACTGGCAACCGTGGCGAGCGTACCGCCGCTGCTATCGATCAGCGGCTGGCTAATAATCGCCTGTCAAACGTTGAACAAATCAGTAGCGATCCAGATGATCTGCCGCTGGCGGATAATTCATTGGATGCCGCCATCATCGCGCTGGAGTTTCACGAGCTCTATCTTTCCGATAACCCCAATGCCGCCACCGACTTCCTGGCAGAGATGCGTCGGGTTTTAAAGGTGGGAGGCGTGCTGGGAGTCATTGAACACGCGGGCCATCCAGCCTATGACTATGGTGCGCTACACAGAGCGCTGGAGTCGCAGGTGGTTGCCGATGCGCAGAATGCCGGGCTGTTTGTCGAGGCCAGCGGAAAGAATCTGCGCAATATCGAAGACAACCGCAGCGGCAGCATATTCGCAGAAGGTATGCGTGGAGCTACGGATCGATTCGTATTGAGAATCATTAAGAAACGTTGAACTGCAGGCTGGCATTACCAGCACGCGTAGTGCCAGCCTGATGTAGAACAAAGCGTCGATCTGCAGATTAGTGTGTACTATTCCGCGGCGAGCGTCTGGTTGTCCAGTTTGTCGAACACCTCAACGCTTCGCACAGTACCATCCAGGTCCATAGCGGTGAGCTCAATGCGCTTTCCGGCAGGGCCGAAGGGGAACTTCAGCTTAACGAAAGCTGTGGCGCCACCGCCGGTAACCATGCCAGCGTTTATCGCATAGTTTTTCGATATGCCGATCGCAGTCCACTGACAGGAGCCTGTACCAGAAGATTCCAGCTCGAAGGCTTCGTCACCGTACTTGTGTGACTCATCGAGCTTTTTGATGATTAAAGTACATTTTCCGGTGCCCCGGGCATCACCGTCGGACATGTAACCTTCAGATCCGTAGACACCGTCAACCAGCGACTGGGCCAGGCTCAGTGGGGTATAGAGCAATGATATTGAGGCTACTATCCCAAGAAGTAATTTAGTTTTAGTCATAAAGCACCTATCTCATACGGAATTCCACTAGCAATCATAGGAGCGACAGGGTCAAGTGGTTTGACCTATATCAATTGCAGGGCACTTAACAGAGACGCTCCACGGCTGGGGAGTGGGCTAGGGGTTTGTGTCATGGAACCTGGCAAGCAGGGCAGTAGCGGTGACGTTTGCAGTAACATTGGCAGCGGTGAGAAACATGTCCACTATGAGATCGATGGCGATCAGAATTCCAATCCCCTCTACCGGCAAACCCAACGACAAATAGACTGGAGCCATGATCAGCAGGCCACCGCTGGGTATGCCGGGAGAGTAAAAACTCAGCAGGGCTATGGCGAGAGCAATGACGCCTAATTCCCAAAGATTCAAATCGATGCCATAGAGACTGGCGATGAAGTAAGTGCCGGCTGTGCGTGCAAGCGGTGAAGCAAACTTGAACAAGGTAACCGCAACCGGCAGTACCAGACCCGACACTTTTTCAGGAATACCCAACTGCTCCGTAGCGGCATAGGTAGCTGGCAAGGATGCCAGAGAAGAGCGGGTGCTGAAACCAATTGCCTGTACCGGCGCTACGCTGCGAGCAAATTTCCGCAGTGGTATCCCGGCCCCGAACCAAGCAAGCAGGTACAGTAGCAGCATCAGCACAACGGTCAGGCTGCATACGATAAAGATGAAGGAGCCCAGTACGGTGATGGCAGATAGACCCAGGGTGGCAGCGAGTGGAAACACCAGGGCAAAGATACCGATGGGGGCCACCGCCATGATCCAGGCGATCAACACGAACATGGCATCTTTAATGGCAGCGAAGAAATTGACTACAATCTCCCGATGTTGACTGCCTACCTGTAGCAGTGCGACCGAGAACAGGCCGGTGAATATCAATAATGGCAGGATTGGGCCATCCACGGCGGCAGCGAATGGGTTAGCCGGAATCAACTCAACCAGCCAGTCTCGAAACGGTGGCAGCTCTGATACCGCTATAACACGGGAACCGGTGCTTTGCAGGAGGGCCTGGCTGGCAGCCGGATCGATGTCCAGCAGAGCAATAAGTGGCGGAGCGGCGAGCAGGGCCAGCAGTGCTGAACCCAGGATCATGACCACAAAAAGAGCAATCGTCTTGCCGCCCAGCGTGGCAACCTGATTGCTGGTGTGCTGGCCGGCGATAGCAGTCACCAGCAAAGCCATGAGTAGCGGAATCACCGTCATACGAATCGCATTCACCCACAGGCTGCCGACCGGTTCGATAAGACCAGGGATAAAACCCAGAGTGCTCTGGTCTATGAGTGAGTAAGCGATTCCACTGACCAGTCCCAGTGCCAGTCCAATCAGTATCTTCGTCGACAGCTTCATAGTGATAGATTATCCCTGCGATGCGCTGGAGTGGGTAGTAGTGCGCCAGCCCCACCATGCCAATAGAAAATTAACATGTATCAACAGCGCCAGTATCCATTCGAAGGCATCTTCGTAGTCATCGTAGTCATCGTAGTTATCCAGTGAAATCTCCAGCGAGAGCGTCAGCACACCAATAGCGAGTATCAATAAACAAAGCGCAAATTGCATTTAGCGGCTCGGGTCCGCTAGCTTACGTCTATGAATCTGATAGAGCACCAACAGCTGGTTCAGATAGGTAAAAGTAAAGAACACGATAATACCTATCCTGCGCACCAATCGAAAACTGTCACCGACAGCACCTAGCGCCCCGGTGTAACAGATCAGTGCAACGCAGGCTATGATCCCTATGTTGGCGATGGTTCTTGGAGAGTGGTCCGTTTCTGCCAGCGCCTGATCTGCAAGCTTCCAGTACCATAGATAGATAAAAGCGATAGGAATCATGGTGCTCTTAAAAAAGAAGAATGCGCTACCCTCCTGTCCTGTGGCGCTGATCGAGGTGCAGCTATCCCAATACGGCACACACCAGGGCACGTAGCCTTCTGAGGCTGCTATCAAATAATTGATGTTGATTACTGCGGTAGGCAGTATCGCCAGCACCAAAGCCACCCGTGCAATGTCTCTACTAATCATTTGCGGTTTTGTCATTACTGATTTTCACTGCTGGGTCTAACTTGCTATTCTTCTGAGGGTGATTCGGCACTGCAGTTTCACGTCCAGCCCAAACTATTGTCGAATCCAGCTTCACACAGTTCTTTTAGCGAATTCAATGAAAATTGCAATACTTAATGCTATTTCCCCGCCGCTGATGCTGCTGCTTAACTGGATAATGCCCTCCGTTGCAGTCGCGGCGGAGGACTGTGAGCCTGCTCTTGTGCCTGCTACCGGAAGCTATCGATTTGTGCAGGGACAGACGCCTCAAGAAACCTATCCAGCAGGTACGGCTTTAGGTGAAATTCACTTTACGCGGCTGCCAATATTCGATGAAACAAATCCCGATGAGAACAACCCGCTGTTTCGTTGGGCTAATCGTTTCCATATCCTGACCAGAGAAACGATGGTTTCACAACAATTGTTATTCGATTCCGGCCAGACATATTCCTCAAGAATACTCGAAGAATCATCACGGCTCTTAAGGACACAGGGCTATTTTTACGACGCGGAAATCCGCCCCGTCAGGTACTGCAATGAACGGATTGACGTTGAGGTGATTACCAAGGACAACTGGTCCTTCACCCCGAATATGTCAATCGATCGTTCCGGTGGTGAAAACACCTACAGCATCGGGCTGCGAGACTCCAATATCCTCGGACTGGGTAAGCAACTCACCGTGAGCAGCGGCAGGGATCTCGACCGGCGTTCCAGTGAATTGAGCTATGAAGACAATAATGTACTTGGCTCCCGGGTAACGAATAGAACCACCCTGATCGATAGTGATGACGGATTCATGCGGGCCTTCGAGCTGGCCCTGCCATTCTTCTTCCTCGACTCACGCCAGAGCTGGTCCGTTCGGATTGAAGATACAGAGCGGCAGGATGAGCAGTATTTTCGTGGTGATGATGTTAGCGAGGTCAAACATAATATTGAGGATTTTGAATTAGAGTACGGATTCTCGCAGGGGCTCGTTAACAGCACTGTAAAACGTTGGGGTATCGGTTATCGGTATCGAAATGATCAATTCGGGCTCGCAGATGAATTACCACCGCCGCTGCAATTTCCTGACGACAAAGAACTGTCCTACGTCTATTTCAAATACGAAGTAGTACAGGACTACTTTGATACGGCATTTAACCTGGATCAAATTTATAGAACCGAAGATATACATCTAGGTCATCACCTGTCTAATCGTTTTGGTATAGCGGCAGATGCCTTCGGGTCGGATTAGGATCGACTGGTGGTGGAGGGATTGTTCAGTGACACCCTGTTTTTTAATGATGATGTTCTCTGGCAGCACTCATTGGAGTGGGAGGGGCTGTGGAATCTGGATGAGGATGTCGCGGAAGATGTGCAGGTCAGTTACGAGACTCGCTATTTCAGGCGCCAAACTGACAATCGTTCTTTCTTCGCCAGTCTGGAAGCCGTGTATTCGAAGAATCTGAACGGTCATCGCCAGGTAGTATTGGGCGGGCTCACCGGGGCTCGTGCGTTCGATAACTGTTTTCAGGTAGGCGATCGCAGCCTGTTACTCACACTCGAGGAACGCTTGTACACAGACATCCATCTTTGGAACCTGATCCGAGTCGGGGGAGCCCTCTTCGTCGATATGGGTCGCGCCTGGGAACCGGGATTCGATAATGGTGTAGAAGATGAGCTGTTGGCAAACATCGGCGTCGGATTACGCCTGGCTTCGAGCAAGGCGGCCTCTGGTCGTATCGCACATATCGATTTCGCGTTTCCGTTGACTAATCGGAACGACAGGGATGTTCGCAACTTGCAGATTTCCTTCAATATAAAAGGGCGCTTCTAGGCTCGAAGGCCCCCTTGTGAGAGGCTTGTTCTAATTTAGCTTGAACACATACAGGGCGTTATGGCCGTCCGGACTGACCAGTTCCGGGGCCAGAAAATTGCCAATACGCCATGGGCTGCCACCCTCGCGACCGGCTGCTATGGCTATGTATTGTTCGCCGTCTATTGCAAAGCTGACCGGAAAACCCTGCACCGAAGTTGCCAGACGGGTATTCCAGAGTTCTTCGCCCGTGTCGACGTCGTAGGCATGCACATAACGATTGTAATCACCGATAAATAATAGGCCACCTGCGGTGGATAATGCTGCGGTCAGGAATGGCGCTCGCTGTTGCACACTCCAGGTTTCGTCCATGGATTCCACATCATAGGCGGCAAGCTTGCCGAATTGGCCATCGGTGCCGGGCATTTCCATCCACACCCTGTCTGCCTGGGTGCCGCCTGAACCGACCTCAAAATTCACTTCTCGCGGCGACATTTCCATACAGGACTGGCTTAGTGGAATCACCAGCTGCCGCGTTGGCGGGTAATAGCTGGTGGATTGCCAGTTGTGGCCACCGGCGGTAGAAGGGCAGACCGACAACCATTCACCGATCTGCATATTGCGAATATCCTCCCGATATCTAAGCTGCCCGGTCTCCAGGTTGAGCTCAGAGAATACATTCTGGAATACAGTCTGTTTAAGTCCCTGAAACTCCCCGGTGCGACGATCCAGCTTCCAGAGTATGCCGCTCTTGCCGATGGTTAACAGAAATGGCTCGTCGAACAGATCAACCAATACCTGCTCGAAGGCTTCGTCCATGTCCAGTGACTCACCCGGCACGTGTTGTCGATACCAGGCGATACGGCCGTCTTCCGGATCGATGGCCAGGGTAGAATTGGTGTAGAGGGTTTCATCTTCCGTAGTCAGTCCGCGACTGGCAGCCATCCAGGGTTTGGCCTGCGCCACGCCGAAAAAAACCAGTTCTAGTTGTGGGTCCCAGCTGCCGGTAATCCACACATCACCACCACCGCGATACTCCACCGGCAAGCCACCCCAGGTCTCGTCGCCAGTTTCGCCCGGTTGGGCGATGGTGTATGTGCGCCACAATTCCTCGCCGGTGCGCGCGTCATGCCCGGTAATAAAACAACTCGCCTCGAAGAAGCGCGTGCAACCGGTGATACCATTGATAACCTTGCCATCGGCCACGATCGGTCCGCTGGTATTCGAATAGCCCTGTGTTTCATCGGCTATTTCCACTTCCCAGCGCACTGCTCCGGTGCGGGCATCCAGCGCCACCAGGTGAGCATCAGTCGTGGCCACGTAAATCATGTCCTCCCACATGGCCAGTGTGCGCAGCGGGCCACCGCTACGACCTCCTCCGGGGAACTGGCGTCGATACTCCCACAGCAAGGTGCCATCTCTCCCATTTAAGGCTTGCACGACGTTGCCGAAATTGGGAATAAAGATGATGCCGTTGCGAACCAATGGGGCGGGTTGGCTTCGGCCAGCTTCCATGCCCCAGACCCAGGCCAGGCTCAGCCTGTCTACATTGCCTTTGTCTATTTGATCGAGTGGGCTGAATCCCTGGCTTTGTGGAGTCCTTCTCCAGTAAGTCCAGTCGGCCGCATCCGGGTTACGAAGATCCTCCATGCTCACATTCTGGAATCCCGGCAGCGGCTGGAAGGAACGTGTAATGGCGCGATCACTCTGGTAGATGGTGGCTATTTCAGGAATTGAATTACGCGTGCCGGGTGTGGGAATAGTGCCGGCAATGCCTGGCAGCGGGGTGCGCTGCGGCTGCTGTTGCAGATTGCTCTGATCGCCAAGAAACACGACTGCCGAGTTACTGACAGTCAGCGGATTACTACTGGGAGGGATCTCGTTGGCATTGAGCAGAAAAGCCACCAGCTGCACATAATCAGATTCACTTAACACCCCCGGAGCCTGAGGAGGCATGGTGCGCTGTAGCAGGTCAATCAGCTCCGCAATGTTGCGATTGGCCCAGTTGCTCTGGAAATTGCCATCGTTCAATGCCGGTGCTTCAAAAGCACCCTGCAAATCAGCTAGGTGACAGGTCGCACAGTTTTGTTGATAGAGAGCAGAGCCGGCATCGGACTGAGCAGTCGAATAGTCCGCCTGCTGTAATTGCTGACCGGTGGCAATCGATGAGGCAAGCAGGCTCACCAGCAATAGCAGTCGAGAGCGCATAGATTTGGCAGTTCCTTTGTTAGTCCAGTCGTAGCGTTTCTTGCTCAGCACGCCGTTGAGCGACGGCCTGTGCATATTGTTCTTCGTTTATATAGGTAATTCCTATCCAGGCATGACTCATCTCATCGACGCCACGTCTGCCGAACACCACCCACTGTTCCGGGTCCGGATTGATAGGATTGTTTGCCGTGTTGTCGAAAACGGATGTGAACTGCAGGATTGTGCCGGTGGGCAGGATGGGTTTCACATCATCCTCAAAGATGTAGGCGATCTGCCAGTTATGATTGTAATTGTTCGCCTGGCTGAGTACCTCTTTGGTACCGTCGGGATAGATGGCTTCCATGGACATGAGCTTGCCACGCATATGCAGGTGTGGACGAAAGCTGTGAATGACCGCAGGTGACTCGAGGCGGTGTGTACCCTGCAGAACCTGGTACCCGTGGGGAGGGATGACGATGTCCTGGCCACGTGCCATGCCCTTAAGCCCGTCGACACGAAACATTGTCTCACCGCGGGTTTCCAGCACAGGTTGTTGACCCTCGGGATAGAACCACAAGCCAACTTCCACTACATCACCCGGTTTCTCGGTACCGACCGGGAAATAGTGCAGATTCCAGGCGATCCTGCCGTCGTTTGGGACTCGCATGCCGGTACCTTCGGGGAAGATCTCCCAGGATTTGCCGACACCGTAGCGTGCCAGTGCCACCTGACGCCTTTCGCCCTCCGGAATCAGCACGGCGTGGCCATGATGTACCACTTTCTTACCCAGTGGATAGGAAGGCTTGAATTCGGCGGCGCGTAGAAAGCGTTCGTCTCCCAGTCCTTCGAAGGGCACGCTGGGTGTCCACCACTGGTCCTGTCCATTGGCGATTACGTCATAGGGGGCAGAGCGAATGATCAGATCCGGCGGTCCAAGCTGGTCACCCAGCTGCCAGTCAGCTCCCGAGACGAGTTCTATCAGCGGGGGCAAGTCAGCCGGATTGCCCTGGGGTGCTCCGGCTTCGGCCCAGGCAGTAATCGTGGCAATCTGCTCATCGCTCAAGGAACTGTCGTTCTTGTAACTCTGGATGCCGATGGTTGGATCCAGGTTCCAGGGCGGCATGATGCGCTTACTGGTGCGGTCCTGTATCAGGGCAGCGAAGGGCATGACCTGCTGATAATTCATCAACGGCATCGGCCCGATGCCTTCCGGGTTGTGACAGGTCTGGCATTTCTGCTGCAGAATCGGCGCCACGTCCCGTGAATAGGTGGGAGATTCCTGGGCGAATGCCTGGGTGCCGGCAGCGGTGAGTAACACGCCGGAGAATAGTGATAGCAGAGATCGATAATGATGCATGCGCGGCTCCTGTTGGGTGGCCTGCTTCTAATTAACTACGTTGATATGAAAATACGCGTTGGTATGACAGCAATAGAATTCGAATGCAGCGATATTGTCGATAGTTTGCATGCGCACCACGTAGTCGCCTGCTTCGCTGAAGCTGGCCTGCACATCGGCCGCACCCATCGCAGTGACTATCTGGCGTTCCGGCAGATCAAACTGCACTTCCCCCGCCCCGCTGTGATGGGACCAGCCTACCCAAACCACACCGCCAGGGTGTTCGATCCAGGCACGCAGATCGAGTGCTTGTCCGACACGGGCGGTAATGGGCTGGGTGGTATGCACCCCGGTGCGCCCGCGAATGCCGGCATCCCCCGGAGCGAGCCTTACCAGCGGTGCCAGGTCGCCGCGCCCGTGTGAGGCGGGCTCATCCATCACATAGGGTGGAATGAGTTTGCCCGGCACACTCAGGGATTGACCGTTACTGCTCAGGCTCCAGACGATCTTCTCGTCCACTGAGAAATCACTCGGCACGGTAACGGTGAACGCGCAGAACACATGGCGATAGCGAGGCGGCAGGGGGTCGAAATGGGTGGGTAACTGTGCCGCGAATCGAGTGTCACTGAGGTTATTATGCTCGCCCAACGGAATGTCCAGGGCCTGTTGGTGATTCATATTGAAATAGCCGAAGCACATCGTGCTGCTACCATCATCGTTCGGGTACCAGCCATCGAACAGGGGGATTACCGGCTGCCCGTAGTCGCGAATGACTTCGGAAGACCAGATCTGTTGGTTGAGTTCTATCTGTTGTGCAACCGTAGCGCCAATTAGAAGACACGCGGTAACAGCGAATAAGACTTTGGGTTGAAATTTCTTAGGCATCTTCGTGCGGCTCTTTATAAGCTCTTAACCGCTGGGATAGTACTGTAAATTCAAGGGGATGTCTCTTGTTTCGAGTGCAACCCAGCCCCTGTCGAGTCTGCTGCTGAGCCGTGAGTTTCTGTGCTAGACTCGGAGCGAGCCAGCAATTCCAGTCCCCATTTAATAACAAGAACTGATCCCGTCATGAATAGAACTCTGCGAAGAATTTTTCCCGTGCTCTGCCTGCTGCCTGTCTTGGCACAGGCTCAACAGGGAGCACCCGACGGTGAGTGGCCAAGCTACGGTGGCGATCTCGGCCACACGCGCTACTCCGCTCTTGAGCAGATCGACGCCGCTAATTTTTCCGAATTGAAAATCGCCTGGCGCTTCAAGACAGACAACCTGGGACCGTCGCCGGAATACCGTTTTCAGGCGACGCCACTGATGGTGGACGGCAAGATTTACACCACTGCTGGCTCGCGCCGCTCCGTTGTCGCCCTCGATGCAGAAACCGGTGAGCTCTTGTGGCACTACAGCATGAACGAGGGAGAGCGTGGTGAATATGCACCGCGCCAATTATCCGGGCGTGGACTGGCCTTCTGGCAGGAAGGAGACGAAGCCCGGGTCATCTATGTTACGCCCGGTTACCAGATGGTGGCTCTCGATGCCAGCAGTGGACTGCCGGTCGACTCCTTCGGCAACAACGGTGTAATCGATCTGAAGCAGAATGCCGATCAGCAAATCGATCCGGTCACCGGTGAGATTGGTTTGCATGCCACACCCATCGTTGCCAAGGATGTGGTTATCGTCGGAGCGGCGCACCGTACTGGCGGTAATCCCAGCAGTCGCGAAAACGTAAAAGGCTATGTAAGAGGCTTCGACGTGCGTACGGGTGAGCGCTTATGGATCTATCACACAATACCCTTACCCGGTGAGTACGGTAATGAATCCTGGTTAGAGGAATCCAGTTCCTACACGGGCAACACCGGCGTATGGGCGCAGATATCCGTCGACCTGGAACTGGAGACCGTGTATCTGCCCGTAGAGGCAGCCACCGGTGATTACTATGGCGGCTATCGTCCCGGCGATAACCTGTTTGCCGAGACGCTGTTAGCCGTCGACCTGCATAGCGGGGAACGCAAGTGGCACTTCCAGTTGGTGCATCACGGCATCTGGGATCACGACATACCCTGTGCGCCGATTCTGGCGGACGTAATGATTGACGGCACGCTGCGCAAGATCGTGGCGCAGCCAACCAAGCAGGCATTTTTGTATGTATTCGATCGCGTCACCGGCGAACCGATCTGGCCCATAGAGGAACGCCCGGTAGAAATTGGCGATGTGCCCGGTGAGTGGTATTCGCCCACTCAGCCCTTTCCAAGCAAACCGCCGGCCTATGACCGGCAGGGCGTAAGTGAAGACGACCTGATCGACTTCACGCCGCAGCTGCGCACCGAAGCACTCGAAGTGGCGAGCTGGTATAAACTCGGACCGATCTTCACCCCACCGGTGGTGAGTGACATTAATGGCCCATTGGGTATCCTGATGGCCCCTGCGACCGGCGGTGGCACCAATTGGCCGGGCGGTTCCTACGATCCTGAAACCAACATGCTCTATGTATCATCCAATAGCTCCGTTGCCGGCCTGGCGGTAGTACCGCCGTATCCAGGACAGTCCGACATGGCTTATATCCAAGGTAATGCCGCGACCGGGCCGCGCACCTCTGGTGGCGCCGGATCCTCGGCCGGGGGAGGGCGTACCGAGCTTAATGTCGCCCAGCGCGAGCAGCCCCAGTCGAGCCGAGGCAGACCGCCGGTTGGCCTGAGAGTACAGAGGCTGCCCCTGTTAAAACCGCCCTATGGCGTGATCAGCGCGATCGATCTGCAGCGTGGCGAGATCGCCTGGCAAATAGCCCATGGCCAGACCCCGGACCGGGTGGCCAACCATCCCCTATTACAGGACATCGACCTACCGCGCACCGGACAGAATGCCTCGGTAGGCACACTGGTGACCAAGACACTGCTAATTGCCGGCGAAGCAGAAATGACCCGGGACGGAGAGGGAAATCCACGCGCGCAGCTACGCGCCTATGACAAAGCCACCGGTGCGGATGTCGGTGCAGTACGCTTGCCGGCGCCACAGTCCGGTTCACCGATGACCTATATGCTGAACGATGAGCAGTACATCGTGATTGCGGTGAGTGGTGGCGGGATTTCCGGGGAGCTGGTGGCATTCAAATTATGAGTGCCTTCCAACCCTAGCAAAGAATACGACACTGCTGTTTTGATTACTTCTTCTTTGCGTCATCCAGCATCTTGCGGATGCGCGTGGATTCATCTTCGGTGAGCCCACGATAGTCCATCAGCGCCATCATCAGCTTTTCCGGATTGCCACCACAGGCTTTGTCCACCATGTCCATTACCCGATGTCCCAGGCTCTCCTCCCGCGGAACGATAGCCGAGTAGAGAAAACTGCGGCCTTCTACCCGATGCTTTAACCAGCCTTTCTCTTCCGTGCGCTGCATCAAGGTACGCACGGTATTGCGGGCGATCGGCCGCTGCTTGTTGAGCGCTGTGGTCACATCGGCTACACCCGCCTCGCCAAGATCCCAGATTACTTCCATGACTTCAAGCTGGGCACGGGATAAGGGGGTTTTGTTTTTGATTATTGGCTTAGACATCGTCATTGTTTAACGCATATCTGAAGAGATACTGAACACCGGGCACGTGTACTACTTCCCCGTTTATCACCCGGGGTTGAAACTTGAATCGCTCGGTAGCGCGGATTGCTGAGCGGTCAAATATACTCGCGGGTTCGGCATCGACTACTGAGATAGAATCTTCTATCACATTACCCTCGCCGTTCACCGTAAATGCCACCAGCACCCAGCCTTCGATACCCCGCTGTGCCGCCTTGGTGGGGTATTGGGGGGCTATGGCAACTAGCGGCAGGAAATCACCATCGGTTGCAAAGACTATGGCTCGCTCAAACGCCGATTCGGCTTGGGTGTCGACTGCGGCTGTGCCACCGGGCACATCGGGAGTCACCTCGGGGGCATCCTCATCCAGTGTTCNATAGATTGTTCGCAAGNTGTTCCAGTCAGTGGGATTATTAAATAACAGGATCATGTCCTTGGTGACGTCTAAAGCACTCTCAAAATCTCCCAGTGTGAAATAGAGACCGTTCAAGTAAGAATAGTCATCGCGTCCCAGTTCTTCGCCTTCGGCACGCTTCAAATCCATATAAGAGATCCAGTGTGGAAGTGATTGCTCGAATTGGTCCAACTGGTAATGGGCATAGGCTAGGCCGCGGNATATCAGATCATTCTCTTGCAGAGAAGCATCACGCCACTCATCGTAGCGGTTGATCGATTGCTGCCATTGTTCTTCGGCGCTGTACAACTGACCTAAAGGCCGTAGTGTTCGAAGTCGTATATCTTCCCGCAAGGGTTCAATCGTCAGTATTTCTTCGAATGAAGCAATTGCACCCTGATAGTCGACTATCGTTAAATAGTAGTTAGTGTAAAAATTCAACAGTGTGGTTTTCTCGAAAGCATTCATAGCGTCGAATCTCTGCTCACGCAACTCGTCCAGCTTCTGCTTAGCAGTTACCAGATCCGGCTCGACGTTCTCATCCGCAGGACCCATCAAGTCCTGGATTTCTGTGATTGCTTGCATCACCGGCTGACTCAAATTGCCTCCGGGATTGCTGCGTGCCAACGGAGGAGGGCGTTGCTCATCCACCAGTGTTGCTTCTGCCTGTTCCCGGGGTAAGTGCACCTAATCNAATAATGCTTCCTCGCAATGTACGGTAATCGAAGTCACCATCATCCAGTCCTGCCAAAATCTCTTGCATGGATTCGATGGCGCTTCGGTTTAACACCATCTGCTGTTGATCTTTACGTAGTATTTCTTGCAACAGGCGCTTGGTAAGCTCAGTAATATCGTCGAAGTGAACTGTGTTCAGATCCTCCATCATCACTGTCTGCAATTCAGTAATACTTCGCAGAATCTCTTCCTTGCTTAGAACTGCATCCTGTTCCGACTCTTCACGTCGCTGCAGTTGCTNTCTTAGATTACGTAATTGATTCTCAAGNGCACTTGTTTGTTCCTGCAGTCTTTGTCGTTCCTGCAACAATTGCTNTGACTNTTCCTCCAGGACCAGTGCCTGATCCTGCAATTCCTGGCTATCAGCGCTACCAATCTGGCAGGCGGCCAAAAATACGGAAAGCCCGACTGCTACAAATTGAATGACTCTCCGAATACGGTGATTCAATCGCACCGTCTTATCTCTCCNCTCATTCAATAAACCACGTATCCGACTTTCCAGGTTCCAACTGCTCCCCATCACTCCAACAGAAATGTGAAGCGGCTGCAGATCCTGTCGTCGATTGGCACTGAAAGAATTCACCTGCAACAGCGTTTCACCATAATTCACTGCTTGTTCACTATTGAGCACGTAGTTATCACAAATCTCTTCCCTGGCTCTGCTCAACATTCGATCCAGCACATGGACTAATGGGTGAAACCAGAATATAGCCAGCATTATCTTCTGAAGAAAATTAGCCAGGCCATCTCTGCGCTGATAATGCGCTAACTCATGCAACAGCACGCTGCGCAATTGTGACTCATTGAGATTCTCGATAAATCGATCGGGAAGCAACACGGCGGGTTGAGATATCCCGATTAACATCGGGCTGGAAATTTGGTCGGAAGCACGGTAATGCAACTCAGTGTTANTTTCNAAATGTGACATTAACAAGTAGTCCAGATAGCGTCGCTCTTTATCTTCGAGTGGTCGAGAACGGCGCGAGAGGCGATCGATGTTATGAAAGCTTCGTAACAANCCAATCGNCAGAAATAAAAAGCCGCCCGACCAGATTACCAAGGCAATCAGGTAAGGCGGCAGACTGAATATGATATTCCGGAATCTGAGCAGGGCGGAACCGGCCACGGATTCAATACCAACAGAACCCACTTCGGGAGAAGCGGCATTTGATCCAGTGGGATTCAACACCAGTTCTTCAAACGAAAATTCATCCAGTATAAATTCTGTTGCCACACCGTTGGCAGCAACTGATGCGTCATCTTGGAGTGGAATAAACAGTATGCTCTTTTCATTTAACTGCAATCCGATGGAGAATGCTGTAAGCAGTAACAGGGACAGCATTGCCGGAAACAGTATGTTGTAACGAGCGGCTGCCTTGTTCATAAATCTCCACGAGATTAACAAGGCGATGCCGCATAGTGCCGTAATCTGTAACAACAGGTTTACGAAAATGAAATTGCNGTTGGCTTGNAGAATTTCGATGATATTCATTGGCCAGACTCCAACGCGCTTTACGCGATGCGATTTTATTGGTATTAGAATTTTGACCACAAACTACATTTGTAGTTTATGTCAACATTAATAAATAGGGTCAGAGTAAAAAACCAGTAGTTTTACTNTAATCCCCGCAAACTTGAACCCTGGAAAAAAACAAACGCCCTGGGCCAGTACTGACCCAGGGCGTCATCGCTTTCGAAGTAGAGCTTGAACTTAGGGCGTAACCGTCACCGGCACGTACGCGTTCGACCAGCAGCACTGGTTGTCGAACTGGCTGTCAGGTGCCGTGAAATTGTCGATCCGTAGTCGGACGACATAATCACCAGGCTCAGGGAACGTAGCTTGCGTCGTTACTTCGCTCCAAGCGTTGCTGTCGCTCGCAGCATCCTCTCCGGCAGCTCTGGCTCTTTGACGGCCCATTATGCTCGCTTGCTCGAATTCGGGCACAGCTCCAACCGGCCCCTGGTGCTTTATCCATTCTGTGCCCAGGGCGTAGAAAGGACCGACTTCGTACTGGTCTCGCTCGCCGCGATCCTGTATGTAAGCCGACAATGTCACCGGTGTCCCAGCCGAGGCTGTTACCCGGGAACCCATGGCTCCCTCCCGGCCGCTGGACTCAGGCCCGTTCAGGCCGAACCGAATGGCCGGATTTAACGAGCCCTCAGCTCTTGGTGTTGAGCTCATCTCGTACGCCGTTGACGTGGCCCGGCCAGGAATTGAGTAGCTGTGGCCCGCGTGTTTCAAGGTCCACACCACCTCGGTTCCGGCCATGTCCGCCGGCACGGTGACAGCAAACACTCCCCGTTCCTGCATGCCTGTAAAGCCAAACCGGTTGTACGTCGGGAAGTGTGTGGGTTGCACTCCATCGAACTGTGCCGGCTCGATGGAGTTGTTCTCCCCGAGTGGGATATCGACGATCTCCTCCGAGTTCAAGTTCGCGAAGCCGAATACCATCGTGACTGAGCCGTCTTCATTGGCAATCCAGCCGTTGAAGAACGGCGCTATCACATCGCCGCTCGTCCTACGCTGGGCCAGGGGGTAGTCACGCAAGTGGCTGGGTAACTGCGCATAGAGAGGCGCGGCGATCAGTCCTGCTAGCAGGACCACAAGGGCCCTGCCAGTAAGGTGCTTATACTTCTTCATCAAAATGGTCCTCTGCGTCTGGCGACAGGTCTGGTTTCGCCGCGCTCTTCGAGTATCTCATCGTAACCCTCTTCGTCCAGATGGGTGACGGCGATCCAGGCATGGGACATCTCATCGGTGGTCCTCTGACCAGCACCAACCCATTGATCCGGATCCGGGTTACGTGGGTTATCCGCAGAGTTGTCGAACCATGCGGTCAGGATGATTGTCGCATTGGCTGGAATCAGCGGCCCGAACCCATCTTCATAGGTATGGCTGTGGTTGTAGCCCGCATTCCAGTTTGAGGCCTGGCTGAGGACCTGCTTTCGTCCGGTATTAGGATCGAAAACCTCCATGGTCATCGCCACGCCACGCAGGTGCAAGTGCGGCTGCCAACTGTCGAGGCGCACCGGATGATCGAAGGAGTGGAATCCCTGGGTCATCAGCTTGCCATGAGGCGGAATGAGGAAATCGCCGCCGCCATCAAGGAAATAGAGTGTCAAATCCTGAGTGTAGGAAGCTTCTTCGTCGAAGTTATCCTCTTCGTCGTGGTACCAGATGCCGACCGTGACCTGGTCGTCGGCCACAGCATTGCCATCGGGATAGTAGTGAATGCTCCACCCCACCTTGGAATTTGCCGGTGCCCTTCTGCAGGCTCCGTCGGGAACATACTCTCCGAGCTTGCCGTACGCGAACTCGGACAGCCGGCCAAACATGGCCCAATCACCGTTTTCGTTCTGAGTCAGGAAGTGAGAGTTCGCATGGTGTGTGGATCCATGGGCGTCCTGCGAAGGCAGCGTCTCGATCGCCTTGATGCAGCGACTCTCGGTGATGTTTG
>PBYU01000018.1 GCA_002730035.1 Gammaproteobacteria bacterium | reverse complement strand
CTAGTTTCAAGATCCCCCGGCACGTGCGCTTCGTGAGCAATTGGCCCATGTCGTCTACCAAGGTGCAGAAATTTCGCCTTCTTGCGAACTTTGAAGCCGGAGGCGATGCCGCCACCTGATCAAGTCAAACTCTCGCCGACACAGGAGTTTTTCAAATAGATATATCTACAGATGAGGAGGTAATTCCATGGGACCACTGAAAGGAAAACGCGTTATTGAACTCCAGAGCATCGGACCTGGACCATTCTGCGGCATGATGCTTGCCGATATGGGTGCGGAAATTATTCGCATCGATCGGTCCAGTTCGGTAGATGGAAGTGGAAACCCGGCAGACATTCTCGCCCGCGGCCGCAAGAGTATCGGTGTCGATCTTAAAAACCCAGATGGTGTTGAAACCGTGCTCAAACTAATCGAGTCCGCTGATGTCCTGCTTGAGGGGTTCAGACCCGGCGTCACGGAACGCCTGGGCCTCGGTCCTGACGTTTGTCTCGAACGAAACCCAAAGCTTATCTATGGACGCATGACCGGCTGGGGGCAAACCGGCCCGATGGCCCTGGCTGCAGGTCACGATATCAACTACATTTCTCTCTCGGGGGCCCTCCATGCAATTGGCCCGAAGGACACCAACCCCACGCCACCCCTTAACCTTGTTGGTGACTTTGGCGGCGGCGGTATGCTGCTGGCATTTGGAATAGCTTCAGCCCTGGTAGAGACAGCTGAAACCGGCAAGGGCCAGGTAGTTGATGCGGCAATGACCGATGGCTCTGCGCTCCTGATGAATGCCATTTTTGGCATCATGAACGCCGGCAACTGGACCCATGATCGCAGTACCAACCTCTTGGATGGCGGTGCACATTTCTATGGTACCTATGAAACCAAGGACGGCAAGTACATTTCCATCGGCTCGATGGAACCGCAGTTTTATGCGTTATTGCTGGAGAAGACCGGACTGTCGAATGACCCGGACTTTGCAAAGCAAATGAGCAGAGAAGACTGGCCATCACTGCGCACCAGGCTTGAAGCCGTCTTCCTCGAAAGAACGCGCGATGAGTGGGATGAAATCATGTTGGGCTCCGATGTGTGCTACGCGCCCATCCTCCAATTTGAAGAGGCCGCAAGCAACCCTCACAACCAGGAACGGCAAACTTTCGTGGAGTCATCAGGTGTTACACAGGCTGCACCAGCACCGCGCTTTTCACGAACGCCAGCCGAATTGCCGACACCTGCTGTAGCACCGGGAAATAATACAGATGAAGTGCTGTCTTCCATGGGGTTGAGCGTGGACGAGATCGCTGTCTTAAAATCTAGTGGTGCTGTCGCCTAGCGCCTCCAGGCCACGACTTGAAGTTGCGGCCGCAAACCATTCCGCTGGAATGCAGACACGATTTGCTGCATTCGCGCGAATCGTTTTTCCTCGCGTCCTTACATAACCGGCGTCATCAAGGTACAGGCTTATTCCTCGCCTGAAGATTAGGGTATTATCCCGCCTGCAGCGCAATTTGTATTCATTGTAGTAGTTGAGGAGATAAAAGGCCGCACATGGACAATCGTTGGCAAGATGCAGAAGCCGAACCATATGCCAAGAGTGATCTTGATATGCGGGTCTATACGTCCCGGCTGTTGGGAAGTGACCCGGACCTGGTGCTCCATGGAGGCGGCAATACTTCCGTAAAGGCGAAGCAAAAGAATATTTTTGGCGAGGAAGAAAATATCCTGTTCGTAAAAGGCTCCGGCTGGGATCTAAAGACGATAGAAGCACCCGGTTTCTCCTCGGCAAAGCTCGATATTCTGCTGAAACTGGCAGAGCTTCCATCCATGAGCGATCTGGATATGACGCGAGAACTTAAGGCTTCACTGACGGAACCAAGTGGCCCTTCTCCTTCAGTGGAAGCAATTCTGCACGCGTTAATCCCCCTGAAATTTGTCGACCACACTCACACCGATGCTGTTGTTGCCATCAGCAATACACCTGGCGGTGAAGAGACCCTGAAGACGATATATGGAGACTCGGTTCTAATACTGCCCTACGAAATGCCTGGGTTTGTACTGGCGCGCCAGGTTTATGAATTAACTAGAAGCCTGGACTGGAATTCTCTTGAGGGCATTATTCTTTTGCACCACGGCCTGTTTACCTTCAGCGATTCAGCAAAAGCCGCATATAACGCCATGATTTCTCTGGTAAACAAGGCGGAGGAGCACCTGAAAGCCGCTGGGGCTCTGAAGAAAATCGCGGAGGCTGACTATGTCCCTGAGCAAACGGACTTCATCAGATTGTCAGAAGCCAGAAAGCGTGTATCAACATTGCAGGGATTCCCTATGCTGGCTCACTGGAAGCAGGATAGCCTGAGCACTGGCTACGCCTGTTTGGAAAACATTGACTCGATCGCAACCAGGGGACCTGTAACACCTGATCATACGCTACAGACAAAGCGTGTGGCTGCGATTTTTGAAGATGACCCTGAACCCGGCATTGCCAGCTTCGCCAGTGAATACGAAGCGTACTTCGAGCGCCACAACAGCGGCTCCCTGACCTGCCTGGACCCGGCACCCCGATTTGCTGTCTGGAAGAACAAAGGGTGTGTTGTGTTTGGCACCAATGCCAATAAGACCCGCGTCGTCTCCGATATTCTTGACCATACAATAAAGGCTGTTCAGTGGGGTGAGACACTGGGTGGATGGCAGGCATTGCCGGAAAAGGAAATATTTGATATTGAATACTGGGAACTTGAGCAAGCGAAGCTCAAGCTCTCGCCTTCGAGAAAAGCATTTGATGGGAAGGTAGCCATCGTTTCGGGTGCAGCATCTGGTATCGGTAAGTCCTGTGCTGAAGCTTTCATGGCTAAAGGTGCAGCTGTTGTTGCCTTGGATATCGACAAAGCAGTTGAGTCACTTTTTGACAGCAATAATTGTCTGGGCATCTCCTGCGACATCACCAGTGATGACTCAATTCGATCAGCTATAGAGGCAAGCATAGCTTGCTTCGGCGGCATCGATGTACTTGTCTGCAATGCCGGCGTTTTCCCACCAAGTCTCAAGATCGAAGATATGCAGTCATCAGCACTCAACTCTTCCATGGCGGTAAATTTCACTGGCCACGTAAGCATGATGCGCGAATGCCTCCCATTTCTAAAGCGCGGTTTTCAACCAACAGTAGTTATTGTCGGCTCGAAAAATGTTCCTGCCCCGGGTCCCGGAGCCGGAACCTACTCAGCCGCGAAGGCTGCGCTCACTCAAATGGGGCGTGTCGCAGCGATGGAGTTCGCCGAATATGGAATACGAGTCAACACACTGCACCCCAATGCCGTCTTTGATACGAGGATCTGGTCAGAAGAAGTACTGGAGAAACGCTCAAGCCACTACGGCATGACCATCGAAGAATACAAAACCAGCAATATGCTGCATGCTGAGATTAGATCAGAGGATGTAGCTGACCTGGTGGTTGCCATGGCTGGTGATGCTTTTTCAAAAACTACCGGTGCACAACTGCCGATCGATGGCGGCAACGACCGGGTTATCTGACCCACCAAAATGAAGAAGAGCCAAAGCATGTCCTGATAGTTCTGATTCTATGGAGCTAAAAGGCAAATTTAAGCCCTGTCATTTCCTCCGATAAGACCCAGAGCTGTCCGGCAACACCTGCATCAAGGGACATCTCATTGGAAGATGTTTTCCTTGGGTCACCTCTCCATTCCATGATACCGGATGGTCCAAAATAGTCACCGCTGTTAACGGCTGGTTCTGTATGGGCATGGCGCCTAAAGAGGTTTTCTGGGCGAATAGTTTGTTGAGCGCATGGAAGTGCCTCAAGTATCCATCCTTGGCAAGGTTACTGACGGCAAGCCCCGGTTGAGCTACAATCACCATGACCTTTTGATTGGCTGCTTTCACCTTGCGATCCAGCTCATAAGTAAAGTAGAGGTTAGCTAGCTTGCTGTCACCATAGGCGGTCCATAAATTGTACTTCCGCTCCTTCCAGTCCAGATCATTCAGATCAAACTTGCTCATCTTGTGGCCATTGCTGCTTACGTTGACGATCCGACTCCCAGTTGTACGCTTGAGCAGCGTAAAGAGGTGAGCCGTCAGCGCAAAGTGCCGGAGATGGTTCGTACCAAAAATGAGACTCGAACCCACCTTTGGTTTCTCCATATTGATGTGCCAAGATTCTGGCATTATTGATCAGCAGATCTAATTTCCAGAAATCCATATTGAACTGTTCAGCAAACGACTTTATCGAGGCCAGGCTCGCAAGATCGAGCAACCGGACGGATAATTTTGCCTCAGGATTCTCCTCTAGAATCTGGGCTATTGCCGCATCGCCCTTCTCCAGACTTCTTACTGCCAGGATAACTTCAGCCCCCTTCTGAGCAAGCACCCTGACCACCTCATAACCGATACCGCTATTCGCGCCCGTAACAACAACCCGACCACTCTGGCCAGGAATATTCTCGCATGTCCACTTTGAGTTCAGCATATTCAGGACACCCAGTTTTCAGAAAATCGGCCTGGTGGATTACAAGAAATCTCCCCAAAAACTTGTAAGCCAAGGCGACTTGCTGGGTATCCTAAACCTAATCTGTTGTTGGATGTCCAAAACTTATTTCCCAAACTTATTAGATTTACCAGGATTCGCGGGGAGGTGATCGTAGGTGCCGGCTGGCCGCTTGAGTCTATACTCATGAATGATAGGGGCCAGTTCTGCCGGGGAGGCACCATGAAGAATGACACTATCGGCGCCCAGGTCGAGCTGCCCCTGTATTGCTGCTACACATTGCGAAGGCGTTCCCCCTGCGGCTACGGCCAGCCATTCTTCCGGAATCAACTCCGCCACCCTTTCCAACTCTTCAGTGGTCGCACTCTGATCCAGGGCTCCTGGAAACCCAGATACGAGAGGGGCCTGCCTAAACCTCTTCAACACATCAGGGTCCCAGTTATTCGTCTTTACCATCAGGTCGCCATAGGCCTGCAGATACGTACCCATCCTGCCGACAGTCTTTTTCAGTCTCAGACCATAATCGAGGTGATCTCCAATCGTCGCAAAGCAGGACCAGATCCGCACCGAAGCCGGGTCCCTGCCAGCTTCTTCGGCTGCTTGCCTAACCTGCCTGACACATCGCTGCAGGGTTTCATCGGTAAAAAAAGTATGCAGTATCACACCATCGAATGCACGGCCTGCCAGGGCGAGAGAATTCGGGCCAAAGGCAGACATAACGATGGGAATATCCTCCCTGAATGCAGGGTCCAGCCTTAACAATGGCCACTTCCCAGCGGGCCCATTGTGAGAGATGATCGTCTCCCCCTGCCACATACGACGCATCAGCGCAGCAAAATCCTCCATCTGCGCAGTCGTAATTCGCGACAGCCCATAGGCACTAAACATCACCTCGATACCGCGACCCAGACCCAGGGCAAACCGGCCGCCGGTCAACCGATGCATGGTTGTCGCGTGCGCAGCAGTTACCAGGGGATGTCTGGTGTTTTGATTGGTGACACCGGTAGCGATGCCGATGTTCTCACTAACCGCACCAGCAGCACCGGATAGGGTCAGTGCTTCCTTTATGTTGAACCGTTCAGAGATGAAGCAGCCGCCGATCCCCAGTTCCTCAGCAGACCGCACTTCTCCAACCAGGTCCCGTGGTGATTCCGGGGCACCAGCAAGTGTATAAAATCCCAGTTCATTGAGTTGATCCATATTTGCGCACGTTCCCAGCAAACGAATAACATAGCAAAATGTAGTAACAAGACAAACAACCAGCAATTGAATCCCTTGGTTTGCTTCAGCGATATGCCTGCCCCGGTAATACCGACAAATATTTTTGCCAGTGCCCAGTGAGCAATACTAACTGGTGGTATGCTTCCTGAATCAGGCAGAGCTGTAGCAAACGCATTCCAGCCCGAGAGAACAGTATCGGTGACAGTTGAAAGAGCCAGAAGAAAACCGCTGGCAACCCAAGCGCCTTATAACCAATAGGATGGAGTAATACCATGGCTGAACTAATTTACAGTGAGTTCCGAGATCCCAAGCAGATGCTGGCAGATCAGGAATACGACGGACACCTTTCGCTCCATGATGACAAAATGGCCGAGGACCTGGGCTTCGCCGGCGCCCCAATTGAAGGGCCAACCCACTTCAGCCAGTTTGTTCCCATGCTGCATGAAATGTTTGGCGACAGGTGGTTCGAGCAGGGTTGCATCAGCGCGCACTATAAGAACATGGTTGTGGAGGGAGAAAGGGTCCGTGTATTTGCTGAGCCCTTAGCCGAAGGTTCAACCCTGACGCGTATCGGCGCTGAAAAGAGCGATGGCACGCCAGTCCTCACGGGCACAGCATCCGTTGGCCCTGACCATGGCAAAACAGAAATCAGTCAGCGGATAGAGATGCTGCGACCTTCGAAGCAACTGGTAATACTGAGCGACCTTAAGGTTGGGCAAAAAGGTGCAGGAAACCCTGAAAGTGCGATCATGGGAACTGACCAGCACATGGGAAAACTATATCCGTTTTCCATCAACGACAAGCTAAAGGTCATCACAGAGCTCCACCCCTACTACTATGCAGATCAGTCTCCCTGGGAAAATGCAGTTATCCCACTTGAAATGGTCAGCATTCTGACCCAGTACACGGGTGGTCGATCAGGTTTCAGATCCAGGGGACCTGCAGTCGGTATGTTCGCTGGCCTTGAAATTAAGATAATCGATGGTCCCCTCCTGGTAGACCATGCCTACAAGTTGGAGCGTGAAATTGTCGCCCTAAGCGAGAGCCGCAGAACCGAATCTAGCTGGGTACGAACAAGTGTATATGATGGCGAAAGCGACAAACTGGTTGCGGAGGTCATCCTTAATTCGGCAACCCTGAAAGCTTCCTATGCAAAATACGATGAAGACGCAGCAGCACTGGGAAAAGTTATTGAGGGCTAGCCCGGCACCCGCAGCTTAAGCAGCTCCCCTAACGGCCTGCGTTTCAGCAGCTTGCTAGAAACGTTTCATCACCTGGATGCCGCGGTGGTTGGCACTATATACCGCCGCGCCATTCATATAGACGAATCCGAAGCCCCATTTTTTATCTACTTTGGTGTGCCCAAGGTAGAAGTTATCGGCAACCTGCCAGCCGTGCACCTTGAGACCATTGATTCGACGGCTTCTCTCGAAACCACCAAGCACAGCTTCCTTAAACTTATACGGTTCACCCTCACCCGATCCTTGATCAGGGAGAGACAACTGCAACGAACGTGGCATTTCCTCCGCGGCAACCAGAGGGGACATTAGGACAACAAGCCCTAAGACCAGGACCTGGCAGGTCACNTTGAATGTTATTCCAATATTCATGGTTAAGAATCTAGCACCAGAAAATGCTGTAAAACTGGAATACGGGCCAGAAACAGCGGAATGTGAGGAAGCAATTATGGATATATTCATTTTTTCTCCATCCATCAAACTACTAGCCCATCTATAGCGCCCGNCCACGTTTTTGTGNTTTAGACCGCTGAACNNTGCGCCCCGATACAGGCGCCACCTGACATTTCTACCGAAANGNACCTTGTGANCCTGGTNGATAAATCTGAATTGTTGTCTTGAAGAGCGAGATCTCTCCACTTCGGTCGAGACGACGTTACGCACTAGTCGAGATGACGTTACACGCCAGTCGAGATGAGGTTACGNGCGAGTCGAGATTACGCNATCCCTCGGTAGAAAGTTTCAACCAGCGNNTGGTAGATNCTCNTCGGTGCCTGTCAAAATAGTCGCCGGCTCGCAGGCCATCAGGAAAATTTGCTATCATTTTCCACCACCCATCTGACAGTGAGGTTAAACAACATGCCACGATATACTCTCATCGGTCTCTGCGAGCCACCTAACGCCGAAAAACAGGCGCAGTTCGACCAGTGGTTCGTCGATCAGCACATTGAGGACACAACCAAATGTCCGATCTTCATTAGCGGCACCGTGTACAGGCTCAAAGGTCCACACATGGATGGCGAGACGGTCTCGGACTANCTTTCGGTATACGAGGTTGAAGCGCCCAGTTTCGAGGAAGCTGAACGAATACTCAACGAGTGGCAGGCTGACCCCGATGCATGGGAAGGTCGCAGAAATCACCGCGAGACAATGGAAGGCTTTGGCGAGATGCCCCTTAATATCAAAGGCTCGGGATGGTACGAGCCGATTAAATCGTTCAAGGGACCTGCAGCCGGATAACCCCCATGCAGAACAGCCCTCGTCAGGGCTAGACCATATTGTCTAGCCCGACCAGGGAGTGATAGTCGCTAAGTTGATCTGCCATTGCACTTTGTTTACGGTGGCAACTATATATTCACATATTCTGACAACGGGAGATCTTGCTATGGGAACTTCGAAAGCAGTGATGGTAGTAGTAACCCATCCAAAACACCCTCTAGTGGAAGCCGAATATAACGATTGGTATTCCAACAACCACCTCCAATATGTGCTGTTATCACCTGACCTACCCAGTGCGAGCAGGTTCAAACAGACAAGGGTGATCAAGGGGAGTATGACCCCTTACCTGGCCCTCTATCAGGTCGAGTGGGACGATGTCCGGGCCGCACAGGAAGGCTATGCGAGCCTTGCCAAAAAAGGTATCGGTGCCGAGTGGAATCGCCCCCCCGGGAACGCGTTGGAGGTCGACTGGTGGTCATACTATGACAAGATCGCTGAGGCCGGCGACCCATCACCGGATCAGGATCCGCCCAATGCGATACTGGTTACCTTTTCTCAGCCGGATGGGGGCCTCGGCAAGACATCCATCTTCCTCAGNGAACAGTTTGAAAGCTGGCATGCGGATCACCTTAAGGATATGAACGATTGCCCGCTGGTGAGGGGATCAACACTCTACCGGATCGGNCTACAGGCTGGTGGAGCACCTCCTCCGGGTTACATNACGGTTCACGAACTGAATNNCNAGGCATCACTTTCCGCTGACCAGATACATGAGAGCCTTATGGATTGGATGCGCCAGGCAGAGCTTCGAGCTGACCCGGCTGCAATGATTGAACCGAACGCACCAGTTGGGCTGCTCTATTGGGGATATTACGATCGGATCACAACCAGCCTGAAAGCAACTGAGGAGGAATTGCTCAGCGGCAGAGACTGACAAAGACAACAAAGCTTTTGGGTTCAATAATCCGGCTGAGACTTATCCGGTGTAAACTGAATACTCAAACCCGTCGGCGATATGCAGTGTGGTCGAGATGAAGCCGTTGTCACCGCTTTGCATATACTCGACATAGGGTCGCAGATCCTTGCGAAATGTGAAGATGTTATCCGCCATGACCACAGACCCATGCCTCAATTTCGGTGTTAGAAGTTTTAGTACCGGCATATAAAGATCTTTCCATCCATCCAGCAGAACCAAGTCCACTGGCGCCTCCAGGTNCGCCAAAGTTTGCAGGGCATCCCCAAGACGTACATCGGTGATATCAGCCAGCCCAGCCTGGCGGAGATGGTCAACCGCCTTCGCATGTTTTGAGGGTTCAATTTCACTGCCGATCACCCATCCACCGCCATTGTCTTTGATCGCCGCNCCCAGATAGATGGTCGATATACCGAACGAAGTGCCAAACTCAACGATACGCCTCGCCCCCAGGCTCCGTGCAGTCAGGTACAAAAACTCACCCTGCTCCCGGGATATGGGAATGAACACATCCTTCATGAGTTCCGGCGTCATGATTTCGATGAGGCTCTTACCCTTCATTCGCCCAGTCAGAAAACTGGGAATCAGCTTTAGAAACTTCTGCTTGTCACCCTTGGCCTGCTGATGAAGCCGGTCCAGCAAGGACTGAATAGGATCTGTTGTTAGTGAACTGGTCATTGTCTCCTAGATTCCTCTGCTCAATTTGAAACCATTTGCAGCATACGCTTTAGCCAACCCAGGCTAAGTCTGTTTTCCCATCTGCGGCACACCTTCTTCGAGCGTCACCCAGTTCTGCTTGCTGTCACACCAGACATGGAACTGTGGTTTAAACTCACTGGTGTCATCCAGGGTACCGGTTTTAAGAAAAAGTGTTTCGGGCTGGCTCAAAATCGCAGAATAGATTGGCGAGCCACAATTGGCGCAGAAATAGCGTTCAACCTTGTTGCCACTATCCGTGTCATTGTCTTCATAGAGCCTGGGTTCTCCCGAAGTGAAACTGAAGTCCGAGCTCGGCACGCCCGCAAGCGTAGAGAAGGCCGAACCTGCCTGTCTCTGGCAATTCTTACAATGACATATACCCGTCATTGCTGGTGCACTTCCAATTTCATACTTGATTTCGCCGCAAAGGCATTGCCCTGTTACCGCCATTTCAATCTCCCGAGTCAGTATCTTGCGTTTATGAGTAATAGGTCGAGTATAAGCCTGTTAAAAAGCGAACCGCAATGTTTCGCGACATTCATAGCCTTCTAGTATTTTGAAACACCTGTGGATGTTGCTGCAGCATCTTTCCTGATTGGTTAGTATCAGGTTTTTAGCAAGAGGAGATACCCATGGCAAAAATAAACCCACACCATAGCTGGCTGCCGCTTGAGGAGAGGGCAAATGATGTTTCCAANCCCCGCCATAAGGCGATGCTCNCCCAGNTTCGCGACCATATGTGTTTTGAGATCAAAGGNCAGCTGGAAGAACTCCTTGGCACGCTTTCGCCGCGCGCCAACTACCATTTCTATGGCAACGCCATGATGAACATCAACGGTCCAGCCGGCATCCGTGAGTTTTATACTGGCCTCATCGCTTCCGGTGCGAATCAGTTTGAAGTAGATATAGAAAAGATCGTAGTCGACGATGANAACGTCGTTACTGAGGGGAAGGTCAGNCAGATNTATACCGCCAGGGAAGTTGCCGCCATGGGGNTTGCTGAGGTCAATGGCGAGGCGCTCTCGGATGACGGACTCTACCTAACCAGCACGCAACTNATTACCGTATGGCCAGTTGATGACGACGGTNTGTTACTGGGCGAAGATGTTTATCTGGCCTCAGACCCGTTCGCTGACTGCCAGAANGTGACACCTGCTGATTTGCCTGACTACTATCTCTATGAAGACAGAATGTAGCGCCTAGTCAAGTAACCAGTCACCCGCCAGATATCCAGNCGGGTGAGAATAGCTCTCCCTAATCAGACGNGCTCTGTTGAATTGGGCTCTTGCCAGTAAAAATGGGTGGATCACTTGGCTTTGCGCCCGGCCGAACACCNGTCTGCATCAGCCATTCCTTGTGATAAACCACGTCATCCGGGCCNCTCTGCCCGTTGACAAACTGGCTGGCAAAATCTGCCACGGAGTTGGGCGGTGCAGTAGGAAAGCGCTGCACATTGTTCCACTCGTGCAGACAGATCCGGTGGGCGACCCGCCATTCGCCATTACGACATTCGAAACGATCAACATATCGACCGGCNAAGGTAAACAGACCGGCAGTATCATCATCTACAGGCGTGTGNCTCAGCGTCAGGTAGTAAGCTTCTGAGAATGCNAGGTCGGGCCGGTAAAACTCAACGTAGTGGTTGCCAATAAAATGCACCGCACCTGCCCCCCTGGGTGGATCCTCGGCGCTGAAAAATTTCGCGAACTCCCAGCCAGGTCCCTGAAACATGGCACCATGATCATCGTATCCATCTTCATGGTAAACGGACTTGACGAGTTCAGGGTCACTCCNGTCGACACCCCGGCAGTAACGCATGATGACNTCATAGATTTCCGCCTTTGCGACCAGCTTGTCCAGCGCAGACATACCNTCAATATCCGGTTTCAATTGATTCTCTGCCATNTCTCCCTCTCCTCTGTTAGTAAATAGATTACCCGCCTTCACTACTACCAGTAATTGTGTAGTGAGACTAAAACACAGTTGTTTTTTTCATGCAAAGCCTCCTCGGCAACACATTGCTACTCCGTTTAAATAATGTATTATTCCTGACATCCCGCTTTGAGGTGCTTCAATGAATCACATCAGCATCCTGATTCCCCGGCTCTATTGCCGAACGCTGCTGATCATCCTTATATCCCTCGGTATCAGCAGTAATCTACTGGCATCAGAAGTGACTGATCGTGAGCAGGTCTTCGAGGAGGCCAAGGGCCTTCTCCGGGATGGAAAGGCACAAAGCGCCTATGAACTGCTGCTNTCTCATGAATCGGCCTGGTCCGGCGGCGATGCCTATGATTACCTCCTCGGCATAGCCGCACTCGATAGCAAGAACCCAGGAGAAGCTATCTTCAGTCTGCAGCGCCTTGTGGTGCGCAAGCCTGCCTTTTCAGGTGCAAGGCTTGAGCTGGCAAGGGCCTACTATGANGTTGGTGATATTGAACTGGCACGACTTGAATTCGATCGATTACTGCAGGAAGACCCGCCCNCCAAGGTCAGNACAACTGTTAACAGTTACCTTGAAGCGATTAACACCAGGGCAAAGAGTTACACCTCCAGCACCCAGTACTTTTTTGACTTTGGTGTTGGTTATGACAGCAATGCCCCGGCCGCAACCGATGATAATCGGTTCCTCAGCTTCATCCTGAGCCCGAACAACCTTGAGCAGAGTTCATCGTTTGCTCAGGTGACCGGCGGAGTCATGTGGAACAAGCCAATATCCCCTGAGATGCAGTTGCTGGTCAATGGCAGCCTGATGCACCGAAGCAACCCATCAACACATTTTGTTGACCCCAGCAACGCCTCGGTTGGTATTGGCCTCGCCTGGCGCCGGGNGCAGCACACAGCGAATGNTGGCACCACCTTCACGGCCTCATACCTNGATAGAAAGCGCAACAAAAATGACTATGGCCTGAATGCCAATTATGGTTATAAGGTCAATGACACCTGGCGAATCAACAGCTTTTTTCGCTATGGCGCACTAAGATTTGAAGATGCCCTGNACATTCAGGATGTGGGCCAGCTGATGTTTGGCATCGGTGTAGACCAAATGTCTGATAGCTCTGTACTGAANGTGTCACTCGTCGGCACCAGCGATGACGAGAAGNCCAGCAATTCAAACTTTGGCAACGATGGGTATGGACTGCAGGCAACCAAGACCTGGTTCNATGACGCCGGCAACCGATTCTTTGTAAACCTGTCGACATCAACAANAGATTATGACGATCCCTTCTTTGGCTTTGATCGTGAAGATGACATCTATTCAATAACGGCAGGCAATACCTGGGTAAAATTCCCATCACCGGACTGGAGCCTGACCGTCCAAATCAACTACAGCGAGAAACAGTCCACCGTCGATCTATATGAGTTCGAACGGTGGGAAGTCGGTTTGTTTCTTCGAAAAGTCTTTAACTAAGGGGGGGTATGAATATGAAAATCATGAAATTGCTTAAGAACCTGCCCCTGATTACATTGTTCATGGTGCTCGGCTGCAACCCAGCCTGGGCAACGGTGGGACGGGTACTCTACACAATGGGGAACGTCACCGTTGAAAAACCAGCCGAAGCCTATCTCAGGCGAGGCGATACGGTTGATGCTGGTGATGTAATAGTAACCGGCAAGCGAAGCTATGTTCAGGTGAAGCTGGATGATGGCAGTAAGATTGCTATTCGACCCAGTTCCAGGTTTACCATCGAGGAAGTGGAAATGCCTGCNACGGCAACGACACCTGCTATCGGTGCAGGAACTAGCCTGCGGGCGAGTTTTTCATTGCAACGTGGCGGCTTCCGAACAATTACCGGTCGCATAGCAAAACGCAACCCCGGCGCCTATAGGGTAACAACGCCTTCGGCAATCATCGGTGTTCGCGGCACAAACTACAGTGCCCGCTATTGCCAGGGTGACTGTGGCACATCACCTGCCCAATCCGTCGATGATGGTCTGTACATAGGCGTTTCAGACGGCACCGTATCCATGTCTAANAATGGTGGTGAACTTGACCTTGCCACCAATCAATATGGCTTTGCCCAGAATTTTAATACACCCCCCGAACGCCTGATCGCGCCGCCATCTGCCCTGACCAGTGACGGCTTGGCTGCCGCGCTGGAGGAAGAAGAGGAAGGNGAGGACAGTGATGAAGGAGATGAAAGCGAAGACAGTGATGACAGNAGATGAAAGCGAAGACAGTGATGAA
>PBYU01000017.1 GCA_002730035.1 Gammaproteobacteria bacterium | reverse complement strand
GGGCACCGGGTACGCTGTAGTCATAGGCCCATCGATAAACCGTTGGCAGGCTGTCGCCCCAGTTGCCATGCGCCGGCGGCGTATCCGGAGTTTGCCATTCCAGCGATACGGCTCCCCAGGGATTGGGATCTGCCTTCTTGCCATTTTTCAGGCTCCAGATAATGTTGATGAAGAACAGAAGCTGAGAAACGCCAACGATCAATGCAGCAATAGTTACGGCGGCATTGAGGTCTTGGGCTGACTGTGGAATGAAATCCGTAGCCCCCAGTGCGTAGTAACGGCGTGGAACGCCCAGGAGTCCAAGATAGTGCAACGGCAGGTAAACCGTGTAGGCGCCCAGGAAGGTCAGCCAGAAATGCGCTTTGGCCAGGCCTTCGTTGTACATCTTGCCGGACATCTTCGGAAACCAGTGATAGATCGCGGCAAACACAACCAGTATCGGAGCTACACCCATTACCATGTGGAAGTGAGCAACCACGAAATAGGTATCAGACAGGGGCACGTCAACACCCACGTTGCCAAGGAACAGGCCGGTTAATCCACCATGAATGAAGGTAAAGATAAATCCGATGGCAAAATACATCGGCACATTCATACGAATATCACCTTCCCACAGTGTCAGCACCCAGTTGTAGACCTTCAGCGCTGTTGGTACTGCGATAATCACGGTAGTGGTTGCAAAGAAGAAGCCGAAGTATGGATTCATGCCACTGACGAACATGTGGTGCGCCCACACGATCATACTCAAAGCGCCGATGCCGATGATTGCCCACACCATCATGCGGTAGCCGAAAATATTCTTGCGGGCATGGCAGCTTAGTACGTCCGAAACCAGACCAAAAGCCGGTAGCGCAACGATGTATACCTCCGGGTGACCGAAGAACCAGAACAGGTGCTGGAACAGAAGCGGGCTACCGCCCTCGGTATCCGATAGTTGACCGGACTCGATAACTGCCGGCATGAAGAAGCTGGTACCCAATATGAGATCGAACAGCATCATGACACCTGCCACCAGCAATGCCGGGAACACGAGCAGGCCCATTACGGTTGCAACGAAGATGCCCCAGACACTTAGCGGCAGGCGCATCATGGTCATGCCGCGGCAGCGAAACTGCAGCACAGTGACTACGTAGTTCAGGCCACCCATGGTGAAGGCGACGACAAACACGGCCAGGGAGGCCACCATCAGTATGATCCCCATATCGCTTCCCGGCGTACCTGCCATTGCGGCTTGTGGTGGGTAGAGCGTCCACCCTGCACCAGTCGGACCACCGCTGACGAAGAAACTGGCCATCAGGATGATTACCGAGAGCAGGAAGAACCACACCGAGAGCATGTTCATGAATGGAAATACCATGTCCCTGGCACCACACATGAGTGGAATGAGGTAGTTTCCAAAGCCCCCCAGGAACAGCGCAGTGAGCAGGTAGATCACCATGATCATGCCGTGCATGGTTACTGCCTGGTAATAGAAGCTTGGATCGACAAAATCTACCGATTCTGGAAAGCCCAGTTGGAAACGAAATAACATTGAAAGCACCAGTCCCACGATGCCGGTGAAGACCGCAATGCTCCCATATTGGATGGCGATAACTTTGTGATCTTGAGACCAGACGTATTTGCCCACCCAGCTATGTGGATGGTGCATTTCCATCTCGCCATCTTGATCCGTTAATGGTACGTAAGCCATTAATTCCTCCTGAACTCGTTGTATATTGCAGGCCCCGGGGCCACTACAAATTTCTAATCTACCAATCCAATGTATTCTAATTATTGCCGCTTATTTGATTAATGTATGCTGCGACATCTTGAATCTCTTCCAGGCCAGACATGGCCGTTGCCATCTGAACCATCTGTTCGCCGTAATCATCACCGCGGTGTAAGCCACGGATGCCGGCGCGGAAGTTGCTGATCTGGGTGACGAAGTACCAGTCGCTCATGCCAGCCAGTTTTGGCGCGTCGGTGTACCAGGTACCGGAACCATCATCGAGATGGCAGGCTGCACAGTTACGATCATAGATGTGGTAACCGTTATCCGCGTCACCGGAAACTGTAGTCGGAGCCGGGGTGTCGGGCAGGCTGGCGATATAGGCGGCCACGTTACGGATCGCCGCATCATCGGCCAATCCATTCGCCATCGGCGCCATGAGCTGGCCGTTGGTATCACCTTCGCCACCGCGCACGCCATCCTGGAAATACCGGATCTGACGCTCGACATACCAGGCTTGCTGGCCGGCGAGTTTGGGGCCGTTCAGGGCCTGATTGCCTTCGCCCTGGGCTCCGTGACAAGTAGCGCATATGGCGTATTGTGTCTGGCCGGCGGCAATATTAGCCCCTGGAGTATTCTGTGTACCCGCGAAAGTGGATTGCGTGGCGAGCCAGGCGTCATACTCGGTCTGAGTCTCTATAACAACCGCACCACGCATGACAAAGTGGGCGATACCACAAAACTCTTCGCAAAGCAGATCGAAGGTGCCTGTTTCCGTGGGTTCGAACCAGAGATAGGTAGTCTGTCCGGGCACGAAATCCATCTTCACCCGAAATTGCGCCACGGAATAGTTGTGGAGCACATCATTGGAGCGCAGCAGGGCTTTTACGGGCTGGCCAATGGGTAGGTGCATTTCCGGATCATTGACCAGAATATCATCCTGTCCATTAGGATCTTCCGGGTTGATACCGAAGGGATTGGATTCGCTGACAAACTCGACATCTGCTATACCAAGCAGGCCATCGGCACCCGGGTAGCGGTATTGCCACTGCCACTGCTGTCCAAGTACCTCGAATTCGGCAGCACCTTCCGGGACGTTTACGAAGACTGCCCATACAAACAGGCCTGGACCCAACAAGCCGACTATACCAACACCAGTGAACACTGACAGAACGAGTTCAAGCTTGGCATCTTCAGGCTCATAAACGGCCTTGTGACCCTCTTTCTGCCGGAACTTGTATATGCAATAAATCAGGAACAGGTTTACCGCAATGAACATGAATCCTGTAAACCAGAACGTGAGGTCCATAGCAAAATCAATGGATTCCCAGTTTGCTGCAATATCGGTAAAATACCACGGGCTGGCGAAGTGGAAAATAACTGATCCAATCACCAGGAGAAGAAGAACGACCGCTAAAGCCATAATCCTGTATTCCTTTTATAAATTACAAACGTACTCACCCCTGGTAGAACGACTACAAAGTCACCGTACCAAGATGAAGAAAATTCATTCAAACTATTCATTTCGTCCCAGGGATCCGGGCTGGAGGAACAGAAGCAGATAAACACGCCATTGAGTGCGCTTTTGTGCCACTCAATTTTTTCAGTCGCTTCCCGGTGACACCCCTTATAATTATTCTGGGCGGGGGTACTAACACTTCTTCTACTTCTCCGCTTCGCCAGATATTACATGAATTAGAAGACACCACCACGCGAATTATATGACTTCCCCATATGAATTGGAAGACTTCCCCCACTCCTCATATGTACTTGGATGCCATAATAAAATACCATTCTCTACAAGTTATTCCGGGTCAGAAATATTCCCACACTAAACTGAGAATTTTCTAGCAGTTTCCTGTCACAGCTAAATGCTGTATTCACAATTCACTAACAATCAGTCAGAATATCTGTAGAATTGCGTCAGGCTTTGATTGGCGCCGCATCAATTTCCAGAGCCTCAACTTGAGATTCCGGGTAAAACATGCTTGAATGCCCGCCCTCAAAATTGGGCTGTTATCGACGAGCTTTGACGCACGTGTACCGCCTGATCGCCAGCTCCTAAAGATTCTGATTCTTATAAAGTAGACCTGTGACGGAACTAACTTCTAATCCAGCTGCAACCTGGCGTGACTTCTTCGAGATGTGCAAGCCTCGTGTGGTCATGTTAATGATCCTGACGTCGCTGGTAGGCATGTTTCTCGCTGTCCCAGGAATGGTTCCGCTGAATATCCTGATTCTGGGAAACCTTGGCATAGCCCTGGTGGCCGCTTCCGGCGCTGTTGTTAATCATCTGATTGATCGCAAGATCGACATTTTGATGAAGCGGACTCACAACCGGCCTCTTCCTCAGGGGCGGGTAGACGCGAAGCAGACAATTGTCTTCGCAATTGCCATTGGCGTCACTGGAATGGCGATTCTGCTGTTCTGGGTAAGTCCTTTGTGTGCCTGGCTGACGCTGGCATCCTTCGTAGGTTACGCCTTTATCTACACTGGGTATCTGAAGCATGCCACTCCTCAGAACATAGTAATAGGCGGGCTTTCCGGAGCCATGCCTCCACTACTGGGCTGGTCTGCAGTCACTGGTTCCATTGAACCGGATGCGCTGATCCTGGTATTGATTATCTTCGCCTGGACACCGCCTCATTTCTGGGCGCTGGCCATCCACCGCAAGGAAGAATACGCCAAGAGTGGCGTTCCCATGTTACCCGTCACCCATGGTGAATTTGTCACCAAGGTGCATATCATTGTCTACACAGCAATCCTGTTGGTCGTCAGTATCTTTCCGTTTTTCTCTGGCATGAGCGGGGTGCTGTATCTGGTTGCGGCCGTTGCTCTGGGACTGGGATTCCTGTTCTGGTCAGGTTTGTTGATGTTTAAACCCAAGCCCACCACTGCGATGGAAACCTTTCGGTATTCAATCGTGTATCTGGCACTTTTGTTTGTCGCCTTGGTGGTCGATCACTACCTGTTCTAAGTTCTAGGGTCCCTAGGACATGCAACTCACCCGCAACATCAAACTAGTTCTGCTCTCCTTCGCGGCCATCAACCTGGCGTTAGTAGTCGTCTTTGTTTCACTGCTTACGGTCCAGTCCAATCGGCAGCAGATTAGTGAGCTGCGTGATCTGGGCGCCACTATCTATCAACAGGCCAGGCCGCTGGACGGTTTCGAACTGGTGGATCAGCACGGCAGTATTTTCTCCTCCGACAGACTGCGAGGCCGCTGGTCCCTGCTGTTCTTTGGATTTACTTCGTGCCCTGACATTTGCCCGCTAACCATGGTGGAACTGAATCAGTTCTATCAATTATTGAAACAGGCGAAAACGGCTTCACTGCCACAGATTGTACTGGTCACTGTTGACCCACAGCGAGACACGCCAGCGACTATGGCTAGCTATATCAGCTCATTTAATGATGAATTCATCGGTCTAAGTGGAGATGCACAAAGCTTGTCAGCACTGGCGGCCCAGCTGTATGTCGCTCATACAGCATCGCCAGCAGCGGTCTCGCATGATGGCGTAGAGACAGCCGAGCACGAGTACACTATCCAGCACAGTGGGCACATCTCTGTGATCAATCCTGATGGAGAACTCTACGCCGTGCTACGACTTCCCCATCGTGATCGTGATTTGTTGGCGGCATACTTGCAGTTGCTAAGTAATTAGGGTGCTTAGTCCTTCTGTCCAACTGGTGCGAAAAAAATGACCAGAAACACCAGGGTTGCGCAGACCACGATAGTCGGCCCAACCGGGGCATCAAGATAGAAAGCGCCAATCAATCCAATCAGGATCGATGCAGCCCCGATCAGGCTCGCCAGCAATGCCATTCTCTCTGGGGTATCAGCCAGGCGTCGCGCTGCGGCCGGCGGGATGATGAGCAGTGAGGTTATCAGTAGCACACCAACAATCTTCATTGAGACGGCAATGGTCAGCGCAATCAACAGAATCAAAATCAGGTTGAGCCGATCGACATTAACCCCTTCAATCCTGGCAATCTCAGCATGCACGGTGGTCGATAACAAGTCATTCCAGAACCGGTGAAGAGTGAAACCTACCAAAACCACTACCCCTAACACCCAAACCAGATCCGTCGTATTGATAGTTAGCAACGCACCAAACAAATAGGCCTCCAGATTAACCCTGATAGAATCCGTGAGAGCGAGCACTACTACCCCTATTGCCAGGGTGCTGTGGGCAAGTATTCCCAGCAGCGTATCGGTAGAGATAGAGGGTTTTCTGTCGAGAACTGTGAGTAGAGCGGCGAGCAGCAGACAACTAATAATTATGCTCAACTGAGGACTGCTATCGGTGATCAAGCCAATCGCAATGCCCAGCAAGGCCGAATGCGCCAGAGTATCGCCAAAATAGGACATGCGGCGCCATACAATAAAGGAACCGAGAGGGCCGGCTACCAGGGAAAGGCTTAATCCAGCCAGCAAGGCAAGCAGGAAGAAGTCTGCAGATAATAGTTGGGCGAAGGAATCAATCAAGGCCGGATTCCTTTACATCACCAGTTAGATCATGCTCATGGTTGTGACTGTGTGTGTAGACCGCCAGAGAAGGCGACACATTGGCGCCGAACAGGTCCAGAAATGCAGGGTCGTTACTCACCTGTTCCGGCTTTCCGTGGCAGCACACATGGTGATTCAGGCAGACGACTTCGTCCGTTGCAGCCATGACCAGGTGCAGGTCATGGGAGATCATTAAGATCCCGCAGCCGCGCTCGGAACGTATGTTGCCGATCAGCTGGTATAACTCGGCCTGCCCCCCCAAATCCACACCCTGTGCCGGTTCGTCGAGAACTAGTAAGTGTGGGTTACGCAACAAGGCTCTGGCCAGGAGTACCCGCTGCAGCTCGCCACCTGAGATGCCAACCAATTGCTGATGTTGCAGCTGAACGATATTCAGCTTCTGCAGTGTTTCGTCAATCTCTATAGGCTTGACGGGATTTGCCAATTGCAGGAAGCGCCGCACGGTAATGGGCAGCGTATGCTCTATGCTGACGCGTTGAGGCATATAGCCGATGCGTAATCCTTCCCGGTGAGTAACCGAACCGCTATCTGCCGTCAGTAGACCCAGCAGAATCCTTACCAGGGTAGTTTTTCCCGCACCATTGGGACCAATCAATGTAACAACCTGTCCCTGGTGAATAGAAAGCTCAATACCATGCAGGACATTTCGGTCTCTAAAGGATTTTGTGACCTTGCTGGCCACTATTAGTGCATCCTGATTCTGACTCGAAGAGCCCATATCTATATCCAGTTTCTGTTTCTGGCTGCTAGCCGGCCTAAGGGATTGAAGGGCTGACGAAGAGCAATGCAGCGGTCCACGTAGGAGCAACGGGGACAATGGTATATCATAACACCGATGTCAGGCCCAACTCCCCGCGCTGTGCCATGTATAAATTTGTAACCAGTCTTGTAATTGCTCTGCTCATATCCGGGTACGCCGCGGCTGACGTCGACGTAGCGACTACTGTTCGACCACTGCAATTTATTATCGAAGCAATTGTAGGTAATAGTGGCACTGTCACAGCCGTAATCGATCAGAATGATTCTCCTCATCAGTACAGCATTTCTCCATCTGACCGAACTAGCCTGGCGCAGGCTGATTTGCTCGTCTGGATTGGCCCAGGCTTCGAAGTGTTTCTGGCCGATGTGTTTTCGAGAAGAGCTGAGCGGGGAGAGGTGCTAAATGTAAGCACTATCGTAGGTTTGCAATTAATCACTTCCGGCAATAATCAGCTGGATCCACATCTCTGGCTGGATTCAAGGAATGCGGTGTTGATTGCGGAGGCATTTACAGACCGAGCCAGTAACCTGGACCCGCTTAACGCACCGTCTTACCGTGAAAACTTCGCCAGGTTTGCAAGCGAAATAGCAGCCCTGAGGAACTCTATCGATGCCATGTTTTCTGCACCGGTGAACAGTAATTATCTGGTTTACCATGATGCCTACCAGTACTTCGAAAGCCAGTTTGGCATCCGCCACGGATTGGCATTATTGGACAACCCCGAAATTCAGCCCAGCATGCGACAGGTTCTGGCACTTCGCTCGAGCATTCAGGAACTGCAACCGGACTGCCTGCTAATGGAAGCAGACTCGAGCCGATCACTTCTCTCCACTCTGCTTGAAGGTCGAGTCGTGCAAATGGAAACGATCGATTTGCTGGGGAACCGCTTGAGTGGCTCCATAGCAAAAGTAGACCGTTACGCGCAGCTACTAAGCGATGTGGCAGAAAGTATTGCCAGCTGTGTTTACCAGACAGGCCCTAACTAGTCGATCCTGAAAAAGTCATCCTTCACTTTTTCAGGATGTCGTGTGCCAAAAGCTAGCGTAAAAGTGCGGTTATTGCCATGGATGGCAGGTATGCAGAAAATGCAGGAGCATTTTTCTGCGTTACTTGCTTTTGGCACACTCGCATTGCCTTTAGCGGGCAATGGTTGCACATCCATGTGCAACTTAGTCGACCAGAAAAATGCATGTAGCTGCAGTTTTTAGGTCGAAATATTTGCAATAGTAGAAGCTAATTGCTTGAAATCTACATCGAGATGCATTTTTCAGGTTCGACTAACTAAGGAACTCGAAGCTGTGGCGGAATCCAATGAACTCGTACTGGTCGATGGGTCTTCCTACCTGTTCCGGGCTTTTCATGCGCTACCACCGCTGTTAACCAGCCGTGGCCAGCCCACGGGCGCGGTGAAGGGCGTTATCAACATGATCAGGGCTCTGATCAAGAGCCATGATCATAGCAATATAGCCATCGTCTTCGATGCCAAGGGCAAGACGTTTCGTAACGAAATTTATAATGAGTACAAGGCGCATCGTCCCCCGATGCCCGACGACTTGAGATCCCAGATCAAGCCCATTCACGAAATAATCATCGCGATGGGACTGCCGTTGCTAACAATCGAAGGTGTGGAAGCCGATGACGTGATTGGCACCTTATCCAAGCGAGCCACGGAAAATGACGTTAGCACGCTGATCTCAACAGGCGATAAAGACCTGGCCCAATTAGTCAATGACAAAGTCACCCTGATGAACACGATGACTAACGAGATTCTGGATATTGAAGGTGTAAAAAATAAGTTCGGCGTTGGGCCAAATCGTATTGTGGACTACCTGGCACTAATGGGTGACAAGTCAGATAACATACCCGGTGTTCCAAGTGTTGGGCCGAAGACTGCCGTGAAATGGCTAAACGAATATGACTCTATGGAAGGCATAATCGAAAATGCTGAGAAGATTGCCGGCAAAGTCGGAGAACGGTTACGGGAAAACATCGATCTGCTAAGGCTCTCCTATGAGCTGGCCACCATAAAACTCGACGTGAAGCTGGACTTTACTATTCCAGAGCTGACCAGAGGAGAAGACGACAAGCAGGCGCTCTACGACCTGTTTACACAAATGGAGTTCAAAGCCTGGATCAGGGAGTTAGAGGAAGAAGGGATAAGTGGCACCTCTGAAGCAGGCTCTGAGTCTGAACAAGATGCAGATGATGAAATTGCACCAGTAAACGTCGAACCAAAAGATACTGAATACCGAACCATCTCTACCGAAGAAGAATTTCTGGAACTGCTCGATCAATTACGGGCAACGGACAGTCTCAGCCTAAGCATTGAGGCTGATCAGGCACATTTTCTGGATGCCACGATCCTGGGCATAGCCATTAGCACGGAGATCGGCAAGAGCTGTTACCTGCCCTTGGGCCATGATTATGAAGGATGCCCCGCTCAGCTCGATGCCGCGCGCGTGCTGCCGGCGCTGCAGCCGCTGTTCGAGAATTTTTCTATCACCAAGATTGGGTATGATCTTAAGCACATTCGCCACCTGTTGCAGAATTTCGGCATTCAGCTGCAACCCATAAAGTCGGATGTGTTGCTGGCTTCTTACGTGCTGAACTCCGTGGCGAGCAAGCATTCCCTCCCCGACATCGCTCGCTACTACCTGGATGTTTCTCCCAGGGAACTGGAAGACTTGACTGGCAAGGGGAGAAACAGGCTCAGCCCGAGAGCCATAGCGGTGGAAGAATACTCAAACTATGCCTGTGAAAAAGCAGACCTTACGCTTCGGCTGGCTACTTATTTGAATGCTGAGCTGTCCAGTCATGGGCATCTGTCAGGGCTTTACAAATACTACGAACTGCCACTGGTGGAGGTACTGCAAACTATTGAGAGAAATGGAATTCGAGTCGATGCCGAGGTTCTTAAGCAGCAGAGCAGCGAATTGGCCAAAAAGCTTGATGAGCTGGAAAGTGAATCTTTCGCGATCGCTGGCGAAGAATTCAATCTTAGCTCTCCCAAGCAATTGCAAAGCATATTCTTCGAAAAACTGGACCTTCCCATTTTGAAGAAAACACCTACCGGTCAGCCCTCTACGGCCGAGCCAGTATTACAGGAACTTGCCGAAGACTACGAGCTACCTCGCCTGATTCTGGAACATCGATCGCTTAATAAGTTGAAATCGACTTACACGGACAAACTTCCCCTGGAAGTGAATGACAAGACTGCCCGTATTCATTCCTCTTTCCAGCAGGCCGTAGCGGCTACCGGCAGGCTATCCTCAACCAATCCCAATCTGCAGAACATACCGATCAGAACGGCGCAAGGCCGGCGCGTCAGGCAGGCGTTTATACCGGAACCCGGTTACAAACTGATGGCGGCGGATTATTCACAGGTTGAGTTGCGCATCATGGCGCACCTGTCGCAAGACAAGGGCTTGTTGAGTGCTTTCTCCAGCGATGAAGATGTGCACAGGGCGACCGCAGCAGATGTATTTAACACACGGTTGGACAAAGTCAGCCCCGAACAGCGGCGCAGTGCCAAGGCAATTAATTTTGGACTGATTTACGGTATGTCTGCATTCGGCCTGGCGAATCAGCTCAAGGTAAGCCGCAGCGATGCGCAACATTACGTGGATCGTTATTTTGAGAAGTACCCGGGTGTCCGAAAATACATGGATGAAACACAGGCGCTGGCTGACGAGAAGGGTTATGTGGAAACACTATTCGGACGGCGCCTCTATTTGCCGGACATCCGTGCCGGCAATGCCATGATAAGAAAGGCCGCACAGCGCACAGCCATCAACGCTCCCATGCAGGGTTCGGCCGCGGACATCATCAAGCGGGCCATGATCGACATCGATCACTGGCTGGCACTGGGTGAGCTGGATGCGCGTATGCTATTGCAGGTGCACGATGAATTAGTATTCGAAGTAAGGGAGAAGGATCTGCAGCTTCTCGCCGATGGTGTGAAATTTCGTATGGTGAGTGCCGCGTCTCTGGATGTTCCCCTGGTCGTGGATGTAGGAGTAGGCGACAACTGGGATCAGGCTCACTAGCTATGCTGCGGGCTCGTTGGAGCAGAGCCAATCGCTCAATGTTTTCCGGGCAGTATCGACGCCAGCCTGCTTCAATGAAGAGAACAACTGCACAGTGACGCCAGCGTAATCAGCCAGTTCCTTCTCGACGCGCAAGAATGAGTTCTGAGCGGCGCCGCGCTTAAGCTTGTCGGCCTTGGTCAGCAACAGGTGTAAGCGAAGATTGGATTGCACAGTCCAGTCAATCATCATACGGTCGAAGTCCTTGAGAGGATGACGAACATCGCTGAGCAGTATCAGCCCAACCAGCGCTTCCCGATTGCGAAGGTATTTTTCCAGCTCATGTTGCCACTTGTCTTTTACCGCCAGGGGTACTTTTGCGTAGCCGTAGCCCGGCAGGTCGACCAGGTATTTACCCTCTTCTACATTGAAGAAATTGATCAGCTGAGTTCTTCCGGGCGTCTTGCTGATTCTGGCCAGGCGGGCTCGTCCGGTCAGGCTATTGATGGCACTGGATTTACCGGCATTAGAACGCCCGGCGAAGGCGACCTCGGCAATACTGTCTTCCGGGCAATCCTTAAGCTTTGCCGCGCTGGTTACGAAATGAGTCTGATTAAAATTCATCGACTGCTTTTTGGATCGCTATAATCAAGGCTATCGCCGTGCATTCAGCGCATACTCCTTTAATGATTCGGGCCTTGTGGATAGAGTCGCCGGTCGAATTAGGCTATAATTCGCGACCGCGAAATAGCAGGGCTAAGAAACAACAAATAGCCTACTGCGGCTTAGGAGAGACGGAATCCGTTTCACCTGGTTTAAAATCTGAAGTAGCTCCGGGAATTTTCATGAAGAAACTTGTAATTGTCATTGTATCGGTTTTCATCGGCAGTGTTATGCCTCAATTGACTCTGGCCCAGGGTGACGCCGCTGCAGGCCAGGCCAAGTCAGCCCTTTGCTCTACCTGCCACGGCAGTGACGGCAACAGTGAATTGGCAGTCAATCCAAAGCTGGCCGGACAAAGTGCCAGCTATCTTGTAAAACAGATGACGGACTACAAGTCTGGTGCAAGGTCTAANCCCACCATGTCAGCGATGGTATTGAGCCTGTCCGATGAAGATATGCAGGACATCGCCGCCTGGTATTCCTCCCAGCAGGTTACTCTGCAGGGCGCCGACCCGGAGGCACTGCAATTAGGAGAGTCCCTGTATCGCGCCGGTAATAAGGAACTGTCAGTTGCCGCCTGCTCCGCCTGCCATTCGCCCACCGGACAGGGTAATGCCCCGGCCGGCTTTCCGTTATTGAGCGGTCAGCATGCCGAATACACCTTGCAGCAATTAAAGAATTTTCGTGCCGGTGAACGCCAGAATGACCTGAGTTCCATGATGAGATCCGTTGTTGAACGCCTTACTGACAAGGAACTGGAAGCACTGGCCAGCTATGTGTCTGGCTTGAATTAGCTGGCCTGGGTCACACTAGGAAGATTTTTGCGACCGACTGGTCTTTTGTTACAACGAGCATGATGGTAAGAGTCGGGATGCTGTGGTAACGTTTTTTCCATTCAATTCCCTACAACAGATGACAAATTTGGCGGACCTGCAATTGGAAAGTCAAAGTGCATGAGGAAAGTACAAATGAATAAAGGCAGAATGATCAGGCGCTCGCTTCAGATATTGTCACTAATCGCGCTGTTGCCATTGGCATACTCCAGCCATGCGCAGATTGAGCGATTCGTAGCCGGCACGCACTACACGGAGTTGCGAGCCGCGGTAAACACCAATGACTCTTCCAAGGTCGAGGTAATCGAAGCCTTCTGGTACGGCTGCTCACACTGTTTTCGGTTTGAGCCACTGATCACCAATTGGGAAAACAATATACCTGAAGACGTCGACTTCGTGCGCTTCCCAGCCATGTGGAATGGGTTGATGAAGGTGCATGCCCAAGTCTATTATGCCGCAGAAGCGCTGGATGCATTGGATGTGCTGCATGAGCATGTATTCAACGCGATCAATATCGANGGTAATCGACTGCAGAACGAGGACCAGATAGGCGCATTGTTTGCCAAGTATGGCGTCAACAAAGCAGATTTCGAGTCTGTCTTCAATTCGTTTTCAGTCCGAACCAAGGTTAATCAGGCCGAGAAACGCATGGAGGACTACGAGATTCGTAGTACGCCGAACATGATCGTTAACGGCAAATACTTGATCACCACAGGCGACAACGTTCGCACCCAGCAGGAAATGCTGGAAGTTGTTGATTTTCTTGTAGAAAAAGAACGTCGGACTCTACGAAATTCGGGCGATTAGGCTAGGCANCCCCACCAGGGTTCCCAAGCTCCAGTCATTCCGGGTTTCTCCCGGAATGACTGATCAATTCTCCAAAATGTAAGCAACTCCTTACTTTCAAGCCCGCATTATTGGGGGCACTCACCACGCTGGGCGATCCACCAAATATGCCTTGCCCAGGCAGTTCTGCTCCGCGTCGCTAGATTCTCCCCCTCCTCGAGCAGTTTTCGGTGAATTACAGGCCTGTTCGCTAAAACTATTTTTCATTCAGTGCAGTCCTATAGCTGAGATTTAATAATTTTTTCAAAAGCTTAGCTCACTTTGGCACACTGGCCTGGCACCGATAAGCGGGGTTGAGTGGCTGGAATATTGGTCGGTGAATCACTTGCCTGGAACGACATGACTCAGATTCAACAACAATTCCTGTCCTACTTACCAACCGTGCTGCGCAATTTGATGGAGGGTGGCTCCAAACGGGAATTGCTCAACAAGGTCGATGCTACGNTGCTGGCGTTCGATGGGCAGTTGGTTCATATCGAATCCGGCAAGATTGCGGATATTCAAGACTCATCCGCAACGATAGATCCCGACCAACTCGCACAGGCCTGTAGTTCAATACTCCCTGAACAGCAAAAAGATCATTCGGTATTACTGCTGTTACCACCGGAGGAGTTTGTAGCAACCACACAGGATATGCCGGGCATCGGCAGAGACAATCTGGTTTCGGCACTCAAGCTGCAGATTGATAGTCTGTTACCGACGTTCNGTGACACGCTGGTACTGGCAGTGAATCCTGAGTCTGCCGATGCCGGAACCGGCCACACGGCACTGTGGATTACCAACCAGAGATTAATGCAATTCTTCGATGCTTTTCAGGCACAGAATATTTTTCTCGTAGCAATAAAGCCGCGCCTGCTTAATGTCACTGGCGAGAATGCCAATTGTCTTGTGGACGAAGATCGACACAGTATCACAGCTGTAAAATTATCCAGCCATGGAATTGGTGGCTGGTGGCACGTGAACAAGCTCGATTTTGAGCAGGAGNTTTTCGAGCAGCAGTGGCAGCAACAGATCAGCGAAGACTCGACATTACAGCTTAAGCAATTCAGTTCTACACAAGATTATCTCGAAAGCAGCGCGAACCAGAACAATCGGGAGTATGCGTTTTTTCCATCCGGGGCATTAAACGCAAGACACAGAGTGGAGCAGGGATGGAAGTTTCTTATTGCCGCTGGAATTGTTGCTGTTCTGTTGTTGCTATCTGCCATTCCCTTCATAGGTCAATCGCTCGAGTTTAGAAGCCTGACAGCCTCACTTGAATCGCAACGAGAACTGTCAATTGAAGCCAGGCAGGACCAGGCGGTTGTAGTCAGTTTTGAAAATGAATGGGGGCCGATTAACGATTTTCCAGTGCAACAAGTTGGTGACGCCATGTTTACACTACAGAGTGTACTCAGCCCGGACCGGCTTTCATCTCTTGAGGTCTCAGAAGGGGTAGTAAGGATACAAGGGACTAGTCAGGAGCCACAGGCAATCCTGGAACGACTGGAACAGAATCCAATGTTTACGGAAGTAGCATTTTCTAGGGCAACGAATAACAGCCGGTATTACATCGATCTCAGAATAAGCACTGTTAACTTNGAAGCCTATATGGTGCGTTATCTTCCCGATGAGTAAACAGCAGCCAGAATGCACAGCGTGATAGAGCATAGTGATGCAGACATCCAATAGAGAGCGAAATATTTTACTTATGGGAAGTCTGGTAGGACTTTTGTTTCTCGGCACCAGGGTGTTTCCCGCTATTGGCGCTTTCCACGATGAGAGAGAGGCCACTATTGAAACTCAACAGCTGAACATCGAAAGAGAGCGCCGGCTTATTGAAAACACGGCATCCTGGCGAGAACGACGTGTTCAGTCTGAAGCGATAGCCGGAGAGCTGGAGGCGCAGATATTCGCCGGTGACACCATTCCTATTGTTGAAGCAAACATACAGCGTNCCCTGTCTCAGCATGCCAGGAATTCGTCCGTTACGGTGAGCTCCACCCGCCTGGCCGAACGACTGGAAACCCGGGGCTGGCTCTTGATCAGCCAGGAGATGTCATTTCGAACACTGGATGACAGCAACACCATCAGGTTTCTTGAGCTGTTGGAAAGCTCGGCTCCACGGCTCTGGGTAAGCGATTTCAGCCTGAGCCGATCTCGAAACCAGTACAGCGGCTCGATTACAGTAGTCGGTTTTGCACGCAGTCTGGAGTCCGTTAGCCAACAAGCCGAGACTAATCGTTAGAGATTGACTATAGGAAATTCAAGAGTGTCTTTTCAGCCAATGACAATGCCAATCTTCAGCCAACTGCTCGAACCGCAGGGCATCGCACCGGCTCAGGATTTCGAAGAGTCTGGCAAGCTGATTTGCGGCCACACCCCGTCAATTGAGCTGCGNGCCAAGATCCGCTACATCACCAGAGAACTGGTCAGCTTTAGGGTTAGTAACGATGAAGAGGTACGGCGCCTGATGAAACACTGGCGAGCCGAACTGTCTCCAGAAATCGACAACGACGATGATGACATATTCGTTTCTGGATTCGAAGACGATGAACAACTCAAAGANCTGGCTTCGGAGGCGCCAATAATTCGGTTGGTTAATCATCTCTTCGCTCGAGCGCTGGACCTGAATGCCAGCGATATTCATTTTGAACCTAACGAATCTCATCTGGATGTGCGTTGTCGCGTAGATGGCATCATGACGAGAATCGAACGTCTGCCAGTAAAAATTCATACCGCTGTTGCGTCTCGTCTAAAACTTATGGCAAGGCTCGATATCGGTGAAAAACGATTGCCCCAGGATGGCCGCATCGATTATCAGTTCGNCAATCAACATCTGGACATGCGCGTATCGACATTGCCAGGTGTACATGGNGAATCCGTTGTACTGAGAATTCTTGATCGAGGCGATATGTCCGTCGATTTGCAACAGCTGGGCATGCCCAAGCACATATTGAACGACTACCAGAAAATAGTTACCCAACCTCACGGAATGATCTTGATTACCGGTCCGACTGGTAGCGGAAAGACGACAACGCTCTACGCGACATTGGAAAAGATTAATAGCGAAAAGCAAAAGATCATTACCGTGGAAGATCCCGTTGAATATCAGCTTGAAGGAATAACCCAGATACAGGCAAACGCCAGCATCGGCCTCAGTTTCGCCGCGGGCCTCAGGTCGATTGTCAGGCAAGATCCTGACATTCTTATGGTAGGCGAGATACGTGATCACGAGACAGCTGAGATTGCTATCGAATCGGCACTCACCGGCCACCTGGTGTTTTCTACCCTGCATACAAACGATGCGGCAGGCGCCGTAACCCGATTACAGGATATGGGGGTTGAAGGATATCTGATCAGCTCCAGTTTGCTGGCTATCCAGGCGCAACGCCTGGTGCGACGCGTATGCCCCGACTGTTNCAAGACCCATGAGTTGAGTTCTGACGAAGCCACGGTACTGGAAATTAGCCAGGAGATTTGTCCAAGTATCAAGCGGGGATCGGGATGTGAGCGCTGCGGCAGTACAGGTTATCGGGGGCGAGTTGGATTGTATGAACTGTTGCTGATGAGTGATGCGATTCGTCATCACATTGCCACGGGAGNCGATGCGAATGTAATCAGGGAGCAAGCTATCAGCGAAGGTATGGAAACCCTGCGCCAGGATGCGTTGGCGAAACTGCAGGCCGGATTAACGACGCCGGAAGAAGTAGTAAGGGTAACCAGGGCACTATGAGCGTACTCTATTTCAAATACCAGGCTTTCGATACTGAGGGAAAGGTTCAGAACGGTCAGTTGGACGCCGAATCTGAGCGTGAGGCTATCAGGATTCTGCAGGGGAAAAATCTCACTCCTGTGAAGCTACAGGAAACCAGACGAGCTTCAGAGCGAGGCCGCAAGAAAAGGATTTCGCACACTGACATTCTCGATTTCACCAACGGTCTATGTACTCTGGTCGATGCTCGCGTTCCCATAGATAAAGCGTTACGACTNCTTGATAGNATTACTGAATCTGCTGCCATGAGAGAGCTGGTGTTAAACCTTCTTAGAGAAGTCAAAGAGGGTAAGAGTCTGGCGGAGGCAATGGAGAATTACCCCCAGGTATTTTCCAAGATGTACGTAAACATTGTTAGAGCCGGGGAAGAAGGCGGCATACTGCATGAACTGCTACNCGATCTGGCGGAATTTCTAGAGTCCAGCGCCAAGACCAGGCAAGCTGTTATTTCGGCCATGATCTATCCAACGGTGTTGTTAATAACCGGGATTATTTCGGTAGTTCTGTTACTGGTCTTCGTCGTGCCACAGTTCGCTGCCATGTTTGAAGATGCCGGTACTGACATTCCACCCTCGGCTGCCTTCCTGTTATCGCTCAGCACCTTTATTCAAAGCTATGGATNCTTGTTCATCGTAGCGATTGTGCTTTGCATATTTTATTGGAAGCGGCTGGATAAGGATCCCAAGACCAAACAACAGAAGGACGGATTTCTACTCTCCATGCCACTGTTAGGCACACTGATTCTCTATAGGGAGTGTGCCATCTTCTCACGGACCCTGGGAGCCTTGTTAGGGGCAGGCATTCCATTGATCCGGGCATTGCGTGTATCCCGCGAAGTTATTAGCAACTCTGTACTCACAGGCAAGCTTTTGCAGGTAGAGGAAGATGTGCGGGGTGGGGCGGGACTAGGCATTTCGCTGGAGAAAACCAATCAGTTTCCGACGCTGCTTCATCAACTGGTCGCTGTCGGGGAAGAGTCTGGAAGGACCTCGGACATACTACTGAAATCGGCAGTCACCTTCGACACTTACGTTCGTAATCAAATGTCAGCACTGGTGTCAGCTCTACAGCCTGCCCTTATTATATTTCTGGCCATCGCCGTCGGTGGCATCACAATTACTATGCTATCGGCAGTGTTCAGCATGAACGCTGTAGAGTTTTAGATAGGGAGATTATCGTGAAGTATCCAAGCNCAAAACCATTTGACCGAGGAATGCNTAGCGCGCACTCGCGCTCCCCAGCAAGCCGCTGCTCGCGGCTAGCCTTACTCGGGCTACTATCATTCGGGTTACCGGCATGTTCTTTGTTGGAAGCCCAGTCCACCGATTCGGGCANCAGCACGTCTCAACCGCCACCCGCTCGGCGAGCAAACACCGTACAGGTAGCACCTGAAAGCCAAGCTGCTATACCGGTGCTACAGACAACTGACTCCGCCGAACAGCAAGCCATCATCAATGAGATTAACCGGGATGGGCAGAGAACCCCTTTTACTGGTTTAACAGAGCAAGTCCCTGAACCTGAAATTCCACAGGATGTGGACGTGGTGGAGCTAAACTACGAGCAGGCCGATTTACGATTGATTCTGGAAGAGCTGGCAGACGCGTTGGACATCACAATGGTCATCGATCCAAGCATCGATGACCGCATCAGCATCCGCACGTCTGGAAACCGCCCTTTGCAACAGGACGATATCTGGCCGTTGATAAGACTGCTCACCAGAGATGCAGGCATCCTGTTGGAGAGAGTTGGAGATGTCTATAACGCACGAAAATTGGCATCGAATCTGCCCATCGAAATCGCCACACCGGACACTTTAGGCCAGGGCTCCGCCGCGCAAATACTGCAGGTTACCCCATTGACCTATGTGTCTTCAGACGCGGCGATCCAGGCAATTCAGCCGATGTTGGAACCGAGCGGTGGTATCAACCAGCTGGGTAGCAGCAAGCTGCTGCTTATTTCGGCCTCAGAATTTCANCTGCAANGCATCAACCAACTGCTGCTATTACTCGATGCCGATCCATTCAGCAACCAGGGCATACATCTGTATCAGTTAAGCAATGCCAACGCCACNGAAGTCGCAACAGAACTGGCGGAAATTCTGTTACTGATNGAGGGTCCCAATCCGGCCTATCAGGTACGCGGCATAGAGCGCATAAATGCCATCCTGGTTACTGCGCCAGCCACCAGGGGATTCGATGAAATTTCCCGGTGGATTCAAATATTGGATGCGGACAGTCAGGAACAGGTAGAGCAACTCTTCATGTACCGGGTTAAAAACCTGGTTGCAGTGGAGCTTGCGGAAACCCTGTCCACTGTCTTCGAAGAAGATGATGAGCCATTGCTTGGTCTTGCCGATGCCGCGGGTGACGGGGNTGGGCAAGCGCCGCTGGACGCTGAAACAAACGCAGACGGGCAGCCGGCTAGCGGCCAGGATGCCCCTGCACAGAGCATTACTACGGTTGCAGACACGGCAGTCTCGGCTAACCTTACGGTGAAGATTGTCGCCGATGAGGCAACCAACAGTTTACTTATTCGCAGCAGTGCCCGAGATTATCGTCAACTGTTAACCACCATTAGTCAGCTCGATGTANNGCCCCTACAGGTGATGGTTAACGCAGTGATCGCCCAGATTACCCTCACCGAAGACAACCGCTTTGGCGTGGACTGGAGCCGTATCGCCGACGATGCCGTACTGAACCCCATCTCCACTGTTACAGAAACAGATTTTGTGCCATCTCTCGGTGGGCTGATGTTTTCCAAGAGTTTCCTGGATGGGTCGGCACGGGTGGAGGCAACCCTGGAAGCCATCGCGGTCGACAATGATGTACGACTGTTGGCACGCCCGTCGCTCACTGTAAGCAATAACCAGGAGGGTGAAATTCAGATCGGTGCGGAAGTGCCTGTTGAAGCGGGGCAATCCATCAGCTCAGGAGGGCTGGCCACCACAAACATTCAATATCGACCAACCGGTATCGAGCTCTATATCACTCCGCAGATAAACGAAGATGGCGTGGTAAACCTGATTATTCGCCAGGTATTGTCGTCGGTGGATAGCAGTTTCTTGGGAGTCAACGACAACCCGGTGTTTAATAACCAGGAAATCAGTACAACCGTGGTAGTTCGCGATGGCGAAAACATCGTTTTGGGCGGACTGATTCAGACTGAGAATGAAGTACTGAACACCGGCATACCCGGATTACACCAGCTACCGCTGGTAGGAAATCTTTTTTCCTATCAACAGGATAATGTTTTGAGACGCGAGTTGTTTATTGTACTGCGCCCGGAAATCATCAACCTCAATGCAGAGGGAGGTGTACAATACTCCGATNTTCTGGCTCGCTTCGAACTGGCATCGGAGATGTTCGAAGATTATGGCATTTAAGGGAATGTCACCAATAGTTTATGGACGCCCTCTCTAAATCTAAGGCACGAGCACTATGTACGAAAAAAAACTAACGAATGTAAAGTGGGATTCAAATAACAGAATCACACAGGGTGGATTTACGTTAATCGAGATCCTGGTGGTGATGGCTATTATCGCCATGCTCGCCGTCATGGTTGCCCCGAATATATTCAATCAACGGGCAGGCGCACAACGTGATGCAGCGCTGTCACAAATCTCATCCCTCGAAGCCGCGCTGGACACTTACCGACTGGATGTCGGTGAATATCCGGATAGTCTGGCAGGATTGATCGAGAACGATTCGGGCCGCGCGGCGTGGAACGGACCCTACCTGCGCCGGGATGTGCCCAAGGACCCCTGGCAAAATGACTATGTCTATGATGCGAATGGCCAGGAATTCAGCTTGATCTCTTTTGGTCCAGATGGCGAACAGGGTGGCGAAGGTGATGATGCCGACATTGGCCTTGGCTTGTAGGATTCCAATAAAGCGCCCGGTTCGCGCAAACCTGGCGGCGGGATTCACCCTGCTCGAGTTGTTATTGGTGCTCACTATCATCGGCATGGCCGCTATCCTGGTCATGCCNAATGTGGGTAATCTGGACGCGCGCTCGTTTGGTGCTCAGACCCGTCAGGCCAGTTCGTTGCTTAATTATGCAAGACGACTCGCTGTGGTGCGGGGACAGCCCAGTACAGCCAGTTTCTATCCAGCATCAGATGATGATCGAGAACCAGAGTTACCGCAGCGTAATAGCGTGGGTAGCTGGCGGAGCAATGGCGCGGATATTCGCTTTCGCGACAGCACCGACCGGGAATCTGCGGTCGAGGATTTAGTGGAGATTACCTTCTACCCTGAAGGTGGGAGTACCGGGGGAACATTGCTACTCGCTCTGGGAGCGCAGCAAGTTAGTATCAATATAGATCCGTTCACCGGCCGAGTGGAAACGGAATATGTCGAAGAGTAATTCATTCCTATCCTTTAAGAGAAACGCCAATTCGGGATTCACCTTATTGGAAGTTATTGTCGCTCTGGCAATCACCGGCTTTGTGCTTGGCTCGCTATTTTCCCTGGTCGGAGGCAGCAAACAATTGGGTTGGAAATCCCAGGAAAGTCTGCTCATGGCAACCCGAACTCGTGCCGCAATCAATTTCGTGCTGCTTGAAAACGAGTACCGTGATGTCGAGGAAATTCTGCAAGATACCACTTACGATATTGTGCCCCAGGACATTCTCGAAGAGCCGGAGCGCAAGACCCAGCCCAGCGTCTACACATTGCAAGCTTTTGAAATCGTCAACCGGGACAGCGATAAAATCATTAGCGGGAGTCGCTGGATTCAATTGGAGCTACCGCAATAAGTTGCTTGCGAATTATGAAGAGAACAAGCCCACAGTTTGGATTTACACTAATCGAGGTCATTCTGGCGCTGGGATTGACTGCTATGCTGTTGGGGCTTCTCAGTACCAGTGTCTTCATTGTAGCGGATGACTGGAATAGAAACGCCGATGTGCTCGATGAGAGTCTGGATGAGGCGCTGGCTATTCTGCAAATAGATCGCGCACTGCATGGCGCGTTTCCCCACAGCTTCACCAATGAAGATACTCTGTCACGACAGCTCTATTTCACAGGAGAAGACGATTATCTGAGCTGGGTCTCAGCGGTGTCTCCACAACGAACCCCTGGCCTTACTGCNTGGGAATTGTACTCCGTCGACAATGAAGGCGTTTACCTAACCATGGTGCCAGCCTACAGCGATAATCCCGCAGATCGCCTGCTGGAAGTCGAGCCAGTGTTGCTGTTCCCACACTACACGGCTGAGTTCAGTTATCTCTATAAGGACCTGGATGAGTCCAAAGTGTGGGCCGATGAATGGGAGGGACAGGAATTATTAAGCTTGCCACTGGCAGTCCATATTCATTTCATACCCTTTACCGACGACAAGCAGGAACTGGAGATTCTTGCCCGTATCAGGAACAACGAACATCGAAGTATTAGACCCAATGTCGCAGGTCAGGCTGGCTTATGAAGCGGCAAAAAGGCACAGTTATAATTATTGTTCTATGGACTTCCGTGCTGTTAACAGTGCTTGTTACCGCTATGGCCAGCAAAGTTAGATTATCCGCACAGACTGCAATTCACAATTCCGAAGCCAGTAGCCAATGGGCCGAGTTAATGGNCGCCGTGAGCCATGCGGAGATGGAGTTAATGATGGAACGCATGCCGCGCCCGGTTGGAGAAGTGCTGGAGGAAACTGATGAGGGTGAGGTAAGGAACCCACCCTACCGGTTCAATGGCCAGGAGCTGACACTCAATTACGCGATTTCTGAAGAATTGGTAGTACGCATTTATGATCATGCCGGCAAGATTAATCTGAATCGTATACCACGGCGTAACATGCAGCTCTTAATCGAAAAGCGGCTGGGTGGCCTCGATGCGGACCCTGAACAAGTTCAGGAGCTACTAGCAGCCTGGACTGACTGGACTGACCTCAATGACCTGGAAGGCTTGAATGGCGCAGAGAAGGACTATTATGAAGACCTGGAACAGGGCTATGTACCGCGCAACAACCCAGAGTTGGATACCGTTGACGAAATACTCCATATCCGGGGTTTTGCCGAGCTATTTGAAGGGGTAAACCTTGACGCTGCGTTTACTATTTATGGCAACACGCGGACTGTTAATTTAAATCTGGCGACCCGCGAGGCGATGGAATTGTTGCCCGGGCTCGATGAAGAATTGATTGAAAATATCATTGGCTATCGAGACAGAGAAGATCTTCAAAACCGCGCGGAGATCGCCGAAATCGTGCCTTTTGAAAATCTTCAGGAACTGTCTGCCTGGGTTGGGAACAACACATCGAATATCTATTCTCTGTTCGCCTACNCCAAAACAGAGATGGATGAGCAGGAACTCGAAGTGCTGTTAGAGATCGATGAGTTCACCAACCCGGATCCAGTAACGCAGGCCTATTCCGAAATCATCGAAGTGCGCAGTTACAATAATTTGCCCACCGTGTACAAGATAGACCCCTACGGTCGCTTGCCCGACACTGCCCAGGCTCGAGTCTTACAAGAAGATCTCCTGTTTGAGTTGTAATAGCTAGCTCTTATGCACAGACCACTCTGAGGGCATGATTATCGCACCCACGCCCTTGTTGTTTTCTACATGCAACTGTTTGCTGAACTTGGTCTCATACCATAACAAGCCGCTCTTGTCGGCAAGACCGCCCAACACGTAGAAGTCCCCGACTCTCATGGCGAGACTGCGGACGATAAGCGATACCGTGAAAATATCTCCCTTGTTGAAGGGCCCCTTATCGATATCATCGATGTCTGTGCTAAGAAATGAAGCTACCGGTTCCTCGGCAGATTTCATGAAGGCAAAACCGAAGTTCCCTTCTATCCCGTCCACCAAAACTTCTACTTCCATTTCCAGATGNACATCTGCCAATGGCGTCAAAGCCTTGAGTTCCTCACCCTCGGGAGATTTCACTGAGAGGGAATTGATTCGGCAGTCCTGAACTTTGGTTTCTGTAGTGCTATCGGTAGCGCCCTCTTCCTTGGGCAAGTCCTCACTGATGCTGTGATAGACCTTCTTACTGTTACAGAAGTCCTCGTAATGACCCGCGACTTTATCGCTGTCACCGATTTCCCTGATCTTGCCCTTGTCCAGCCAGATGGCGGTATCGCAAAGTTCCTGCACATGAAACATGGAGTGACTGCAAAACACCATAGTCTTCTGCTGTTCGATAAAGTCATTCATGCGCTGTACGCATTTCTTTTGAAAAGCCAGGTCACCTACCGATAGAGCCTCATCGATAACCAGTATGTCTGGACGCACCATGGTTGCAATTGAAAAGGCCAACCTGACATACATGCCAGATGAATAGGTTTTCACGGGGCGATCGATGAAGTAATCCAGTTCGGAAAATTCGATGATGTCGTTTTCCAGTTCCGCAATATTCTCATCCGGAACACCGAGCAGCGAGGCATTGAGGAAAATGTTTTTGCGGCCGCTAAACTCCGGATGAAATCCGGCACCAAGCTCCAATAAAGCAGCGACCTGACCCCTTATAGTGATATCGCCACTGGTGGGTTGCAGAGTGCCAACTAACAATTTCAAGAGAGTCGACTTGCCTGCGCCATTTACCCCGATAATGCCAAGGCTCTTTCCGTCAGGGACCGCAAATGAAATATCACTCAGCACATGAAATAGTTTGTGCTTCGTTTGACGCAAAATCAGTTCAGACAACCTGTCCTGAGGCCGCTCGTAAATCTTGAAGTCTTTGGANAAATTGCTGACGGAGACACGTGGCATTAGTCATTCCAGTTGTACTTAAAGTACATCGCCAAAGGCATGCTTGACTCTTACGAACAGCCAGCCACCAAATAAGTAGCTCAGCAAGGAAACTGGCAGGATTACTTGAAGGTTTGCCAATGGAAGCTCTCCCAATAATATTATTTCCCGATATAGATTGACGAAACTATGCATTGGGTTGAGCATGAATAAATGCTGAATGCTCTCATCGATATAGGAAATAGGATAGATAATTGGGGTGAGGAAAAACCAGATCAATACCAGCAATGCTACTAGTTGCTGCAAGTCTCTCAGAAAAACACACAATGCAGACAGTATGGCGACCAGGCCCATCGTGAACAGAAACTGCAGGAAGAATACTAATGGAAGCCACAACCATAACCAGGACAGGTAGCCCTGCATTGCCAGATAAACCAACAGCACCCCGAATCCTATGGCGTGCGTTAGGTAAGGAACGACAGTTCCTACAACGGGAATGATCTGCACGGGGAACATCACTTTCGTGATTAGCGGTGCCTTCTCTAAAAGTAGCCCCGTCGATTTGCTCACGGCTTCGGCGAAGGCAAACCAGGGCAGGTAGCCAATCATCATGAATATGACAAATTCCGTCTGGCCAAATTCTTCCGTTGCCCTGAGCCCAAAGACGTATCCGAAAACGAACGTGTAGATGATGATATGAACAACCGGTGTAACAAATAACCAGAGGAACCCACCCACAGATGCAGCGAACTGCGCAAAGAAGTCCTGCCGCATGAAATTGTGAAACAGGCGGTAATGTTCGAACGGTGTCATTGCCCATTGCCGAAGTAGTGTAAAAAACATGTCAATCCTTGCTGCCGGGGTGTGATTCTAGGGCTGCATCAGTTGCCGATACGGCTGCGAATTTAACCATGAATTCACTAAAAAAACTAAAGCCTTTATACTCTGAGTGTCCCATGAGTCAGGAATTTTTAACCTCAAGCCCGTAGCCATGCTCAACCCGGAACAGTTTCTCATTCCATTTCAGACATCGCCATTGCCAGCCGGGCCCTGGCTGGTTTTCGCGCCTCATGCNGATGATGAAACCTTTGGCATGGGCGGCAGCCTGCTGAAAGCCAGTCAGCAAGGTATCGACACTCATCTGCTTGTACTCACCGACGGAGCGNTGGGTGGCAATCGGGATGACCTGGTAGCGGTCCGCAGCCAGGAAGTAAAGGAAGCTGCAGAATTATTGGGCTTAACCAGCCTGCAGTGTTGGTCTGAGCCAGACCGGGGGCTGCAGCATTCTGAGCGACTAATTGAAAAAATCAGCGAGTCGATTGGCGCCATTGCACCTGCCTGTGTGTTTTTCCCAGGTCCGTTTGAGATTCATCCGGATCACCGCGCAACTGCATTCCTCGTCTGGGAGGCATTGCAGGCACTTCAGGCCAGAAGTGTAACTCCTGAGGCGATAGCCTACGAGATTGGTGTGCAGAACCCGGTTAACCTGTTAATCGATGTCACCGCTCAGCGTGAAGCAAAAGAACAAGTGATGAGAGCGTATGCAAGCCAGAACAGTGAGAATAACTACCAGCACCTGGTACTGGCTCTCAACAAAGGCCGCACGTTCTCACTACCTGAGACGGTGGAGTTTGCAGAAGGATTTTACCGCTTCCAGGCGCGGGACCTGAAGCTCAGCCTGCGCGAGATGACCCATAAAATCGTCGATCTATACCAGTGAATAACTGTTAGAGCCCACATCAGTGAAGTGGAGAGTTTGTTTCTCCCGATTCAAGCTGCTGCTCTTCATCCATCCAGTCGGGCCAGAGTGCCATCGGCCACTGGGCCTGTCGCCAGAGGCTGTGTATGATTCCNAACCACTGGCGCAGTTGCTGAACACTAAATCCCAATTCAGCCTGTTGCCCATCGGCGCTTTTGAACACCAGTGACACAGCCTCATCGGCACTCCTGATATCCACTTCTGTGACCAGCCAGGTATTCGAGTCGAGTGATGGGGTAACGGCGGGCTGNTCAGTCAACTCCTGGCTAGCCGATTGTTGTGCGATACCCTGCAGGGCAGATTTTGCCGTACTCTCGATGGCGCTGCGACCGGTAACCTCAGGGGCTTCTTGTTCTAGCCAGTTTAGAAAGTGAGTCAGCAAATTCAGCAGTAATCGCTGCGTCAACCAGAGACTCTGGGTAAGCTCGGCTTCGTTTAACCCGGTGAGCCGAATACGATCCTCCGATTCGATGTATTCAGATGTGATGCGTTGCAGAAGAGGCATTGGGAATGAATCCGGGACTCAGGCTTGCGGAGGTGTCAACCAGCTGCCCACTTCCAGCATGTCTTCGGCATCGAGGGTGCCGGTTTCCCGCTTAAGAAGAAGCAGATACTTGATGTGTTCGTAGCGAGTCTGCTGCAAGTCGCGCTCGGCGCGATACTGATCTCGCAGCGCATTGAGGACATCGACACTGGTTACAGTACCAAACTCAAATCCCTGTTGCATCGCCTCGGCAGCCAAGGCAGTAGACTCCACCAGGAAGNGCGCCGCTTCGGTGCGTGCCTCACTGGACTGCACCTGCAGATAAGCTGAACGTACCCGCTCCCCTGCTTCCAGCCGAACGGCGCGTAATTCGCTCTCGGCAATACTGCGTTGGCTGATCGCTTCACTTAGCGCNGCCCGATTAGAACCGCCGGCATAGATGGGTATCGAGATGTCGAGACCGATATAGGTAGTGTCGGTACGGCGCATCGGCGAATTGTCGAAACCAAGATCGGAATCCTGANGTTGGGCGATAAAGCTAACCCTTGGCATATAGGCGCCCTTGCGCTCCGAGATACGCTCCCGAGCGGCGCGCAACGCATATTCCCTGGCCTGTATCTGCTGATTCCGCTGTCTCGATTGCTGCACATAATATTGCACGCTGTTCTCCAGAGTCGGAATTTCCGCCATATCATCCAGCTGGAATAATTCGGCGACATCCAGCCCTGATACGGAGCGCAGGGCTTCCTGGTTCAGCGCCAGCTCGGCTTCGAGTTGTAGCTGTTCAGAGCGTACCGCCGCCAGGCTGGCCTGACCCCGATAGAGGTCCGTTATCTGCGCCAACTGGCGATCATAGAGGCTCTGTATCTGGGCCAGCTGAGTAGTGACAGCTTCGATTTCAGAGGAGAGGGAATCCAGTGCGTCCTGGGCCTGCAGCACATTAAAGTACTTATCAGCCACATCGGTGAGCAGAAAGGCCAGTTCATAATAGTATTCCGCCTCGGTTTGATCCTCGATGTAGTGGGCCTGCTTGCGTGCGGCGAACGCCTGCCAGTTAAACAGCGCCTGGGTCAGCTGCAGAGAATACCGTTCGCCGCCAAATTCCTGCCGCAGATTCCCCTCATTGCGCCGGTTGTCAGAAATGCTGGCATTGGCATTGACCTGTGGCAGGAGCGCGCCGTTGGCGGCGCGCTTACGAGCGCCGCTTATGTTGAGATTCTCTTCGGCGATCCTCAGTTGAGGGCTGTAATTGATTGCAGCGGTGAAAAAATTTTCCAGGGTAGCTCCTGGCAGACCACTGAAACCCGTATCAGTGTCTTCAGCACTCCAGACAATGGAGGCGCATAGTGCCAGCCAGAGAAGTGGCAGAACTTTGACTTTGTTCATGGTGTCAGTCTTCGTTAAAACTGCGCGCCAGCGCGTTAGAAAAGGGCTTGATCACGTACTGCAGGAAAGTACGACTTCCGGTAGCGATAAAGACTTCGGCCGGCATGCCGGGCATCAGCACAAGATCACCGAGCTCTTCCATGCCCTCTGGATTCACTTCAATTCGAGCCAGGTAGAAGGAAGCTCTGGTTGCTTCATCCACAAAACTGTCGGCAGAAAGGTTGATTACCGTGCCGTAGATGGTGGGCACTGAACTGCCAAACGTCGAGAACCGTATAGTTGCTTCTTGATCGAGTGCCACTCTATCGATATCTATCGGTTGAACCTTTGCTTCAACAATCAGGTCTTCCCCCTGGGGCACGATATCGGCAATCGGTGCGCCCGGTCTGATGACGCCACCAATGGTGTGAAATTGCATGCCATTGACAATACCGTCTACCGGTGCCCGGACCACGGTACGGCTGACAACGTCTTGCAGAGCGGTGATTCTCTCATCGACGTCTTTAAGGCTGGTCTGAACTTCGCCTAGTTCGTTGACCACCTCGTTATGAAACTCTCGGGCCTGTTGCAGTATTTGTAGGCGAGCCTCGCCAATCTGAACCTCGGTGGCAGCAATGTTGGCGGTTAGCTCTGCCGCTTCTCCCTCCAGGCTGGCGACATTACGCTGTAGCTCCCGTAGCCGCAATTTGTCGGAGAAGCCCTGGCTCAATAAGGCTTCTACGTCTGTCAGTTCTTCCGCGAAGGAAGCTGCCAGTGTCTCCTTGCTTTGCTTGAGCGCCGCCTGCCCCACCAGCATTGATTGCAGCTGTTCGATGCGTTGTTCCAGCACCTCAACGCTGCCATCCATAGCGGCTTTGCGCGCCGTAAAAATCTGCTCCTGCGATGACATTTCCTGTCTGGCATTGGCATCGTTGGTTGGCAAGCTGCCTGGATAGCTCACCGCATCGCGCTGGTCGCGTTCGGCTAACAATCGCGATTCCCGCGTTATCAAAGCCACAAACTGACTATTAGCAATCCCCAGCTGCGCCAGTGGCTGAGTGGCATCTATTTCCAGCAGCGCTTGCTGGGCGACAACATGATCGCCATTCTGCACATAAATATCCGCGACGATGCCGCCTTCCAGGTGTTGCACGACCTTGGAATAGGATTTAACGGTTACGGTGCCCGATGCCAGCGCAGACCCATCCAGCGGCGCCAGCGCCGACCAGCCACCAAAGACCCCAAACACCAGGAAAAAAATGATCATTCCCACCCTTCGCGGCATCGCCATGCTGGTGTCCGGCGTGATCTCCGTGTAGTCGATCACCGTAGCCTCGGCGGCCTTATCGGCCGGGATGGGCAGGGAGGTGCTTGTATTGTTTGTTTCTGTCACTGTCTCGTCTCTTCAAATCGTCAACCGAATATAGCTATCAAGCCAGGCCATTAAGCTNCAGCCCTGAATCTCCATCAGCGTCNCTACAGTGGCCGCCGCGATGAAAAATCTTTACACCGCGGCCGCTTTCTTCGCCGGCGCCATCAGGNCGGCGAGNATTTCTTCTCGGGGTCCGTAGCTGATCGCCGCCCCATCCTTCATCACCAGCATCTTGTCCACACTGCTCAACACCATGGTGCGATGGCTGATGATGACCACCGTGCAACCTAAGGCTTTAATTCTGTGTATGGCATCAACCAGTTCTCTTTCGCCCTGGTCATCGAGATTGGAATTGGGCTCGTCCAGCACCAATAGGCNCGGGTTNCCGTAGACTGCCCGGGCCANGCCGATGCGCTGGCGCTGACCACCGGAGAGAATACCGCCAGCGGCCCCGATTACTGTATCGTAGCCCTGGGGCAGGGCAAGAATCATATTGTGCACACCCGCCAGCTTTGCCGCCGCGACGATTTTCTCGGCATCCAGCACCCCAAAACGGGAGATATTTTCCGAGATAGAGCCGTCAAATAATTCGATATCCTGAGGCAGATAGCCCAGGTGGGGGCCCAGCTCCTCCCGAATCCAGGAGGCAATCGCGGCGCCGTCAAGGCGCACTTTGCCGCTGTGGGTTGGCCAGATACCAAGCAGGGCGCGAGCCAGGCAGGACTTGCCCGAGGCGCTGGGGCCGACGATACCAAGGGCTTCGCCGGGCTGTAAATCCAACGAGACACCTCTGACCACTATGGTCTGGGAGCCAGGCGGAACCACCATCACCTGCTCAGCTGTCAGCCTACCCTCGGGTGCCGGTAAACTCATACTTTCCGGATCCGCAGGGATATTCTGCAGCAACTGTCCAAGGCGATCATACTGCGCTCGTGCTACCACGAAGCCTTTCCAGGTTCCCACCAACATATCAATCGGTGCCAGGGCCCGGCCCAACAACAGTGAACCGGCAATCATCATGCCAGGGGAAAGCTCACCCCGCAGCGCTAGCAGCGCACCCATGCCCAGCAACAGCGATTGCACGATCATGCGAAATGACTTCGACAGGCTAGTGAGGACACCGGCCCACTTGCTGGCGTCGGTCTGAAGTAATAGCACCTTGTCGGCACTGTGTTCCTGGCGTTTGCGGATATCGGAAGCCATGCCCATGGCGGCGATAACTTCGGCATTGCGCAGGCTACCACTGACCTGGGCACTGACCCGGTTGGCCTGACTATTTGCATCCTGCATCTTCTTGCCGGTGACAATTTCGTTGGTGTAGGCCAGCGCCACCATGATAATGCCGGCAATTATTGCAGACACCCCAAACCAGGTATGAAACATGAACATTACTGCCACATAAATAGGAAACCAGGGCGCATCAAAGAAAGCAAACAGCCCATTGCCGGTGAGGAACTGGCGCAAACCGGACAGATCACTCAGGGGTTGGGCGTTACTAACCATGCCGCCAGAGAGCAGGGAGCGCTTAAAGGTGGCGTCGGAGACTCGCTGGCGCAGGTTGTTCTCGATACGATTACTGGCGCTGATGAGAATCATCGAACGCACCCATTCAAAACCACCGGCGGCAGCCAGTAGTGCCACCATCAATATAGTAAGGCTGGCCAATGTTGCCAGGCTGCCGCTGGACACCACCCGGTCAAACACCTGTAGCATGTAAATCACCGGCACCAGCATCAGCACATTTACCGCCGCACTAAAAAAGCCCGCATAGATAAAATAACTTCTAACATCCTTTAAGGTTGCAAGCAGTTCTGGATAACGGTTGGTATTGGCTCTGTTGTTCATTTGGGTGTTGTACGCTTGTTGTCAGCGTTCGTCGCTTGCCTCCACCCAGGGGGTCAGAAGCCTGAATCTAACTAGTCTTGAGAGGGCATAAGTTAGGGCGGTGACGAGATTTTCAACCCCTGTGCTGTTTAAAATCACTGACTTAGTTCCATTGGCTTCAATATAGCAAAACACAGTGGGCACACTTTTTTCATGGCCGCCACACTGTTACAGCTCTTCCTTACCTTCTGCGAAGTGCTTGAGGATTTGCAGCTTGTTCACCAGCAAACGTGCTGGCCCGTCACGTTTAACTATCTGCCGGTTTTGTAAAGTCTGAAACACCCGGGTCACGGTTTCCCGGCTTATATTCAGCATGATAGCAATTTCCATATGCGTAGGCGGGTTGCGAATCTCCGATTCCTGCTGTTTGCCCTTGTCTTTGTCCGGCACCAGCAGCCACAGCTGGCAGCATACACGCTGGGCGATATTAGGCAGTCCCAACAGAGAGCGCTGATAGGTCATCTGCCGCACTCTTGCCGCCAGTTTTGACCCCAGCACGTTGACCACCGCAAGCGCTTTTAGCATGATTTCCCGCATACTGGCCATCGGCACCAGTACCACCACGGAGGAGGTCAGGGCAATCACATACTCTGGCTGTGGCCCATGATCAAACAGACCAAGTTCGCCGCAGAAGTCACCAGGTTCGACGAAGTACAGCCCCACTTCCCTACCATCTATAGTAAAATCCACGCCCTGCAGCCGCCCCTCAAACAGAAAGCACAGATAGTCTTCCTGCTTACCGGCATTCAGCACGATGCCGCGGCGGGCGTACTTTTGTGGCGTACACTGCGGAGCCAGCTCAGTAAGCACCTCTGCCGACAGCGGTTTGAGAATTGGAAAGGAGGCTAACAGTTCCGGGGTTACCACCATGGATTTTCGCCTGACATCAGTGTGGGAACCGCTATTAACGCGGCTGCCCAGGCATTATAAGTGCTTGAAATGAATTAGCAAAAGCGAGTATCGTGGTCCCGTGTGATCTACATCACGCGACTCACTCCCGGCCTGCGTTATCTTCCGCTGCTATGGAGTCTGGACAACGCCGTCTGGCGTAGAAGCATATGCTATGAAAACTGATTCAACACCAATGATGACTCTGATGACAAAACAGTTTTTCGTCAAATTTTCGACAATCTTTAACCACGGCGCCAGCATCGCCGCCGGATTAATTCTATGCCTGGCCACGTCTGTGGCCCAGGCTTCTGATCCTGAGGGCTTTAGCCCTGCGGCTATTCCCTATGTCGGCGAAGTTAGCCTGGTGCTGGGGCGGGCTTACTTGCAGGCCCCGGGCCAGTCCCGGCAACGGGTTCGGCAAGGCACGAAAATCAAGGTGCATGACCAGATAACCACCGAGGCCAATGGCCACGTGCATATACGCTTTGTCGACCAGGCCCTGATGAGTCTGCGTCCGCGAACCCGACTGGAAATTGTGAGCTATGATTTCAACACCGAGCGACCGGAGCGTTCTGTCGTAAAATTCAATCTGATAGAAGGCGTCACCCGGGCTATATCGGGGGATGCGGCCAAAGCGGCCAGAAATCGCTTTCGGCTCAACACCCCCATTGCTGCGATTGGCGTACGCGGTACAGACTTTGTTGTCAGCGCCACTGAATCTACAACCCGGGCACTAGTTAATGTGGGTACTATTGTAATGGCACCCTATTCCATCGAGTGTTCCGCCGATGCCTTCGACCCCTGCACCGCAAATGCCGTTGAGCTGACAAGTTTGTCCTTGCAGTTAATCGAGCTTGACGATAATTCTGCCCTACCACGGTTATTGCCGGCGCCAAATGTCAGAGACCCGGACATGATGCGCGAAGAAGTCCAGCAGCTTATTGCCTCCAGTGTTGAAACCAGCGCGGGTGGGCCTGCCAGCGACGAGACCTACCTTGAGAGCGTGACCGCGGTAAAAGTAAACGCCGATGTCGAGCGGGTATCGAACGATCTGCCTGCACCAATAACAGAACCTGTACCAGCGACCCCACCAGCGACCCCACCAGCGACCCCACCACCGCCGGATTTTACCCCGGCAACCACCGTAGCGCCGGTTGAGTTAACCACCAGCCAGCTGGTGTGGGGGCGGTTTTCAAGCGGCCTCGGTGAGCAGGAAAAAATCACCCTTGATTTTGCCGCAGCCAGCGCCGATCGTAAGATCACTGTCGGCAACATCGACTATGGCCTGTTCCGCCCCGAAAACGGCAGCCAGCACGTAGACAGCGGTCTCGGTGTGGTCAGTTTCTCCCTCGCCAGCGCCCAGGCTTTCTACAGCTCGGAAAGCGGTGTCGTTGCTATGCGGGTTGGCGGTGGTGCCCTCGATATCGATTTTCAGGAAAATCGCTTCGCCACCGAACTCAATCTGAGCCACATCGCTACCGGCGCCGTGGATTTTCTTGCCAACGGCAGACTTTTTGACGGCGGCTATTTCCATGCCCGTACCGATACCCAGACGATCGCTGGTGCCGTCAGTATAGATGGCAGCGAGGCCGGTTACTTCTTCAGTCGTCAGCTGGACAACGGCAATATCCAGGGTCTGACACTGTGGGGCGCCGGTCACTAGCTATGTCGAAGCTTACAGACATCCGGCAATTGCCACTGAATACACTGGGATTTGCCCTCGGTATGACTCCAGCTAGAGCGCGCCTGCTGATTCTGGCGCTGGCGGCCGTTGTCAGTGGCGCTCTGATGTTAATGTTGGGCTCACCACTAGCCACCCTGGAACAGCGTTTGGGTGCTCTGGGCTGGACCCTCAGCCCCAATACTGCACCGGAACAGCGTATTACCCTGGTCACCATCGACGAGAAGAGCCTTGCCGCAGTTGGCCCCTGGCCCTGGCCTCGAGAGCAATTGGCGAGGCTGGTTAATGCCATCGATCAAGCCGGCGCCCAGCTGCAACTCCACGATATCGTCTACCCTGAAGCCAAACCTGGCGATGCAGTACTGCTGGCAGCCCTGCAATCTGCTCAGGGCGCAGTAATAGCACAGTTGCCGGATTTGCAATCGGCTCAAGCCACCCGCGCCGGGGTCATGACCCATCCTCTGAGTGGAATTAGCTGTAATGCTGCCCCCGGAGGCTTGCAGTTGGGCAACACCGGTAATTTTTTGGCTCCGGTTGCCGCCTTTGCCGCAATTCCCAAAGGCCATATCACGCCGATCATCGCTGCCGATGGCAGTACTTTAAAAACTCCCGCTGTGGTTTGTGTGGATGGCTCACCCTACCCGGCGCTGGCCCTGACTGCATTCCTGCAAGCGAGCAATGATTCCCCCTGGCAGGCGACTATACAGCCGGGAAGCTCGCTGTTTGATCCAGACTATGTGTTACAGCTAGAGGCTTATCCGGGGCTGGATATACCGCTGGATAGCGATGGCAACTTGAGAATTTCCTATGCCAACGCGCCCTCTGCCTACCGCGCCGTGTCTGCAATCGATGTAATAAACGGCAGCACCGACCTTAGTCTATTAGAAGACGCCTGGGTAATAGTAGGCGGCACTGCTTTCGGCATGGGCGATGTTNTGCCCACACCGTATAACGGCGCCAGCCACGGAGTGGAGTTGCAGGCGCGCTTGCTGGGTAGTTTGTTGGATGTCGACATGCCTTACACGCCGCGAGTTTCCAGCTGGTTACTTGGATCATTGAGCCTGTTGTTTGCGCTATTACTCTATGTCCTGGCCGCCGTCCGNGAGCGCTGGGCCGCCTATGGTTTACCAATTGCCGCTGNGTTGCTGCCGCTGGCAGCGTTGTCACTGCACATTCAGTTGCTCAGCAGCTTTAATCTCTGGCTGGGCTGGTTGTTCCCGGCCATATATGGCGTTTTGGCTGCNAGTTTATTGCTGTTGCTGGAACAAGGCAGGGTGCGAGTCGAACGCAGCCGGGTCTTTGGCAACCTCAATAGCTATTTGCCCGATGAGATTGCCAAGGAGATTGCTTACAGTCTGCCAAGTTCAAGCATTAACGCCAGCCGTTGNGATGCCACCCTGCTTAGCGCAGATTTGCGAAATTTCTCCGCCTTTGGCGAAGCCCGGCCACCGGAGGAGTCTGCTGCGGTGCTGCACTTCTTCTTCACCCGCGCCACGGAAATTGTCGAGCGACACGGNGGACNGGTGCATGAATTCAAGGGCGACAGCCTGCTGGCGGTCTGGGATGGCCACCACCGTGAGGCGGCCGAGCAATCGCTAAAAGCCGCGCAAGCAATGCAGTCGGGCTTACATCACAGCCTCATGCCCGAGCACTCAGCCCCGGGCCTGGAACCGCTGGCCCTCGGTGTTGGCATCGAACAGGGGCCAGTACTGATTGGCTCGATTGGACCCGCTCACCGCCGCAGCCATGTGTTGTTGGGGGATACGGTCACTATCACCCTGCGCATTCAGGAGATGACGGCAGAGCTGGCTCAGCCGATTCTGCTCGGTGAATGTGTCGCCCGCCAACTTGCCGATCTGCAGCTCGAATCCCAGGGCAGTTATCTGCTTAGTGGTCTTAAAACCCCCCATATCCTGTTTGCGCCGGCTCCAATTGCGGGCACATCGCGCCANGACCGGCAAACTCCGCCGGATCTCATGTTGGTCACCGGCGGCCACTAAGCCGNGCCACGCTCTCTTTAGCTCTCAGCTCAATTTGGGTATCGGGTCAGCCACGATATGGCTAGCTCAAGATTGACGTTATATCGCTATAACGTTAAAGTGATGGGGTTCGTGTAAAGCACCGGAGACTGAAGCCATGAGTGAAACTCCCAAGCGGTCAACAATTTATTTTGATTCAGAGTTACACCGGGCGTTGCGCGTTAAAGCCGCACATACCCAAAGATCAGTATCGGAATTAGTCAATGATGCCGTTCGCCTGACCCTGATAGAAGATCAGGAAGATCTGGCTGCCCTTGAGGAGCGTGGGAACGAGACCGCCATCAGTTATGAGGCGCTGCTTAATGACTTGAAAGCGAATGGCAAGCTATAGTCTTCAATTCGGGAAATCTGTAGCCGAAGACCTGCGTTCAATTGCAAATGAGGATGTGNCCAGAATACTGCAGCGTATCAAGTTACTGGCCCTGGAACCAAGGCCCGCGGGNAGTGAGAAATTGTCAGCTCAGAGTAAGTGCCGTATTCGACAGGGCATCTATCGAATCATCTATGAAATCAGGGACAGCGAACTTGTGGTGCTGATTGTTAAGCCAGNCCATAGAAAAACATCTATGAAGGCCGCTAAAAACCTACCGATAGGCATCTGAAGACACATGCAGCGATTTTTTCTTCTCTTGCTTCTATCTNTACCTGCGTACGCTATGCCTGCGTACGCCAGGGCCGCCTGCCCTGACCTGTCCACCTACTATCCAGGCAACCAGCCGGACTGGCCTGGCCTGGAACAGCGACTCGCGCCTCTATTGCCTGAGTGCCTCGAAAGCTCGGAATTTTTCGCCCTGCATGGCGCCGCACAGCTCAATAGCGGGCAACTGGCAGCAGCCCTGGAATCCCTGGAGCGCGCCCTTTTAATCGAACCGGATAACGGCGCCGCTCGCATCGACTATGCCCAGGCCTTATACGAACAGGGGCAGCTGTTCACCGCGCTGGAAATTAACGCGCAGCTGCTAATGCGTACCGACCTGCCGCCCAGTCTTCAGCCGTTGTTGGCAAGCCGCCAGCAAAGCTGGCAGGCGCTGACCCGGGAAACCGTCTACCAGCTTGATATGCTGGCGGGCTATGACGACAATTTAAATGGCGGCCTGGACTCCGGCCAGGTCACGCTTACCTTGTCCGGGGAGCCGGTGCCATTGGAGCTGAACCCGGAATTTCGGCCTATCGGCGGGCCTTATCTCAATAGCCGCTTGGCGGTTCGTCATAGCCGCGTAACGCCAGAGTCCCAGCACAACTGGACGGCGGAAGTGCGGAGTCGTGTCAGCGAAGAACAGGAATCGGATTTGTTGCAGGTNGCTACCTTCTATAGTTTCCTGCGGCCCAATCGTGGTCGCAGCTGGCAATTGAATGCGGGGATGAATCACCTTTTCTTCGGTGGCGCCGCCCTGTTCTCCGGCACTGGCGTTAATGCCCGCTACCGGCCGGAGAGCACGCTGCGGTGCAAACCCGACTATGGTCTCGCCTTGCAGCACCAGCTATTCCACCAGCAAAGCCGGCTCAACGGTCTCGAAAGCAAATTCGCCGTGGGCTTTAACTGTCCCCTCGCCAGCGCCAGCAACAACGGCAGCCAACAACTGCGGGTAGAATTCGGCCTGCTGCATAACTCGGAACTGAAAAGCGGGCGCCTTGGTGATGACAGGCAGGGCTGGCAGATTAACCTGGACTGGCAGCTACTCCTGCCCCGGGGTGTACTTCACGCCCAATTTAATCACACCCGCCTCGACGATGATGAGGGCTACAGCNCACTGGTGGCCAATGGTGAGGAGCGGGTAGCAAAACGCAGCTTTTTCTTGCTGCAATACCGCCAGCCTCTGCGATTTTTAGGCTACGACACCAGCCTGCTGCTGAATGTTTACCACCAGCGCCAGCGCAGCAATATTGAATTGTTTGCCAGCACCGATACCAGCGCTGAAATAGGCATTAGCTGGGCGTTCTGAACCGGGCGCTGTCGATAGCAAGCGTTGGCTCGTGAATCTGACCCTGTAGCGGGCAAATGACACGCATTTATCACTGTAATTCCCATTAAAGAACTATTTACAGTTAATCCTACATAAATGTTGTTTTAATATTTAAGAGAATGTAACATTCCGCCGATATCTGCTAGACGGCGGCGCTGTGCGTGTGCCGAAAGCTTGATGTAAACAGAATTTTCGGGGGATCCACTTGCGTGTGACGTCAGTCACAAGCTAAGAGAGAAAGCTCGATTACNCTTGTTGCACCGATAGTGGGATGAAATGCCAGGCGTTGGTCTGTCCTCATCGGAGACAATAAATTGAAATCGATTTCAAGGAGCACGGGATGGCTATAACAGCTGCAACACGTACGAGTATTATTCAACTGGTAGTTACAGCGAATAACGCTGCACCAGGTACCACATTATTGANCACATTGGTTGCCGCATCTGAAGGGGGAGCTTCGCTTGCAAGTATCGCAGCCACTCTCACAGCTAGTAGCACATTCNCTAGCGCCTATCCNTCTTTCCAAACATCTACAGAATTTGCCACTGAATTCCTTGGCAACCTGGTGCCGCAAGCATCTGCAGCGGCTCTAGCAGAAGGCATAACCGTAATTGAAGGCTTGTTAAATGGCGGCTCTACCAAGGCAGATGTGGTGCTGNAAGCATCGACTTACCTTGCTGGCNTCTCTGAAACGCATGTAAGCTTTGGTACATCAGCCGCAAATTTCAACAACAAAGTTGAAGTGGCCACCTATCACTCTATTACTCTGGAACTGGATACTGGCATGGCTACAGCCCTCACTGGTGTCACCAGTGATGATGCGACTGTAACTACAGCTAAGGCAGCTGCGGATCTCGTTAAGACCCCAGCCGCTGTTGTTGCTACAACGTATACGCTTACTGCTGATGCAGTGAACGTGGCCGAAGGGGATTCCGGCCAGGCCAACATGGTATTTAACCTGGAGCTGGACAAGGCTGCTGNAGCAGATGTAGTCGTAAACTACGAAAGTCTTACAACCGGGACAGGAAGCGCTGGAAGTGACTTCGACTCAGCTTCTGGTGNGGTAACTTTTGTGGCAGGGCAGACAAATGCTTCCGTCTCAGTGAAGATTAACGGAGACACCACAGTTGAGAGTGATGAAACAGTTAAGGTAACTTTCTCCGGAAGCGATCTGGTTGCTTCTGTTACGGAGACCGGCACTATCACTAACGATGATACCGCTGCCGCTGCCGCAACTACTTACACGTTGACTTCAAGTTCNCCGTCAATGACCGAAACAGATTCCGGTGATGCGGCTCTTGTTTTCACCCTGACGTTATCCGCCGCTGCTGANGTTGCCACGACGGTTAACTATGAAACACTGACAACTGGTACGGCAACAGCCGGCACAGACTTCGATGCGCAATCTTCTTCCGTTACGTTTGGCGTTGGGCAGACCTCTGCCTCGGTTGCTATCGTAGTGAATGGAGACACCACAGTTGAGAGTGATGAAACAGTAAAAGTAAAATTCTCCGGCAGTACTCTGACTGCAGATGTCACCGGAACGGGAACGATATCGAATGATGATACTGCTGCCGCTGCCGCAACTTATGCTCTTGCTGCGGATGCGACATCGGTTAACGAAGGAACCCCAGTAAATTTCACGCTAACCACTACCAATGTGGCGAGTGGATCAGTTGTTGCCTACACCATAAGTGGTGTGGGTTCAGCCGACATCGATGGTGGCGCATTAGTTGGAACCACTACAGTCGGTGTTGATGGCGTTGGTGTAATTGCTATTACACCTGCGGCAGATACTCTGACAGAGGGAGCCGAAACCCTTACTGTGACGGCTGCAGGTGCTACCGCTTCAACGACAGTCAACGATACGTCTTTGACTCCTGCTATTGTAGGAGCTACGTATTCACTAACTACCGCCCCTAATGATTTTACTGGTAACTCCGGTGACGATACTTTCAACGCAACTGACGTTGGCGGCGCCGTGACGTGGACGACTGGCGACGCGGTTGATGGTGTCAGCGGTACCGACACATTCACCATTACCAGTGCCTCGAATATTACGGTCCCTGTTTCAGCCTCTGTACTGAACATTGATACAGGCACTATAGTTGGCTCCGGCACCATAAGTGTAGATGCTTCGGGATGGACCGGGCTGACTGCTTTAACATCAACAGCTGTCGCAGGTACAGTGCTAACGGCGGCGGGCACAACCACTGTCACTGCTGGTGATACGCAAGGAACTGGGGATATCACTATCGACGGCGGATCTGATATTTCCCTTACAACCACAGGCAATCTCGCCACCAGTACTACCATTATCGGGGCGACAACTGCTCCGACGGGTACTATCACTGTTCACCAAACTTCATTAGGGACCACCACAGGCGGCACTATTGCGACAACCGGTGGTACGACGGTGTCGATCACCCAGGCTGATACTAACACCTCAGGTACAACTAGCACCGCGGGTGCAATAACAGTCACAGGTGGTGCCAGCACTACTGCTGTAACTACAGTTGACGCTGCCATAGTCGGAACAGGGGTTTATGATCACGTTGGTGGCGCGGTTACCATTACTGACAAAAATGCAGCGTCCACTACCGCGGCCGGTACCATTACTGAAGCATCAATCACCAATGCTGCAGCCGTTACAGTTAACTCAAGCGCACTCACGGATTTGACGCTGGCTGGGACAGTTACTTCCGCAGATTTGGACACTCTCGGCGCACTGGCTACTGGCGCTCTTACCTCGTTAACCGTCAACACCTCGACCATGGTAATGTCAGGTGCACTGCAGGTAGATGGTCAAGTTACGACGCTTAACCTTGCAAACACGGGAACCTCGAGTATTGGTGATTTAGATGCCTCAGGTGCGACAACCGTTAATGTCTCTGGTACAGGTAAGCTCACTCTCTCAGCCCTAACTGCCACTGCGGCGACCTCGTTTGTTTCGACCAACACCGGCGGGGTTGTTATAGCTCCAGCGCTTGGTGCGGATGTGACGTTTACGGGTGCGGCGGGCGCAGATAACATTGAGCTT